>NZ_JBXHAY010000004.1:0-677566 GCF_057163345.1 Aliirhizobium sp. YIM B11859
TCATTCGCCGCGAGTTCGACTTCAGCGAAGGCGATGCCTTCAACCAGGAAATGATCACGCGGGCCAAGCGTCGCCTCGAGGCACTCGGTTACTTCACCTCCGTCAACGTCACGACGCAGCAGGGCAGCTCGCCCGACCGTGTTGTCATCGTCGTCGATGTCGAGGATCAGTCGACCGGTTCGTTCGGTATCGGTGCCGGTTACTCGGCCGGTGGCGACGGGTTGATCCTCGAGACCTCAGTGGAGGAAAAGAATTTCCTCGGACGCGGCCAATTTCTTCGAATTGCGGTGGGCGGAGGGCTCAACAATGCCCGTACCTATTCGCTGTCGTTCACCGAGCCTTATTTCCTCGGTTATCGTCTGGCGGCCGGTTTCGACATCTTTCGTAACGAAACGTCTGCGAACACTGACTACAGATATTCAGAGCAGGGGATCACGTTGCGCGTGGCGGCTCCGATCACCGAAGATCTGGCAACGACACTCCGCTACACTTACAAGGAGATCCAATACAGTAACGACGGTGCATATGGAGCTGATGGCCATCCATTCACAGCCGACGACAGATTGTCGGCGCCGTATGTCAATCTGATCGACCATGGCAGATACGTGCAGTCATCTGTTTCCCAGACGCTGACCTACAATACGCTCGACAGCCAGTCCCTGCCGCATGAGGGGACTTATGCAAGCTTCACACACGAGTTTGCGGGCCTCGGCGGGGATTCCCAGTTCTACAAATTGTCCGGCCGCGCCCGTTACTTCCATACGCTGTCGACCGAAGCCGACCTGATCGGGTCGCTGGCCGTCGGCGCCGGTCATGTCATGGGCACGGGCGACAACCTCAACGTCTTCGATCAGTTCACCATCGGCGGTCGCCAGATCCGTGGTTTCAAGAATGACGGCATAGGTCCACGTACCAGCGATCATGGAGACGCGCTGGGCGGTACGACCTACTTCAACGCTTCGGCTGAACTGTCTATGCCGATGCCGGCCGTTCCGCAGGATATCGGTCTTCGTCTGGCAGCCTTTGCCGATGCCGGTACGCTTTACGGCAACGATGTCGACAAGCTCGGCTCGGCGGTCGAAGGCACGGGCATGTCCCTGCGTGCGTCGGTCGGTGCGGGTGTGATGTGGGCTTCGCCGTTCGGTAACCTGCGCTTCGATTACGCAATTCCTGTCGTCAAGGAAGACTTCGACAAACCTCAACAATTCCACTTCAGCATGGCGAACCAGTTCTAACAGTGTCTTGTCTTAGTTCGGCGCGTCAATCCTGTTCACCAGATAAGCACGCTTGCCCCGTTTTGCCTCCGGGTTGATCCGTAACTCAACGAGGCCATCGGCGACGAGCTCGTTTATCGCCCGATAGGTCAAGGTATCGGATATCCCGGTTTTGTTCGCTATTTCGGGAATGCGGGAGCCGTTGCCGCCCCGCTTAAGGTATCCGATCACCCTTTGCTGTCGAACTTCCGACGGGTGCAGCGCGCGGGGAAGCTGCCGACCGGCATCCGTTGCAACATATCGCCCTTCAGACGATCGCTGAACAAGGCCTCCAAGTTCAAGGACACGCATGGTCGAGCGGTCACTGCCGGTTGGCCTGAATCCATTGGCCGCCCGTGAAAGCTGCAGAAGCTTTTCCTGTCTTCGCGTGATCACGCCCGGAGCACCTTTTCGTCATCTTGGGTGGTCACGCCGGTCAGAAGTGCAGCGCGACGCCGAGATTGACGGCATTTGTCAAAATCCGGGTTTTCAACGTATCGCCACTGTCGATGGATACGTCGTTTACAAAGCTGTAGTTGCCCTTGTACTCGACAAAGGTCGACCACCGCTTGCTGATCCGGTAATCTATGCCAGCTTGTGCCTGCAGGGTCAGGCCGCCAAATTCGTAGTCCGATGTATTGCCGGATGAACGGGTCACTTCGACATGCGGGATATTGATGCCGGCACCGGCCCCCAGATAAGGGGTCCATCGCCGACTGGTGTCCTGGAAACGGTACAAGCCGTTTACCGTCAAAAGGTTGAGGCCGTCGGTAAACTCGAAATGGCTCCAGCCCGGCGTATTGCCCAGTTTGCCGTAGACCTTTGCATGGGTATAATCCAGGCTTATTCCCCAGTTGGATTTCGCAAAATCATCCAGCCAGTAGGTCGCGCGGAAACCATAATAAGGGGGGCTGGCAAACGACTTGCCTTGCCAAACCGGATCGAAATCTGCTCCGTCAGAGGTCTTTACATTGCTTCCTGTAGCACCCTGCACGCCGCCGTAGATCGAAAGCTGCGTTTCGGCCGATGCTTCGCCGGCAATTGCCAAGGCGGATGAGATGATCATCGACGCCAGAAACCCGCGTAGTGACACGATCATGAAAATAGCCTTCTGAACATATTCAGGTTGAAGCCATTTCTTGGTTTCCTGACAGGAAACTTAACGCTCGACGGTGTCGACGAATTTTCCCTTGGGTACAGAATATCGGCGCGACAGGTGCGGTAAGTCCGACACAGTTACAGATACCTGTTCGCCAAATGGCTTGCAGTTTCACCCGGACAAGGATCGTTGCTATCTGAAGCTTCGGCATGGGGTGGCCGACTTCATCCTCTCAGAAATCTCGTCATTGGCGCCGATAACCCGGAGCCGGTATCATCGACGCTGATGACAATCCCGGTCGGCGTATTGCTGACCGTGAGATTTCCAGTCTCCTTCCGGTCTAAATTCAGACTGTGGTCGATCAGTTGCCGTCGCCTCGAAAACAAGGCTGGGATCTCCGGATATAATCGGCATCACGTTCAGCTTGAGCGAAAGCTGCCGTGATGATCATGCGACGACGGCCGAAGCGCTGAAATAGCCACCCCATGGCAAAACTGCGGCCAGGCCGACCGGTGAACCGGCGATGCTGATCGTAAATCCGGGCATCGCGCCACGCGCTAAAATTTCCGATTTTTCTTTCGGACGGATGCGTAAAATTGATTAAGGCGACGGAGGGACTTCGTCGATCGATCTGCACTCACTGTCGATAGCCCAAGCACGATTGTCTCGAGATACATCATTATGGCTCCATGAAGCGGAAACCGGTCTGCTCGCCCGCGGGGCGCCAAGATTGTTATCGCCGCTGCGTCCCTGAAAGCAGGAGCTTTGGTTGCGGATAGCAAGATGATCGGCACATTCAGCCTGATTGCCTCATTCACAGCAGTCGCCCCTTCCCGGTGGGCACTACCTTGGACCATCATGATCATTACGTCGCCTTGCTGCATGGAGAGAAGCTGTTCTCCTATGCCAATGCCGGTCTTGTTTAGACAATAGGATGGAAAACCACTGCGCTCGAGGAGGCGCGCCGCGTATTCGGCGAGGATTCCGGAAGCGCCTATGCCGAAAACCGCGATGCGATTTGCTGCACGAAGAATGCCGACAGCTGCAACGATTGATGCACGCCCTTCGTCGCTTATCAGGCACTGCGTTGCTTCGGTATGGCTTTCGGCGACATAGGATATCGCAGCGTCAAGATCTGTATTGAGATCCTGGGTGGTTGCCTCCATCTTGTCCGCCGAAGACAGCGTTTCCACTCCCGCAGCGCGCAATTCCGCCTTGAGGTCGCGTAACCCTTCAAAGCCGAGAGCTTGCACCGCACGGATGACGGTAGCATCCGATGTATCGGTCTGCGCGGCGATTTCGAGCGCAGATAGGGATAACACGTGTTCACTGTTGTCTTTGATGTAGAGAGCTACCGCCTTCAATCCGGGGGAAAGCTGTTCGAGACGAGCCGAAAGACGTTCACCGAGACGATCCAACGGTCTTTTTGCAATTCGCTTCATTGCCGCCCTGTTTGCCTGTCGGTCCAAAAGAATCTGTCGCCTGCCTGGCTTGCAAGGCGACAGAAATGTGTAGCGCGGACAGACCGTTACTAGAAGTCCATGCGCACTGAAAGCGATGCTTCGAATGGTTCGCCGATCTGGTTGCCGAGGTTTGAGGCATAGATCGATGAAGTGTAGTAGGTCTTGTTGAAGATATTCTTCAGGTTGAGCTGGAACGTCACCGGCCGCTCCGCCTGTATCGTATAGGCCGCAAAAGCGTCCGCCAGCACATAACCAGGGAGGAAATATGCGTTGCTGTAAACACCTGCCCGTTTGCTCCTGCCGCGCACGCCGCCGCCAACCTTGAGCGTGTTTTCTGTTCCGAAGACCTCGCCGAAATCATAGGTGAGATAGAGAGATGCGGTGTGTCTGGCGACATTGACCGGCCGCTTGCCGGCGTATTCAACATCTTCGATGATCTTCGCGTCGGTATAACCGTAGCTGGCGATCATGCTCAAATTATCGGTCAGCGAGCCGGCAACATCGAATTCAAAACCCTGCGAACGGACATGGCCTGCGGTACGGGCGATCGTTTCGCCGGCTGGATCGATCTCGTTATAAAGCACGTTTTTCTTGTCGATACGGAACAGGGCAGCTGTCGCGGTAACCCCGCCAAACAGCTCGAACTTGGTGCCGATTTCGTACGACACGCCCTCTTCCGGCGGCAGTTCGCCGATATAGGAGGCAATCGATGTCTGCGGCATGAAGGACGTCGCCACGTTGCCGTAGAGCGACCATGTCGGGCTCATCTTGTAGACGATGCCGGCACGCGGGGTGACCTCGAAACCATTGGCATCTGTGCCAACCTTGAAGGGGCGGCCTCTGCCGGCATATTGCGTGTAATATTGAAACGTCATGCCGCCAACCAGGATCAGATCGTCGGTCAGATGGAGGGAGTCCTGCGCGTAGGCTGTGTAGAGTTTCTGCTGGATGGTCTGATCGCTGTCCGATGCGACAACCGTCGTGCATTTCGGCAGTGTGCCGTAGACGGGGTCGTAGATATTGATGGAGTCCTCCACCGTTTTGCATCGTATCATGTCCGAGCGCAGGAGATCGTAGTAGCTGTAGCTGGCGCCGAGCAATATCTCGTTCTTGTAGCCGGCGATGTCGACATCTCCGACCACATCGGCCCGCAACGCGTGCTGGAACTGTACCGAGCCGTCAGTCGCGTCTGCCCGCCGATCGACATTGCCGGAGACCGGATCGTAGGACATGATGCGGGCCTGATTGTCCGAATATCTGTCTCGGCTGTAATTGTAATCGAAGCGCAGCTTCCAATCGTCGCTGAGATTGTGTTCGACATTGAGGCTGACGAGGTCCGAATCGCCCTTTGTGACATTGTAGGGCTCAGTGAACTGGATCTCAGGATCCGTCGTCACGGCGTGACCGGTGGTCAGATCGAAAATCTGACCACGATCGAACGGCTGTATATAACTGCGATGGCTATACATCAGATTGACGGTGGTGTCTTCGCCGTACCATGCAAGCGACGGGGAAAGCAGCCATTGCTCGGTCTTGCCGTAATTTCGCCAGTAGTCGACATTTTCGTATGATCCGATGAGTCGATAGGCGAAGTCCGTGTCGCCGATTGGCCCGGTCAAGTCGAGCTGCGTCGATCCGCCGCCGAAGCTGGAGCCCGTTGTCGATACAGAGCCGCCGAATTCCTGTTTTGGCCGCTTGGTGATGACATTGATCACACCGCCCGGCTCCTGGATGCCGTAGAGGGCTGACGACGGGCCTTTGAGGACTTCGACACGATCCGTCGTGGCGTTGAAACTGCGTGGCAGAACCGTGCGCAGGCCGTTGGTCAATACCGATCCGTCGCGGTTGTCGCCGAAGCCGCGTCGGATGAAGGCATCCTGCGAGCCTGCAAGCGTATTCGTCTGGTTGATGTTGCTGACATTGTTCAGCACGTCGTCGAGCGATTTGGCGCTCTGATCCTTTATCACTTCGCCACTGACCACGTTGACGGCCTGGGGAATATCCAGGATCGGCGCGGTGCCGCGCATGGCCGAGCTGTTTTCAACCGGCTGATAGCCGTTTGTCTCTCCGTCTCCAGACGTCGTTATGACAATCGGCGTAAGTGCCGTATCCGATGCGGCGGCCTTTGCCTTTTGATCTTGGTCGACGGATTGCGCTGTTGCGCTTTCCTGCCCGGTCGCGTTGCCCGTCCCCATCGCGAGCCCGATCATCACGGCTGACGCCAGCGTGCCGTATTTGTCGAAGCGCCTGCCCCTGTTCTTATCCATTGAAGTGCCCCCTAGATGCGACAAGAATGTAGTTGAAGCAAATAGACAAACATGAATGTAGTAGTCAACTTAAGATTTTTTGATGCGCTGAAATGCACGGATACGAGTATCCGACTGAAGTGCCGGTGTAATCCTGAATAAGTTTTTTGCATGAATTCGGCGTAGAACCCTATCGTCAGTGGATCACCCATGTCTTGGCGATGGAGATGTGCCGATTTGGAAACTGGTTGTCACAATTCGACGTTTGCTACATTATCTGTGAGTGTAGTGGCGTAAAGCGGCATGACAGTGGGCGCCGATATTTTCTCTCGCGCCGTGTTGCGAGTGAGGGAGAGCTTTACCGACAACGGAAAAATGCCGCAGTGAAGACTGCGGCAGCAATTTTTACAGGTTGAGGGAACAGTCCCCCGCCACAAATCCGGCCTGAACCTCAGAACGACATCTTCACTGACAATGAGGCCTCGAACGGATTGCCGATCTGGTTTCCAAGATAGGCGCCGGCCGTATACAAAGATGATGTGTAATAGGTTTTGTTGAAAAGGTTCTTCAGGTTCAACTGGAAGGCGATCGGACGCTTTGTCTGAAGCGTATAAGTCGCGAAGGCATCAGCCGCCACGTAGCCGGGCAGGTAATAGTCGTTGCCGTAATTGCCCGGAGCCTTGCTGCGTCCGCGAACGCCCGCGCCAACCTTGAGCGTATTGTCGCCAAATACCTCGCCAAAATCATACGTGAGATAAAGCGATCCGGTATGTCGCGCGACATTGGCAAGGTTTTTGCCCTGATACTGTGCGTCCTCGACCACTTCGTTGTCGTTATAGCTGTAGCTGGCAATCATGCTCAGATTGTCGGTTAGCGAGCCGGCAATGTCGAATTCGAAGCCCTGCGACATGACTTTGCCCGAGGTATTCGAAATGCTGGTCGTGGTGCCATCCGCGTTGTTTATCGTCTCGTTGTAGAGAACGTTTTTCTTGTCGATGCGATAAAGCGCGGCTGTGGCCGTGAGCCCGCCAAACAGTTCGAATTTGGCGCCGACCTCATAGGATTTGCCGGTTTCAGGCGGAAGCTCTCCGATCACGTCGGCAATGGATGATTGCGGCATGAAGGAGCTTGCATAGGTCGCATAGAGCGACACATCAGGCGTGATCTTGTAGACGACGCCTAGGCGCGGGGTGACTTCAAAACCTTCGGCATCGGTTGCGACGATGAACGGGCGTCCCTTGCCCGCATACTGATTGTAGTGCTGCAGCGTCAGGCCGCCGATCAGAATCCACTGATCGTTGAGATGCAGTGCATCCTGGACATATGCGGTAAGTGATTTTTGCTGGATTGTCTGATCGCTGTCTGCCGCGCTGACGGTCGTGCATTTCGGCAATGTGCCGTAGACCGGGTCATAGATGTTGAAGCCGCTGACGGCCTTGCAGCGGATCATGTCCGACCTCAACAGATCGTAGTCGGTGTAGTTGGCGCCGATGAGAAGATCGTTTTCGAAGCCGGCAATTTCCACATCGCCCTGTAGATCCATCCTTACTGCATGCTGCTTCTGCGTGGAATCGTTGGTCGAGTCCGCCCTGCGGCTCAAATCACCCGTTTCCGGATCATAAGACATGATGCGTGCTTGATTGTCGGAATAGACATCCTGGCTGTAATTATAGTCCAGCCGAAGCTTCCATTCGTTCGAAAGATCGCGTTCCACATTGACGCTGAAAAGGTCGGAGCGTCCGTCGGTGATGTTGTAGTCTTCTGTGAACTGGGTTTCGGGGTCGGTAGTAACCGGCTTGCCCGTGTTTTTATCGAAAATCTGTCCGCGATCGAACGGCAACAGATAGTCGCGATGCGTGTAGGAGATGTTGACCGAGGTATCCTCTCCTTTCCAGGAAAGCGATGGCGAAATCAGCCACTGTTTGGTTTTGCCGTAATTGCGCCAGTAATCGACGTGTTCGTAGGAGCCGATCAGGCGATAGGCGAAGTCGGTGCCTTCGATCGGGCCGGTCACGTCGAGCTGGGTCGAACCACCGCCGAAACTGGAGCCCGTCGCTGTGATGGAGCCGCCGAATGTCTGCTGCGGCTTCTTGGTGATGACGTTGATGACGCCACCGGGCTCCTGAATGCCGTAAAGCGCCGAGGATGGCCCTTTCAGAACTTCGACGCGATCGGTTGTCGCGTTGACGCTGCGCGGCAGAACGGTGCGAAGGCCATCGGTCAGCACCGAGCCGTCGATTTTTTCACCGAAACCACGACGCATGACCGCATCCTGCGTGCCGCCCAGAGTGTTGGCCTGGTTGATGCTGCTGACATTGTTCAGAACGTCGTCCAGCGTCTTGGCAGCCTGGTCCTCGATAACCTTGTCGCTGACGATATTGATGGCTTGCGGGATATCCAGAAGTGGCAGGTTGGTGCGGGTGGCCGAAGTATTGGCGAGAGGCTGATAGCCCTTGGTTTCGTCGTCGCCGCTGCCAGATACGACGATCGGCGCGAGTGTAGTATTCGACGATGTTGCTTCTGTCGTTGCGCGACCCGTTTTGACAACCTGTTTCGGTTTGGCGTCAATGTTTTGTTCTTGAGCGGCCGCCGCAGTCGCCAATCCGATAACGACCAGCGTGGCAAGCATGCTCGACCCCTGGAGCAGGCGGCGTTTGGTGGCATTCATAATATGGACCCCGATGCACTGAAAATGTAGCGAGGTCATAATCAAACATGAATGTAGTAGTAAACTTTATTTCACGGCTCCGAATTTCATCACTATGAATTTGCAACTCAAGCGACAGAACCGCAACCACGCAAAGCCGGAATTGGTCCGTGTTTGGCGAAAACTGTTGCAGGCCTGCCGCAATAAGCGTTTTTCGACGGACGTGGATGCTCTGCTGCGAAATTACCGTCCACACCAAAACTTGACTACTACATTCAATAAAACGATGTAATGGGCGGACATCGCGACAACTAGCACGGATCGCGATACTGAAAGCATGTAAAGGTCATCAGGCCATGACGCCCCAAGACAATCATGGCGACAATGATGTGACATTTTCGATGTCGTCCGCTCTCACCATGGACAACATCAGCGCTGGCTACGGAACCAATGTTGTCCTGGAAAACATCTGCGCCTCTCTGCCGCGTGGTGGAATGCTGGCGCTTGTCGGGCCCAATGGCTCAGGAAAGTCGACCTTGCTGGCGACCATCGCGCGATTGATCAAGCCGACTGGCGGGCAAGTTCTCCTCGACGGCAAGTCCGTCCATCGTCTTGCTACCCGAGAACTGGCGCGCAGGCTTGGTATCCTGCCGCAAAACCCGACCTTGCCGGAGGGGCTACGGGTTTTCGACCTGGTCGCGCGTGGCCGGTTTCCACACCAGGGCCTCTTCAAGCAATGGAGCGAAGCGGACGAAGCGGCGATCGAGGCGGCAATGCGCATGACCGACACGCTGCAGTTCGCGGACCGGCAGGTCGACGATCTTTCCGGCGGCCAGCGGCAGCGCTGCTGGATCGCCATGGCAATGGCGCAGGAAACCGAGATCATCCTTCTAGACGAGCCGACGGCTTTTCTGGATATGCGCTACCAGGTCGAAATCCTCGATCTTCTGCACCGCCTCACGCGCGAAAATGGCCGTACGGTGGTGGTGGTGCTGCATGACCTGAATTGCGCGATCACCTATGCCGACCAGATATTGTTCCTCAAACAGGGGCGTCTCGCCTCCGATGCGCTTGCCCCTGCCAACTGCACGCCAGCACTTATTTCGGATGTTTTCGATGTCGAGGTTGTGGTCGCGCAGCATCCGCAGACCGGGCGTCCCTTTGTGATGCCGGTCAGCGCCCGGACGGAAAAACCGCGATGAGAAGCGTTTCCATCCGCAGCGGAATTCGCGAATCCTCGATGTTGCGCCGAATCGCGACGGCCTTCGTGGGGACAACGCTCCTGCTTGTTGTGCTGGCCATCGTCCATATCGGGGTAGGGGCCAAATTTGTGGGGCCGCAGACGGTGGTGTCGGCTCTGTTTTCCTATGACCCTACCAACCTCACACACAAGATCATTGTCGATCTGCGCCTGCTGCGCTTGCTGAGCGGTATCACTGTCGGTGCAGCCCTTGGTGTTGCGGGTGCGCTGCTCCAATCCATCGCCCGCAATCCTATGGGAGAGCCGCACATTCTCGGTCTCAATGCAGGCGCCGCATTTGCAGTGGTGCTGGTGACTGCGCTTGGAAGCACGATGCTTACGGGGCCGCTTGCCCGTCCGCTGGTTGCTGCGATCGGCGCGGCCACGGTGTTCTGCCTCGTCGTTTCCATGGCATCCGCTGGCCGCAGCGGCCTGACGCCAATCAACGCAACACTCTGCGGTATCGCCTTTTCCGCCTTCGCATCGTCCCTGACAGCCGCCGTCCTCATCATGGACGAGCAGACACTCATGGAGTTGAGGATCTGGCTTGCGGGCGATCTTGCCGGGTTGACCTATCAGGCGCTTGCCTATGCGGCCGGATCGGTCGTGGTGGGGTTTGCCGCCTCGATGCTGCTTGCACCCTATCTGAATGTTCTGGCACTTGGAGACAAGGTGGCGACCGGGCTCGGGGTATCCGTCGCGATGGTGCGGGCCGGTGGTCTGGTCTGTGCCGCGTTGCTGTCGGGGGCAGCCGTCTCGCTCGCCGGACCGGTCGGGTTCATCGGTCTCGTGGTTCCGCACATCCTGCGTCCCGTCGTCGGCAACGATATCCGTGTCCTGCTGCCGCTCTGCGCCATCGGGGGGGCCGCACTTCTTCTGGCCGCCGATATCGCAGCCCGCACACTCGTGGCTCCGCAGGAATTGGCGACCGGCGTGATGACGGCCATCGCCGGAGCGCCGGTCTTCATCTATCTGGCAAGCCGGAGCTACCGATGAGTGATCTGTTGCAGAAAGTCGGCTATCGCAGCGTCTCGATCGCCGGTGCCTCGTTCCTGCTGCGGCCGCGTATCCTGCTTGCCTGCCTGCTGCTGGCGATGGTTGTGCTCGCCGTGGCGCTCGCATCGCTGCCTGGCGGCAGTTTCGATCTGCCACTGCCCGATCTTGTCCGCACTGTCTTCGAGCCCGACGCTGCGAGTGCGCAACATCGCTATATTGTCTGGGATATTCGTCTGCCGCGTATTCTGATTGCCATTTTAAGCGGTGCCATGCTCGGCCTGTCCGGTGCCGCCATGCAATCCATCACCCGTAACGGGCTCGCTGATCCGGGCCTTATCGGCGTGAAGGAAGGGACGGCCGTCATGGTGCTGTCCCTCATCATTCTGTTTCCTCAGAGCGCGGTACTGTGGCGCCCTGTCGCTGGCATGCTGGGCGGGCTGTTCGTGGCGGTCCTAGTCATCGCGCTTGCCAGGGACATGTCGAAGGTGCGCTTCATCCTGATCGGCATCGGTGTCTCGTGGTTCTTTTCGGCAGGGCTTGCCGTCTTCATGACGACCGCAAACATCCGTGATGTGCAGACGGCGATGGTCTGGCTTTCAGGTAGCCTGCATTCAGCCACCTGGCCGTTGGTGATGGTCGCCTTTACCTGGTTGATCGTTGGCGCGACGCTGCTTTATGGCACTTCCCGCGCTTCCGATGTCGTGCTGCTCGGCAGCGAGACAGCGGTCGGTCTCGGTGTGCGGCTGAGGACCATTTCCTTCGTTCGCTTCGCAGGTCCGGTGCTCCTGACGGCCGCGAGTGTTTCCTGCGTCGGCAGCCTGGGTTTCGTCGGGCTGATCGCTCCGCACATGGCCCGTTTCCTGATCGGCGGAAACCAGGCGGCGCTGCTGACATCAAGCGCGTTGACGGGATCGGCCCTCGTCCTGATCGCCGACACGATCGGCCGGTTGGCTTTCGCGCCACTGCAGATACCGGCCGGCATCGTCATGTCGGTTCTGGGTGTTCCGTTTTTCCTCCTGCTCCTGTGGCAAAGGAGGGATCGGCTCTGATGATTTTGAAACCCCGTATCAATGTGAGAGAAATCATGAGGGTATCCCGCTTCAGCCTCGCGCTTGCCGCTCTGATGCTCCTGTCCGGTCTCGGGCCGGTCGCAGCAGAGGAGATGCGCAGCTTCGTTGACGATCTTGGTCGCGACGTGCAGGTTCCGGTCCATCCAAAACGCATCGTCTCCCTGCACGATCTAGACATAACCATCCCGCTGATCGAGCTGGGTGTGCCGCCTGTCGCGAGCCACGGCCGCACTGCACTTGACGGGCGCCATTTCCTGCGGTCGAGCGCGCTCCTGACAGGGGTCGATTTCGACAATTCCGACATCAAGTTCATCGGCACCGCGAATATCGATATCGAGGCGCTTGTCGCGGCTAAGCCGGACCTGATCATCACCGAACCGTCGCGGGATACCCCGATCGAGCAACTGGAAAAGATCGCCCCGACAGTCAGCATAGACCATCTGATCGGTAGTGCGCCGCGTATCTATGCCAGGCTTGCCGAACTCACCGATACGCAGGACAGGCTGGCGATCCTGGAACGACGCTACAAGGAGCAGATCGAACAGCTCAAGCATGTCGTGGATACAGGATCGACGACCGTCTCGGTCATCCAGGCCACGAAGGGCAAGGTCACGGTCCACCATACGTACCGAACGCTTGGCCGGGTACTGCGCGATGCAGGTTTCAAATTTCCCGAGCTCGTCGACAGCATTCCTGACGGAGAGCGCATGGACGTCAGCGCCGAGCGGCTGCCCGAACTTGATGCGGATTTCGTGTTTGATACCTATCGCTCCGACGGCGGCGGCAAACCGGCGGATGAGATTGCGGAAATGGAGAAAGTCCTGCCTGGCTACTGCCAGTTCCTCAAGGCATGCCGGGAAGGTCGTTATATCCTTCTTTCACGCGAGGAGACGATCACCAACTCCTTCGGTGCGTTGAGCCTGATGGTCTCGGCGGTCCAATCGCATATAGGTGGTCGGCCGATGCCTGAAGCCAAGCGATGAGCGACAGCGTCGAAGATCGTTCGGCATTGGCGATTGGCGTCCGATCAGGCCGCGGATGGCGCGTTTCGCCGCGCAGAGCGATTTTCCTCGTTCATTGGTTGCTTGGCATAAGCCTCGGCCTCGTACTCGCATTCATGGGCGTGACCGGCGCGACGATGAGTTTCGAGGACGAAATCATGAATGCGCTGAGCCCGCACGCGCGGGTGACTGTTGCTGCCGAAGCGCCGTTGTCGGTGGACGAGCTGCTTGCGATCGTGCGCGACCGCCTGCCGAACGACAGGGTTAGCGCATTGCAGGTCGAGGGCGAGCCGGCCCATGCCTATACGATCACGGTTCTTCGCCGCCCGGCAGATGGCGGCCGAAATCCGCGTATCTTCGTCAACCCATATACTGGCGAGCTGTTGGGAGAGGCGACCGGAGCGGAGTTTTTTGCCCGCATACGCACGCTGCACCGCTATCTGACGGGGTCAGGCACGAGTAATGATGTCGGCCGCCATATTACCGGTGCAGCTGCCATCGCCGTTGTTTTCTTCGCCGTTTCCGGCCTCTATCTGCGCTGGCCGAAGCGACCGCTCGACTGGCGCTCATGGTTCCGGCTCGACTTCAGCTTGCGCGGTCGCGCCCTGTTTCGCGGCCTTCACAGCATTATCGGCAGTTGGCTGGCGATCTTCTACGTCACTAGCGCGCTTTCCGGTCTCTGGTGGTCCTATGACTGGTATCGCAGCGGCGTAATCTGGCTGCTCTCCAACGACACCGAGCAGACAGAACCCAGGAGGCCGAAGCCCGCCGATCCCCGCGCGGCGGGAACAGAGGAAAAAGCAAAGCAGCAGCAGGATCCGATATCCCTGCAAATTTCCTTAAACGCTGTTCGCAGCCTGTATGGTGATCAGCTTTCCAGCGTGATCCTGATCATTCCCCAGCCGGGAAAGCAGGTTCGTGCCCGCGTTCTGACCCAGAATGCCCCGAATGACCGGGCTCTTGACGACCTGCAGATCGAGCCGAAATCGGGCAAGGTCATCACGCGCACGTTATATGATGACCTGAATGTTGGCGAATGGATCATTGCCAGCATGGATCCTATCCATACGGGCATTGCCTTCGGTCCGCTCTGGCGGGTCATGAGCCTGATTGCAGCGCTGGGTCTGCCATTTTTTGCCGTGACCGGCATCATTCTCTATATCGACCGCCGCAGAAGTGCGAAGGTCAGCATCGCTTTCGCGGCGCCGCTGGAAAGCCGTAATCAGCCAAGCCTTGCAGGGCCGTTGATCGTCTATGCGTCGCAAACGGGGGCCGCAGAGCGGCTGGCCAGAAATGCGTTTGATGATTTTCGCGCTGCTGGCGTGGACGCGCGGCTGGCGGCGATCGGCGAAATCGATCTCGACAGGCTTGCTGCTGAAAGGCAGGTTCTCTTTGTCGCCAGCACCTGTGGTGACGGACATGCGCCTGATGGAGCACGTCGTTTCGAACGGCAGGTCATGACTGCGGCGCGTCGTTTTTCCGACCTTGACTACGGCGTTCTCGCGCTTGGAGATCGTCGCCATGCGGATTATTGCGCCTTCGGAAGAAGGCTGGATGCGTGGCTGTACGAGAGCGGTGGACGCGCGATTTTCGATCGCATTGACGTTGATGCCCATGATCCGGGATCGCTTTCTCTCTGGCAACGCCACATCGAAACACTCGGCGCTGCGTGCCGTGCTGTCGACATCAGTCGTAAGGGATTTCTAACTTTTCTGCTGACCGGACGCTGTCACTTGAACCCTGGAAGCGCCGGCTTGCCGGTATTTCGCATCCGTCTTTCGCCTGAAAGCGGCAGATGCGGATGGATGCCCGGCGACATCGCAGAGATCGTACCGGGCACGGCGGCCGCAGCCCATGCCGACGATGCACCCTTGCGCGAATATTCGATCGCATCGATCAAAGAGAGCGGTACGCTCGACCTCGTCGTGCGGCAGGTGCGTGATCCGTCGGGCGGGCTCGGAATAGGATCCGGCTGGCTGACAGAGGAGCTCGTCATGGGCGATGCCATCCATCTTCGCATTCGCCGGAACGGCAATTTCCATCCGCCACCGCTCGACCGGCCGATGGTCCTCATCGGCAATGGCACCGGCATCGCGAGCTTGTATGCCCATATCGCCCATCGCGCAGCCGAACAGGCGGCGGAAAGCTGGCTGTTTTTCGGCGAGCGCAATCACGATGCCGACTTCCTGCTTCGGGATGATCTGGAGAGGCTGCGTGCGGAAGGCGCACTCGCGAGGATCACAACTGCGTTCTCGCGCGATCAGCAGCAACGGATCTATGTGCAGCAGCGCCTTCGACAGCA
This sequence comes from Aliirhizobium sp. YIM B11859, assembly GCF_057163345.1. Lineage (NCBI taxonomy): Bacteria > Pseudomonadati > Pseudomonadota > Alphaproteobacteria > Hyphomicrobiales > Rhizobiaceae > Aliirhizobium > Aliirhizobium sp. YIM B11859. The sequence continues at coordinate 15,318 of NZ_JBXHAY010000004.1, forward strand.
CGCTGAAGAGCTGTGCGGCTGGGTTGATCGCGGGGCGGCGATCTATGTCTGCGGCAGCAGCGACACAATGGCTCCGGCCGTCGACGAAACGCTTCGAAGCGTACTCGGCGAGCCCCGCATGACGTTACTTCACGCGCAGGGCCTCTATCGGCGAGACATTTACTGAATTTGAAACAGGAGATCTCTTTGGAACATCTTGCCCCATCATCGGCTCATCGACAGGAGCATTGGGCGGCGCGGCCGGTCGATCCTCTCATTCCCCGATATCGGCCGCAGACGGTCCCCATGCCGACCGCCGCAAGCTGGCTGACGGATTTGGGTGCCGCCCGCATCAGTGGCTCAGATCATGGGCGCTGGATCATCGAAGGCTGTTGTGCAGCGTTTCGCGAACTGCATCCGGAAGCAGCCTTCCATGTGGATCTGCGCGGAACGCCTTCGGCCATGGCCTTTCTGATGAGCGGCCGGTCGATGCTCAGCGTGATGGGGCGCGAGATCACGCCAGTCGAGACTATCCCTTACCGAAAGCTGATCGGCGCTCCGCCGGTCGCAATTCGCGTCGCTCACACGGCGGAAGAGACCTCGCAACATCTGGCGACGTCGCTTGCGGTCTATGTGCACCGTTCCAACCCGCTGAAGCGGATCACGACGGCGCAGTTGGCGCAGATATTCTCGGTCGGCAATCCGCAAGGCGATTATTCTCGTTGGGGGCAACTCCAACTCGGCGGCGAATGGGCAAGGCGCCAGATACACCCTTTCGGAACCCCCGAATATACGGGGTTCGGTACCTATATGCAGGCGCATCATCTTGAGGGGCGTCCCTTGAGCCCTATCTATGAGCGCTATGTCGGCACTGATGATGTTCTTCTTCGGCTGACAAGCGATCCGAGCGGGATTGCCGTCGCTGCGATCGGCCGTGAGACGGATGATATCCGCCTTTTGCCCATCGCCGTGGACGAAGACGGGGCCTATTCGCATGGCTCCAGTGATGACGTTCAGAATGACCGATATGCCTTCGGCCGGTTCCTTTATTTCTACCTGCCCCAGAAGCTGGGAGAGCCGGTGGATCCGTTTACGGCGGAATATCTGCGTTATGTTCTGTCCTTCGAAGGCCAGAGCATCCTGGCCTCGCAGCCGCGCGGCTATATTCCGCTGCGTGCTGACGAAGTCGTCGTGGAACGGGCGAAGCTAGACCATATCCTTTCCAGCGGGAGCAATTGACATGACCGATCCATCCGTCCGAACCGCCTGTGATGCCGAAGAGGACGCGACTTTCGTCATTTCGATTGCCGGCAATGACGGTATGCAGCCGTTGATCGAGAAGCTCTGCCAGCGTTTCCGCCAGAAGCATCCGAATGTGGACTTTCGCCTGACGATGGCCGGATCATCAACGGCTTTTCCGGCGCTGGCGAGCGATAGCTGCATGATTGCGCCGATGGCGCGCACTCCCTGGGCCGCCGACCGGACATCGTTCAAATCCGCCAAGGGATATGCCGCCAGTGTTGTCCATATCGGCTATGCGGGACACGGTCCGCGCCGCGATGCGAAGACGCCGCCTTCGATCTATATACACGCAAGCAATCCCCTCGAAGGGCTTGCAATGCCGGATCTGGTCCGTGTCTTCACCTCGGGATCGCCCGAAGGAGATCTCGGCTTCTGGCGCCAATTGGGGCTTGGCGGAAAATGGGCCGAACGGCGCATCCATCTTTACGGTTTGCGGGATGATGGGAAATACGCGTCCGGCTTCCGCACCACGCATCTGGAGGGTAGGGATTATGCCGGCCGTTACGAACCCTTGCCGGATCGGACGGCTGTGCTGGAGGCGGTGGCCGATGATCCTTACGGAATGGGAGCGGTTGGCTGGTATGATGCGGCCGGATTCGCAGAAGAGGTTCGCATATTGCCTCTGTCCAGGCAGCGGGGCGACGCGTTCCGGTTGCCGAGCCACGAGGATGTATCAGCCGGTGCCTACCCGCTTTCCTCGCCTCTCGGCCTCTATTTCGACCGCGCTCCGGACGCGCCTCTTTCCCCAGAACTGAAGGCATATCTCGAGCTTGCGCTTTCTGAGGAAGGACAGGCGATCGTCGACGAGTTTAGCGCCGTGCAGCAGGGCTACATTCCTTTATGCGGCAAGGATCTGTTCGTTGAGCGAGAGCGACTGTCGGAATTGTAGCGTGGCCGTAGCATTGTCCGTTTGATGAATGTCATCCGGCATATCTCCGTCGGCGTGAAGCCGACGGGTTTTTTGCTGGAATAGAACATGCCAGCATTGAACTGCGGCAGGTTCTGCCACGTTTCGTGGGTTCATCCGACATTTGTGGTGATCGTCAGAACCCCGTCATATTGGCCGGTAGTGATAGGTCGCCAACGGCCTCTACACGGGCTCGCGGAACATTGCTTCGGTGATCAGGGCCTCCGGAAAGATCGCCTCGGTACCTGCCGAAACATTCTCCGCCGTGTTCTGAGGTATTGAACGGAAAAGTCCTGAGATCGGTTTGCTGCATGAATGGAGCTGTCCAAGGCCTTCCAAGGTGAATTTTCTCACATGTGGGATTGTCGCTGGAGCCAGCGTGCGACCTGATTGCGTTTGGATTCGAGATGACGCTTGAGGATCGCGCCGAGCCGGGGGCCATCCCGCGCCTCAAGTGCGACAATCATCTCCTCGTGTTCGCTGATTGCTGTCTGCCATTCGTCTTCGGCGATCCGTGCAATGAAACGTAATTTGATGATACGGGTGAAAATGATGCGGCGCATTTCCTTCAGCGGTCCGTTATTGGCCACGTCGAAAATGGCATCGTGTATCTGCCGATTGTAAACATAGTAGCCATCGAGATCATCGGCAGTGCGACAGTCCAGCATTGAGGAATGCATCGCGCGGATAGCATTCAACTGCGCGTCGGTTATGCGGGGAGCTGCGAGTTCGCCGGCAAGCCCCTCCAGCGCGCCGATAACGGCATAGCTATCAAGTATCTGCTCTTCAGTGATCGTCGCAACACTTGCTCCGCGATTGGGTGTCAATAACACCAATCCCTCGGCAGCCAGCGCACGGATGGCTTCCCGCATGGGCGTGCGTGACACATCAAAGCTCTGGCACAGATTCTTTTCGATCAGCTTGGATCCGGGCGCCAATTCGCCGCGTTCGATCATTTCGCGCAAACGGTCCACAATCTCCAAATGCAGGCTTCGCCGCTCTATTGGCCTAACATTGTGCAAGAAATGATGTCCTCGTGCAAAAAATAATCGGCCACTGCTTAGGTTTTGGACGTCAGGCATGCTTCGCTTGATTTATCTCATAAACATCCGCAATCACCCTTTACAAAATTATGTATACAAAATTAAGTTGGCCCCAATTGCATAAAATGCACACGAAGAAACTTCTTCAAGGGGACACATATGAAACGACTTCTAGGCTGCGCGACCGCAATCATGCTGGTATGGGGTGGATCGCCGGCAGCGGCTGGGCCTGATGACAATTCGCTTGTTTGGGCGTCGGATAGCATGCCGTCGAGCATCGATTTCTATACGCATACTATCCGCGAAGGGATCGTGCTCGGGCACCATATCTGGGACACGCTGATCTACCGCAACAACAAGACCAATCAGATCGAACCTCATCTGGCGGAATCGTTCAAGTGGATCGACGACACGACACTTGAATTCAAATTGCGCCATGGCATCAAGTTCCATGATGGCAGCGATTTCACGGCGGATGATGTCGTCGGTACTGTCGACTACGTCACCACCCATACGACGGTCCAGTCGATCTTCTTCCTCGCAGGGGCCGAAAAGGTCGACGACTACACCGTGCGACTGAAGACCAAGGGAAAGTTCCCGGCGGTCCTCGAATATCTCGCCAACGTTCTGCCGATTTATCCCTCCGACTATTACGCCAAGGTGGGCCCGGAGGGCATGTCGCGCAAGCCGATTGGCACAGGCCCCTACCGTGTCACTGAGATTGTCCCCGGTGAAAGCATCAAGATGGAGGCGTTTCCGGATTATTTCGGCGGTGTGAAGGGCAAGCCTTCGATCCAGAAACTTGAATTCCGCCGGGTATCCGAGTTCAACACCCAGGCGATCGAGCTCATGACAGGCAATCTTGACTGGATCTGGCGCGTTCCACCGGACGCGGTTCAGCAATTCTCGGGCCAGTCGCAATTGAAGGTCGAGTCCGGCGATACCTTGAGGATCGGTTTCATAGGCATGGATGCGGGCGGTCGCACCGGTGACGGCCCATTGAAGAATGTGGAAGTCCGTCGGGCGATCAACCACGCGATCAACAGGGATGGCATCCGCGAAGCGCTGATTGGTCCCGGCTCGCAAACCATCAATGCTGTTTGTGCACCGCCGCAGTTCGGCTGCGTCAGTACGGACGTCAAGGCTTATGACTATGACCCTGCAAAGGCAAAGCAGATGCTTGCCGCCGCCGGCTATGCAAACGGCTTTTCCATTGATTTCTACGGATATCGGGATCGGCCCATCGTCGAAGCCATCATCGGTGATCTGGCAAATGTCGGGATCACCGCAAATCTCACCATGCTTCAGGCCTCAGCAATTGCAAAGGCCAGAACCGAAGGCCGCACACCGATGTGGTTCCAGGCGTGGGGATCGTCTTCCATTCTCGACGTGAGCGCGGGCCCCGGGTACTGGTTTGACGGCTCGACCGTCGACTATGCGAAAGACGAAGAGACTACGGCGCTCCTCAATCAGGGCAATACGACCATTGATCCGGACGCCCGCAAAGCCGCTTATGCCAAGGCGCTCACGCGAATTTCGGATCAGGCCTTCACCGTTCCAATTTTCACCTACTCGCTCAACTACGTCTACAACAAGCAGTTGAATTTCACGCCGGTGCCGGACGAGACACCGCGCTTCTTTGAAGCAAGCTGGAATAAGTGACTGTTCTGTCCCGCGCTGCAAGTGGCGCGGGACCCTCCAATATCCGGTGAGACATGCTGCGCTATCTGATGCAGAGGATCGGTCTGGCGCTGCTTGTCTGCGTAGCCGTTTCGCTTCTGGCCTTTACTCTCTTGAATGCTTCTGGCGATGTCGCAATCGCGATTGCCGGCGAAGAAGCCACCGCCGCACAAGTCGATGCGATACGCGAACAAATGGGCCTCAACCGGCCATTGTTGGTCCGCTATGGTGAGTGGCTGGGAAATGCAGTCCAGGGTGATTTCGGCAATTCCCTGTTCTTTCACCAGCCGGTCGGGGAACTGATCGCAGATCGACTGCCGAAGACAATGACGCTTGCCCTGATGTCGCTTGCGGTCATGCTTTTACTGTCGGTTCCGCTAGGGGTTATCGCCGCGTTGAAGCCCAATAGCGTCTTTGACCGGGCGGCGCTTCTCATCGCGGTGCTTGGCCAGGCGATGCCGAACTTCTGGTTCGCCTTGGTGCTGATCGTGATCTTTTCACTGACGCTGGGAGTAATGCCGCCTTCCGGTTCAGCAACCCTCAAACATTATGTGCTGCCGGCCATAGCGCTTGGCTATTATTCAACACCACCGATGATGCGTCTCATCCGCCAGGGCATGATCGAAGCGCTGTCGTCGGATTATATCCGCACGGCCAGGGCCAAAGGGATCGGCACCATCAAGATACTTTTCAAGCATGCGCTGCGTAACGCCGTCATTCCGGTCGTTTCGCTCTCTGCCGTTCAGTTCGGCAACATGCTGGGCGGGTCGGTCGTCATCGAAGCAGTGTTCGGCATCCATGGGCTGGGCTTTCTCGCCTGGGAATCGATCTCCCGCATGGATCTGCCGGTCGTGCAAGCCGTGTTGCTGATCGTTGCCATCTTCTACATCGTCATCGTCCTCATGGCAGACTTCATCAATGCCTGGCTCGACCCAAGGATTCGTATCCAATGACCAGCCTCGAACTCTCATTGCCCAAGCCGGGTACCGTCCGGCGCAAGGGATTTTTGTCGCGGGCCATGGCAAACCCTGGTTTCCTGTTCGGAGCCATCCTGCTGGGGCTGATCGTGATCATGGCTATCCTGGCACCTCTGCTCGCACCCTATGATCCGCTGGCGCAGAACATGATCAAGCGGACCGTGTCACCGTTCTGGATGTCGGATGGCAGCTGGGCTCATCCTCTGGGCACCGACGGGCTAGGGCGAGACTATCTGAGCCGCATCATCTACGGCGCACGGATTTCACTACTGATCGGGATATTCACCATCATCTGCTCGGGGATCATCGGCACGGTGATGGGCGTGCTGGCCGGCTATTTCGGCGGATGGGTAGATCTGGTGATCAACTTTTTCATCATGACTCGACTGACACTGCCTGTCGTGATGGTGGCGCTGGCGGTGGTTGCGCTGTTCGGCGGGTCACTGATCGTCGTGGTGCTGGTGCTGGGTTTGCTGTTGTGGGATCGCTTCGCCGTCGTCATGCGCTCGGCCGTCATGCAGATCCGCAATCAGGAATATATCCAGGCAGCGCAGTCTATGGGCTACTCCACGCCCAGGCTGCTGTTGAAGGAGCTTCTGCCAAACATATTCGACCGGCTCGCCGTTATTGCGACTTTCGAAATGGCACATGCAATCCTGTTGGAAGCGTCACTGTCGTTTCTTGGATTGGGTGTGCAGCCGCCAACGCCATCATGGGGCCTGATGGTCGCAGAGGGACGACAATATCTGCTGTTCGACAGCTGGTTGATCATGATCCCGGGCATAGCGATCTGCGCGCTGGTGCTCGCAATCAACATGATGGGCGACGGTCTTCGTGACGCAATGGCCCCTGAAACAAGAAACTGAGAGACTGACATGACCCGCTTGAACGTAATTGCCAATGCCGGTGCCTATGTAAGTGACGGCGCATTCGTTGCCGACCTGCAGGCACGCCTCTCGATCCCATCCGAGAGCCCGCGCGAAGATAGCGGTCCGGATCATCTTCGTTATCTGAACGAACAGATGCGGCCCCTGCTCGAAGGCATGGGATTTAGCTGCCGGATCCTGCCTAACCCGAAGCTTGAACGCATTCCCGCACTATTTGCCGAGAGGATCGAGGATCCGGCTTTGCCGACAGTCCTGACCTATGGGCACGGGGATGTCTTGTGGGGCATGGCCGGGGACTGGAAAGAAGGACGCAGCCCGTGGGATGCGACGCTTGCAGGAGACCGGATCTACGGTCGAGGCACTGTCGACAACAAGGGGCAGCACACGATCAATCTCGCGGCTCTCGATCTCGTCCTGAAGGAGCGCGGCACGCTCGGCTTCAACGTCAAGGTTCTGATCGAGATGGGTGAGGAAAGCGGATCACCGGGTTTGGCAGAAATGGCCGAGGAACACCGCGATCTTTTGAAGGCAGATGTGCTGATTGCCTCGGATGGTCCGCGTGTTTCAACGCATGTCCCGACCGTGTTTCTTGGTGCCAGAGGCGGGCACGGGTTTCATTTGATCTGCGACCTTCGCGAGGGAGCGCATCATTCCGGCAATTGGGGCGGACTTTTGCCGAACGCCGGCATCCGCCTTGCGCACGCCCTCGCAACGATCACAGATGCAAAGGGACGCATCGCCGTCCGTGAATGGACACCCGGGAAAATTCCGGAAAATGTCCACACCGCATTGAAGAAGATCGAGCTGGAATTTGGGCCGGATGATCCGAAGACAGACCCATCATGGGGCGAGCCGGATCTCGTGGGCGCCGAGCAGGTTTTTGGATGGTGCAGTTTCGAGGTGCTCGCCTACACGTGCGGTCGTCCGGAAGCGCCGGTGAATGCCATTCCCGGAACGGCGAAAGCGACCTGCCAGCTTCGTTATGTCGTTGGCGTCGATCGCGAGCGGATACTGCCAGCCCTGCGCGAACATCTCGACGCCCACGGTTTCGGCGACGTTCGGATCGAGCCGATGGCCCGCGGTTTCTTCCGCGCGACACGCACCGACCCGGATAATGCCTGGACCCGCCTGGTTGTCGCGTCGATTAAGGAGACCACCGGCAGAGAACCGGCATTGCCCCCGAATTTCGGTGGCTCCCTCCCAAATGAGGTGTTTGCCGAAACGCTTGGTTTGCCGACGATCTGGATCCCGCATTCGCATCCGTCCTGCTCGCAGCATGCGCCGGACGAGCATATGATGGTCAGCGTTGCGAAGGAATCTGCCCAGATCATGGCAGGCCTGTTCTGGGACATCGGGGAGGGGAAGCTGCAGAAATGACGGAAGCCCTTCTCTCGGTTCGAAATCTGGCGGTGGATCTGCCCAAGAGCGGCGATCGCCCGCACGCCGTCAGCGGCTTGTCCTTCGACATTCATCCGAACGAGATCGTCTGCGTGGTGGGAGAGAGCGGTTCGGGCAAATCCGTTACCGCCTTTACCGCTATGGGATTATTGCCAAAGGCCTTGAAGGTGTCCGGCGGCGAGATGCTGTTTGAGGGACGCGATCTCTTGAAGATGCCGCGCAGAGAACATGCACGTCTGCGCGGCAGGCGGATCTCGATGGTCTTCCAGGAGCCGATGACAGCACTCAATCCGTGCTTTACCGTTGGCGACCAGATCGAGGAGATCTTCCGGACACACACGAAACTTTCAGGCGCCGAATGCAAGGGGCGGACGATGGCGCTGCTTGAGGAAGTGCGACTTCCAGATGCGCCGCGGGTCTACGCAAGTTATCCGCACCAGCTGTCCGGTGGACAGCGTCAGCGTATCGTCATAGCCATGGCGCTGGCGATGGACCCCAAGCTGTTGATCGCGGACGAGCCGACAACCGCGCTGGACGTTACCACGCAGGCGCAGATCCTGTCGCTGTTCAAGACACTGAAGACGACCCACAATGCGGGCATTCTGTTCGTTACACATGATTTCGATGTGGTTGCCGAGATTGCCGACCGTGTTGTCGTCATGCAAAGCGGCATTGTCGTTGAGCAAGGGAATGTCGACGACGTCCTGAATAATCCGCAACACCCCTACACGCGCAAACTGATCGCGGCTGTGCCGCGCAAGCGCGAGGAGGCTTCTCCGCCACTGGCAGAAGAAATCGCGCTTCAGGTAAAGGGGTTGAGCAAGACTTATCATGTCGCTCGTACTCTGACGCGTAGCGCGCGAATCGTGCATGCGCTCCACCCGGCGGATTTCACGGTGCGCAGAGGCGAGACGCTTGGCATCGTTGGAGAAAGCGGCAGTGGGAAGACCACCCTGGTGCGCTGCCTGATCCGGCTTCTCGATCCTGACGGTGGCGAAATCTGGATCGGAGACCGCAACTTTGCGCAAGGGTCGCGCGGGAGCCTGCGCGCAGCGCGCAAGGATATCCAGATCGTCTTCCAGGATCCTTATGGGTCGCTTAATCCTCGCCGGTCGATCGGCGAGCAGCTGATTGGAGCGCCGATGAATTTTGGCGTGTCACGTTCCATCGCATGGGAGCGGGCTAAACGGCTGATGAAGATCGTGAAACTGGAGGAGGATGCACTCTATCGCTTTCCTTCACAGTTTTCGGGTGGTCAACGTCAGCGCATCTGCATAGCGCGGGCGTTGATGGTCGAACCGAAGGTCCTGATCGCCGATGAAGCCGTCTCGGCGCTGGATGTATCGGTGCAAAAGGAAGTGCTCCAGCTTCTCGCCGACATCAAACGCGAAATGGGCCTGACGATCCTGTTTATTACGCATGATTTGCGCGTCGCATCGCAGATATGCGATAATCTGATCGTCATGAGCCAAGGCCGGATCGTCGAACGCGGCACGGTCGATCAGGTGTTTGGTGATCCCAAGGATGCCTATACGCGGCAGCTTCTGTCTGCCATGCCCGGACGCGGCTGGGATGTGCCAGAGGTAGCTCTGCAAATCTAACGATTTGAGTTGATTGTAATTTCACCCTGATTTCGGTCTGTATGCCAAATTTGGCGAAGCAAGGCTGGAGAATCTTCTTTGTCGGTGCGCTCGGCGGGTGATTGCCAAGCGACAGGAAATAATTAACAGCGAGTATAAGCTGACAGCCGTGCGGCAGGCCAGTCTTCTCGGGTTCGGCCGATGCCCGCATTCATCTCTTGGCTGGCGAACGTCGGGTCAACCTTTCTTCAAAGCGCTGACGCCGATAATGGCGGCAGCATAGTCGAGGCCGAAGCCCACTTCGCAAAATTCCCCAAACTGATCAGGCAGACCGCACCTGCCGTGCTCCCGGCGGGCTCCGTCAAGTCGGGCCGTCCGTTTCAGGCTGCCACAAAATCACTGAGCTTTCTGATAAGCAGTGTACCGACCGTTGCTCCGGCATCCTGTAGGCCAACCGTCTTTTCCTGGAAAGCTGCAGCCTTGCCGTGCTGGGCGACCAGGGTCTTGGTTCTTTCGAGCGCCTCTTCGGCAGACGTTGCCGCCGCCGCGAGAGCCGTAGGAAGAGGGGCGTTGGCTGCAGCCTGTTCTTCTAGCGTGCGCGCGACGGGATCGAGAACGTCGACGATTGTCTTGTCGCCGACCTTTGCCTTGCCGCGTTCCGCGATCCCGTCACGATACGCCACCCAGAACAGGGCCATTTCGGCAGTGCCGAGAGCAGTCGCGGTGTCCACCGCCTTGCTGGCGCGCAGGAAGCCCGTTGCGGTCAGGGTGCCCATGGTGGAAGGTGCCGTCCGCGCCATGATGGCGCCGGCGGTGCGCAGAAGCTTGGCGATGCCAGCAGCCTCGCCTTCGGCTGCAACGGCTTCGGCCGCTGCAGCGAAGGATTTGGCCATGGTGATGCCGAGATCGCTATCGCCGACCTTGCCGTCGAGAGCGATCAGGAATTCGCGCTGTTCGGCAAAAAGCTGCTTCCAGGCATCGAACAGGCGGATCAGATCGGCAGCTGTAATGGCGTCCATGATCATGGTCCTCAGGCTGAGAAATGTTTGAAGAAGGGGGTGTGGGCCGGTGCCGCGACGAGGCGGTCCAGTTCCGCATCGAGATGCAGGATCGAGACGGATGCGCCCGCCATCTCCATCGACGTGGCGAATTCGCCGACCCACACATGCTTGGCCTTGACCCCCCGCCCTTCGAGCAACTGCGCGACGCGGCGGAAAAGGATGTAGAGCTCTTCCAGCGGCGTGCCGCCGAGGCCGTTCATCAGGACTGCGACCTCATCGCCGGACTTGTAGTCCTGCTCGGCAAAGATGCGTTCCATCATCTCGTCGATGACGGCATCTGCGGTGCCGAGCGTCTTGCGGCTGATGCCCGGTTCGCCATGAATGCCCATGCCGATCTCCATCTCGTCGTCACCGATCGAGAAGGTCGCATGGCCGATTTCAGGCACCACGCAACTCGAAAGCGCAACGCCCATGGTGCGGGTACGCAGACGCGCCTTTTCGGCCAGCCGGTGAACTTCGTCGAGAGACAGGCCCTCGGCGGCTGCGGCCCCTGCCGCCTTGTAGACGAAATAGATACCTGCCACGCCGCGGCGCTTGTGTTCCTCGCCGACCTTGGACGAGGCGACGTCGTCATTGCCGACGCATTGCTTGACCTGGATGCCGTCGAGATCGGCAAGTTCGGCGGCCATGTCGAAGTTGATGATGTCGCCGCTGTAATTGCCGTAGATGTAGAGAACGCCAGCGCCCTGATCGATCGCCTTGGTGACCTGATACATCTGTTCTGAGCTTGGCGACTGGAAGACGCCGCCGACGGCTGCGCCGTCCAGCATGCCGTCACCGACATAACCGAGGAAAAGCGGCAGATGGCCGGAGCCGCCGCCGGTCGCGATGCCGACCTTGCCGGTCTTCGGTCTGGAGGTGACCATGCAGCGCTTGTCGTCTGCCGTATATGTCACGTCCGGATGGGCGCGGTAGATGCCCTCGAGCATCTCATCGACGAAGTTTACGGGATCGTTCAGAAATTTTTTCATGGGTTCCTCCGGAAAAGCTTATTTCTTGCGCTGGCGCGTCACGAAGAACGCTGCTGCCAGCAGGATGAAGATGCCAACCACGAGCCGCTGCCAAGTGCTGGGAATACCGACCAGCACGAGCACGCTGTTGATGACGACGATCAGAAGCACGCCGAGAATGGTGCCGAGCACCGTGCCGGTGCCACCGGTGATCTTGGCGCCGCCGAGCACGACCGCGGCGATGACGTTGATCTCGGTGCCGACCAGATCGAAGGGATTGGCCTGGCGGTTGGCGCAGACATGGATGATACCGGCAAGCCCCGCGAGTGCGCCGGCATAACCGAAGATGAAGATGTGCAGTTTCTTCAGATCGTAACCCAGCCGGCTGGCAATATTGGCATTGCCGCCCATGGCAAAGATCGCGCGGCCCATCAAGGTGCGGTTGAGGATCAGCCAGGTAACGAAGGCGGCGATCGGCAGAACCAGGAAATAGAAGGGCAGGGTAATCGTTGCGCCATTGGCGGATTCGAACTGCAGAAGCGGAAGGCGACCGAAGGCGCCCATCTGCGGCGGCAGCGACATGATCCAGACCGTGCCGATAAATGATAGAAGAAAGCCGCGGAACAGATATTGCGTGCCGATCGTGACGATCAGCGACGGCACCTTGAGATGATGCACGAGCAGGCCGTTGATGACGCCGAGCAGCGCCCCGCCAACCGTCGCGATCAACAGGATCACGGCAATCGGCAGGCCGGGCAGATAGTTCTGCACCAGCACGGTCAGCGAATACATGGTGAAGGCCGCGATCGCGGTGAATGACACGTCGATGCCACCGGCCGCGAGAATGACGAGGACGCCAAGCGCAAACAGCCCCATCACCACGCTGGCGCGGCCGATATCGACCAAAGTCGACGGCTGCAGGAAGGCCGGATTGGCGATCGCCACGATGATGCAGATCGCGACAAGCAATGTGGCGGTTATCGTTTCCGGCCGCCGACGTATCAGTTCCCCGATGCTGAAGGGCTGGCGCTCGGTCTGGCTTTGCTGCAGTTCTTCCAGTCGCGAACTATTCATTGTGTCGTCTCCAGCTTGGACATCAGCATGGCGTGATAAAGCTGGTCCTCGGTCGCCTTTTCCGCGTCGAATTCGGCAACCACCTTGCCGCCGTTCATCACCAGAATGCGGTCGGCGTTCTGCAGCAGTTCGGGAAGGTCGTCGCTGACAATGATCAGCCCGATACCCCGTTCGGCAAGCGCCTGTATGGCCCGGTAGATCGTATCCTTGGAGCCGACATCCACGCCGACGGTCGGGCCATGCAGCACAAGCAGCTTCGGTTCGATGCTGAGCCAGCGGCCGATCAATACGCGCTGCTGGTTGCCGCCTGAAAGAGCACCGACCGGCAGATCGAGATCCTTGGTGTTGAGGCGCATTTCTTCCGATAGCCTGGCGGCGGTCTCGCGCCCGGCTTTCTTGTCGATGACGCCGAAACGGTTGCTGAGCCGCGTCAGGATCAGCGCGATCTCGTTTTCGAGGATGGACTTGTCGAGGAAAAGCCCTTCCGCTAACCGGTCCTCCGGCACGTAACCGATGCCGTGATCGATCGCATCCGCGGGCCGGCGGATCGTCACCTGCCTGCCATCCAATGTGAGCGTGCCGGATCGTGCCGGCGCCACGCCGGTGATCGCCATCGCCAGTTCGTTTCTGCCGGAATCCGCCAGACCGGTAATGCCGAGGATCTCGCCCTTGCGCAGGCTGAAATCCAGCCGTTCAACGCCGGCGGCACTCAGGCCTTTGACGGAAAAGAGTTCGCCATTCATGGGTTTTGCCGTGCGATAACGAGCGGAATCGATCGTCCGGCCGGTCATGAGTTCGGCAATCTGTGTCTTCGTGTAGTTTTCGATCGGCCCCTGGGCAACGCATTGACCGTCGCGGAACACGACTGCATTGCCGCCGATGCGATAACATTCGTCCAGCTTGTGGGTGACGAACAGCACGGCGACGTTTTCCTGCCGCAACCTGTCGACGACGCGAATGAGATTATCGACCTCGCGGCGGGTGAGCGAGGTGGTGGGCTCGTCCATGATCACCAGCTTGGCGCGCGTGGCTATGGCGCGGGCGATCGCCACCAGCTGGCGTGCCGCCAGCGGCAGATCGGACACGATCGTGTTGAGAAATGTGCGGTTGTTCGGCAAGCCGACGGTCGTCAGCGCCTTTTCGGCAGTTTCCTTCAGCCGCTTGCGATCGAAGAAACGACCGAGCCGGCCTTGGCCGGACACCAGTTGTTCGTTCAGCGCAACATTTTCCGCCACCGTCAGGTTGGGCAGCAGCGAAAGGTCCTGATAGACGGTCTCGATCCCGGCGCTCAGCGACCGGATCGGCGTCATCCTCGAATGGGTTTCGCCCTCCAGAATGATCTCGCCGGCACTTGGCGGGATTGCGCCGGACATGATCTTGATGACCGTGCTTTTGCCGCAGCCGTTTTCACCGAGCAGGTGATAGGCCTGGCCGAGATCGAGCGTCAGGTCGATGCCGCGCAACGCATGCACTCCGCCGAACCATTTCTGGATATTGCGAAGTTCCAGAAACCGGCCCGATGTCTGTTGGGTGTTGGAAGTCGCCGACAATGGAAAGTCCTCTTTCATTGCGCATCGCCGCTGAGGGCGCGCCTGGTCCGGCCGGCACGTGGATCGCGCCGGCCGGTATTGTCTGGAGGATTAGAACAGGTGTTCCTTGTAGGTCGCCTTGTCAGCGAGAACCATGCCATTGCCGATGATCAGCAGGCCGTCGCCGGCACCCTTCTTGACGCTGACTTTTTCATAGCCCGGTACGCCAAGGTCGGTACCTTCCTTGACTTCCTTCTTCTCGAGCAGAAGCTTGGCAACGGCATTCATCGCCATGCCGGCCTTTTGCGGATCCCAGAAGCCGATCGCGGTGATTGCGCCGGATTCGAGCAGGTCGGCCGACGGGTTCGGCAGGCCGGTGCCGACCAGGCACACCTTGCCCGAAAGGCCGGCTTCGTCGATGGCGCGGCCGACGCCCAGAACGTCGTTCCCGGCGGATGTCTGGAAACCCTTGATGTCGGGATGCTTGCGCAGGATTTCCTTGGCCTTTTCATAGGTGCCGTTGGCATCGTCGAAGGATTCGTTGTTCGGATCGACGAGCTGCATGTCCGGATGTTTCTTGGCGTTTTCTTCGCCGGCCGTGACCCACTGGATATGAGTGCGGCTACCGAGGGAACCCACGAAGGTCGTCCACTTGCCCTTGTTGCCCATGCATTCGGAAAGACGAACGTTGAGAGCCGTGCCGTAATCACTGTTGTCGAAAGCCTCGACGTCGGCCTGGGTGTTCTTCTGGTTGTCGGCCTCATGGGTGACGACGACGATGCCGCGATCCATGGCGCGCTTCAGCGTGCCCTCGATGACGGCCGGATCCATCGGAACGACGGCCAGAGCGTTGACGCCCTTGGCGATCAGATCCTGGATGATCTGCAGCTGCTGGGCCGCATCGGCGGTTGCCGGGCCGCTCTGGGTGGCAACGACATCCGGGTTGGCCTTCTGGTAGGCCTCGACACCGGTGTTCATGCGGTCGAACCACGGAATGCCGCTGATCTTGACGACAGTCGCGATGACCGGCTTCTGCTGGGCCATCAACGTGCCGGCTGTGCCAGAGAGAAGGGCAGCGACTGCGACGCCGCCGATCAGAAGATGTTTCGATACTGCTTTCATTTTCTCCTCCACGAGATCCCTCAGTTGTTTGGCTTCGGTGCCTGAGGGCCGGGCGCCGAAGATTTTGGGTGTCCTTTGAAAGGCATCAGGAAGCCAACGACGTCGTAGCGACCAACGGCCAGGAAGGTGAGCAGCAGCAGGCCCCAGGCGAAATCACGCACGAAGTTGGACAGGCCGCCGAAATTCAGGAGGCTCGACATCAGCTGCAGAGCGATGGCGCTCAGCACAACACAGACGATCCGACCGTAACCACCTTCCGGCTTTACCCCGGCCATGACCACGATCAGGATCGCGATCAGCAGATAGGAACTGCCATAGTCGAACTTCACGTTGACGTTGCGGGCAGCGATGATCATTCCGGCGGTGCCGGACAGCATGCCGCTGAGCGCATAGGTTCCGACGATGATGCCCGTGCGCGGGAAGCCGGCATAAACGGCAGCCTTCGGATTGGTACCCATCAGCATCAGCCAGAGCCCGTAAGGGGTGAATTTCAGCACGGCTGCAATCACGGCTGCGACAACGGCGAAGATCAGGAAGCTGATCGGCATGCCCAGGAACATGTCGTTGCCGATGCGCGACAACAGATCCGGGCTGCCGACAGTCGTCGCCCTGCCGCCGGACACCACCACCGCAAGCCCCATGAATGCCATCTGCGTGCCGAGCGTGCAGAGGATCGGCGTGATGTTGAGCTTCGAGATCAGCAGGCCGTTGATCATTCCGCCGACAAGGCCGACGCCGACAGTCATGGCTATGAATGCCAGGCTGAAGGCCGTTTCGCTGTTGGTGCTCGACAGGAAGGAGGACACGACGACCGCGGACAGGACGCCGGAAAGGTTGGCAAGCGCAATGCCGGACAGGTCGATGCCGCCATTGCCGGCACACATGGCCAATGTCACGCCGATTGCCAGCAGGCCGATCTCCGGGACCTGGCTCGCCATGGACTGAAGATTGAACACAGAAAGAAACGTACCGCCCGAAATTGCGGCACCCACTGCGAGCAGAACGCAGTTGATCACGACAAGCATGACCAGCTGCTCGCCGGTTTTATGCATGGTCTCCTCCCATGTTTAGTAAACAAGCGCGAGCTTTACTAAATGGCTACCAAAGCATTTTTCGCTTAGCAAGTGGTTTTTTCGTCAATTTTTGCCGTTGCACGGCGCTTTGAATTGTCATAACCGTCAAGTATGCAGTTGGAGTGTTTACTAAACAGATTTCAACGTTTGAACCGATTTAGGGGTCCCTAAAGCGCATGAAGCCGACGAAGAGACTGACAATTCGGGATATTGCGGACGCTGCCGGCGTTTCGCCGGCGACCGTCTCTCTGGTGCTGAACGGCAAGGGCGATATTTCGGGCGTGACTCGTGCCCGGGTGCTGGAAGCGGTTGCTCGGCTCAATTATGTCCCGCGCAATCTCAAAGGCGGCAATGAAGGTAGCGGCGAGACGCTGCGTTTCCTCAAGATTTCCAAACATGGTCACACCGTAAATCGCGATCACAGCGTTTTCATTTCGGACTACATCGACGGAATGTCGGCAGAAGCGACCCGGCGGAACTACACGCTGGAAGTTGTCAGTTTCGAAGGACAACCGATCAGTACGGTAGCGGAATCGCTTGCCGGCGCGCCGATCAGCGGGGTGATCGCACTCGGAACCGAGCTTACTGAGGATGACATAAGGCTTATCCAGGGCATCGGCTTTCCGACCGTTTTCATCGATACGTTCTACGATGTCGTCGATGCCAATTTCGTCGACATGAACAATGAGGATGCCGTCTATAAAGTGCTGTCACGTTTTCGCAGCCACGGCTTCGAACGGATCGGTTTCGTCGCCAGTCACGTCGACACGACGAATTTCCGGCTGAGGCAGGATGCGTTTTTCAAGAACATGGCACGGCTTGGCCTCAAGGTGCGCGAAAGCGATGTTTTGTCGATCGAATCGACCCATGACGGCGCATATGAAGATACTCGTGTCTTGATGGAAGGTGGGCTGGATCTTGCCGACTGTTATTTCTGCACCAACGACATCATCGCCTATGGGTTCATGAAGGCGCTGAAGGAATTCGGCGTCCGGGTTCCTGCCGATGTTTCGATCATCGGCTTCGACAACTTGCCGCAAAGTGCCACGACCGAGCCGTCGCTGACAACGATCGAGGTCTCCAAGCGTAAGATCGGTTATCTCGCGGTGACGATCCTCGACGATCTCATCAACGCTGCCGAAAGCCAACCTTCGGTGAAGATGCTGGTGGGGGCGGATCTGGTATTGCGGGCCAGCGACGGTCAGGATGCTGCGCAATCGGCGCCGGTGCAGCAGCGACTGCGTGCGGCAAGGAGGCAGCCGGCGGAATAACGGTCTTTCGGCCCACGGGTGGAGGCTCGTGGGCATGGATTTTTCAACAGTCTTATTGGGAGGAGACGATGGAATATCGCGTTCTGGGAAAGTCCGGGCTGAAGGTCTCGGCGATTTCGATGGGAACCTTTTCCTTCGGTGGGGTCGGGGCGTTTGCCCGGGTTGCTGATCAGGGCGTCGATGATGCCCGGCGGCTGATCGATGTCTGTATCGATGGCGGCGTGAACCTGTTCGATACGGCAAACATGTATTCGCTCGGACGCTCCGAGGAAATTCTCGGTGAAGCACTGAAAGGTCGGCGCGACCGCACACTGATCTCGTCCAAGGCGCGTATGCGGATCGGCAACGGACCGAATGACGAGGGTGTGTCGCGCTTCCATCTGATCCGCGAATGTGAGCGGAGCCTGAAGCGGCTGCAGACGGACCATATCGATATCTATCACATGCATGAATGGGATGGCGTGACGCCAGTGGAAGAGATGCTGTCGGCGCTCGACAGCCTCGTTCAGGCTGGCAAGATCCGCTATATCGGTTGCTCGAACTATTCCGGCTGGCATTTGATGAAGGCGCTTGCTGTTTCCGACCAGCGGCATCTGCCGCGGTTCGTCACGCAACAGATCCATTACACTCTGGAGGCGCGCGAGGCCGAATACGAACTCCTGCCGATTTCGGTCGATCAGGGGCTTGGTGTGATGGTCTGGAGCCCTCTCGCCGCCGGTCTTCTATCCGGTGCATTCGGTAGAAACCGTATTCCGGAGGGGTCACGGCAGGCTGCGGGCTGGTCCGAACCACCGATCCGGGATCAGGAAAAACTCTGGGCAATCATCGATGTTCTTGACGATATAGCCGCGGCCCGCAATGTCACGGCAGCGCAGGTTTCACTCGCCTGGACGTTGACACGACCGGCGATCAGCTCGCTTGTCGTTGGCGGGCTGACGGAAAAGCATTTCCGCGACAACATTGCAGCCGTCGACCTCAAGCTGGACGCAGAAGAGCTTGAAAGGCTCAATAGGGTCAGTCGGGTAGCCTATATCTATCCCTACTGGCACCAGCATAATTTCGCTCGCGACCGGTTTAGTGCCGGAGACTGGGCGCTGCATGGCAGTTACGAAGATATCGATCTCGTTTGATTGCGCGCTCGGGCGCAGTGGTCGGGCAGCCTGGATCCCCCACAATCGTCCGCCCGAGTATGTTTCCGAAAGCCAACCTCATCAACTCAACGTCTGATGAGCCGAGATTGCGGATTCTTGGGATCCGACATTGTGTTTCGTTTGACGCAAATAGCCGCTCAAACGCCCATGCAAATCGGGTTGGCGGCAATGAGGGCAAGACTGACAGATCGTGAGTTTGTGTTATTCGGGGTATCGGAGGCCCATCGCCATCAATTCCTTCGAACTTTTCTTGCCGTCA
Source organism: Aliirhizobium sp. YIM B11859 (assembly GCF_057163345.1). Classification (NCBI taxonomy): domain Bacteria; kingdom Pseudomonadati; phylum Pseudomonadota; class Alphaproteobacteria; order Hyphomicrobiales; family Rhizobiaceae; genus Aliirhizobium; species Aliirhizobium sp. YIM B11859. The sequence continues at coordinate 34,561 of NZ_JBXHAY010000004.1, forward strand.
ACCGGATTTCAGGGCGCCGGTAAAACATCCGCAAGGCCCCGGTCCCAACGGGGCTCGGAGCCGAAGCCGGCCACCAGGAAATCGATGAAGGCCCTCACCTTGGCCGGCGGGCGGCGGTTGGCGGCGTAGACGACAAAGACGCCCGGCAGTTCGGTCGGCGGATGATCGAGCTGCAGCGTGACGAGCCGTCCGGCGCGGATTTCGTCGCCGATCAGGAAGGTCGGCTGATAGACGATGCCGTGCCCGGCGACCGCCGCCGCCACCAGCGCATCGCCGTTATTGGCGTGGAAATTCCCCGAGATCGGCATGATGATCGCGCCATCAGAACCGAACCGCCAGCGATTTGGCCCGACCGAGGTTGAGAGCGTGTAACCGAGGCAATTATGCGCCGACAGGTCCGCGACAGTCTTCGGTGCAGGATGGTTTTCGAGATAGGTGGGTGCTGCGGCGACCAGCAGCCGGCAGCGGGCGAGCTTTCGCGCCATCAGCGTCTCGTCCTCGATCTTTCCGATGCGGATGGCGATGTCCCAGCCCTCTTCGACAAGATCGACGGTGCGATCGCTGAGCCCCAGTTCGACGGTAAGCGCCGGATGCAGGTTGGAAAGCCCGGCGATCAGCGGAACGAGTTCGCGCACCCCGAAGGAGACCGGCGCATTGACCCGCAGCGTGCCGGTCACCTCCATCCGCTCGGCCGCGGCGACCGCATTGGCCTCGGCGAATTCGGCGAGGATCCGCTCCACACTTTCGAGATAACGGCGGCCGGCTTCGCTCAGCGTCACCTTGCGGGTCGTCCGGTGCAAGAGCTTGACACCCAGCCGATCCTCAAGGGCGGCCATATGTTTGGTCGCCATGGTCTGCGACATGCCGAGCGCCCGCGCCGCGCCCGAAAGGCTGCCGACCGAGGCAATCTTGGCGAAAACTTCCAGTCCCGCAACGCGATCCAGCATGGTTACCTCACTCTCACGGTGTGAGCTGTATTCATCGGATGCCGGATTATCACATCCGGCGGCAGGATGCACAGTGCCGTTCATCGCACCCGACGATCGACACCTGTCTTTTCGTCCAGGCGCTTCAACGACGATCCGAGTGGAGAGCAGCGTGCTCGTAGATGGCAAGTGGACAGAGGACTGGCAGCCGGTCCAGGCAAAGGATGCCAAGGGCGGTTTCGTGCGCCAGACCTCGAGTTTCCGCAACTGGATCACCTCGGATGGTTCGGCCGGTCCGACAGGGACGGGCGGTTTTGCGGCGGAAAAGGACCGTTATCATCTCTATGTCGCGCTGATCTGCCCCTGGGCCTCGCGCACGCTGATCGGCCGCAAGATCAAGAAGCTCGATGAGGTGATCTCGGTGTCGGTCGTCGAACCGCAGCTGACCAAACAGGGCTGGCGTTTCGGCACCTATCCCGGAGCGAGCGAAGACGTCGTCAACGGCGCCCATTACATGCATGAGATCTACACGAAGGTCGATCCGCATATCACCGGCCGCGCCACGGTGCCGGTTCTGTGGGACAAAAGGACCAGCACGATCGTCAACAACGAATCGGCCGATATCCTGCGCATGCTCAACAGCGGTTTTGGCGCCTTGGCCGACGACGGCGTCGATCTTTATCCCGAACATCTGCGCGAGGAGATCGACGGGCTCAACGAGCGGATCTATCCGCGCCTCAACAACGGCGTCTACCGCGCCGGTTTCGCCACCACCCAGGTCGCCTATGAGGAAGCCTTTGCCGACGTGTTTTCGATGCTCGACGAGCTGGAAGCGCGGCTTGAGGGCAAAACCTATCTGGCTGGCGAACGTCTGACGGAGGCCGATATCCGCCTCTTCGTCACGCTGGTGCGTTTCGATGCGGCCTATCACGGCCTGTTCAAGTGCAACCTGCGCCGGATCGCCGATTACCCCAACCTGTCGGCCTATCTGCGCCGCATCCTCTCCGTGCCGGGCGTCGCTGAAACCGTCAGCATCGATCATATCAAGCACGGTTATTATTCGATCGCCAGCCTCAACCCGGCCGGCATCGTACCGGTCGGCCCGGCTCTTAACTTTGACGACCTGCTGGCCTCCACGAAAGGCTGAAGACGGCGCTTCGCCGCCTGTTTGGCGCAGCGCTTCCGTTTGGTGACCATCCAGGATTTTTGCAGACCATGTTGACCCAGATCTTTCTCACCACCGTCCTTCTGCCACTCGTTTTCGGCATCGTCATCGCGCTTGCCGGCAAGGGTGGTACGTCGCGGGCACTGGTGCTGACCGCGCTGCTGATCCCGATTGCTGCCGCGATCGCCAATATCACGATCGAAGGTGTGCCGCCCTTTCCGCCGATTGCCGCCAAGCAGAAACTGCCAGTCCTGCTGTTTGCCGGCGGCGTGGTTGCGGCGGTTCTGGCGGTGTTGCTGCGTCAGTCGCTGACACGCTGGATTACCGCCATCGTCAGCATCGTGTCGCTGGCCATCCCGGCTTGGTGGCTGGGACGCAACGTGATCATGGCCAATCCAACAAAGGTGACGACGCTTGTCATCGTCCTCGTCATTCTTGCGGTCGAAATGATCGCTGTCGTCAGCCGCCGGGCAAACCGGCCGGCCGGCGCTCCGCTTCCCGCGGCGTTGCTTGCCACCGCCATCGGCACGGCGCTTGCCGCCGTCACCGGCGGTTACATCGGCATGGCGCAGATGAACGGCGCGCTGGCCGCATTGTTCGGCGGCTGGCTGCTTATCCGCTACATCGCCTATCTGCGCGGCAATGACGATGCCTTCGCGCTTCAGGGTTTTGCCGCCCTGTCTTTCATCTGGACGGCCGCCATCGGCGTGGCGATGACGGTCTTGTTCACCCCCAATGCCAAGCCGGCGGCACTGGTGCTTTCGGTTCTGCCGGTCGCCGTCTTCCTCGTGTTTTGCAGGATTGGCGGGCGTTTTGCCGCCCTGCCGCGCTTCGCCCAGCCGCTCGTCTTCGGCATCCTGTCGGGACTTCCCGCCATCATCGCCATTCTCGTCGCCTTCCTCTGACGGCGCCGGATACGTCCGCACTGCATTTCAGCCCTTCATTCTCATCCATCCGCTGTTGCGGACAACATCGCCCCCTTAGCCAAATTCCAAAGGAGAAACCATGAAACGTCTCGCTCTCGCCACTGCCTTTGCCGGCCTGCTGATGACCGGTTCCGTCTTCGCCGCCGACAGCTATGCGATCGACCCGACCCACGCCTGGGTTGGCTTCAAGACCAACCACGGCGGCTGGTCCAATGCCCATGGCGCCTTCAAGACGGTTGCCGGCACGATCTCCTTCGACAAGGCCGACGTTACCAAGAGCAGCGTCGAGATCACCCTCGACACGGCAAGCCTCGACACCAATAACGAACAGCGCGACCACGACCTGAAGAGCCCCGACTTCCTCAATGCAGAGGAATTCCCACAGGTCACCTTCAAGAGCACGTCGATCGAAAAGACCGGCGACAAGACCGCCAAGGTCACCGGCGATCTCACCCTGCTTGGCACGTCCAAGCCGATCACGCTGACTGTCACCTGGGGTGCAGAAGCGCCGCTGCCGTGGGACAAGAACACGATCAAGACCGGCTTCTCCGCCACCGGTTCCTTTAACGCCGTCGATTTCGGCATCTCCAAGATGACAGCTTTCGGTCTCGGCCCGAATGTCGCGCTCGACATCGACGTCGAAGCCATCAAGAAGTAATCATCGGCGAAGGGGCCAAGGCCCCTCGGTCGCAGCATATCGATAAACGGCTGGTCGCTTGCGGCCGGCCGTTTTCCGTTCTGATGAGCCATAGCGCGACTTGCAATAACTCACAAAATCGCGCATTTGTGAGTTATAGAAAAGGAGCCTATGCCTCATGCCGTGGAACTGGCAGCATCCAGACTGGCCGAATTTCACCTATGACAGCGAAGCCATCGCGCCGCTGGAGCAAAAATTTCTCCAGTCGTCGGGTGAGGTGATCGGCGCGGTCCGACATTTCAGCGAGGATGACAGCAGCCAGCTGCGGATCGAACTGCTCAGCGACGAGGCGGTCAAGACCTCGCAGATCGAAGGCGAGTTTCTCGACCGGGCAAGCGTCCAGTCGTCGCTGCGCCGGCAATTCGGCCTCAACAGCGATGATCGTCCGGTCCGCCCGCAGGAGCGCGGCATCGCCGAGATGATGGCGGATGTCTATCGCAACTGGTCCGGCGCGCTCGATCAACAGCAACTTTTCCAATGGCATTCGATGCTCATGGCTGGAAACCGTTATATCGAAACGATCGGCGCCTATCGCCGCCACGATGACGCGATGCAGATCGTCTCGGGCCGGCTGGACAAACCGGTGATCCATTTCGAAGCGCCGCCATCCTTGAAGGTCGCGCCGGAAATGGCGCGTTTCATCGACTGGTTCAACGGTTCGGCGCCGGGCGGGCAGGGGCCGATCGCAGCACTTACCCGTGCCGCCATCGGCCATCTCTATTTCGAAAGCATCCATCCTTTCGAAGATGGCAATGGCAGGCTGGGGCGTGCCTTGGCGGAAAAGTCGCTGGCGCAGAATATCGGGCAGCCGAGCCTGATCTCGCTCGCCTTCACCATCGAGCGCGACCGGAAATCCTATTATTCGGAACTGGAGCGCCACCAGCGGCAACTCGATATCAACGGCTGGATCGCCTATTTTTCGCAGACCGTTCTCGATGCCCAGCAGGCGACCATCGAACGCATCGGTTTCTTCATCCGCAAGACGAAATTCCACGATCGGTTTCGCGGCCGGTTTAACGAGCGCCAGGAAAAGGTCATCGCCCGCATTTTTCGCGAGGGCATTACCGGCTTCAAGGGTGGCCTGAGCGCGGAGAACTATATTTCCATCACCGCCACATCGCGGGCAACCGCGACACGCGATTTGCAGCACCTCGTCGAGATCGGCGCCCTGACCCGCACCGGAGAACGGCGGCATACCCGTTATGCCCTGCACCTGCAGGACTGACGGGCCTATTGGGGCGCTCGCATTTGAGGCCTGCCGCCGTCGCGGAACCGTTTCGGAGAGCAACCGACGATCCGGGTGAATGCGGTGCTGAAGGCGCTTGGGGACTGGAAGCCGACCTGCAGGCCGACCTCGCCAATCGTCAGGTTGCTCGATCGCAGCGCATCCTTTGCCAGCGCTATCCTCCACTCTTGAAGATATTCGATCGCACCGATTCCCATGATGCTGCCAAACCGATGGGCAAAGCTCGATCGTGACAGGCCGCACAGCCGCGCCAGGGCCGTCACCGTCCATGGGTGCAACGGATCGGCGTGAATGGACGTGAGTGCCGGCGCAATCTTCGGGTCTGCCAGACCGGCAAGCAGGCCGGTCCGCTGCGCGTCCATATCGATCGTCACCTGCCGTAGTGCTTCGAGCAGGATCAGTTCCATCAAGCGTGCGACGAAAAGCTGGCTGCCGAATGCCTGAGACCTGCTTTCCTCTTCGTTCATCGTCAGCAGCGCCTTCAAATGCCCGGAGGATCGCGGATCGGCCGAATTCAGCCGGACGACCTGCGGCAGAAGTGTCGTCACCAGCGCCTCGTTGGCCGTATCGAAGACGAACCGGCCGCCGCGGAGAACCGTGGGTGTCGCGCCCGTGCCATCGCCAATGGTCATTGCCGAAAGCCCGGTCGCGGCGATGATCTCGTCACTGCCGACCGGTTCCGCGCCGGGATCGGAGGCAAGCGTGAAGGGCGTGGATGTCCGCACGAAGGCGAAATCATGCTGTCTCAGCGTCATGGGCTCGGCGCCGGGCCGCAGCAGATGACAATCCCCGCTTTCGACCCAGCAGAACAACAGATCGTCGCGCTGACAGAAGCTTACACCCCATTGCCCATGAGCGTCGATGCGCGCCCAGAGGGTCGTTTTTGGCCGAAGGAGACGGATCAGGTCCGAAAGCGGATCGCCCTTATATTGGACGATCGATAAACGATCTCGGCCTTTCAATTATCGACTGTGCTCCGATTGGCACCTAGCTTGCGGACATCACTCTAACGCAACGGAGACCGTCATGACAGCGGATATTCAAACGCTCTGGGCCATCTATTCGGATGCCTGGCGCCATCTTTCCCCACAGGATCGTGCCACCATGCTTGCGGCAAGTGTCGCGGACGGCGTCACGTTCACGGCACCCGGCGCCAACGGCCAGGGTGTTGCCGATCTCACGACCATGCTGGAGGAATTCCAGCACACATATCCCGGTGCCTATTTCGACACATCGGAGCTGATCGTCCAGAACAACCAGTCGCTTGCAAGCTGGTCGATGCTCGACCAGAGCGGCGCGGTGATCCTGACGGGCAACAGTTATGCCCGTTACGGCGACGAGGGGCGTATCGTCCATCTTGCCGGCTTCTGGCAGAGTTGACGGCAACTGCGCTCTACAGGCAAGCCGGCCGGGCGATCGGCTCTATCCCGATGTAACCCGGAAACTCTCGCGATAGCGCAGCGGCGTGGTTCCGAGTTTGCGTTGAAACGCATTGCGCATCTGGTCGGTGCTGGCAAAACCGCACTCGAAGGCGATGACCTTGAGTGCCTTTTCGGTTGCCTCCAGCAGATTGCGCGCCTGATCGATACGGATGCCTTCGACGAAATCGTGTGGCGTGATGTCCAGTTCCTGGACGAACAGCCGGGCGATGCTGCGCGGGCTGACGCCGGCAATGCCGGCCAGACGTTCCACCGGAAACGCCTCGCCGATATGCTCCATGACATAGGCCTGAACCTTGCCGAGCGGGGTCTCCGTTTCGCTGGGCGGCAGGAGCAGCGGACTGAACTGGGACTGACCGCCCTGGCGCTGCGCCACGACGACCAGACCCTTGGCGCAGGCAAGCGATACCGCCGATCCATGGTCCTCGCCGACAAGCGCGAGGCTCAGATCGATGCCGGCCGTCACACCGGCCGATGTCACGAGGCGATCGTCGCGCGCATAGATCCGGTCGTGCTCGACACGCGCGGTCGGGAATTTTTCCGCCAGCGCTGCCGAGCATAACCAGTGGGTGGTCACCGTCCGGCCATCGAGTAGGCCTGCATGCCCGAGCGCGAATGTGCCGTTGCAGATCGAGCCATATCGTCTCGCCAATACGCCCCAGTCGCGCAGCCATTCCGACATCGTCTCGTCCGCTTCGCGGTCAGGCAGGCCCGGCCCGCCGGCAACAAGCACCGTGTCGAACCGGCGGCTGGCCTCTTCAAAGCTCAGGTCGGGCGTCATCCACATTCCGTTCGAACTGCGAACCGGCGCGGTGTCTCCAGCCACCAGCAGGCAACGATACCGCTCGTCCTCCGGCAGGAAGCCATTGGCCGCCGCAAACACATCCAGAGGCCCGGCAACATCCAGCGCCTGAACGCCGTCGTGGATGACCACGGCTATATCTCTGGAAGCCATCAGCGTCTTTTCCTTCTCAGCGCCGGTTGACAGGGCGGCTCCAGCCGGTCGGTTTTTCGACCGCAGACAGGAGCCCGGCAGTTTATCGCGCCAGGTTGGCAGTTTCCCGGCGTATGCCGGCATTGCCGCCGGCCCGCATTCTTGCGATCAAGAAGGGGCAGGACGCAAGGCCGATCGGCCCCGTTCCAAGCGTCAAATTCAACGAATTAACATGAACCAACGGATCCCCCTTTTAGGGGCGGCCGATGCACGTCCATCGACAGGAAGACACTGACATGGCACAGGAAAATCGCTTGACCGTAACGGACGCCCTGTTTTCGGCTTCCAGCATCGACGGGGTTTCCATTCCCGACAGCGCGCTCTGCCGCGCCATCACCGAATTCGTTCGCGATACCGAAACCGAACTGCTCTTTAACCATTCGAGCCGGGTATATTTTTTCGGTGCGATCGCCGGTCGGCAGCGTGGCCTCAGCGTCAACCGCGAACTTCTCTACGCCGCAACGATGTTTCACGACATCGGCCTGATGCCGTCGCATAGCAGCGCGGATCTGCGTTTCGAGGTCGATGGCGCAAACGCCGCACGCGATTTCCTGAAAGGTCACGGCGTCGATCCGTCCGACATCGAGAAAGTCTGGACCGGCATTGCGCTGCACACCACGCCCGGCGTGCCGGAATTCATGCATCCGGTGATCGCCCTGACCACCGCGGGCGTCGAGATGGATGTGCTGGGCCTGACCTATGACCTTTATGCCGCAGATATCCGGGAGGCGGTGGTCGCCGCCTTCCCGCGCACGCTGCAGTTCAAGGAAGACATCATCCAGGCCTTCTACGACGGCATCAAACACAAACCTCAGACAACCTTCGGCAACGTCAAGGCGGACGTCATCTCCGACAAGGAGCCGCATTTCTGCCGCGGCAATTTCTGCTCCGTCATTCGATGCTCGGGCTGGATGGCCTGACCACCTCGTTCACACCCCTATACCCCAAAGGAGAAAGACAATGATTTCCAATATTATTCTGGTTCACGGCGCATGGGCAGACGGTTCCTGCTGGTCCAAGGTCATCCCGATGCTGGCCGCAAGCGGCATGGCAGTGACCGCCGTCCAGCTTCCGCTCTCCAGCTTCGAAAACGACGTTGCCGCAGTGCGCCGGGCGATCGCGCTTGTCGAGGGCGATGTCGTTCTGGTCGGACACAGCTATTCCGGTGCCGTCATCGGCGAGGCCGGCAACGATCCGAAAGTGTCGCGTCTCGTCTATATCGACGCCTTTGCCCCCGACGCGGGTGAATCCGCCGGATCGCTGTTTGCCCAGTTCGAATCCGCGCCGCTCAACGCCGAAATCCGCCCGGATGCGGAGGGTTTCCTCAAGCTCACGCCAACCGGCATTTCCACCCTCTTCGCCCAGGACCTGAGCGAAACCGAAAAGGCCGTACTTTACGCCACGCAGGGGCCGATCAACGGTGCGGCACTCGGCGGAACCCTGACACAGGCGGCATGGCATACACGGCCGACCTATTACCTTATCGGCAATCTGGATCAGGCGATCCTGCAGGCCGATCAGGAACGCATGGCCGCCCGGATGAACGCCATGATCGAACATGTGGATTCGAGCCATGTGCCGATGCTGTCGCATCCGGATGTCGTGACCCGCTTCATCCTCAAGGCCGCAGCCTGAGCGGCATTTGATCGGCCGCCGCTATCGCGACCCGGCAATAAAGGATTGCTTCAAATGAAGATCACATCGAACGGCATAGACCTTCATGTCGAGGACAGGGGAGGGGGAGCGCCCGCTCTCCTTTTCCTGCACTATTGGGGTGGCTCGTCGTACACCTGGCGGCATGTGACAGCCGCCTTGCCGGATGATTTCCGCACCGTCGCGATGGACCAGCGCGGCTGGGGCCGGTCCGACAAGCCGGAAAGCGGTTATGATCTGGCAAGCCTTGCCGACGATGCGCAGGCCGTGATCGACGGCCTGGGACTGGACCACTATGTCGTCGTCGGCCATTCCATGGGTGGAAAGGTCGGGCAGCTTTTCGCCTCGCGCCGACCATCGGGCCTGGCGGGGCTAATTCTGGTGGCGCCATCGCCGCCCTCGCCCATGGCGCTGCCGCTTGAGGTTCGGCAGTCCATGGTTGGCGCCTATACGAGCCGTGAGACCATCATTGCGACGGTCGAGCAGGTGCTTGCCGGACGTCCGCTTGAGCCGGAAGATCTCGAAGGCGTCGTCGCCGACAGCCTGCGAGGCGCCCCGGCGGCAAAGCTTGCATGGCCGCTTGCCGCAAGCCAGGAGGGTATCACGGCAGCCGTCGCAGATATCGCCATTCCCACCACCCTCGTCATTTCCGGCGATGAAGATCGCGTCGATCCGCCATCGACCTTGCGGCAGGAATTGCTGCCGCGAATCCCGCAGGCGAGAATGCATCTGCTTCAGGGCGTCGGCCACCTTTCCCCGCTGGAGGCGCCGGCGGAATTGGCGGCCCTGATCCGCTCCTTTGCCGGGCCTCTCCTTGGGAGGACCTGAGGATCTCTTCGGCTTCGATCTGATTGATTGGGAAAACCAATGTCTGGCGTCAAGAAATCCTGATTGGACAGCGCCGATATCTGCTCCAAATATCCCCCTGGAGGATGTGGAGGAGAATGGGACGGCCGGCGACGGGGCATAACTGTCCGCGCTCGCGATGGGTGCATCCCGACTATCACCAAAAACACTTTCCGCCGAACTGCGCCCGGGATTTGGAGAGGGTGCGGTCGGTCTTGCCTTGTTCGGTCGTTTATTGGGATCATGGGAGGATACCCGATGCTTAATCTCTTTTTCAGGCGCAGTTGCCGGCAGACATTTTTTCTCGCGGCAATCGCCGCGATGACGCCGCTCACCATTGGCATCCATCCGGCAGCTGCCGACCAATTTGTCGCATCGACGGCAAAAACCGTGGTCGAGACCAACAAGGGCAGCCTTGTCGGCGCCGTCGATGGCGACGTCTACAGTTATCTCGGCGTGCCTTACGCGCGTGCCGATCGCTTCATGCCGGCAGAAGAGGTCAAACCCTGGCAGGGCGTGCGACCGGCGGTGACATATGGCGAAAACTGCTTCATTCCGCAGATGACGTCGGTGGCCGGCGATGAGCTGTTCAATCCGCATCGCTACATGCCGATGAGCGAGAATTGCCAGTTCCTCAATGTCTGGACGCCGGGGATCAAGGACAAGAAGAAGCGCCCGGTCATGGTGTGGATCCATGGCGGCGGCTTCACCAACGGATCGGGCATCGAGCTCACCTCCTATGATGGCCATAACCTCAGCAAGCAGGGCGATGTCGTCGTGGTGACGCTGAACCACCGGCTTAACGCGCTCGGGTTCCTCGATCTGTCGGCATATGGCGAAAAATACAAATATTCCGGCAATGCCAGCATCAGCGATCTCGTCGCGGCGCTGAAATGGGTCAACCAGAATATCGAGGCTTTCGGCGGCGATCCCGGCAATGTGACGATCTTCGGTCAGTCGGGCGGCGGTTACAAGGTGAGGGCACTGATGGGCACGCCCTCGGCCAAGGGCCTGTTCGAAAAGGCGATCGTCCAGAGCGGATCGCGGGTGGATTCGGTGACCGACCAGGCGTCTTCGCGCAAGGTGGCCGAACTGACGCTTGCCAATCTCGGCCTCAAGCCCGATGAGGTCGGCAAGCTTGCGGATATCGATTATTCCAGGCTGATCGCCGCCTCGGACAAGGCGATCAAGGACGCGACGGCGCAAGGGGCGAAGGATGCCCGTTACGCACCGGTCGAGGATGGTGATTTCATCCCGGCAAACCCCGTCGGCAAGAGCTGGGTCGATCAGGCCCGTGACATTCCGCTGATGGTCGGCAACACGCTCAACGAGTTCGAGACCGTCATCCGCAACAAGCCCGCTGACCTTCTGGCCGACAATAGAGACGGCTGGGACGATGCCAAGGTCGCGGCGAAGCTGAAACAGCGTTTCGGCGGCAAGGCGGATGCGGTGGCGAAAGCCTTTGCAGTGGCCTATCCGGAAAAGAAGCCGGGCGATGCGTTTTTCATCGACACCTATTTCCGCCCCGGTGCGATCCGCGATCTCGACCTGAAGGCGAAGCAGGCTGGCGCGCCGGTCTATTCCTACATGTTCGCTTATGAATCGCCGGTTCTCGACGGCATTGCCATGTCCTGGCATTGCTCGGAACTGCCTTATGTGTTCGCCAATGCCGGACTGGCGAAGACGTCGACGGGCGGCGGCAAGCAGGCGCTCGCTCTTTCCAAAAAGATGAGCCAGGCCTGGATCAATTTCGCCCGCACCGGCAAACCGAGCGCCAAGGGCCTTCCCGAGTGGCCCGCCTATACGACGGATCACCCCGCAACCATGGTCTTCGACAGGAAGTCGCGTGTCGCCGTCGATCTCGACCGTAAGGTGCTGCAGGCAGCCGGCGCGCTGTGATCTCGCCAATTGCGGGCATGCCGTCACAGTATGCCCGGTTCTGCCGCATGTCGGCATCGATGTCATGGAGGAATGATAAAATGCGCACGATCGATCGCACCCACCGTCGAGGCATGGGCCGATTTCGGCTGCTCCTCGGTTTTTGCCTGTTCACGGCGCTCGCGAGCCCGGTGCTCGCGCAAACCGTATCTGCTCCGGTTGGAGAGATAGAAGGCGCAAAACAGGGCGACCTTGTCCTCTATCAGGGTATTCCCTATGCAAAGCCGCCGGTCGGCAAGCTGCGCTGGGCCGCACCGGAACCGGTAGACGCCTTCAAGCAGCCATTCCAGGCAAATGCGGCAGGCAATGAATGTGTGCAGAAGGCGATCTACTGGCGGCCGGACAAACCGGCAAGCTGGACGGAGGATTGCCTGACGCTCACCGTTTATGCACCCGCATCCGGCGGGAAGGGACTGCCGGTATTCGTCGGGTTTCATGGCGGCGGCTCGGTCAATGGCGCCAAGACGGATTGGGACCCTCGCGAACTGGCCGAGGCCGGCAATATCGTCGTGACCATCAACTACCGGCTCGGCGCGCTCGGCTTTCTCGCACTTCCCGAACTGAATGCGGAATCGAAGGATGGCCAGAGCAGCGGCAATTTCGGCGATCTGGACAAGCTTCAGTCGCTTCGCTGGGTCAAGCAGAACATTACAGCCTTTGGCGGCAACCCGGACCGGGTGACGATTGCCGGCCAGTCTGCCGGGGCGCGCGGCGTCTGTTTCGCTCTGGCGTCGCCCGAAGCGAAGGGTCTTTTTGAGGGTGCGGTCATCGAGAGCGGCCGCGATTGCCCCGCCATATCGAATGCCGAGGCGGTCAAGTCCGGCGAGAAATTCGCCGAGGCAATCGGCTGCAAGGACGGGCAGGATCGCCTGGCCTGCCTGCGGTCCAAGACATCCTCTGAAATTCTCGATGCCCAGACCAAGTCGAAAATGACGATTGCAACAGTCTTTGGTGGATATGCCCAGCCGAAGACGGCGATGGAGGCTTTCAGGAGCGGCGATTTCAACCGCGTGCCGTTGATCGTCGGCAATACGCGGGATGAAACCCGGATCTTCGTTTATGAGGCCAACGACCTTCTCGATCAGCCGGTCGACAAGGCCCAGTGGGAAAACGAGGTGAAGACACGCATGGGACCGAAGGCGGATGCCGCCTTTGCGATCTATGCCGATGCCGCCAAGTCCAGTCCGGGCCTTGCACTCGGAAGCCTGGATGCGGAACAGAAATACATCTGCCCGACAAGTCTCGCGCTCGATGCTTTGTCCAAATGGACATCCGTTCATGCCTATGAGTTTGCCGATGTCACGGCGCCGATCCGCCCCTATGCCAGCGTGCCGTCTTCCTTCGATCTCGGCGTGCCGCACAGTGCCGAACTTCCCTATGTCTGGGGTGAAAACACCGTTCCGAACGGTCTGAACGATCAGCAGAAGAAGCTTGCGACAATGATGCGGGCATTCTGGATCAGCCTTGCTTCGCCGCAAGGCGTGACGGGATCGGCGCAATGGCCGGCCTTCACGCCCGACGCCCCACAACGGATCGTGTTCCGGAAGGGTGGCCAGACGGAGGTCATTTCGGACATCGACTATCGAAAGGCACGCCATTGCGACCTGTTCACGGCCGTCAATTGAAAGACTTCGGATCACTCCGGGCTTTGAAAAACGAAACCCGGCTATTGCATCAGACGGAAAGAGGAGGTTCCATGTTCATATTCATGAGTAAGGGTGTATCGCGATTGTTGGGAACGGTGGCATTAGCCGCGACGCTCGCATCGCTTGGCGCCACGGCTGGTTTTGCGGCAGGCAAGATCGGCGTCGTGTCCGTCGAGGGCGGCAAGGTCAGTGGTGTCGAGACGGATGTTTCCGGCGTGGAAGTGTTCAAGGGCATTCCGTTCGCCGGCCCGACCGGTGGTGAAAATCGCTTCAGGCCACCGCAGCCCGTCGTCAAATGGGACGGCGTGAAAAAGGCGGATACCTGGGGCGATCAGGCCCTGCAGGATATAAACGGCAACCCGACCGGCCAGTTCTGGGGCGACGAGTTTTATTTCGACCCCGCTTTCCTTCCGAAGGCGAGCGAAAACGGCCTTAACCTCAATGTCTGGACGCCCGCCCGCCGCAAGGGCGAGAAGCTGCCGGTCTATGTCTGGATCCATGGTGGCGGCAACCATCACGGTTACGCCTCGGAAATGGAGTTTTACGCCTCGAAACTGGCGGCCAAGGGCATCGTCGTGGTGGCGATCCAGTATCGCACCGGTGCGCCGGGTTTCCTGACGCTGCCGGAACTGTCTGCCGAGAGCCCCAACAAGGTTTCCGGCAATTACGCCATCCTTGACCAGATCAAGGCGCTGAAATGGGTGCGCGACAATATCAGTGGTTTCGGCGGTGATCCGAAGACTGTCACGATCGGCGGCCAGTCGGCCGGCGCCCGCAACTCAACCATGCTGTTGCGTTCGCCGCTTGCCAAGGGCCTGTTCCACCGCGCCGTGATCGAAAGCGGCTTTACCGGCCTCCTGCCGTCGGCGATGAAACCGCTCAAGGAAAGCGAACAGGCGAATGCCAAGGCGATCGAGCAGGTGTTCGGCAAGCCGATGAGCCTTGCGGACCTGCGCGCCATCCCGACCGACGATTTTATCGGTAAGACCGCGGCGGACGGCAAGACGCAGCTTTACGAGGCGCTGCACAAGGCGACGAATATCCCGGCCCAGCACGCCATCGACGGTTACGTGTTTACCGACAAGTCGATTGACCTCTTGCGCCCGCATGCGCTCGACGGCATCGACATCATGATGGGCGGCGCATCGGATGAATATACGTCGCTGATGGGCGGCCCGGACAAGACGTTAAGCGATGCGGACTTTGCCGCCGCAATGAAGACGCTCGGTTACGACGACGCCTGGAAACAGGTCTATCGCCCGTCCAACCCGCTCGAAGCCTATCGCATGAGCCTGCGCGCCAAGTCGGATTACAACCTGCAGGCCTATATCCTGTCGGCCGAGACCGCCAAGAAACGCAACAAGGACTTCAATATCTACGCCTATTATTTCAACAACGCGCCTCCCGGCCGAAACTCTGAATTTTACGGGTCCTTCCACTCTTCCGACCTGTGGTATTTCTTCGATTCGCTGCGCAACACGGAAGGTCAGCGCTTTTGGACCGGCGCCGATTTCCGCATGGCCGACACGATGTCTTCCTATCTCGCGAATTTCGTGAAGACCGGCAATCCGAACGGCAAGGGGCTGACGAAGTGGCCGCAGGCCTCCACCGCCCATGACGGTTCGTTCATGCGCTTCCATGACGGTTACGCCACGGTGGCGCAGGGCACGCCCTATCCGGAACGCGACAAGCTGAACCGCGACACGATCCTGCGCGTCAACAAGCTGAAGGACCCGGCTGCCGGCAAATAGGCGACGGCTTTGACATAAAAATGCCGGCAGGGTGACCTGCCGGCATTTACGCGGGGTTCTGCGCTTCGAAAGTTCCGCACCGCAGCCCGAGGGGGTATTTCCGGGCGGGATCAGGCCCGGATCGTCCGCTGTTCCGTCGTATAGGCTTCGAGGTCGGCAGGCCTGATGTCGATGCCGAGGCCGGGCCGGTCGGGGATCGAAACCATGCCGTTGCCGTCCAGCTGCGGCCGGCCGGCGAGATCGAGCAACGGGTTCGGCCCGACATCGAATTCGATATAGGGATAAGGGTCCTTGCCGCCGGCGCGGTGCGGCGGCAGCGTGGCGATTAGATGCAATGCGGCGTGGAAATTGACCGTGCTTCCCCAGACATGCGGGATGACGGGCCGAAGATGCATGGCCGCCAGCGTCGCAACCTGTGAAACGCCGGTCAGGCCGCCGCAGATCGCGATATCCGGCTGCAGCACATCCATCGAACCATCGGCGAGGAACGGCAGGAAGCCGGCGGGATTGAAGATCGCCTCGCCGCCGGCGATCGCGGTCTTGATGTGACTGGATGCCAGGCGATAGCCGGCGAGATCCGTCGGCCGCACCGGTTCCTCGACCCAGAGGAGCCGCGCGTCCTCCATCTCGGCCGCCGTGGCGATCGAACGCCGCGGCGTGCAGGACTGGTTGAAGTCGATCATCAGGTCGGCATCGTCGCCGATCTGGCGACGGGCATTGATCACCGCCGTCACATCGTCCTTGGGATCGTAGCCGCTTCTCAGCTTGAAGGCCTGGAAACCCTGTTCGAGATAGTCATCCAGCTCGCGGCCGAAATCGCGATAGGGATGGCCGCCGGGCTTGAAGAAGGGACCGCTCGCATAGGCACGCACCTTGTCGCGCCTTGCGCCGCCGAGGAGCTTCCACAGGGGCAGGTCCCAGGCGCGTGCGGTGAGGTCATGCAGCGCCATGTCGACGGCAGCGATGGCCGGCATCACGGCATCACCCTCGTTTGCTTCGCGCATCTGCTGCCAAAGCGCGCCGATCTGGGTCGGGTCCTTGCCGATCAGGTGTCGCGAGAGCTGATATTCGATCGTCGCGGCAGCCGTTGCCGGTCCGACCCAGGCCTCGCCCCAGCCGGACAGGCCGTCCGCAACGATTTCCACCAAGAGGGTCTGGCGGCTGGCGAAAAACACCAGCGCATTGCCGATCGCCTCGTCCAGCGGCGCGGTCAGCAGGTAGAGGCGGATTTCGGTAATCTTCATGATGATATTCCGTTCAGGCGTGAGTCTGGGTCTTGGGCCGGATCATGTCGCGCATGGCGTGGCCGAGGATGAAGATCGCAATCGCGGTAATGGCCATGGCGATGGCGAGGAAGATCAACGCCCCCTGGAAACCGCCGGTCGTATCACGCACCCAACCGATGATCGTCGGGCCGAAGAAACCGCCGGTGCTGCCGACCGAGTTGATCAGCGCGATGCCGGCTGCAGCCGCCGTGCCCGTCAGAAGCGTCGAGGGGAAGATCCAGATGGTTGGCGATGCGCCGCCGATCCCCGCCGCGCCGATCGTCAGGCCGATGACGCCAAGCACCGGGCTTGAGGAGAAGGCGGCGATCAGGAAACCGCAGGCACTGACCAGAAAGGGGCCGGCCGTGTGCCAGACGCGCTCGCCCGTCTTGTCCGAATGCCGGCCGACGGTGATCATCGTGATGGCCATGAAGATAAACGGGATGGCCGCGACAAGGCTGGTCTGCATTGTCGAAAGGCCGAATTGCTTGATGAACTGCGGCATCCAGATGGCGATGCCGGTCGTTCCGATGACGAGGCCGACGGCAATCAGGCACATCAGTAGGACGCGGGGATCGACCAGCGCCCGGCCGACGGAAAAATGCTCGACCTTTTCCCGCTCGGAGCGCTCGGCGGCAATCCGGTCAGACAGCCAGCGGCGTTCACCCTCGTCGAGGAAGGTGGCAGAGGCCGGATTGTCCTTGAGATAGAAGAACACGACAAAGCCCATGATGATCGCCGGCAGGCCCTCGATCAGGAACATCCACTGCCAGCCATGCAGGCCCCAGACGCCTTCGAAACCCTGCAGGATGAGGCCGGAAACCGGCGCGCCGAT
Source organism: Aliirhizobium sp. YIM B11859 (assembly GCF_057163345.1). Lineage (NCBI taxonomy): Bacteria > Pseudomonadati > Pseudomonadota > Alphaproteobacteria > Hyphomicrobiales > Rhizobiaceae > Aliirhizobium > Aliirhizobium sp. YIM B11859. The sequence continues at coordinate 51,888 of NZ_JBXHAY010000004.1, forward strand.
GACCGATGCCAGGGGAACCGCGACGTTGAAGGTCGAAAACATCTGGCCGCGATAGGCCTTCGGGAACCACAACGTCATGTAGAAGATCATGCCGGGGAAGAAACCGGCTTCGGCTGCGCCAAGCAGGATGCGGACGGTATAGAAGCTCGCCGGGTTCCAGACGAAGGCGGTGAGCGCCGACAGAATGCCCCAGCTGATCAGGATACGGGCGATCCACAGCCGCGCACCGACACGTGCCAGCATCAGGTTGCTCGGCAGTTCGCACAGAACATAACCGAGGAAAAAGATGCCGGCGCCGAAACCGAAGGCAGAGGCCGAGAAGCCGAGATCGGCATTCATGGTGAGTGCTGCAAAACCGATATTCACGCGGTCGAGAAAGGCCGCCAGGTAACACAGCATCAGGATCGGCAGGATGCGCCTGGCAGTCTTGTGGATGATGTCGGGTCTGTCGTTCATGAATTTCCTCCCAGTATCGGCCGCTGCGGGCCGGAAGCTCAGCGGCTTCTCAAATTGCTTGCGAGACCTGAAATCGTGTCTTCGCGGATGAGGCCCAGCGCACCGGCGACATGCCACCAGCCATGGTCGGCCTGGCGGACGATCATGCATTCGGTGCTGACCCCCATATGATTGCCTTCGAACGAGTGGCCGACGGCGATATGCGCCACCTCGTCCGGCAGGCCGACGACAAGACAGACATGCATGCCGAAGACCGAATGGCGGAAGGTGGGCGCGCCGGCCTGGGCGGGCGCGGCCGCCCACCTCTCACGGTTGCTTTCGTCGAATTCATAGGGTTTGCCGACATCATGGCAGGCAGCACCGGCGAGCAGGATGTCCCAGTCGATCGAAACCTGCGGATAGGTCTCCTCGAATTCTCGGGCAATGGCGCGGGCATAGCGCAGCACTCCGCGAACATGGTCCGCCTGGGTCCCGGTCTTCAGCACCGGGGAACCCGGATTGCCGTCCGGCGGGATGTCGGTCAGGCGGGCGAAATTGGAGCAGCACAGAGCGTAGCTCCAGGCTTCGATCACTTTTTGCCGAAGATCAGGGTTCTGGATCAGCGCGATTTCCGGGAAATCCTCGCTTACCCAAAGCCTGGTTTCCTCGGTGATCGGCCGCCGCAACGTCGCGTAGTGATATGTCATGCTCGAACCATGTCCTTTGGTAGAGAAGCCGCATCGGTGGTGGGATCGAATTCCGGCTCGATCGGTTTGCGGGTCATTGTCAGGGTGGCGATAGCGCCGACCACCAGCAGCACCGCTGCAACACCGAAGGCCCCGGAGTAACCGCCTGTGGCGGCGACGACGTAACCGGTGATGATCGGCGCGATCAGGCCGAACAGGTTGCCGCCAAGTGCGGTGATGGCGATGACGCGCGACACATCGGCCGGATTGCGCAGCAGGTCGCTTGCCAGCGTGAAGTTGAGGCCGGCGCCGGTGGTCGAGCCGGTCAGAACCAGGGTCAGCACCAGTAGCAGTTCCCAGAGATCGCTGACGACGGGCGCAAGCAGGATGAGCAGCGACAGGATCGCCATGGCAGCGATGAAATTCCGCCGACGGCCGGCCCGCACGCTTTGCGACGACAGGATCCGGTCGCTCGCCCAGGCGATCGTCACGCCGAGCACGATGGTGATCAGGTAGGGGATGGCGGTGAGATAACCGGTGTTCATCGTCGACAGTTCGCGGGTCGATTGCAGGAAGCTCGGAAGCCAGGTCAGGAACAGATAGGCGGTGTAGACGAGGCAGGCCTGGGTGATGACCAGACCCCAGATGCTTCTCTGCGACAGAAGATATTTGAGTGTCGAAGGCCGTGCGGTGGCGAGTGGAGCCGCCTGTGCCTCTTCGCCATTGCGTTCGCGGATGATCTTCTGGCGTTCCTCTTCGGATAGCCATGTCGCCTTTTCAGGCGATGCGAACCAGTAAAGCCAGGCCATCAGCCAGATGTAGCCGACGATACCAAGCACCACGAAGGCCGACCGCCAGCCGGCATATTCGACAAGCCCGGCAGTGGCGATGGCACCGATTGCGGGACCGGCCGAGGAGCCGCCGTTGAACAGCGTCGTCACCAGGCCACGTTCCTTTTGCGGAAACCAGTCGCGGATGATCCGGCCACAGGCCGGGAAGGTGGAGGCTTCGCTGGCGCCCATCACCAGCCGGGCCAGGAAGATCGAGGCAAAACCGCCGGTCGCCGCAGTCAGCACGGTCGCGGCCGACCAGATCGCGATGCCGCCGCCGACCATGCGCTTCGGCCCGACGCGTTCGACCAGCAGGCCAAGCGGGATAAGGCAGACCACATAGGTCCACAGGAAGCCGGAAAACAGATATCCCATCTGCACCGGGCTGAAGCCGAATTCGGCGGCGATGGGTTTTGATGCGATCGACAGGGCAATGCGATCGACATAATTGATGACCACCGCCGAAAAGATCAGCAGTGCAATCCAAATGCGTCGTCTGTTCATTCGAGACCTCCCTCCTCTTGAAACAACCAACCGTCAGGCATAATCCTTCCATAAATTCAATTCGTCCAATTGGTTTGAATTGTCCGCTTAGATAGGATTTTCCAATGAGTCGTCCGTCGGTGCCGCAGCTTGAAGCCTTCTTCTGGACTGCCGAGCTTGGAAGCGTTCAGCGGGCCGCGGAAATGCTGAACGTCACGCAGCCGACGCTGTCGCTGCGATTGAAGCAGATCGAGGCGACCGTCCGCTCGCCGCTTCTGGAACGGCATGGGCGTGGGCTTCGGGTGACGCGGCACGGCCAGGCCTATCTGGCGCGGGTCAAGATCGTGCTCGACGCCTATAATGCGCTGATCACCCGCTCTGACGTTCCCGATATCGGCGGTGCGATGCGGATCGGCGTTGCCGAAGGTTTTGCCGTCGCCTGCATGGCCGCCATGGTCGAGGACCTGCAGCGGGACTTTCCGCTTCTGCGCCCGGAATGGGTCGTTGCGACAAGCGCGGGCCTCGAACAATCATTGTCGGACGGGCATCTGGACCTGGCAATCCTGGTGGACCCGCTGAGCCTGCGCGGCATCCGTCTGTCGGCACTTGGCGCGCAGCCTAATGGCTGGGCTGCGCCCGCATCCTTCGGAGAGATGGAAGCAACGCCCCGTGGCCTTGCCAAATACACCATCGTCACCACCCCGCCGCAAACGGCGATGTATCGCGCCACCTTCGCCTGGTTTGCCGAGGACAAGATCTCGCCGGACAAGGTCTGTGTCTGCTCAAGCCTGAATGCTGCTCTGCAACTGGTCGCCGCCGGCCTTGGCGTGGGAATCTTTCCGGCCAAGGCGATCGATTTTTATCCGCAGCGATCCGCACTTCAAAGACTGGCGCCTCAGCCGGAATTGCGCACCGGCCATGTCTATCTCGCCGACCGCGTTACCGCCGACGAGGCAAGAAGTTCGGCCCTGCTGCGAACGATCGAGCGGACCTGCGAAAAACTTCAGTATTTCGATCGGAATTGAGGTGCCGAGAAAGGGCATGCCGGATTGCTCGGCCGCTCCGTGGTCATCACTTCTAGAAACGGGATCACGTTCGGGGCAGAGCGACAAACCGACACCCGTCGGGCCGTTGTGAGCGTCTACTTGCCAGAAACGTCTGCGACGAGAGGCATTGCGTCCTCTGGAACGACACCACGGAGATGTAACTGCATTTGGTGCAGCAAATGCTCACGGCATCTGGTGGCCAGCGATTTTGCGACTTCGGAAAGTGCACCTGGACGAATGACGAGATTGATCGGCCGCGTGGGCACTGGCTTGGGTAGAGCGAACACGTCGATATCCTTCTCTTCGAACGCCCGATCAAGAAGGCTGAATGGCGAGGTTATCGCCCAGGCGCGACCGTAGCGCACGGTATCTATCACGGCTGTCGCCTGATCGACTTCGATGGAACGCACCACATTGACCATCTGCCGTGCCAGGTATCGATCAGCGATAGCGCCCAGATATCGTTGATCCGTATAATGAACGAAGGGCAGCATGCTCGCGAGCTCATCAAGGTCAAGCTCGCTCGCTGATATGGCCCTCTTCGGAGCAATCAACACGAGTGGTTCCGTTGCTATGTGATGGACCTCGAAGGTATCGGGATCGAAGTCGAGCGAGGTGATCAGCATGTCGGCCTTACCGGACAGAAAATCTTCACGGTGCCGATGCACCGCGGCTGCTCCGATCTGCATCTGTTCGACCGCGCCTTGAAGCGCCTGAGCGACCTCGTTCGACAGCGTCTTGCTGAGCGAATCCATGATACGCACCGACAGGTTGGCAAACTTGAAGCCGCGGAATTCCTGCATCGCGCGTTCGGTCGCATCCAACTCCCGGATGACGCGGCGGGCCTGATACTGGAATGTCCGCCCGGCAGGCAGAAGCCGAAAACCCCGTGTCTCTCTGTCTATGAGCTTTAGAGCGAGTGTGGCTTCCAGCCGGCTGATCTGCTGGGAGACGGCACTCTGGGAGACGCCAAGCTCTCGCGCCGCCGAACTTATTCCTCCAGCATCGCAGACGGCCAGAAATATTTCGAGGGATCGCGTATCGAAGTGCGAGCCTGTCCTCATCGGAGAATAAGCCTTTCTCGCGCGGCAATTATGATACCGAAACGATAGCGGCCCGGTTTGTGCGGTGCAATGTACCTAGACGTGTCCTGCCACATGCCGGGAAGTTTCGGCAATCATTACAAATCTGTCCAGTGCAGGGCTAGCTGTTGAGTTCTATGATGGCGTCTACCTCCACCAGGGCATTGGCCGGCAGGCTGGAAACGCAGACTGCCGTGCGGGCGTGCCGGCCCGCGTCGCCATAAAGATTGATGAACAGTTCGGAGGCGCCATCGGCGATTTTCGGGCCGTCCGTGAAACCGGCAGGGGCCGAGACGAAAGCGCCCAGTTTGAGGATCGCCGAAACGCTGTCCAGCGATCCCGTTGCTGCCCGAATGCCGAAAAGAAGGTTCAGGGCACACATTTCCGCGGCCTTTTTGGCTGTCGCGAGATCATAGTCCGGTGCGACCGGGCCGAAATATTTCGGCACGCCGTTCCATTCGCAAATCTGGCCGGCCAGGAAAAGCAGGTTGCCGCTTTTCCTGAATGGCAGGAAATTGGCGCGGGAAGGGGCGCCGTCCGGTAAAGACAGTCCCATTTGAGCAAGTCGATCCTCTATCGTGCCGCTGGCTGAAACCATCGTCCCTGCGCCCCTTTTATCCGTTGTTACTTGGCAACCGAAACATGCCATTGGGTGAGCCATGCCGCCAGACCGAAAAGGGCGGCATCCTCATCCTTGCGGCCGATGACCTGCAGTCCGAGCGGCAAGCCCTCGTCGGCAAGCAGCGGCAGGGTCAGCGCCGGCGCACCGATGATCGACGCCGGAATATTGAAGCCCGGATCACCGGTGCTGATAAGGCCGACCGGAGCCGCGCCGGTCGCCGCAAGCGTGATGGCACCGTCTGCCTTTGCGGCGATCCGGGCAAAGGCATCGCGCAGCGACTGTCGTTGTTGAAGCGCCTCGACATAGTCGTTCTGTGTCAGTGTTCTCGCCTCGTTGAAGCGTGCGGCGGTGACCGGATGGACCTTGCCTGCATCCTTGCGCAGATACCCGGCCGTCGGCCAGCGGTTTTCCCAGGACAGGATAACGTTGGACAGGGAGCGGACGTCCTCGATCATCCGCTCGAAGGCCTCGACATCGGCATCGGTGCTGCGATCGATGAGCTCGATGCCGGACGCTGCAAGTCCTTCGATGACGCTTTCGAAGGCGGCGCGAGCGCCTGATGTTACGCGGTTCCAGCCATCGGTCTGCAGCACGAGGAGACGCTTCGGTGACTGCGCACCCGGCAGATTGGCCGGGCCTGTCAGGCCGCGATAGCCGGGATCGCCGCCGACCCGGGTGACGATCGCCTTGGCCGACAGCCAGACGTCTTCCAGTGTCGTGCCGATCACGCCGACGCAGCTGTGGCTCAGGTGGTCGTAGGATCCGCTGCGGTTGATGCCGCCGGTGCTCGGCTTGAAGCCGACGCATCCGCAAAAGCTCGATGGCCGCAATGTCGAGCCGACGACCTGGCTGCCGAGCGCGAGCGGCACGAAACCGGCACCGACGGCGGCCGTCGATCCGCTGCTGGAGCCGCCGGGCGTGCGCTTGGGATCATGCGGATTGGTCGTCTGTGCAAAGGTCGGTGAGGATGCAAATTCGGTCGTCGTCGTCTTGCCGAGGATGATGGCGCCTGCGTCCCGCAAAGCCTGGACCGTAGCGGAATCGCGCCCACTTTTGAACCCTTCCCACATGGGTGACCCCTGGCCGGTCGGCATGTCGACGGTTTCGATAATGTCCTTGATGCCGACCGGCATGCCGTCGATGGCGGAAAGCGGTTTGCCCGCCGTCCAGCGATCCGTCGATTCCTGCGCCTCGCGACGCGCGCGCTCGATGTCGATCGTCACGAATGCGCGTACCACGTCCTCGCTTGCGGAAATCTTCGACAGGCAGGTTTCGAGAAACTCGGCGGGGGATGATTTGCCGCTGAGGAAGTCGGGCGCGAGGGAGACATAGGAAGGCGAGGTCATGCGATCTGATCCTTTTTGCTGTCGTGAGTGATGGGAAGCGCCTGAACAGGCGGGGTGATGGAGATCGGCTGTCCTCTCGCTATGGCGAAGGCAAGGCCGGCGATCGCCATCAGAAGGGCATTGGCGATCAGGCCTCCGGCGGAACCGACCGAGCCGAAATCCGCAACGCTGCCGATCATGATCGGACCGATGACGAAACCCGCGTCGCCGAAGGTGCGCATCAATCCCATTGCCGGGCCATATTGCCGGACCGGTACGATCTCCGCGATATAGGCGGCTGTCGCAGGTCCGTTCAGGCCTCCGCCGATGCCGAGAACGGCGATGCCGATCCACAGCATCGCGACGCTATCACCGAAAGCGATCCAGATCAGTCCGATGGCGGTCACGATCGTCGAGGCGAATGTCAGACGACGGGCACCGTACCGATCAACCAGCATGCCGGTCAGCGGCAGGGTGGCGAAATTCATCGCCGCAAGCATGCTGAGCGCAAGTCCGATCTCGTCGACGCCCATGGCGTAACGCTCATGCGCCATCAGCGGGATTGCCTGCCATTGCGAGGCAGTGCGGGTGAAGAAGACGCCGAAATTGATGACGCAGGCCAGCAGGAAAGGCGGATCGCGAAGCACCGACAGGGACGCAGCCCGGGTTTCGGGCGCCGTGTTCGTAGGCGCTGCGGCCTCGACGGCACTGGCCGTCTGGTCGAGCATGGACCAGGCGATGAAAAGCGCCACGATACAGACCAGAGCATAGGCCCAGAACGGCGCGGAATAACCGAAATGGCTGGCGAGGATGCCGCCGATGGCAGGCCCAAGCCCGGTGCCGAGCAGCATGCCACCCTGATAGAGCGCCATCAGACGTCCGCGTTCTCCGGGCTGTGCCAGCGTCGCGATCGCGGCGCTCGAAACCGTCATATAGATGCCGGAGCCGATGCCCTGGACAAAACGCGCAATCAGCAGCGTTTCGAGATTGGTGGCGAGTGCGGCGACGATCGAACCGACGACGAGAATGGACGGTCCCGCCATCAGCAGAGGCCGGTGGCCGAGCCGCTGGGACAGGATGCCCGCCGGAATGTTGATGATCAGCCGGCCGACGCCGAAAAGCGTGATGATCATGCCGGCCATCGTCGCCGATGCGGAGAAGGTGGCGGCATAGACGGAAAGAATGGGAGAGACGAGGCCGACACCGGACATGATGAAGGTGGTGAGAGCCACCATGGCCGCGATCTGCGGATTGCGCCACAGAGGCGAGAGAAAAAGCAATATCTGGCGCATGGTCACTCTATCGATCGGCCGACACTATTGAACATGATCCGGCACGGTTATTCGCAAATTCACCCGGCACGGCTTGGGAGAGCCATGCTGAGGCAGGTGTCGCGTCATTAACGCGACACCGGTTTCAGGCCGTCGTCCGGCAGGGGCGGCCCCGATGGGGGACGCCTATGTCGAAATCCGACTTACGGAGGATTTCCGACCCGGCCGAGGCCTCAGGCGGATTTTGCCAGGACGGGTGTCAGATGCGGTACCTTGACGGAGGAGCCGGCGGGCAGGTTGAACTGGCCCTTCTCGATCGTGTCGAAGAACGAGAGGATCTCCTCGGTCTTCACCACATCGGCATATTTGGCATTCATGTCGCAGAGGTTGATGGCATGGCTTGCCTGGCTGCGGTCGAAGCAGGCTTCCTCGGCGACGGCGACACGGTAGTTGAGGCTGAAGGCGTCCAGCACGCTGGCGCGCACGCAGCCCGATGTCGTCGTGCCGGTCATGATGACGCTGTCGCAGCCGAGCAGCGTCAGATAGGAGGCGAGGTTGGTGCCGAAAAAGCCGGAAGGCTTTTGTTTGTAGACCACGATATCGCGCGGACCGGGCGCGATATCGGCAACGATCTCGTTGCCGTCGAGGTTAGATGCCGGCAGCGTGTCCTCCTTGGAGCGGTTGTTCTTCCAGCTCCACGAGCCGGCGTCCCAATTGTCGTCGCGCCGAACACCGGTCGTGTAGATGACGGGGATTTCGCGCTCGCGAGCCTTGTTGATCAAGGCCTGGAGGTAAGGCATCGCTTCCCAGGCATCCTCGCCGCAGGAATTGCGCCAGCGCTTGATCGCCTCCAGGATCGGCTCCGGCTTTTCGGAGCAGAAGGCCCAGTTGACGTCGATGATGATCAGCGCCGGCCGTTTGCCGAAGCCGCCGCGGGCGCCGTAACCGGATGCCGCAAAAACTTCCTTGTCGCGTTCGGTGAGAAACTTGTCCCAGATCCGTTCGGTCATGTCTTTCTCCTCAGTTGTGCATAGGGCGCGCGGTTCAGAGCGAGGGCTTGACGCTTTCGAAGATGCTCATGTCGATAATGTCGGCATAGGGAACATCCTGCTTGAGGATGCCGGCATCCATCACCACGGCCTTACCGGTCGTCCAGGATTCCGGCGTGATCGAGCCGTCCGGGCTCCACATCTCATCGGCGAACGAACGGTCCAGCGTCGCCTTCAGATCGACAAGCGACATGGTGGGGAATTCGAGGCGTGCGATCTCGGCCGCTTCCTCGTGATTGTCGTTGGTGAACTTGAGGCCTCGGGCCACGGCCTTGACGAAGCCGCGTACGAGTTCGGGATCCTTGTCGATCGACTCCTTGCGGACGTTCAGCGTCGAATAGGCATAGGGTCCGAGTTCCTTTGGGACATTGTAGAAGGGCTCGCCCCACAGGCCTTCACGAATGCCGGCCGTCAGCATCGGTTCGGTGACGACGCCGATATCCGCCTGCTTGGTCTTCAAGGCTGCGAGCGTGCCGGCGGATGCGGTGATTTCCTGAACCGTGACGTCCTTCTTGAAATCGAGGCCGGCCTTGTCGAGCACGTAGCGGGTGATCGAATTCGGCGTGCCGCCGAAGGCGCCGGTGGCGATGTTCTTGCCTTTGAGGAATTCGCCGATCTTGCCGTCGGTCGGCGGCGTCAGGCCGGTGCGGGCGACGAAATAGACGTTGCCGCGATTGACGACGTTGACGACGGCGCGCAGTTCCGCGCCCTTGGCCTTGGCGAAGGCATCGTGCTCGGGGCCGCCGATAAAGGCAAAGGCCTGCTTGGTCAGTACCGCATTGGTATGGGCGCCGCCGCCTTCCACCGTCATGATCGTCGCGTTGATGCCTTCATCCTTGAAGTATCCCTTGCGGACCGCGACGTAGAGGGGCAGGTAGCCAAGGCTGTGCAGCGGCTCTGCAACCACGATGTCCTTGGTTTCGGCATGAGACGTGCCTGCAAAAGAGGTCAGTCCCATCATGAGTGCGGCAGCTATTCCCGTTATTTTTTTCATTGAGAGCTCCATACGTTCTGGTTTTTAAGGGGCGTTCAGGTTTTTGGGGGTGGGCGAAATCAGTGCATCACGCCCTTCCGCAGCTTCTTTTCCAGCCACGAGACGGTGACGTACATGGCGATCGAGAGCAGCGAGAGAACCGTGACGGCGACCCAGACAAGCGCGATTTCATAGGTCTGGCCGGCATAGAGGATGGTGCGGCCAAGGCCGTATTGGGAGGCGATGAATTCGCCGACGATCGATCCCGTAAGCGCAAGGCCAATATTCACGCGCAGGACGGAAATGATCCAGGGCAGGCAGGACGGCACAACGAGCTTGGTGAAGACCTGCCAGCGATTGGCGCCGAGCGAATAGAAGAGCCGCTCGGAATCCTTGTCCACCGCCTTGACGCCGGCATAGGTCGTCAGCGTCGAGACGACGAGGGTGAGCGCCATGGCGATCGCCACTTTGGAGGCGAGCCCCATGCCGAAGACCAAGATGATCAAGGGCGCCAAGGCCAGTTTCGGCAGCGATTCGAAGCAGATGATGTAGGGCTGGGCGATCGCTGCGTAATTCTTCGACCACCAGAACGAAAGCCCGATCGCCGACCCGGCAAGGGTGCCGAGGAAAAAGCCCATCAGCGTCGAGCGGAAGGTAAAGGCGATGTCGGTATAGGCGCTGCCGGAGGCGAAGAAGATCTTTGCCGTTTCCCAGACCGACGAGGGCTGCGACCAGAAGAAAGCATCGATCAGGCCGATCCGCGCACCGATTTCCCAATAGGCGATGAGGGCTGCCACGATGCCGACCTGGACGAGGGCAATGATCCAGGTGGGCCATTCCTTGGCGACAGGCAGTCTGCGGTATCGCCGGGGGCGTGCCGCCGGTTTGGATGATGATGAGGAGGAAATGGCGATCGGGCTGGAAGTGGTCGTGTCCGTCATTTTTGATATCCTGGCGCTGAGGTCGGGTTCAGACAGCTTCTGCGAGCTCTGGCTGGACGTATTGCTGGTTCAGCAGGTCCATGCATGTCTGCTTCATCGAGATGAAATCGGCATGGTTGACGATCGAACGCGGCCGCGGGCGTGGAAGCGTTACGGTCATTCTTTCAATCACCCGGCCGGGCCGTGTGCCCATCACGCAGACCTCGTCCGACAGATAGATGGACTCGTCGACGTCATGGGTGACGAAGATGACGGTCTTGCCGAAATCGGCCCAGATCTGCAGAAGCCATTCCTGCATCTGCGCCTTGGTCTGCGCATCCAGCGCACCGAAGGGCTCATCCAGAAGCACGATATCGTTTTCGAGAAGCAGGGTTCGCAACAGTGCCGCGCGCTGGCGCATGCCGCCTGAAAGCGCACTCGGGTACTGGTTTTCGAACCCTCCCAGCCCGTAGCGCTTCATATAGGGGAGAGCCCGGTCGCGCGCCTCGCGTGCCGGTACTCCCTGGATTTCCATGCCCAGCACGATATTGTCGAGGACGGTACGCCATGGCAAAAGCAGGTCCTTCTGCAGCATGTAGCCAACCCGCCCGATCGTGCCTGTCGCATCATCATTGTCGATCAGGACGCGGCCTGCAGACGGGATCTGAAGGCCTGCGACGATGTTGAAGATCGTGCTTTTGCCGCAGCCGGACGGGCCGATCAGGCTGACGAATTTTCCCGCTTCGATCTCGAGATTGACCGGTGCCAGCGCCTGGAAGGACCCCGCCTGCGTATTGAACGTCATGGACAGGTCTTCGAGCCTGAGTTTCGATGCATAGGCCATGGAAATCTCTCCGTAAAACAGGGCGCCTGAACGGCGCAGGAATGCTGTCTTTGGGCGGGCGTCGAAAACCGGAAAGTCGTATTCGGTTCTGCTAATGACCCAGCCCATGTTTCACGGATACCGTTGCAAAGCCTGTGCCATTATTTTTTATCCAATTAAATCAGGTGGATGTCTGTCTCTCTCGTGCCATTTTTCATCTTTCCTGGCTTATGGCTTGCAGGCGGGTGTCGGTAATCGGGAGGGATCATTCTGCGTGGCGTAGGAGATGCCTCGTATATAGGCACTTCCGGAGCTGATTTTTGTCTAGAAAAATGATTTTAATCAACGGCTTGTTTGTCGATATTAGTTTGACTAATAGGTGATTGAGGCCATTGATCATCTGCGCGTCATCGGTGAAAGCGACTGGAACTATGAAAGCGCCACATGCGAAAGAAAATGTGGGTTCGCTCGATCTGCGAGCCCTGCAGATCTTTATCGCGGTATGCAATATGCGCAGCATGTCGAGAGCCGCCGAGCAGCTTGGCATAAGCCAGGGTGCGGTGTCGCAGCAGATCGCAAAGATCGAAACCAATTTCGGTTTGAACTTTTTCGACCGGCGCGGGCGGGATCTGGCAATCCTGCCTGCAGGCACAAACCTTCTGTTTCATGCCAGACGCATTCTTCAGGACGTCCGGCTTTGCGAGCAGTCGCTGCGCCGCTTCAACGGTTATGCCTATCCCAGCCTCTCGGTGACAATCGTCAACACGATGAGCAAGATACTTTCGCCGCCGATTATCGAGGCGTTGGATGGAATGGTTGAGAAAATCCATCTGCAGACATCTGTCAGTTTATTGCATGACCAGGAGATTTTGGCCGACAGAACCGATATTCTGATTTCCGCTCTTCCGTTCGATCCGGAGATTTACGAGATCCACCAGATTGCCAGCGAGCCCCTGGTCCTATTGACGCCAAGCGGGTTCTTTCCGCAGTCGGCGGAGGTCAATCTTGCGGAATTGGCGCGCGGTCTTCCGTTTGCTCACTTTTCAGATCGGCGGCGGATTGGCACCCTGGCAAATGGCTATCTGACAAAAGTCATGGGTTTTGTGCCTCGTTCGCTCGAGTTCGATCAAACAGCGACGATGATCGATGCCGTGCGCCGTCGAGCCGCTTGGGGCATCGCCACGCCTTTTTGCCTGTGGGGCTCAGATGTGTCGGCCGAGGAGATAGATGTGTGCGCCTTGCCACCACCTGCGCCGTATAGAGCCATCAACCTTATCACCAAGCGCGAACGTTTTGGTAGCATGCCGGCGAAACTGGCTGCAAACTGTCGAGCTCATATCAAAAGTGTGGTGCTCAGCGAGTTGGCTCCACTCGTGGCATCCGAGCTCATGCCGACAGTCGTCTAGATCAAGTTCGCGCTTCGAAGAAAAGCGAAGGTGATCTGACGGCAGGCGCGTTACATCCCGGACCTTAACCCGGGGACAAATGCGCAAGGGGTTCGGGGTTCAGCGGTCGGGCAATTCGCTCCACTGCCGAAGTGCCTGACCGAGCATCGAGACATCGTTACCATTTATGTTGGCGGCGGCGAGCAGATGATCCGAGAACATGCCGGGGCCGAGATCGGTGCGGCGGTCACTGGTATGGTCGAGGATTGCACCGGTATGCAGATCGATGCGGATCGTGTCGGAAATCGCGCCGTCCGAGGAGTTGCCGTGGATGCGCAGGTCGATGAACTGCAAACCTGCCGGCGGGCGGCCGATGACGAGGCCCTGACGGGTCGGCTTCAGCCAGTCGGGTAGCGGCCTTCCGTCTGCCAGCGTCACGCCGAAGGCGGCATTCTCGACGTCCCCATCAGATGACGGCATGATGTAGAGATAGTTCATTGCCACCAATGACTGGCTGTCCTGGGGCGCCAAGGTGAGCTTCAACGCGATGAAGCTTGCAAGCCTGCCGGCGGTGACCGACAAGATCGATGCACAGAAGGAAGTTCTGGATGCGCGGGCGCTTTCTGTTGCCATGGCAATCATGACGCAGGTCCATATCAGCCGCATCCGTTACGCCCATCTCAACAAGTCATACGGCACGGCGGCCGCGCTTTCCAATGTTTCGCACCGGATCCTCAAACAGGTCCGCGACGAGACGACGGCGCAGCGGACGAGCGAACAGATCCTCATCCGCGAGGAAATGAACGCGCTTCTGGCCGATGCCAAGCTCGATATGGCCTATGCCGACCTGCAGAACGCCTATGCCAATATCTATGCATCGCTCGGCGTCGATCCTTTCCCCACGGGGCTTTCGACCCGGTCCAGCGTCGACCAGATCGCAGTGCAGTTGAGGACCATGTGGACCGATACGGGTGGGCCGGCAAAAATCGAGGTCGCCGCCGCCAAATGATGGCGTCTGGATCATAGCGTAAGGAGTGCGTCATGCAGACATGGAATGTAAAGCGTCTTGTCCTTGCGGCACTTGTGAGCACCATCGCGGGCACCGGTCCGCTCCATGCGCAGCAAGGCGGCGAGACGCTGCGCGGCATCGTCCGATCCGTCAACGAGGCAATGATCGGAACGGACTTGATCTTTCCGATCGCGTCTCTGCCCTTCCGCGAAGGGCAGAGTTTCATGAAGGGTGATATTCTCGCCGCCTTCGATTGCAGCGATCTGGAAGCACAAGTGAAATCGGCTGAAGCCGTGCTACGGGCTGAAACGATCACCTTTGAAAACAACGCGAGGCTTGCCCGATCGAAGGCCGTCGGCACGTTCGAAGTGGCGCTTTCCGGAGCAAAGAGGGATCAGGCAGCAGCCGAACTGGAGGCCTATCGAAGCAAGATGTCACGCTGCGTCATCCGGGCGCCCTATGACGGCCGGATCGCCTTCATGCGCGCTCACGAACACGAAACACCCGAACCGAACCAGCCGCTGATGCAGATCGTCAGCGAGGGGGATCTGGAGATCGAGACGCTGCTGCCCTCAAGTTGGCTCCGTTGGCTGAAGCCGGGAACGCCGTTCGGCATCACGATAGATGAGACCGGCGAGAAAAAGCAGGCCCAGGTCTCCCGTATCGCCGCGATCGTCGATCCGGTCAGCCAGACGGTGAAGGTGACCGGGCGTTTTACCGGCGACACGAAGGGCATCCTGCCGGGCATGAGCGGCCCGACCGCGTTCAGCCCCGCATCGGGGGGATAGGCGATGGAACAGAATATCAAGGCCACACTTCGCCCGCCGCAGGCAACCGCTGCCGCTGATGCCGGAGGCGCTTCAAGAGGATATGAACTGCTTTTGAAGGTAGAGGCGGAGGCCCGGCAGGCACAGACGGTGAGCGAACTTGCCTTCCTTATTGCCAACGAAACAATCCGCATCACCAAATGCCGGCAGGTTTTTGCATTGGCCGGTCGGGCGGAAAATCTCACGGTAAAAGCCGTCACCTCGATCGGCGGCGTTGATCGCAATTCGCCGCGGATACGCTGGGTAGAGGCGATGGCGCAGTTGTTGCGTGCCGACAAGGGGCTTGCTGCGGCCTGCGATTTCACGCTGCCCGCCTATTGTCCGCCGGGCGACGACGAACATGCGAGCTATCCCTATCGTTTCATCGCCTGGCTGCCGCTCAAACTGCGGGACGGCACGGTATTTGGTGGCATGCTGCTGGCGCGGGAAATGCCTTGGGCCGAGCAGGATCTGCTGATTGCCCGGCGGCTTGCCGGCACATATGCACATGCCTGGGCCGCGCTTGCCGGCGAGCGGAGATTGAAGCGGCGTATCAAGGTGAAGCCGCTGCTTGCCGCGGGGGCTATTGCCGCGATCGCGCTCGGCTTTTATCCGGTTCCGCTCACCGTGCTGGCACCGGTGGAAGTGGCACCGATCGCGCCGCGCATCATTGCCGCGCCGATGGACGGGGTGATCGACAGCATCATCGTCAACCCCGATCAGGTAGTGAGACAGGGCGAGCCGCTGTTGAAGATGTCCGACGTTATGTTGCGCAACGAGCTTGCGGTCGCCGAACAGGATGTACGCGTCGCCGAAGCCAAGCTGATGCAGGTGACGCAGGGGGCCGTCGCGGACCCCAAATTGCGGGCCGATATTGCCGTTACTCGTAGCGAGCTGACGGTGGCGGCCGCCAAGCGCAACTACGCCCGTGATATGCTGCAGCGTTCCGACGTGCGGGCGCCGGCAGACGGTATCGCCATCTATACCGACCGGCGCGACTGGGTGGGCCGGCCGGTGACGACCGGCGAGCGGATCATGGAAGTGGCCGATCCAAACCGGATGCAGCTACGCATCGATGTTCCGGTGGCCGATGCGATCGCCGTTTCCAAGGGCGCCAAGGTTCGGGCATTTCTCGATTCCGACCCGCTCAATCCGGCGGGCGCGAAGGTGGTCGCCGCATCCTTCGAGGCCCGGATGATCGAGGGCGATGTGCTGGCCTATCGTATCTATGCGGCACTGGATGATGAGCCACACACGATGCGGCTCGGCATCCGCGGGACGGCGCAGATCAGCGGCGAGAAGGTGGCACTTGCCTATTACCTGTTCCGCAAGCCGATCTCGGTCATTCGCCAGCGGTTTGGGCTATGACGGCCGGCCAACCCCAGATCAGTCCGGCGCAAATCGGCCCGGCCCAGATAAGCCAGGCCCAGATCGGTCAGCCTCAGGACCCGCCGCTGCCGGCATTGCGGCAGGACCTGCAGATCATGCGGGTGGGGGCGAGCTATTCCGGGGCGCCGACCTGGGTGATCTTCGATCCGATCCGCAACCGGTTTTTTCGCATCACCTATGAGATGTTCCAGCTGTTGAGCTTCTGGAATGTCAGCCGCACGGTCGGCAATCTGTTGAAGGCGGTGAATGCCCGTTTCATCGAGCGGATGTCGGTGGACGATATAGGCACCGTCGTGCGCATGCTGGAGCACAATCTCCTGCTTGTCGAGCCGACCCGCGGTGCCTGGCGGGCGCTGCATCACAAGGCGCAGCCGCGCCATTCGCTGATGATGCGGCTCATCCACAACTACCTGTTCTTCAAGATCCCGCTGGTGCGGCCGGAACGCTTCATCCGCGCCACCTGGCCACATGTCGCCTTCCTGTTCAGCAAGGTCTTCTGGTGGATCACGGCGCTTGCGGGATGCCTCGGACTTTATCTTGTGTCCCGCCAGTGGGATGCCTTTATCGGCACCTTTCCCTTCGTCTTTTCGATGGAAGGCGCGGCGATCTCGATCCTGTCGGTGGTATTCATCAAATGCCTGCATGAGCTTGGCCATGCCTATGTGGCGCACCGGTTCGGCTGCCGCATCCCGACCATGGGTGTCGCCTTCATGGTGATGGTGCCGCTGCTTTATACGGATGTCAGCGATGCCTGGAAGCTGAAGTCGCGATGGCAGAGGTTGAGGATCGATTCCGCCGGCATGCTGGTGGAGCTGACGGTGGCGGCCTATGCGTTGCTTGCCTGGGCTTTCGTACCGGACGGGCCGCTGCGCAGTGCCGTCTTTGTGCTGGCGGCGACCGGCGTCGTCTTGAGCCTCGTCGTCAATCTCAATCCGTTCATGCGGTTCGACGGCTATTACATCCTGGCGGATATGCTCGGGGTGGAAAACCTGCAGCCGCGCAGTTTTCGGCATATGCGCTGGCGGCTGAGGGAGTTTCTCTTCCGCCCCGGTTATCCCGCGCCGGAAAGCTTTCCGCCGAAGCTGGATGTGATCCTGACGGCCTACGCTGTTGCCACCGCAATCTACCGGCTGGTGCTTTATCTCGGCATTGCGGTTCTGGTCTATCACTTCACCATCAAGCTCGTCGGCATTCTGCTGTTCATGGTGGAAATCGGCTTTTTTCTTATTCGCCCGGTCGTCATGGAAATGAAGGAGTGGTGGGCCATGCGTAGCGATATACTAAAAAGCCGCCGCAGTTACGTGACGGGTGCAATCCTGCTGACGTTGATCCTTCTGGCCTTCCTGCCGCTTTCGACCCGCATCATGGCGCCGGCCATCATCTATCCGCAGCAATTCGTGCGGCTTTATCCGCAGGAGCCAGGACGGGTCGAACGTCTGGAGATTGCAGCCGGCGAAGCGGTGAAGAGCGGCGACGTGCTGTTCGTCATCGACGCGCCGCAGATCAACGAGGAACTGAAGATCACCGATGTCGAGATTGAGCTTGCGCGCTCGCGTCTTGAGCGGGTTGGCGCCAATGCCGATGATCTTTCCCAGCGCAGCATCATCGCCAGCCAACTCGGCAGCCTGCTGGCCCGAAGGCAAGGGCTTGAGGAGCGCAAGGCGACGCTGATCGTCAGGGCACCCTTCGATGGTCGGGTCACCGAGATCAATCCCGACATCCTGCCCGGCCAATGGGTTGGGCGCAGCGAGCAGATCGCCTTCCTGTCTGCGGGTACGGGTTCCGTCGCGCGCGGATATGTGGCCGGCAATGACAGTGCGCGGCTCACTGTCGATGCCTCGGGCTGGTTCGTACCGGATGATCTCTCCCAGCCGCGGGTGCCGGTGACGCTCTCGGCCATCGCAGAATCCGGCGCACGGGAAATCGATGTGCCGCAGCTTTCATCGCGTTATCACGGTGCCGTCGCCGTTCATCCGGTCACCGAAGGAAAACGGCAGAGACTGGTGCCGGTCTCCGCCCAATATGCCGTTGTGGCGACGATTGGCGACGAGACCTTTGCCCCGGCGCGATCGGTTCAGGGCGTGATGCTGATCGACGGGCGCGGCGTCAGCTTTGCCGAACAAGCCTGGCGCCGGGTGCTGACAGTGCTGTTCCGGGAAGCCGGTTTCTGAGTTCTACCGGACGGCATATGGCCGGGTTTTTGCTCAGCCGTGATTGATCATCACATGCCGCACCGCCGTATAATCCTCCAGTGCATAGACAGACATGTCCTTGCCGTAACCCGATTGTTTCAATCCGCCATGCGGCATCTCATTGACCAGCATGAAATGCGTATTGATCCAGGTGCAGCCATATTGAAGGCGGGCTGCGGTTTTCATGCCGCGGCCAATATCCTTGGTCCAGACGGACGAGGCGAGACCATAATCGCTGTCGTTCGCCCAGTTGACCGCGTCTTCGACATCGGAAAAGCGGGTAACAGAAACGACCGGACCGAAAACTTCGCGGCGAACGATCTCGTCTTCCTGGGTCGCGCCGGCAATCACGGTCGGCGTAAAGAAGAAACCCTTGTCGCCAGCTGTTTTGCCGCCCGTGGTGATTTCCATATGCTTGTGCTCGGAGGCCCGCGCCACAAAACTTTCGACACGGTCGCGCTGGCGTTTCGAGATCAACGGGCCGATCTCGTTTTCGGTATCGTCTGCCTGATTGAACTTGATGCTTGAAACCGCAGAAGTAAGGTCGGCGACGAATTTGTCGTAGACTTTCGCATGCGCATAGATCCGGCAGGCGGCGGTGCAGTCCTGGCCGGCGTTGTAATAGCCGAATGTGCGAATGCCATGGACCACTGCGTCGATGTCGGCATCATCGAACACGATCACCGGTGCCTTGCCACCCAGTTCCAGATGCGTGCGTTTGACCGTTTTGGCCGCTGCGGCGAGCACCTTCTTGCCGGTCGCGACATCGCCGGCGATCGACACCATGGAAATCTTTGGATGATTGATCAATGCATTGCCAACGCTTTCACCGCGACCCAGCACGACGTTCACCACACCCTCGGGCAGGATATCGGCAAGCAGTTTCGCCATCTTGAGCGCCGTCAGCGGTGTCTGCTCCGAAGGTTTGAAGACGACCGTATTGCCGCCGGCGATCGCCGGAACCAGCTTCCAGGCCATCATCATCAACGGGTAGTTCCAGGGCGCGATCGAGCCGATGATGCCGATTGGATCGCGTCGGATCATCGATGTGTGGTTCGGCATATATTCACCGGCCACCGGGGCATGAAGGTTGCGCACCGCACCGGCAAAAAAGCGATAACAATCGACGATTGCTGGAATTTCGTCATTCAGCACCGCATTGATCGGCTTGCCGCAGTTAAGCGCCTCAAGCGTGGCGAAACTTTCCGCATCCTTCTCGATCGCATCGGCAATCTTCAATAGGTAACCGGAACGCTCACCGGGCGTAGTATGTGCCCAGCTGCCGAATGCCTTTTCTGCGGCATCTACCGCCGCATCGATCTGCGACAGCGAGGCTTCTGGGAGATCGAGGACGGTTTCGCCGGTCTTCGGGTTGAGAACATGTTCCTCGTATTCCGTGCCGGCTTCGAAACGCGCGCCGATCAGCATCTCGGTGTCCATCGGTGTCTCCCTTGTCATTTGTTGGAACCGGCGATCTGGTCGCCGTCGCGGGTGAGGTAATAGGCCGCCAGGATCGGCAGGAAGGTGACGAGCACCACGATCATGGCGACGACATTGGTGACCGGGCGCTGGCGCGGCCGGATCAGTTCCTCCAGCATCCAGATCGGCAGGGTCGATTGCTGGCCGCCGGTGAAAGTGGTGACGATGACCTCGTCGAAAGAGAGCGCGAAGGCCAGCATGCCGCCGGCAAGCAGCGCCGTGCCGATATTCGGCAGGATCACATGCCGGAAAGTCTGGAAGCCATCGGCGCCGAGATCCATCGACGCCTCGATCAGCGAGCCGGACGTGCGGCGGAAGCGGGCAACCGCATTGTTATAGACGACCACGACGCAGAACGTCGCGTGGCCGAGCACGATGGTCCAGACAGAGAAAGGGATGTCCAACAGGCTGAAGGCCGAGCGAAGCGCGATGCCGGTAATGATGCCCGGCAGGGCGATCGGCAGGATGATGAGCAACGAGATCGCTTCGCGGCCGAAAAAGCGCGTCTGGCTGACGGCGGCCGCGCAAAGCGTGCCAAGGACAAGTGCGATGGCCGTCGCGATACAGGCGACCTGCACGGACAGGCCGAGCGCCGACCAGACATCCGATCTGTTCCAGGCAACGCCGAACCATTTCCATGTCAGCCCCGGCGGCGGCCACTGATAGCTCTTTTCCTCGGTGGTGAAGGCGTAAGCGAAGATAAGCAGGATCGGCAGATGCAGGAAGAGCAGGCCAGCGCCGGCGGCGATCTTCAGGGGCAGGGGGGAGGAGACACCATGATCAGAGCGCATCGAAAGCCCCCATGCGTTTTGCAAGCCACAGATAGATGCCCATGATGACGATCGGCACGACCGAGAAGGCCGCGGCGAGCGGTACGTTTCCGGCTGTTCCCTGTTGCGCGTAGACGGCCTGGCCGATGAACAGACGCGATGAGCCGATGATCTGCGGTATGATGTAATCACCCAATGTCAGTGAGAAGGTGAAGATCGAGCCCGCGATGATGCCGGGCATGGCGAGCGGCAAGATGATGGTGAGGAAGGCCTGGCGTGGGTTTGCACCGAGATCGGCCGAGGCCTCGATCAGATTGCCCGGCACCCGTTCAAGCGCCGCCTGCGTCGGCAGGATCATGTAGGGCAGCCAGATATAAACAAAGACGATGAATGTGCCGAGATAGCTGACCGACAGTGAGTTACCGCCAATGACCGGTAGCGCCAGCACACCGTCGAGCAGCCAGGCACTATGAAATTTCGCGAAGAACCAGGTGACGATGCCTTCCTTGGCGAGGATCAGCTTCCACGCATAGACCTTGACGAGATAGCTCGACCAAAGCGGCAGCATGATGCCTAGGTAAAACAGTGCCTTCCATTTTCCTTTGGCATAACGTGCTGCGTAATAGGCCATCGGGAAGGCGATGAGCGCCGATGCGGCGGTAACCAGTGCCGCCATCAGGACTGTCCGCAGGATGATATCGAAATTGGCAGGGCTGAGCAGCTGGGCGTAAGTTGCCAATGTCGGCTCGTAGCTGACCATGCCCGAGAAATCGTCGATCGCGAAGAAGCTCTGTAGAAGCAGGGCGATCAGCGAGCCGATATAGATGATGCCGAGCCAGAGCAGGGGAGGCGTCAGCATCAGGAAAAGCAGAAGTTTTGGATGTCTCCAGAGCGCGTCCGACAGCACGCCGGCAAATCCGCTGCGACGGGGCAGGATCGATGTGGCGTGCGTCTCCATGCCGAGTATCGTCATGCGGCGTCATCCAGATAATGCAGGTCGCCATTCTGCCAGGCGAGGCGCACCGGCGCGCCGACATCCGGAACGCTTGCGCCAGCCGGCAGCGTGACGTGCAACCGCAGCCCGCCAAGATCGACCGCCAGCCGGGTTGCCGCCCCCATGAAACTGGCATTCTCGACAACGGCTTCCATGCCGGTGTCGGCGAGCCTGATTGCTTCGGGCCTGAGGCTTGCCCAGCGTTTCTCGCCGCCGAGGGCTGCCATCCTATCGGGCGGGATGACGTTCGACGAGCCGACGAAATCGGCGATGAACCGCGTTTTCGGCCGGCGGTAGATATCCTGCGGCGTACCATGCTGGACGATGCCGCCATTGTTGAAGACCGCCACCCGATCAGCCATGGACAACGCCTCGCCTTGGTCGTGGGTGACAAAGACAAAGGTGATGCCGAGCGCTCGCTGCAGGGTCTTCAATTCCTCCTGCATCTGTTCGCGCAGCTTGAGATCCAATGCGCCGAGCGGTTCGTCGAGCAATAATACTTTGGGCTTGTTGACCAGCGCACGGGCAAGCGCCACACGTTGCCTTTGGCCACCGGAGAGTTGGGCCGGCCGGCGGGCGCCGTAACCCGGCAGTTTGACCAGTTCCAGCGCCTTTTCCGCCTCGCGCAACCGTTCGGTTTTCGGTACGCCTTTCACCATCAGCCCGTAGGCGACGTTGTCGAGAATGGTGAGATGCGGGAAGAGCGCATAGTCCTGAAAGACGGTGTTGACGTTGCGGCGATAGGGCGGAACGCCGTCGGCCCGCTCGCCGAAGATTTCCACATGGCCCGATGTCGGCTGTTCGAAACCGGCGATCAGTCTGAGGCATGTCGTCTTGCCCGAGCCGGAAGGCCCGAGCATGGCGAAGAATTCACCGGGAGCGATTTCCATATCCACTCCATCGACGGCGCGGACCGGCCCGAAATGTCGGGCGACCTTGGAGAATGAGACGGCGGGGGGCATGGCAGCTCCGGGATTGATCATCTGTCGCAAAGTCGGCGTGACGCGCTTGGGCGGCACCTCTCCCCAACAGAGGGAGAGGTCAGAATAAAACGCATCCTTGCATGTCGAGACTTATCGGCCGCCGATCACGCCGATATAATCCGAGACCCAGCGATGATAGGGCACGCATTCGCTCTGCGATGTGCATTTGGCGACGGGCGTGCGCCAGAATTTGATCTTCTCGAAATGGTCGTAACCATTGCCGTTGCAGCCTTCGTCGGTGAGGAGTTCATTGCCTTTGCAGGCGGCAGGAACCGAAGGAACAGCGCCGAACCAGGCTGCCGCATCGCCCTGCACCTTCGCCTTTAACGAATGCTCCATCCACATATAGGCGCAGTTTGGATGCTCGCTGTCGGCATGCAGCATGGTTGTGTCGGCCCAGCCGGTTACGCCTTCCTCGGGGAAGGTCGAAGCGATCTTCTGCTTGTCGGCCACCATCAGGTTGACCTGAAACGGCCACGAGCCCGAGGCGACGACGCCTTCGTTCTTGAAGTCGTCGACCTGGATCATAGCGTCGTGCCAGTAGCGCGAAACCAGCTGACGCTGGCCACGCAGCAGATCGAGTGCTGCCTTGTACTGGTCTTCGTTCAGCT
The DNA here is from genome assembly GCF_057163345.1 of Aliirhizobium sp. YIM B11859. Taxonomy (NCBI): domain Bacteria; kingdom Pseudomonadati; phylum Pseudomonadota; class Alphaproteobacteria; order Hyphomicrobiales; family Rhizobiaceae; genus Aliirhizobium; species Aliirhizobium sp. YIM B11859. Next base: position 75,051 of record NZ_JBXHAY010000004.1, read on the forward strand.
CGTAAGGGTCCTTGATGCCGAGATCCGGCTTGTGCGCCATCAGGTAGAGCGCTGCGTCGGCAATATAGATCGGTCCGTCATAGGCCTGAACGCGGCCCTTGTTGGATTTGCCGTCGGGAAGCGTTTCTTCCTCGAACACAACCTTCCAACTAGCCGGTGCCTTATCCTTGAAAGCATCGGTATTGTACATCAGCACATTCGGGCCCCAGAGATAAGGGACGCCATAATGGACGCCCTTGACTGTATGCCAGGGGGCATCCTGCAGGCGCTTGTCGACCGTCTTGAAGCTCGGGATCAGATCGGTGTTGATCGGCTGGACGCGCTTGCCGGCAACAAGCCTCAGCGAGGCGTCGCCGGATGCGGTGACGAGATCGAAACCGCCTTCGTTCATCAGGGCCACCATCTCGTCAGAAGTGGCGGCGGTCTTGACGGAAACCTTGCAGCCGCTTTCCTTCTCGAAATCTGAGACCCAGTCGTAAGCCTTGTCGGTTTCGCCGCGCTCGATATAACCGGCCCAGGCGACGATGCTGACAGCACCTTCCCCCTTTCCAATTGCCTTCAAAGGTTCTGCGGCGACGACTTGGGTGACGAAGCTGAGGCTCGCCACGGTAACGGTGCATGCTTTCAAGAGATGCTTCATCGTTCGTCTCCCGGTTCGGTGCCGCTTTTGCGGCGTTTTGTTCCCGAACGAAAAGGTGACGACCAAATTGCGTTTTCGCAAATTCATTTATCAGAAACGCGGTATCGGAAAATCCGATGGCTTGCCTGTCGCCGTGGTTGCAATTTCCTATCGGTTACGGCCAGAGCGCATGTTTTCGGCAACCGCAACGAAATCGCGGGCGGATTGCGGCAGGCTTGAGCCCTTACGCCAGACCATACCGACCTGCACAACCGGCAGGGAACCCGACACGTCCCGACTTTCGATCCGGTCACCTTCCAGCGACCAGGGGCGGTAGACGAGATCCGGCAAGAGGGCGACCCCGGCACCGGTGGCGACAAGGCTGCGAACCGCCTCCACGGAACGGGTGCGGAAGGCGACATGCGGGCGGGCGCCGAGTGCGCTCAGAAGTTTGCCGGTATTTTCCTCGATTTCATCGACGGTGAGCATGATCAGTGGTTCGCGGGCGATATCGGCCACTGAGATGATGTCGGCGGACACCAGCGGATGGCCGAGCGGAAGCCAAAGGCGATAGGGTGAGGTCTCCAGAATTTCTGCCTGCAATGCCATGCGGTCGCGAAGGTTTGAGATGACCATAACGGCAACATCCAGCTCGCCGCCGACCAGAAGATGTTCCAGATAACCGCCATTGTCCTCGATCGCGGTCACCTCGATATTCGGGCAAGCGCGACGATAGCGGGCAAGCATGTCGGACAGAACATAACCGGCAACCAATGACGTGACACCGATATTCAGCGTGCCGGGTGCCGCATCGCGTCCACCGCCGAAGCTGTTGCGCGCATCGGAGACGGTAGACAGAATATTCGTCGCATGCCGCAGAAACTGGTGGCCGTTATGGGTGATCGACAGGCCGCGCGGATGGCGCTCGAACAGCGTCACGCCGAGATCCGTTTCCAGTTCCTTCAACGCCTCGGTTACGGAAGATTGCGAGATCGAAAGGCTCTGGGCTGCACGCGTGACCGACCCCTGTTCGGCCACGGCGACGAAATACTGGAGCTGGCGGAGCGTGAAGGCCATAGCCGTTTAGATCACGCCGCCGCGCCCCGCTGCAATACGTTATCGATCACGGCGCAAGATCTACGCATATGTGGAGATAGCGATCGCCCTGCGTCTCCCGGCACGTTATTCGGCTCTTAGTCATTCGGTCGCATAGGTCTTGCCGTGAGATGCAGGTTTTGAAATATCTGTCCCGACCAGATCCCACTTGCTGCCGGAATCCGAATGTTCTTTACATATATGATGCGCTCCACCTGCCAGGGTCTCGTTGCCTTGGTTGTCATAGCCGCGAGTGTCGGGCTGCCAATGCCGGCGCAGGCGGATGGTCCGGTCCAAGCCTGGCCGCAGGTGCAGAGCGACCTTCCGGCCGATCCTGGCGTTAATTTCGGCACGCTGCCGAACGGCATGCGATTTGCGGTCATGCACAATGCAACGCCTTCGGGGCAAGCGGCCATTCGTTTTCGCATCGGCTCGGGTTCGCTCGATGAGCAGGACAACCAGCAAGGATTGGCGCATTTTCTCGAACACATGGCCTTCAAGGGCTCCAAACATGTCGCCGAAGGCGAGATGATTCGTATCCTGCAGCGCAAGGGACTGGCTTTCGGGCCGGATACCAATGCGCACACGTCCTATGGCGAAACCGTCTATTCGCTGGATCTTCCGAAAGTCGATGCCGATACGATTTCCACCGGGCTGAACCTGATGCGCGAAACGGCCAGCGAGCTGACGCTCGATGCCGGCTCGTTCGACCGGGAGCGTGGCGTCATCCTGTCGGAGGAACGGCTGCGCGATACGCCACAATATCGTGCGGGGATGGGCGTGATGAATTCCTGGCTTTCGGGCCAGCTCGTCACCATGCGTTCGCCGATCGGCAAGACCGACATCATCAGCAGCGCTCCCGTCGATCTTCTGCGTGACTATTACCGCGCCAATTATCGACCTGACCGCGCCACGCTGATCGTTGTGGGCGACGTCGATCCGGCAGCGCTCGAAACCGAAATCCGGCAGCGTTTCGGTGATTGGCAAGCGACCGGTCTCAATCCGGCAACACCTGACCTTGGCACGCCCAAGTCCAAGGGCGAAAGTTTTGACGTGATCGCCGTTCCGGGCACCACGACAAGCGTGCAGATCGCCTGGACACGGCCGTTCGACAAGGCGCGCGATTCGGTTGCCAAGCGCCGTGAACAGTTCGTCGAGGATCTCGGCCTGCTGGTGCTGCAGCGCCGGTTGAATACCCTCGCCAGCAAGGCCGACGCCCCGTTTATCGGCGCGAATACCGGATCGCAGGATGTGCTGAAGTCGGCTCATATCGTCTTGCTCACTGCGAACGCGGAGCCGGACAAATGGCAGGCTGCACTTGCGGCGATTGATCAGGAACAGCGGCGTATCGGAGAATTCGGCGTCAGCGAAGCGGAGATGAAACGCGAGATCGTCGAATACCGCTCGGCCTTGCAGGCGGCTGCCGCCGGTGCAGCAACGCGCACCACGACCGACCTCGCGTCGATGCTCGCAAGCAGCGTTGACGACGACCAGGTTTTCACCTCGCCGGCGGATGATCTGGCACTGTTCGAGACGATTACCGCACAGATCACCGTCGCTGACGTCAACCAGGCGCTGCAACACAGCTTCTCCGGCAATGGCCCGCAGGTGGTGCTGCAGGCTGCTCAGGCGCCGGAGGGGAATGTCGATGCCGTCCGTCGCGCCTATGAAACATCCCGGGCGGTCGGCGTCTCAGCGCTTTCAAATACCGACGACGTCGTTTGGCCTTATAGCAGTTTCGGTGAGCCCGGCGCCGTTGTCGAGCGCCGCAGCGTTGACGATCTGGGTGTGACGATGGTGCGCTTTGCCAATGGCGTGCGGCTGACGATCAAACCGACAAAACTGCGTGCCAACGAGATACTGGTCCGCGAGCATATCGGTCGAGGCCGGATGGGGCTGCCGAATGACCGCCCCATGCCCACCTGGGCTGCGCCCGCGGTCCTGCTGTCGGGCACAAGCCGGATCGATTACGAGGATATCCAGAAAGCCTTGGCGGCGAAAATCGTCGGCATCAATTTTTCGGTCGGCGAAGGTTCGGTGAGTTTCGATGGTCAGACGCGGCCCGAGGATCTTGAGACACAATTGCAGTTGATGGCTGCCTACACCGCCGATCCTGCCTATCGTGCCGAGGCCTTCAAACGGATTCAGCAAGCCTATCTTGGCAGCCTCGACCAGTATGGGGCGACGGCCGGGGGCGTGCTCGGACGTGATTTTGCGAGCCTCACCCATTCCGGTGATCTGCGGTGGGCCTTTCCTGATCGCGAACGGCTTTCGGCTGCAACGCCATCCGATTTCGAAGGCCTTTTCCGGCCGTTGACCTCACAGGGTCCGATCGAAATCATCATCGTCGGGGATGTGACTGTCGAAGACGCGATCCGTCTGGCGGCCGGAACCTCCGGTGCCTTGCCGCCCCGTCCGGAGCAATCGGGCGAGCCGGCCGGGGTTCGCTTCCCCAATGCCTCCGCGCAACCTGTCACCGAAACGCATAACGGCCGGGATGACGCTGCTGCCGTGGTCGTCGGTGCTCCGATCGGCGATCAGCTATCCGATATTCCGCGTTCTTTCGTCGCCAATATTTCGACCCAGATTTTCAGCAACCGGCTGCTCGACCAGTTTCGGATTGTTGAAGGGGCGACTTACAGCCTGCAGGGGGATGCCGATCTCTCGCGGGATATCCCAGGCTACGGATATTTCTATATTTATGCCGAAACGACGCCGGACAAGGTGAGCGGGTTTTACGCGCTGGTCGACAAGGTTGCCGCCAATCTCGAGACAGACGCCGTGTCAGCAGACGAACTTGCCCGCGCCCGTCAGCCGATCGTTGAAACACTGAAACGCCAGCAGCAGAGCAACGAATATTGGGCCGGATCGCTGCGACAGGCGCAAACCGATCCGCGCCGGCTGGACCGCGTCCGCGAGAGCCTGAGCGGTTACGAAAAGGTGAGCATCGATGATGTCCGCGCGTTTGCAAGGACGTATTTCCAGCCCGGCAAGTTCTGGAAACTGGAAATCCTGCCATCTGCTGTGCGGTAACTGCGAACGTCAATTGATAGGTAAATCACCGCCGCCAGAGGATTTTCAAGCTGATCTGAACCCGCCGGCGTCGGGCGGGTTTGGTCATCGGAGGACAGACATAATCCGGTCGGGCTGCATTTGCCCCTGCGCCTGCTTTAACGCCGCAGGCGAGGGCAGGTGTGTCGCCTCGCCACCCCTCAGACGCAATCCGGGCAATAGCGACGCCTCAGGCTGCCGCGGCCACGGGTTCGACCCCGAGACGCTCGGCGTCCCGCAGCAGCTTTTCCCAGGTGAGATCGGAGACCGTGACGCCTTTTGCCAGCGCATTGCGCCGTTTGGCGGCGGCGCTGTCTCCCGGCATGCGGACCGTACCCGTGTTCCATGAGGCTGGCGGATTGTCTCGGCAAGCAGCCGCCATCCAGTCGGACTGTTCGGTAAAGGCGTCGAGGCCGGCGAAAAAGGCCGGATCGGTGACCTGCAGATAGGCACTCTGCGACAATGGCCCGGCTTGGGTATTGGCGCGTCCCTTGCCGGAAAGTCCCTGTCCCATCAGCTCGACCATCAAACCGAGGCCGAAACCCTTGTGCCCCTTGGACTGGCCGCCAAGCGGCATCATCGAACCGCCCCGTTCGGTGATCTCCTTCGGATCGTCGCTGGGCTCGCCGGTGGCCGTCACTGCCCAGGCTTCGGGAAATTTCTGGCCGGCCTTGGCAAGGTTCTGGGTCATGGTGGTTGTGGTGATCGAACAGGAAACGTCGATCAGGATCGGATCGGAGGATGTCGGAAAACCCGCAGCCATCGGGTTGGGCGTCAGAAGCGGTTTCGTGCCACCATAGGGGGCGACGCGGCTGGCGGCGGGATTGGAAACCGATAGCTGTACGATAAGACCGCGGTCGGTGACCTGGCGCATGAAGGCAGAGAGCGCGCAGGTGTGGTGACAGTTGCGGATGGCGGCAGAAACGACGCCGAAATCGCGCGCCCGCTCGCAGGCCTGGTCTAGCGCTTCGGTCAGCAGCCACGCGCCGGGAAGCCGGTTTCCATCCCAGACAAAAGCCGCACCGCGATCGTTGATCACTTCGTAGGAGCCGGACTTGGCAAGCGATCCGTCTTCGAGAGACTCGACGTACCAGTGCAGCAGGCTGACCCCGTGGGTCTCGTGGCCGATCATGTCGCCTTCGACCAGAATGGCGGCGGTCGCATCGGCCTTGTCGGCCTCCATGCCGGCACTGGTCAGCAGGCGATAGGCAAAATCGGTCAGGGCATCGCGGTCTATATGTGGCATGGGTCAATCCATCAAATATGCATTTCGGTCGTCGCGCGAAGGGGCAGGTGGGCCGCGGGAAACGGCCCGCCTGCGGATGTCACTTGAACTTGATCTGCGACAGCTGCAGTTCCGAGTTTGCAGCAATCGTCGGCTTGAAGTCGAGGCGTGGCGAAACGCGGGTGAAGCCGACCATGTTGAACATCGGGATATCGGCGATGATCTCCTGATTGACCTTGGCAAAAAGCGCCTGCCAGAGCTTGGTTCGCTGCTCGCCCGTCGCGGCCGTCGCATCGGCGATCATCTTGTCGACCACCGGATCACGGACCATCGAATGGGAGCCGCCTGTGGCGTATTTCACGTAAGCGGTGAAGACGGGATCGCCGGTGGCATTGTCGTGCTGCGACTGGGTCAGCGTTGCGCCGGCATCGGCGACGAAGGGTGCAACGAAGTAGTTGTTCCAGACCGAGACGTCATACATGTCGAGCTTGACGTTGAGGCCTGTCTCCTGAAGCATCGCCATGATCGCTTCCATGGCTTCCGTGGCGTTCGGGTATTGGCCGTTGCGGCCGATGATGCGGATTTCCTTGTCGACCGGCACGCCATCGGCTTTGGCCTCTTCGACCAGCTTCTTCGCCCGTTCCGGGTCGTAGGGCCATGGCTTGATGTCGGCATTATATCCGAGCGTGGTCGGCACGACGAGCTGGGTTGCGATCTTTGCCTGTTCCGGGAACAGTGTGCCGAGCATGGCCTGACGGTCGATAGCGATATTCATCGCCTCGCGGATACGCCGATCGTTGAGCGGCGCGACCCGGGTATCGATGCGCAGCGAGGTGGTTTCCGAATTCGGATAGGCGAAATCGGTCTCCTTGTTGGTGGCGTCCTGGACGGACACCGACGGCACAATATCGGCTTCACCGGCATCGACCATGGCGGCTGCGACCGCGCTATCGGATCGGAACAGATAAGTCGCCTTTTCCACCTGCGGCTTGTCGCCCCAATAATCGGGGTTGCGCTTCAACACGATTGACTGGCCGACATTCCAGCTGTCGAACGTATAGGGTCCGGTGCCGACCGGCTTGCGTGTATATTCATCGACCGGTGTCGCGTCGGCGGATTCGACCGGCATGATGGTCATCAGCAGCGGCAGGATCGGCTGGGCGGGCTTGGTGGTGATGCGGATCGTGTGCGGATCTGGGCTTTCGAAGCTGAATTGCGTGCCGCCGAAATATTTGCCGCCGACTTCGCAGTTGACCTTCTTTGCGGTATTGCGCTCGAGCGAGAACTGCACGTCCTTGGCGGTGAACTCCTTGCCGTCATGCCATTTGACGCCCGGCCGCAGCTTGAATTCCCAGGTCTCGGGACTGAGTTGCTTCCACTCGGTGGCAAGACGCGGCTTCAGGCCGCCATTGGCATAATCGAACTCGACCAGCATTTCATTGACGTTTTCGGAAATGACGCGTCCGACATCCTGACGCGCGGCCATACAGGGCTCTACGACATCGACGGTTTCGGCCAGGACGACGGTGACGTCCTTCTTGGCGTCCTGGGCATAGGCTGCACTGCAGGCCAGGACGGCGAATGCGGCAGAAAGATTGACGGCTGCTAAACGCAGTTTCATTTCGGGCTCCTCCCTTTGCACCATCTCGGGTGCGTGTCGATCTCCAGGCTAATTTCGACCTTGCCGGTCGGTAATTCCGATACCTTGCCGCCTCTCTCCAACGGCCATATCGAACTGATGTATATCTACACTAATATTCCAGTCTGTGATGCCTTTCAAGACGCGACAAGGCTGCTTGCGGCGAGGAAGGCCATCAATTTGGCGTGTTGCTTGGGCGCCAGGGGCCACGCGGCCGGTGGCCTTGTCGGTCCGCAATCGTTTCCCATCGCCGCCAGCGCGGACTTGACGCCGGTGACATTTGTGCCGTTCATTTCCATGGCCCGAACTTCCTCAAACACCGCGATTTCAGCGATGAGTGCCCTGGCCAGCGCGTAGTCGCCGACCTCCAGCGTCGCATGGATCGCCAGTGATCGCTCCGGCCAGACATTGATAAGGCCCGATGTGAAACCGCGCGCACCGACAGCATAAAGTGTCGGAGCCCAGACCTCGGCGAGCCCGCCAACCCAGATGATCGACGGATCACAAGCGGCGATCGCTTCGGCGAGCTTGAGCGGATTGGGTGTCGCCCATTTGACGCCAATTACGCCCGGCACCGCACAAAGCGCCTCGATCGCGGCGGTACCGATCGTGTCGTTGCGCAGATAGAGCATCAACGGCAATCCGTCGCCGGCCTCGGCGACACGTCTGACGTAATCCACTACGCCGCGTGGTGCGGCAAAGGGATCGGGCGGCTGATGGACCATCAGTCCGGCGGCGTGTGACCGTTTTGCCGAAGCGGCAAGCCGGCAGGCGTCCTTGACCGACCGTCCGACGCCGGCAAGAACCGGCGCCCGGCCTGCCACCAGCGCGCAGACCCCGTCGGCCATCCGTTCCGCCTCGTCGATGGTCAGGGCGTAAAATTCGCCGGTGTTTCCATTGACGACCGGCACATGAAGCCCCGCTGCCAGCGCCCGGTCGATGATCGGAGCCAGGCGCTGCGGGGCGATTTCGTCATTGCTGTCGAACGGCGTGACGAGGATGCCCGAAATGCCGCCAAGCGCGGCCCGTAGGTTTGCCTCGGTCATTTGACGGACGCGATCAGGCTGCGCATCATGTCGACCTCTTCCTCTGTCAAGTCCGTCAGCGGCGCACGCACCGGACCTGCATCGAAGCCGCGAAGACGCACGCCGGCCTTGATGGCGGAGACGGCGTAACCGCTCTTGCGATCGCGAATCCTGGCGAAGGGGTAATAGAAATCGCTCAGCATCTTTTCGCAGGTCGCATCGTCGCCGGCGGTGAAGGCTGCATGGAATTTCAGCGCCGTTTCCGGCACGAAATTGAACACCGCCGAAGAATAGGTCGGCATGCCCGCGCCCTTATAGGCCTGGGCGAACAGTTCGTGGGTTGGCATGCCCCCGATATAGGACAGCCGGTCGCCCATGGCGATGGTGACACGTCGCACCGTGTCGATATCGCCGGTGCCGTCCTTGAAGCCGATCAGGTTGGGGCATTCGTCGGCGAGCTGAGCAAGCTGGTCCGGGGAGACGCGTGCCTGGCCGCGGTTATAGACGATGACGCCCATATTGGTCGATTTGCAAACGGCGCGGACGCGTGCCGCGATACCGTCCGCCGGAGCTTCTGTGAGATAATGCGGCAGAAGCAGGATGCCGTCGCCACCGGCCTTTTCGATCTCCTGCGCCATATCGCAGGCCATGCGGGTACCATAGCCGCAACCGGCGATCACCGGCGCATCGCCGGCGACGTTGCGGGCAACCTTGACAGCTTCGACGACCTCGCCCGGTGTCAGCGAAAACAGTTCGCCGGTTCCGCCGGCAACGATCAGGCCGGCAACCGGATAGGATGACAGCCATTCCAGATGTGCTGCAAAAGGTTTGGCGGCAAAGCGGTCATTGCCGTCGAATGGCGAGACGGGAAAGGAGAGCAGGCCGGTACGGATGATTTCGCGAAGGTCGTTCGGGGCGATCATGTCTTTCTCCTCACATCAATTGCGCAGATCTTGCGGCAGAAGGGCGGGCGGGAAATTCTGGTAGGCGACGGGCCGAAGGAACCTGCGGATCGACAGCGTGCCGACACTGGTGGCCCCAAAATTCGTCGAGGCCGGGTAGGGGCCGCCATGGACCATGGAATCGACCACTTCGACACCGGTAGGGAACCCGTTGACCAGCACCCGGCCGGCCTTTTTCTCCAGCACCGGCAGGAGATCCTGCGCGGCACCGAGGTCACCGTCATCCATATGGATGGTTGCCGTCAGCTGGCCATGAAAGGAAGCTGCCAGCGTCTTCATCTCGGCAGCCGAGCCGACCTTGACGATAAGCCCGAGCGGGCCGAAAACCTCTTCTCCCAGCGTATGGTCACCGAGCCAGGCATCGCCGGTGGTCTCGAAGAGGTTCGGCAATGCCTTGCGCTCGGCGCTATCGCTGGACAGTACCGGCTCCACCGCATTGCTGACCTTGAGACGCTCGACACCGTCACGATAGGCAGATGCGATGCCATCGGTCAGCATGGTCTGTGCCGCGACTTGCTGTAGCGCAGTTTTTGCCGATTCACGGAACCGATCCGCATCGGCACCGTCGATCACCACGGCGACGCCGGGATTGGTGCAGAACTGGCCGGCGCCCATGGCGAGCGACGCTGCCCAGCCGGACCCAAGCTGGTCCGCGCGCGCCGCCATCGCCTGCGGCAGCAGGAACATCGGATTGACGCTGCCGAGTTCGCCGAAAAACGGGATTGGCTCGGGGCGCTGGGCGCAAAGATCGAAAAGTGCGCGACCACCGGCAAGCGAGCCTGTAAAGCCGACAGCCTTGATCGCCGGATGGGTGACAAGTGCCGTTCCGACATCGCGGCGGCCGCCCTGGATGAGGCTGAAGACGCCGGCCGGCATGCCTGTGCGGACGATTGCCGCTGCGACCGCTTCCGCGACGATCTCACCGGTGCCAGGATGGGCCGAATGGCCCTTGACGACGACCGGGCAACCGGCTGCGAGCGCTGCTGCCGTGTCGCCGCCGGCGGTGGAGAAGGCGAGCGGAAAATTCGATGCGCCGAATACCGCGACGGGGCCGATCGGCCGCTGCACCAGCCGGATCTCGGGGCGTGGAGCAGGTTGGCGGTCGGGCTGTGCCGCATCGACGCGCAGGTCGAGATGGGCACCTTTCCGGATATGCGCGGCAAACAGTTTCAGCTGCCCCGTGGTACGGCCACGCTCACCGTTGAGACGCGCCTCCGGGAGGCCCGTCTCCTGGGTTCCGATCATGGTGATCGCCTCGGCGCGCGCCTCGATCTCTTCGGCGATCGCGTCGAGAAAGGCTGCCCGCTCATCGCGGCTTCTGGCGGAATAGTCGTAGAACGCCGCTTCTGCAGCAAGGCAAGCGCGATCGACCAGTTCGACGGTGCCGACGGAGAAGGCATGCGCCGGGCCGTGCGCGGGCTCCGAGGTGAAGGTCTTGTCTGCGGCGATCCATTCGCCTGCAATCAGATGTTTGCCGGACGGTTCCCAAGTCATAGTGATCCTCCTTGCCGGAAGGATGTTCCGGCTTTTTCAAGTTCGGCTTTGTGTATCGGGCAGACGGACTTAACGGCCGTTCGCCGCGCGCCATTTCGAAAACAGCGCCAGATTTTCCTCCCGCGTGGCCGGATAGAGGCCGACGATCGTTTCGCCCCCTTTGACCCGCTCGACGACGAAATCCTCATAGGCGGTCATCTCGACGGCTTCGTCGGCAATCTCGTCGGCGATTTCGGCGGGGATGATGATGACGCTGTCGTCGTCGCCCACCACGATATCGCCGGGGAAAACCGCGACATCGCCGCAACCGATCGGCACATTCATGTCGATGGCCTCATGCAGCGTCAGATTGGTCGGGCTGGACGGACGGTTGTGATAGGCCGGCATGTCCAGTTCAGCGATCCGCATCGCATCGCGAAAGCCGCCATCGGTAACGACACCGGCGCCGCCGCGCACCATCAGCCGGGTGATCAGGATGTCACCGGCAGAGGCCGCACGTGCATCCTTGCGGCTGTCCATAACCAGAACATGGCCTTCCGGGCAGGTTTCGATCGCAACGCGCTGCGGGTGCTCTGCGTTGCGGAAGACAGACATAGGATTGCGGTCTTCGCGGGCAGGCATGTAACGCAGGGTGAAGGCCGGGCCGACCATGTTGCGACCTTTGGGCCGGACCGGCCGGACATCCTGGATCGTCTGGTTCTTGAGACCGCGCTTGAAGAGCGCCGAGCAAAGGGTTGCCACGGAGACGCCTATCAGCTTTTCGCGGGTTTCTGGTTTCATTGCAATTTCTCCTCAGCCACCAAAGCTCTTTGTCTCGACCGTCCAGTCACGGGCCTTGTCGGTCAGGCTGCATCCCAGGCCTGGGCGGCCGGGCACGATCATCCGCCCGTCCCTGATTTCCAGTTCCTCGTTGAACAGTGGCGCCAGCCAGTCGAAATGCTCGACCCATGGCTCATGCGCGTAGGCCGCCGCCAGATGAAGGTGGATCTCCATGGCGAAATGCGGTGCAAGCCTCATGCGCTTGGCTTCCGCCTGGGCGCAGATCTTGAGGAACTGGGTAATGCCACCGACACGGGGCGCGTCCGGCTGAATGAAATCGACGGCATCGGCACGGATCAGCGCCATATGCTCGTCGGCGCTCGCCAACATTTCGCCGGTGGCAATCGGCGTTGCCAGTTCTCGCGCAAGCGCTGCATGGCCTTCGGCATCATAGGCATCGAGCGGTTCCTCGATCCATTCGAGGTTGAGCGGCTCGACCAGCCGGCCGAAACGCAAGGCGGTGGTGCGATCCCATTGCTGATTGGCATCGACCATCACCGGCACCCGCCCGGCGACATGAGTCATCACCGCATCGAGCCGGCGAAGATCCACCATTGGATCGGGCTGGCCGACCTTGATCTTGATGCCGCCGATGCCGGTCTCCAGCGACTTGTCGATGGCGGCCCTCACCTCCTCGATACTGGAGGACAGGAAACCACCGGACGTGTTGTAGCAGGCAACGCTGTCGCGATGGCTGCCGAGCAATTTTGCCAAAGGTAGTCCGGCGCGCTTCGCCTTCAGGTCCCAGAGGCAGATATCCATGGCGGCGATCGCCTGCGTGGCGATACCGGAACGGCCGACAGAGGCACCGGCCCAGCAGAGCTTGTCCCACAGCCTTGCCGTATCATTGGGATCCTCGCCGAGCAGGTTGTCGGCTATTTCGCAGGCATGGGCATAAAGTCCCGGACCACCGGCGCGTTTTGAATAGCTGAAGCCGAGGCCGCTATGGCCGGCCTCGGTGGTGATTTCGCAAAATAGGAAGGCGACCTGCGTCAGTGGCTTCTGGCGTCCCGTCAGGACCTTGGCGTCGCTGATCGGCCGTGCGAGTGGCAGATAGGCGAGCGAAAGCGTAACCGAGCGTATCGCATCCAGCTTTGCCGGCCCGCTCGCGAAACCGGCCTTTGGCGGCTGGGCGGGGATAGTCAGGTTATCGAAATTCAACATGATCTTCACCTCAGTTGATGACGGGATCGGCGGTCTTGCCGCCAAACTCCGTCTTAAGGAAGTCGAAGTCGCAGCCCTTGTCGGCCTGCTCGATATGCTTGGTGAACATGAAGCCGTAGCCACGTTCGAAACGGGGTTCGGGTGCAATCCAGGCTGCCCTTCGAGCCTCGAGCTCCGCTTCAGGCACCAGCATGTTAAGGCTGCGCGCCGGGATGTCGAGTTCCACGATGTCGCCGGTCTTCAGCAGGGCGAGCGGGCCGCCGACATAGGCTTCCGGGGTCACGTGGAGAACGCAGGCGCCGAAGCTGGTTCCCGACATGCGCGCATCCGAAAGTCGCACCATGTCGCGAAGCCCCAGTTTCAGCAGCGCCTTCGGCATCGGGATCATGCCCCATTCTGGCATGCCCGGTCCGCCCTGCGGACCGGCATTGCGCAGCACCAGAACCGTTTCCGGTGTCAGCGGATAATCCGGATCATCGATGATCTTCTTCAGGTCCGGATAGCTGTCGGCAACCAGTGCCGGACCGCGATGATGGTGGAACTTGGGGTCGCAGGCGGCCGGCTTGATGACCGCACCGTCCGGACACAGGTTGCCCTTCAGCACGGCCAGCGAACCTTCGTGATAGACTGGGTTGGTCAAAGGCCGGATGACGTCCTCGTTATAGATTTTCACCTCATCGAGCCCGTCGGTCAGCGGCTTTCCGGTGACGGTGATCGCGGTCGGGTCGAGCTTGTCGCCGAGCTGTTTCATCAGCGCCCTTAGGCCGCCGGCATAAAAGAAGTCCTCCATCAGATAGGTACTGCCGGAGGGGCGGATATTGGCGATGACCGGCGTGGTACGGCCGATCCGGTCGAGATCATCGAGTTCCAGCGGAATGCCGGCGCGGCGCGCCATGGCGATCAGATGGATGATTGCGTTGGTGGAACAGCCTGTCGCCATGGCGACCGTCACCGCATTGTTGACCGCAGCCTGGGTGATGATCTTGTCGGGCGTCAGATCTTCCCAGACCATGTCGACGATCCGTCGGCCACAGGCAGCCGACATGCGCTGGTGGTTGGCATCCGGTGCCGGGATGGACGAGGCGCCGGGCAGGGTGAGGCCCATGCCCTCGGCGATCGCCGTCATGGTGGAGGCCGTGCCCATTGTCATGCAATGGCCGTAGCTGCGGGCGATACCGCCCTCGATGCCCTGCCATTCCTCCTTGGAAATGGTGCCGGCACGGCGCTCGTCCCAATATTTGAAACCGTCCGTACCTGAACCCAGCGCCTTGCCGGCATAATTGCCGCGCAGCATCGGGCCAGCTGGAAGGTAGATAAATGGGATGCCCATGCTGACGGCGCCCATCACCAAGGCCGGGGTGGTCTTGTCACAGCCCCCCATCAGAACTGCACCATCGACGGGATGGCTGCGCAGCAGTTCCTCCGTCTCCATCGCCAGCATGTTGCGATAGAGCATGGTGGTCGGCTTGACGAAATTTTCCGACAGTGACAGCGCTGGAAGCTCCATCGGAAATCCACCGGACTGCAGAATGCCGCGCTTTACCCATTCGACACGTTCGCGGAAATGCATGTGGCACGGCTGCGCATCGGACCAGGTATTCAGGATCGCGATGATCGGCTTTCCCTGCCAGTCTTCCGGCGCATAGCCCATCTGCATCGTGCGTGACCGATGGCCGAACGACCGCTGGTCATCAGGCGCCATCCATCGCGACGAGCGCAATTGCTCGTAGGTCTTTTTCCGGATCATGCTCTTCTCCCTGCATGACCCCTCCAAGGCCATGCTTCCATGTTCGAACTAATATTTCAGTTAGACATTTATATCAACCGCTTTTTGCGTTAATTTCCCTCATCCATTCTTGTGGACTAGTGGGGCAGTGGATAAATTGCACGCAAAAGGAATTCATCGATGAACACACCACTTGCGGCCACATTGGGTCTTTCTGCGCCGGGCTTTCCGGTGATGTCGGGCGGCACAGTGCAGCGGATTTATGACGATCTGCGCAAGCGGATCATCACCATCCAGCTGCCGCCGGACACGATGCTGTCGCGTGCCGATCTGACCGAAACCTACGAGGTCAGCCAGACCCCGATCCGCGAAGCGATGCAGCTTCTCAAGCAGGAAGGCCTCATCCGAATCTATCCGCAGTCACGCACGGTGGTGACGCGGATCGACGTTCCGCAGGTCTACGAAGCACATTTTCTGCGTGTCGCGCTGGAGACCGAGGTATGCCGCCGGCTTGCGGCGGAACCCGATCCCGGAACCATCACGCGGGCGCGGTCCATCATCAAGATGCAGGAAGCGGTGGCGGACGACCCCGAGCAATTGTCGATATTCCAGGAACTCGACGAACTCTTTCATCAGACACTGTTTGCCGGGGTCAAGCGTACCGGGCTGCATCAGCTTGTACGTGAACGATCCGGCCATCTGGAGCGCATCCGTCGCCTCCACCTTCCCGAAACGGGCAAGATCCTCAGCATCCTCAGCGGCCACAAGGCCGTTATCGAAGCGATTGCGGTGAAGGACGAGAAGGGCGCGGTCGAAGCCATTCGCGACCACCTGAGCCGGACCGTTGCCCGCGTCGAGGAGCTGCGACAGAGTTTTCCGCAATATTTCGCATGACGGTGCCGTCCGCAATGGCGCGGACGGCGGGATCATACGTCAGTTCACCGGGGTGAGCAGCGGCTTTCCGGCGAAGAAGGCGGCGAGATTGTCGAGTGCAAGCTGGGCCATCCGGTCGCGTGTTTCCTCCGTCCCGCTGGCATGGTGCGGGTAGAGAGCCACGTTCTTAAGCGTTGCAAAGGCCGGATCCGGGTTCGGCTCGTTATAGAAGACATCAAGGCCGGCCGAAGCAATCCGTCCTTCCTGCAATGCACTGAGCAGCGCCGCCTCATCCACCACCGATCCACGGGCGATGTTGATGAAGCTGCCGGACGGACCGAGTGCATCGAGAACCGCGGCCGAGACAAGACCCTCGGTTTCGGGGCCGCCAGGCGTTGCGACAACGAGAACATCCGCCCATTTGGCAAGCGCGACGAGATCGGCGAAATAGTCGTAATCGATGCCCTGTTTTCGCGAGCGGCCATAATAACCGATCATCATGCCCATGGCTTCGCAGCGCTTGGCAATGGCCTGCCCGATACGCCCCAGACCGACGATCCCTGCCTTTTTGCCCGAGGTTGAGGAGGTCAGCGGCAACATGCCCTTGCGGCCCCAGTCGCCAGACCGGACATAGGCATCACCAACGACCAGCCTGCGTCTTGCAGCCAGCATCAGCATGATCGCTGTATCGGCAACGTCGTCGAGCAATGCGTCGGACGTGTTGGTCAGCTTGATGCCGCGCCGGGTCATCGCCGCGACATCCATCTTGTCGTAACCGGCGGAGGAGCACGAGGCGAGTTTCAGTGCCGGCAGCTTGTCGAGAAAGGCTTCGTCGACCGCTACATGCCCATTGATCACCATGGCTGTGCATCTGGGGCCGATCTCGGTCAGCATAGCCTCTCTGTCCTTGCCGGTCAGCTGGTCGAGACGGTGTGTCGTATAGATCGCCTCAAGTTCCGCCATCTGGCGGGGCATCAGCGGATAGGCGACGAGAACATCGGGTTTCATGCGGAAATCAGTCCTTTTTGTTGCTGCCGGGCATTGCGGCGGGCCGCCTGAACTTCCGGGTCAGGATCAAGACTCGCGGCAAGCAGCGCCTTTGTATAGGGCTGGCGGGGATGATCAAATATCTGCCGCACCGGCCCCTCTTCGATAATCTCTCCCGCCTTCATGACGATCACCCGGTCGGCGAAATCCCGAACGACCGGAAGGTCATGGGCGATGAACAGGTAGGATAGCCCGAATTCGCGTCGTAGTCCGTCGAGAAGTTCGATGACCTGCGCCTGGATCGAAACGTCGAGCGCCGAAACAGCCTCGTCGCAGACGATCAGTTTTGGCTCCATGGCAAGCGCCCGGGCAATTGCGATACGCTGGCGCTGGCCGCCGGAAAACTGATGCGGATAACGCGCCGCCATCTCCGGTCGCAGGCCGACCTTGACCAGCAATTCGGCAACCCGTTCCTTCCATTTCGACTTCGGCAGGATGGACGGATGGATCACCCAGGCTTCAGAGATCAGCTGGAAAACGCTCATCCGCGGGTTGAGCGACTGGGTGGGATCCTGGAACACCATCTGCAGATCGCGTCTGAGACCGAATAACTCCTTCTCCGGCATTTTCAGCAGATCACGGCCCTTGTAAAGCACCTCGCCGCCGTCGGCCTCGTCGAGCCTCAAGATAGCCCGCGCAAGTGTCGATTTGCCGGAACCGCTCTCGCCAACCACCGCAACAGTCTCGCCCGGCATGATCGTCAGGTCGATGCCTTTCAATGCGTGGAAGGCACCATACTTCTTCTGCAGGTTAATGGCGCGAAGCAGCGGCTCGCCGCTGCGGTCGCGTTCGTCCGGCATGTCTCCCTTGCCGGGCGCAGCATCAATCAGCTTTTTCGTATAGGCATGTTTGGGATTGCGATAGACTTCGGCGGCATCTCCGGTCTCGACGATACAGCCGGAATTCATCACCACGACCCGGTCGGCGATCTCTGCAACCACGCCGAGATCATGGGTGATGAGCAGCATGCCCATGCCGGTTTCCTGCTGCAACTCGTCCAGAAGCGCCAGAACCTGCGCCTGGATCGTCACATCAAGCGCGGTTGTGGGCTCGTCGGCGATCAGAATGTCCGGCTTGCAGGCAAGCGCCATGGCGATCATCAGGCGCTGGCGCTGGCCGCCGGAAAACTGGAAAGGATATTTGCGCATGGCCGCATCGGCATCCGGTATGCCGACACGTTTCAAGAGCTCGAGTGCAGAGCTTCTCGCCTTTTCTATGGTTTCGCCATGGGTGGTCATCATTTCGGCGATCTGCCAGCCGACCTGATAGACCGGATTGAGATGCGCCAGCGGATCCTGAAAGATCATGGCGATCTTGGCGCCGTTGATCGCCCGCCGTTCCTCGTCCGTCATCTTCAGCATATCGCGCCCGTCGAGCAGGATGGTGCCGGAGGTGATCTTGCCGGGCGGCATGTCGATCAGGTTCATGATCGCAGAAGCGGAAACGGACTTGCCCGAACCGCTTTCTCCCAGAATGGCGAGCGTCTCTCCCCGGTCCAGATGCCAGCTGACATTCTGGACGGCCTTGACGGTGCCGGCTGCCGTGTGGAATTCGACCGACAGGTCTTTCACTTCGAGCAGATGGTCAGCCATTTTTCCGTCCTCCCATTTCAAGGCGCCAGCGCTGCGTCGGGTCGAGCGCGATGCGCATCCAGTTCGACAGCAGGTTCAGTGAAAGCGTGGTCAGGATGATCGCAAGGCCCGGCCAGAACGACAGCCACCATGCGTTGGTGAGGTAAGGCCTGCCTTGGCTCACCATCAGGCCCCAGGTGATTGCAGGCGCCTGGATGCCGAGGCCGAGGAAGGACAAGGAGGATTCCGCCAGCATGACGAAGGCGAAATCGAGTGTCGCAATCGTCAGCAGGGTCGGCAGCATCACCGGCAGGATATGGCGGAAGATGATGCGCAGGTCCGACGCGCCCATCACTTTCGCCGCCTGGACGAACATCCGCTCGCGGATTTCCAGTGCCTCGGCACGCGATGTGCGCAGATAGATCGGGATACGGGTGATCGCCAGCACCAGCACGATATTGGCGACCGAGGGATCAAGCATGTAGAGGACGATGACTGCAAGCAGCAGCGAGGGGAAGGACATGATCACGTCCCCGAGACGCATGATCCATTGCGCGGCGTTGCGGCGGCTGTAGCCTGCAACAAGTCCGAGTGCGCTGCCTATGAGGGCGGAGGCAAAGACGGCACCGGCGGCAACGAGGATGGTGTTCTGCGCGGCGACGATCACGCGTGCCAGAAGCGGTCGGCCCAGGGCATCGGCGCCGAAGATGTAGAGCATGCCGTTCTGCAGTTCGAAGGGCGGCGCATTGCGGCCACGCAGGTTCATCTTACTGGCGGCATCCCCCAGGAGATAAGGGCCCAGCAGCGCGCAAAGGACGATGATCACCAGAAAAATGGCGGCAAAAAAGGCGAATTTGTCAGCCCACAACATCGACAGCCAGCGCGAGAACGCGCCGCTGCGTTTGGGCTTTTCTTCTGTGAAGATCTGTGTGTCGGTCATGGTCATTGCTCAATACCGAATTCGAGGGTCGAGCATCGCATAGGCGAGGTCGATCAGGATGTTCATGATGAAAATGGCCAATGCCGAAACCATGATCACGGCCAGCACGACGGTGAAGTCGCGCAGCAGGATGGAATCGATCATCAGTTTCCCGATGCCGGGAAAGCCGAAAACCGTTTCGACGACGACGGCACCATTGAGAATGGAGGCGGCCTGGTCGCCGATCACCGTGATGACCGGCAGCATGGCGTTGCGAAGTCCATGGACGAAAATGATCGACCGGCTGCGAACGCCCTTTGCCCGGGCGGTTTTCACATAGGCAGAAGACAGGACATTGATCATCGAGCCACGCACGACCTGCAGAATCAGGCCGAACGGCCGGATGAACAGGACACTGACGGGCAAAATCCAGTGCGAGATCGTGCCTGTGCCGGATGTCGGCAGCCAATGCAGCTTGACGGCGAAGATGACGATCGCGACGATCGCCACCCAGAAATCCGGAGCCGAGGCACCGACAAGCGAAAAGAAAGTCGCAATCCGATCGAAGACGCCGCCGACCCGGAAGGCGGCAAGCGAACCGATGACGATTGCTGCGAAGGTGACGATGGCCATCGTCACCGCGGCCAGACAGGCCGTCCAGCCGAACGCCTCAAGCACAACATCCATCGCAGGACGGGCCTGCCGCAGGGATTGGCCGAAATTCAGCTGCGCCAGATCGGCGACATAACGCCCGAACTGCAGGATGAGAGGATCGTTGAAGCCATGTGCCTCACGAAACTGCTCGCGCGCCTCTATCGAGGCATCCAGCGGCAGATAAAGATTAGTCGGATCTCCTGTCAGCCTCGATAGAAAAAATACCAGCACGATCAGGCCCAGCAGCGATACACCGCTTGCAATGGCCCGCTTGCCTAAAAAACTTCTCATGCGACTCCTCCCGAAGCGAATGATGCGCGGTTTTCACACCTGTGTTTGAGATTCTCCGCAAAAGCGAAGCAGCCGGGGCGGCGCCAATCTCCTCTATTGGCTCACGTGCCGTCCGATACGGAAGGCTACACCCATAATTGAAATACTAGTGCATCTGGAATTTTTGTGAACCACCTTTTTTGATAAATTCCAAAAAGACATCATTTCTGGCGACGAAAGTGTGTGCTGCCGGTGGCGAAAAGTGCCGATCCGAAAATGATCGCGGCCCCGATCCAGGTTTCAACGGGCGCGATTTCACCGAACAGCAGAAAGGCCAGCCCAGCGACGACCGGCAATCTGAGGAAATCGAACGGAGCCAGAAAGGACGCACTTGCCAGACCGAAGGCCATGGTGACCAGCGTCATGTTCAAGGCGCCCAAACCTCCCTGCAGGGCAAGCAAGGCGATCTGACTGCCAGTGGGCACCGTCCAGACCGGCAGCATGGCAAGGAAACCAAGCGGCACCGTGGCGATAAGGTTCCAGGCGACCAGGCGCTGCGTGCTGTCGTGATCCGCCATGCGACGCAGCATCAACTGGCTGGCGGCCATCAGGATCGCGCCGGCAAGTGCGAACAGAAGCCAGGGATCGAAAGCCGATGCTCCGGGTCGGATGATGATGACGATTCCGACGAAACCGGCGATCACGCCGGCAATGCTCGAAAGCCCAATCCTTTCGCCCAGGAACAACCATGCGCCGAGCACGAGGAAAACCGGCATGGTGAAATTGATGGCGGTGGCGTCTGCCAGCGGCGCATGCGCGAATGCGACGAACAGTGCAACGAGCGAAGCAAGCTTCAGGCCTGCCCGAAGAACATGCTGGAACCGATATGGCGATGCCCAGAGGTCAACCCGCATCAACACCCAGGGGAGGACAACGGCAAGGCCAAAGAAAGATCGGAAAAATCCGATCATCAGTGGATGCACTTCGCCTGCCAGCGAGCGAACGATAACGGCATCGATGCTGTTGAAGACGGCCGCCACGACCATAAGGGCTGCGGCTAGCAGGTTACGTTCAACGTTCATCAGGCTTGGCCCCTGCGAGAAGCCAAACGCCATATGCGCGCGGATCCGATGACAATGTCCGTTCACTGAACATGACGGCCTCCTCCCTGATCATTGTCTGGATAAGGATCGATCCGCAGCGCAGATCTCCTCGTTCTCCAAGACTGCAAAGCTGTCCAACTCTTCCTCAAGAAGCCGCATAGCGGTCTGTCGCATGTGAGCGTGCATGGCTTTTTGTGCCTGAACCGGATCCCCTGCGCGAATGGCGGCAAGGATCGAGCCATGCTCTTCGACGACGCGGGGGGCGACCTGATCGGCAGGACGCCCCTGAAGCTTTCGCGTGAACTCGACCGTCAGCTTGATCTGGCTGCGCATCGTCGCCAGAGCGAAGGTGAAATACGGGTTGTCGGTGGCTTCGGCGATTGCCATGTGGAAGGCAAAATCGGCTTCGAAGACACCTTCGCCCGGGGCAAGTGCCAGCATTCGTGATTGTGCTTCCTCGATGCGATCTATCGCGGCAGGGTCGCAGAGACGTGCGGCATCGGCCGCGGCGGCGCATTCTACGATCTGGCGAAAGCGCATGCAGCGCTTCATATCGAACACGGTGCGGATGGACAGGCTCGCGATATCGGACGCCCTGGATACGGCATCAACCTTCGGCTGAACGAAGTTCGCCGATCCGCGTCGCGATATGATGCGGCCGGTGTGGCGCAGATAGGCCAATGCCTTTCGAAGCACCGGGCGCGATACGCCGAACTGCTGAGCCAGCTCGGCTTCGGGGGGAAGCCGTCCACCATTATACCAGGATGGCGAATCCAGCATTTCTTCAAGCCGAGCGAGTACATGAGACGAAAGGTCCCGCATCGGGCGGCTCTGTTTGTTTATCTCGGTCATGATGGAGCCTAGCGCGGCAAGGCAGACTTTCCAAGCGTCAAATTTACTAATATTTACTGATATTGACAAATCTGGACTCAGGTCGATTAATAGGCTTCTGGAATGTGGAGGAGCGTTCCGACGCGGCGTGAGGAGACGCCGACGGTTCACGCTTTCGATCTTCCTGCCTCCCGGTTCGAGCCATCACCGGGCATTGCGAGATATCCAATCGACGAGGACAGCATGTTTATCCAGACGACCGAAAACAGTCACCACGACCTCCATCTTGCCAAGGAGATGGCCAGGATTGTCGCCGTCCGCGTCATACCTGTCGCCGGGCACGACAGCATGCTCTTGAATTTGAGTGGCGCCCATGCCCCGTTTTTCACTCGCAACATCGCCATCATCGAAGATGATTCCGGCCGCACCGGCATTGGCGAGGTACCTGGCGGCGAGGCGATCCGCAAAACGCTGGAGGAGGCGGCCGCTCTTCTCGTTGGTCAGGCGATCGGCAGCTACAACATGCTACTTGATCGCGTCCGCAAGGCGTTCAGCGACCGCGACAACGGCGGGCGCGGCCTGCAGACATTTGATCTGCGCACCACGATCCATGTGGTGACCGCTCTGGAATCGGCGATGCTCGACCTTCTCGGCCAGCATCTCGGCGTATCGGTCGCATCGCTTCTGGGAGAGGGACAGCAACGTGACCGCGTCGAAATGCTGGGTTACCTCTTCTTTGTCGGCGACCGCAATAAGACCGATCTGCCCTACCGCGCCGGCGGGGGTGCAAAGGACGATTGGGAACGCCTTCGTGACGAGGAAGCGCTGACGCCGGAAGCGGTCGTACGCCTGGCGGAAGCTGCACATCAGCGTTACGGGTTTCGGGATTTTAAGCTCAAGGGTGGCGTGCTTGCCGGCGAACGGGAAATCGAGGCCGTCACCGCGATCGCCCGCCGTTTCCCCGAGGCGCGTGTAACGCTTGACCCGAATGGCGCATGGTCGCTCGACGAGGCGATCCGCCTGTGCAAGGGACGCGGCGATGTACTGGCCTATGCCGAAGATCCCTGCGGCGCCGAACAGGGGTATTCCGGTCGCGAGATCATGGCGGAGTTCCGTCGGGCGACCGGCCTGCCGACGGCAACCAACATGGTGGCAACTGACTGGCGGCAGCTGTCTCATGCCATCCAGCTGCAGTCCGTCGATATTCCGCTCGCCGATCCGCATTTCTGGACAATGCAGGGCTCGGTCAGGGTCGCGCAGCTTTGCCAAGCCTTCGGCATGACATGGGGCTCTCATTCCAACAACCATTTCGACGTTTCGCTTGCCATGTTCACCCAGGTCGGTGCGGCTGCTCCCGGCCGGGTGACGGCGCTCGACACGCACTGGATCTGGCAGGACGGGCAACGCCTGACGTGCGATCCGCTGAAGATCGAGGACGGTCATGTGGCGGTCCCGGATCGGCCAGGCCTCGGCGTTGAATTGGATATGGAAAGGGTCGAGGAGGCTCACCAACTTTATCTCAGACATGGCCTTGGGGCCCGCGATGATGCCTCCGCCATGCAATATCTTGTGCCGGACTGGCGTTTCGACAACAAACGGCCTTGCCTGGTTCGGTAAGCACGGCAAACACCGGCCGTTCCGTACAAGTGTGCGGCCGGTGGCGAGCTCTCAGGCCGTGCCCCTGGCAACGATGCGAAAATCGACATTGATCATCGCCTCGACATTTTCGTCACCGGCAAGCTTCCTCAGGATCGACCGCGCCGCCTTGGTACCGATATCACGACGATCGATGCGGACGGTTGTCAGTGGTGGATGCGTATAGGGGGCAAAATCGAAATCGCCGAAGCCGACAATGGCAAGATCATCCGGCATGCTGCAGCCACGCGCATGGGCTTCCGCCAGCGCACCGTGTGCCACGACATCCGACGAGCAGAAAACGCCGAGTGTTCCGAGGCCGCGATTGAGAAGCTGCGCCATTGCCACCCGGCCGTCCTGGAAGGTGGAGGGAGTGCTCATCTCCATCGTTGGCAGCTCGACCTCAGCAATTCCCGCCAGCCGACTGACGAAGCCGTCGCGGCGTTGCACGGCGCGGGGATCATTGGCACCCACCTGCGCGTAACGGTCATAACCTTTGATCAGAAGATGTTCGGCGACCAGTGCCCCCACCGCGTAATGCGAAAAGCCGACGGCAGTATCCAGCGGCGATGGCGTGGAATCCCAGATCTCGACGATCGGCAGTCCGGCGCCTGTCAGCATGGCCCGCGTTTCCTTCAGATGCGAAACGCCAGTCAGAATGATGCCATCCGGTCGCCGTGCGAGAATGGCCCGGGTCAATTCGAGCTCCCGGCCGACATCATAGCCGGAGAGACCGAGCAGGAGCTGATAGCCTGCAGAAACCAGTTCGGCATTGAGCCCTTCGATGGTTTCGGCAAAGATCGTGCTGGCGACGGACGGAACGATCGCGGCGATCAATCGGGTCTTGCGGGAAGCAAGGCCGCCCGCCAGCAGATTTGGCACATAACCGGTTTTGGCGATCATGCGCTCGATGGCATCGAGTGTCGGAGGTTTGACCAGATGCGGCGTGTTGATTGCCCGAGAGACGGTGACCGGCGAAACTCCGGCGAGCCTCGCAATGTCGGCAAGAGTTACCGGCCCCTTGGTCGTGATATGTCTGTTCTTGTCCTGCCCAGCCATGTGCGCACTCCTGCCAAAATGAGTTACGCTTTCATTTTGCGTTCAATCAAGCGCTTTTGTGCATAGTTTCTCATTTAAAGGGCTTATGTGTTGATTCTTAATCACTTAAATTTTTCTTCCTGTGGTTGCAGCCAAGGATTTTGAAGCTACAATGGAAGCGCTTCCATTTCTTCGTCGGGAGGGTTTCGAAGAGTGGGTTAGTGGCACTGGCTGGAGGCCAGACAAGAGGAGGAGATATTATGAATCCCAAGCGTTTCATGACGTTTGCGGCCATCGCGGCCGTGATGTGCATGGCAGGTCTGCAGCAGAGCCGTGCCGCTGACTATCCATCGAAAACGGTTACGGTGGTCGTGCCGTTTGCCGCCGGCGGCAATACCGACACGTTCGGTCGCCTGGTCGCCGAGGAACTCGACAAGCGGCTGGGTCAGCGTTTTATCGTTGAAAACAAGCCTGGCGCCGGTGGCAATATCGGCCTTGGCGATCTGGCCCGATCGAAGCCGGACGGATACACGATCGGCATGGGCACGGTGAGCTCGAACGCCATCAACCAGACGCTCTACAAGACCTTGCCCTATGACAAGGAAAAGGGTTTTGCGCCGATTTCGCTGATCGCCAGCCTGCCGAACGTGCTCGTCGTCAACCCGGACAAGATCAAGGCGAATTCCGTTCCCGAACTGATCGAGTTCCTGAAGACGGAACCGGGCAAGCACACCTATGCTTCATCCGGCGTCGGCACCTCGATCCATCTCGCGGGCGAGCTTCTGGCGACGAAGGCCGGCGTGAAGATTACCCATGTACCCTACAAGGGTAGCAGCCAGGCCATCCTCGATGTCGTTGCTGGCCATGTGGACATGATGTTCGACAATATTCCGACAGCCACCCAGCAGGTAAAGGCCGGTAAGGTTAAGGCGCTCGCCGTGACAAGCCTGGAAAGGGCAGCTCTCCTGCCTGACGTACCGACCATGGCAAGCGTTATCCCCGGTTTCGAGGCGACTTCGTGGCACGGGCTGTTTGCTCCGGCCGGCACGCCGCCGGAAATCGTCGAGAAACTCAGCAAGGAAGTTCAGGCGATCATCGCCGAACCGGCGATGAAGGCCAAGCTTGAAGCCATGGGCGTGACCCCGGTTGGCAACAGCTCGGCGGAATTCCAGGTTTTCATCGACAAGGAAACCGCGAAGTGGGCAGAGGTCATCAAGGCCGCAGATGTTCCGCTTCAGTGAAGTAATCGGCCGGCCGGGTTCTTTTCTCCGGCCGGCCCGTCTTTCACACGGGAGTATCATGCGATGTTGAAGCTGAAAAACGGCCGCGACCTTGTCGCCGGCGTGACGATGATCTTTGCCGGACTTCTGTTCATCTGGTTCGGCCGGGAGCTTGAAGTCGGCAATTCCTTCCAGATGGGGCCGGGCTATTTCCCTATCATGCTGAGCCTGCTGCTTATGGCAATCGGCGCGATGATCATCGTGCAGTCCGTGGTCGTTGAGGCGGAAGGCCGCGAACCAGAAGCCTGGAACTGGAAAGCCTATAGCCTGGTGATCCTTGCGCCCGTCGGCTTTGGCCTGGGGCTTGCGGGGCTTGGTCTGGCGCCGACCATGTTCCTGATCATCGTCGGGGTTGCGACCGCCAGTCGCTATGCCAACTGGCGTCATTCGATCCTGCTCGGGCTTTTTCTGGCGGTCTGTTCCGTCCTGCTGTTCACCAAGCTCCTGGCACTTCCCGTCAGTGCCTTCGGACCCTGGATCCCCTTCATCGGCGATTTGTCCTGAACCTCGCCAATCAGCCGACGAAACCGGATTGGATTGCTTATGGATATCTTCTCTAACCTTTTGTTGGGTGCCTCGACGGCGTTTCTGCCGATCAACCTCTTTTATGGCTTTATCGGCTGTCTGCTCGGGACGGCGATCGGTGTTCTTCCGGGGCTCGGACCGACTGCCACGATTGCGATGCTGCTTCCCATCACCTTCGGCCTGCCGCCGGAATCCGCTCTCATCATGCTGGCGGGTATTTTTTACGGCGCGCAATATGGCGGTTCCACCACTGCCATTCTGATCAACCTTCCAGGCGAAAGCTCTTCCGTCGTCACCGCGATCGACGGTTACCAGATGGCGCGCAACGGCCGCGCCGGCGCCGCCCTGGCGACTGCTGCCCTCGGTTCGTTCTTCGCCGGCACTGTGGCAACCATCCTTCTTGCCGTGGCGGCACCGCCGCTTGCGGCGGTCGCACTCAAATTCGGGCCGGCCGAATATTTCTCGCTGATGGTTCTCGGTCTTGTCGCGTCTGTCGCACTTGCCAGCGGATCACTGCTGAAGGCGATGGCGATGATCGTTTTCGGTTTGATGCTCGGCACCGTCGGCACCGATGTCGAAAGCGGCACGCCGCGTTACATCTTCGACATTCCGGAGCTTTATGACGGGCTCAATTTCGTCGCTGTCAGCATGGGCATATTCGGGATCTGCGAGATCCTGCGCAATCTTGAGAACGAGCAGGAACGTTCGGTCGGCGTCAAACGCGTGACTGGCCTGATGCTGACGAAAGCGGACTTCCGGCGAATCTGCGGCCCCGTCTTGCGCGGCACGGCGCTCGGATCGTTTCTCGGCGTGCTTCCCGGCGGTGGCGCAATGCTTGCGTCCTTTGCCTCCTATGCGATGGAGAAACGCATTTCCCCGAACCGGGCCGAATTCGGCAAGGGGGCGATTGAAGGTGTTGCAGCCCCTGAATCCGCCAATAACGCCGGCGCCCAGACCTCGTTCATACCGATGCTGACGCTCGGCATTCCTGGCAACCCGGTGATGGCTCTGATGGTCGGCGCGATGATCCTGCAGGGCATCACGCCCGGCCCCAACGTGATTTCAGACGAGCCGACGCTCTTCTGGGGCATGATTGTTTCCATGTGGTCCGGAAATCTCATGCTTGTCATCCTCAACCTGCCGCTGATCGGGCTCTGGGTACGGATGCTGACGGTGCCCTATCATCTGCTATTCCCGGCGATTATCGGTTTTTGCTGCATCGGCGCCTACAGCATCAACAACAGCGTTTTCGACGTCTTCGTCATGGCCGGTTTCAGCGTCATCGGATTTGCCCTGAGCAAGCTGCGCTTCGAGCCGGCGCCGCTGCTTCTAGGCTTCATCCTTGGGCCGATGCTGGAGGAAAACCTGCGCCGCGCGATGCTGATCAGCCAGGGCGACCCGACGATCTTCGTGCGCAGTCCGCTTAGCCTTTCGCTGCTGATCTTCGCCGCCGCCGTTCTGGCGCTTGTCCTTTCCCCGAGCATTAGCCGCAAACGCGAGGAAGCCTTCACGGAATGAGGGGCAGAAAAATAAACGGCGCACCGGAGAAATTGCGGGTCTGGCAGATTGTCCTTTCGGAGATCTGCACAGTCATAGGGCACTCGTCCAAACTCGACTGGCTGGAGGAGCGTGTCATACTCCTCAGGGGCGTCGCGTCTTGTCCAGCGTCGTCTGCTCGTCGCAAGGGCTCAAAGAGCGAAAAATGCGGTAGCTACTTAAGTAGCTTAAAAGGTTGCGAGCTCAGGCGGTTTTGATCCACCGAAAGGTTGATTGTCCGCATGTTGTTCGTGCTTCACGCTCCTCGGGTCTCCATATCGACCCGGAAAGTGGCTTTGAAGACCTTCCATTCACACTCTGTTTTATCCAGTGACCCGCAAATATTGGCAAAGCTGGTGGTATTGATGCCTCCCGTCGCAATGGTCGCCAGCGCATGGTGGGTACTCGCGTCGATGATGGCCACCGTTATCGGTGCCGGAGACAGCGGGCTGATGGGGCCACAGATGCGGCTTTTATCCGATACCCTGTTCCAGAACGGCCAGCCCGCGAACTTCTGGCTAACCTTGTGCATCAGCCCCTCCGACGCTCCGTTATGGAGGATGGTCGCATCGACCTCAGGTATGGGGATAGTGATGGCTGTGGCAATGATGCTTCCATGCGCGTTTCCCGCCTGGCGGCATCTCACCAATTGGGGGGGGCGCCGTGAGAGCTACCTTTTCATGGGTGGCTACGTCGCCGTTTGGCTTGTCGCATCTCTGTTCCTGGCAGGACTTGATAAAGGCCTGGGTACTGCGTTTGGAGGATCGAGCCTTTCGACAGGACCTGTCGCTTGGATAATTTTAGCTTTGGCCGGTTTGTATCAGTTCACGCCGATAAAACGCTCAGCAATGCGGCATATGCAATCTGCGACCATGATCCAGGCTTACGGTTCGTTCATGCCGCAGGGCGCGCGCTATGCGTGTCATTGCCTTGGTGCCGATCTTCCGTTGATGGCGACGATGTTGGCTTTCGGGATGATGAACATTCCGGCGATGGCCATGCTGACGTTGATCATGCTCGCAGAGAAGATCACGCCTGGCCGCCTGGCGTCCGGCCTTGTCGGTCTGGGACTGATCGGGGCGGGTGGGTTCTTCTTGCTTGCGCCACTCTGACGTTTCAACCCGGCAGTCAACCGAACGGTGGATGGTCGCCGCTATAGAGCCCTCCAATAATAGCTTTCGAAGATCTGACAAGCGGCACCCCCCGCGTCACATGATGCTCCTTTAAGACACCCCACGATCATCAGAGGACCGACGTATGAAGCGCAAAAACCTGTTGCAATCCTTCAGTCAATCCCGTCGCGAATTCCTGCGGCAAACATCGGCAATTGCCGCCGGTATCGCGGCGGCAGGTCTTCTTCCCGCCACAGCACGGGCAGCAAGAGATAAGGAGCTGAACATCTATTGTTGGGAGGGATACAATTCGGACAAGGTGCTTGACCCTTTCCGGCGTGAATTCGAGACGAATGTGAAGGCACAGGGCCTGATTTCGGACCCCGACGCCGTCAACCAGCTGCGCGCAGGCGACACGAAAACCTGGGACATCATCAATCTCAACAATTCCTGGGGCCGCCGGCAGCTTTACCCCGAGAACCTCATCAAGCCTTTGACGAAAGCACGTTTCGAACCGCTCTGGGAGATGATGCTGCCGGAATTCAAATGGCCATACAAGTGGGCGACCTCCGACGATGGCGAGCAGCTTCTCGGAATGATCCAGCGTTACGGACCGTCCGGGCTCAACGTGAATACCGAAAAGGTCTCGGCCAAAACTGCCGCCGACGAAGGCTACGACCTGTTCCTGTCCAATGATTTCAAGGGCAAATATGCCGTTCTGATGTATGACGACTGGGTCATCATGCATGTCGCCATGGCAGCCGGTTTCAGCCCGTTCAAGGACTTGTCGGACGCAGAAATCGAAAAGTTCGACACTGTAATGCGAACAGTCATCAACAACGCCGCGTTCCTGAGCGACGACATGAATGCGATCGCGCTCAACATGATCAATGGCGAGATCGTCGGCAGCTTCCCGGGAAGCCTTTATACAATTTCTGCTGCGCGTCTCGATGGCAATCCGCACCTGGTCAACGTTATCCCCGACAAGGGGCCGGCCGAAACCGGAGGCAAGGGCGGTGTCTGCTGGATGGAGCTGACATCGGTCGTGAACAACCCGCAACTTTCACCACGCGCCGAGGATTTTCTGGAATATTGCTTCCGCCCCGAGACGGCGAAGAACGTGTCGTTTGCAGAGGGCACCTACAATCCCGTCGCCCAGATGGGTGACAAGCGGGTAATGGAACTTTTCAGCACCGAAGAACTGGAAGCGCTTCAATACGATACGCTTGCCGAAAACATGTCCAAATGCGCGGACTTTGACACGATCCCCAACTATCCGAAATTGCACGAGATCTTCTCGGCAGCGGTTCGCGAACGCAAGGCCTGATCGTTCAAACAGCTGGGCCGTCCGGAAATGACGGCTCTTGCCTCCTCGATCCGAGCAGCATGAAAGCGGAGCCCTGAAGATGACAGCAACTGATCTTGCCGATGCACCCCAACCGATCCTGCAATTGCGCGGGGTTGACAAGCTGTTCAACGATTTCCCGGCGGTTGACCGGATCGACCTCGATATCAACGAGGGAGAGTTCTTCACCATCGTCGGGCCGTCCGGCAGCGGCAAGACGACGATGGTTCGGATGTTGGTCGGAATGGACAAGCCGACAAATGGCGACATTCTTCTGCGTGGCACGCGGATCAACGACATACCTGCCAACAAGCGGCCGACATGTATGGTCTTTCAGTCTCTGGCGCTTTTCCCGCATCGAACGGTGGGACAGAACATCGAATTTCCACTGAAGATCCGGGGTGTGCCGGCACAAAAGCGCAAGGAGCGCGCTCTCGAACTGATGGCGCAGCTGCGTCTGCCGGAAAGCTACTACAAGAAAGGTGTGATGCAGTGCTCGGGCGGTGAGCGTCAGCGCGTGGCACTGGCAAGGGCGCTGGCTTTCGATCCCGAGATTCTGTTCTTCGACGAGCCTCTTTCGGCGCTCGATTACCGACTGCGCAAGCTTCTGGAAAAAGAACTGAAAGACATACACCGGGCCACCGGCAAGACGTTCATCTACATCACCCATTCGCTGGAGGAAGCGATGGTGATGTCGGATCGTATCGGCGTAATGAACAAGGGGCGTTTCGTCCAGATCGGTACGCCGAAGGAAATCTACGGCAATCCACAGAGCCGGTTTGTGTCGGAGTTCATGGGTGAGGTGAATGTCATCGACGTGAGCCAGAACAGCGATGGTATCGTGTCCGACGCCGCGACCGGCAACGCCTATATTGTGCCCGCTACGGGTGTTTTCAGAACCGGTACGCTTGTGGTTCGCCCAGAGGATATTCGTTTCCTCGGGGCAACGGAGGACGCGGACAATCAATTGGAAGGAAAAGTCTGTAACGAATATCTGCTCGGTTCAAGGATCCAGTACCAGGTCAAGGTCGGTGGAAATCAGATCATCCTTGTGGAGAGATTGCGCGACCAGATCCCGCTCGAAGATAAGGATGGGACGGTCCGCATCGGCTGGAATGCCGGCGATTCCATGCTGTTTCCGACAAACCGGCTACAGGGCTGAACAATGTTTGAGGGAGCGATATCATGACAGACGCAAGCCACCTTATCTCCAACAGACGCTCTGTCGCGAGTGAGCCGATCATCGAAGCCCGGGTATCCGTTGCCATCAAATGGCTGAAGATGAACATCAGTAATCCCGGATTTTTGGCGGCACTGCCAATCGGCCTGCTGTTTCTGGCCGGCTTCATCGGACCGCTGACGCTGGTGGTGCTGTTTTCCTTCATGCCCGCCTCGACGTTTTCGCTTTTGCAGATGCCAACTTTGCAGAACTACGCCGACATTATCGCCAACTCCTATTACATATCCTTTCTCGTTTCGCTGTTCATCGCCACGGTCACGGTGGCGGTGCTGCTGGTGATCTGCTACCCGCTATCGGTCGCCTTGGTCAGGGTGTTCGGCAAAAGAGGAGCCTTGCTCACTCTGCTCATCACCGCTCCACTCTTCGTCGCCGATAACCTTCGGCTCACCGGATGGATGCTGTTTTTCGTCAAGGGCGGAGTGCTTTCCGGAACCCTTGATATGATCGGCATCGAGATCGGGTCATTTCTGTATACGACGGGCGCCACTCTTTTTGGTCTGGTTTATATCTACCTTCCCTTCATGTTGTTCCCCATGGTGCTCGGCGTTTCGATGGTTCCGCCGCAGGCGCGCGAAGCGGCTTTCGATCTTGGGGCAAGCCGGCTTCAAATCCTGCGCGAGATCGACATCCCTCTCGCCATGCCGGGGATCATGATGGGTGCCTTGATGTGCTTTATTCTTACGACGGGAGCGCTTACCGAGGCGAAGGTCATGGGCGGCACGGCAGTCGTCACGATCGCGCAGGACATCCAGAGGGAGTTCACATTTGCGCAGAACTGGCCGCGTGGCTCGGCGTTATCCGTCCTTATGATTCTTCTCGCCGGAGCGCTTTCGCTGACCCTGCTCAAGCGTATTGATCTCGACAGCATCTTCGGACGGAGGTAATCAAATGAACGACTACAGCCGCACCGCACGTTATCTCTACGGCATGCTTGTAGCCCTGTTGCTGCTCTTCATGTACCTGCCGATGGTCACGATTGCGCTCGCATCATTTTCAAAGTCGAAATACTTCAAGTTTCCGGTGCCGGCCTGGTCAACACACTGGTATGGCGAGGTGTTGGCATCGCTGTCCATTCGTGATTTCTTCTGGACCTCCCTCGCGATCTCCGTTCTGGTGGGCATCCTGTCGACCGTTTTCGCCTTTTTTGGCGCTCTGGCCTTTGCCAGATATCGCTGGACGGGACGCAAGCTCTATCAGAAGTTGCTGCTTTTGCCGATCCTGTTCCCGCAGGCCGTACTCGGGCTGGCTCTTCTTTTGTGGTTTACTGCCATCGGGGTCGAGCCCACGTGGAAGTCGGCGGTTTTTGCACATATCGTTTGGATTGCCCCGGTTACGACGCTGATTATCGCCATCCCTGTTTATGGGTTCGATCCGGCGGTCGAGGAAGCTGCCTATGATCTGGGAGCATCGCGCCTGCAGGTCATGCGAGAAATCACCTTGCCCCTGCTTGCACCCGGGATCGTGTCAGGCTTTTTCTCGGCCTTCCTGCTCTCGTGGGCCAATTTTCCGCTGTCGATGTTTTCCACCGGCGCTGACCAGACCATACCGGAATGGATCAGTGCAAAGGTCCAGTCCGGCTACACGCCACAGGTTCCGGCTGTTGGAACGATCATGATGCTGGGGGCCGGGGTCATTCTTGGGCTTGGTTATGGTCTCGCTGCATGGCAGTCGAGCCGCCGACGCCGATCGGACGCTCTCGCGTGAGACATTCCTGATGGTCTTTGCCACCACATGGCCTGCAGCCGGTGCGTCGGATATTGCCAGGGAAATCTGGCAATAATTCAGGAAAATGCTGAAAACCGCGCCACCACGCCGGATCTCGTTTCCACTCCGGTTTTCTCGAATATCCGGATCAGGTGCGTCTTGACGGTAGAAACACCAATGCCGAGGCATGTCGCAATATCGGCATTGGTCCGGCCGAAGCACAGAAGTTTTGCAACTTCGGTTTCGCGCGGAGTGAGATGATAGGTTTTTGTGGCTTTGACCATCGGATCCGCCTTCGGCGTTTCCACATGGGTCCATAGCGCGTATTCGATGAACGGCTGCAGATCGCAAGCGAGCTGGAACGCCGCGTCGATCGGACGGTTGTCCTTCTGCTTCCAGATCACGCTCAAACCAGCCTTGATCTGGCCTTCGCTGCGAAACAATATGTCAATATTCTCAACGAAATCATAGTGCCGAAGGAAGCGCTTGTACTCATCGATTTCGTCCTGGTCCATATAATCCGGTGCCTCATGCATGCGCACAACCGGATCGGACCGGGCGGCCACTCGCCGTACGTGCAACGGATCAATCCTGTTCATATCGTTGAGGTAGAGGCGGAAGAATTCGCGCGGCAGACCCGCGCAACGAAAGTCGTAAAGGTTGCTTTCGTCGTCGACGGAATAAAATGCGAGGCTGCTCGCTCCCAGGGTTCGTCGCAACATCTCGAACGTGTTGTCGATAAACTCGTTCTTTCGGTTCGTGCATCTAGCCATAATAGCCTCGCGTTGGAACTAAGAGAGCGATCGCCTCAGCCATAGCAGAAGCGAGTGGACCACAAGATGAATAAGCAAGCCGCGTGCCAAACGGCAAGGATAGTTGGCTTATGAGGCCGCCCGGATTTTATCCGCGCAAATATCGTTCCTTGTGTCCACAAGTCGCTGAAAGGAAAAAGAAAATAGGGCGGCTATAAAAGCCGCCCGCTCAGATTTTTGTCTATGCAGAATTTGCAAACGTCATTCTGCGGCGTGAGATGCGCAGCAACTGGACTTGGAGGCGTGGCAACTTGCTTCATTTTTGGTTCTCGGCAGATCAATGACCGGATTTTGATCAAAGAAACCGGCCGGCATCAGCTTGAAGCCACACGAGATGCAGGGTTGAACCGGGTGATCCTCGGGACGGGGCAAATGATGCAGCCCGAACGCGTGCCATAACACGATGTCGGTGTTTTCGACTGGCCGGTCTTGTTCGACCCAGGTCGCCAGGCCATCGTCACCGGTCGACTGGTTGACAAATTCGCCGGCCGGATAGCGCTCATCGGCATCGTAGGCCGTCACCCAGACCTGATGCTCGATGAAGCGGCCGCGCTTGCCGGAAGGGCTTTCGGGATGGGTAAACGGCTTGACGGGCGAGGAGGCCTCAAGCTTGTAGGCCGTCGGAGTTCCGACCCAGTTCTTCACATTCGGGTTGACGATCTTCCAATAGCGCATCTTGTCGAAATCGACATTGCGCTTTGCACCGAGTTCGCTGACAAGCGGAGTAGCCTCGACGGCGAAGCCATTCAGATAAGGATTGTCCGGCCCAGGAGGCAGGGCAAGCGTGTCGCATTCCATCACCGTGTTGTTCGGTCCGTCCACTTCCATGTCGAGGCGGGCGCAGAATACGTGCTGATGTATGTGGCCAACGACACCTGGCGCGACTTCCGTGCCGAAACGGCCGGGTTCGCCAGGCATGCAGGCTGCCGTGTTGATCACACCGGTCGCCTTCATTTCAAATTCGATGCGTCCGTCCTGATGGAGATACCAGTAGGAAGCATATTCATAGTTGCCGATCGTCGAGATCGAGGAAATCACCAGCCGGCGGGCGCGCCGCACTTCGGTACGGTCGTTACGGACATCGAAGTGTTTCCAGGATAGACCAGCATCCTCCTCATGAAGGCATATCGCGTTTTTGATCGTGCGGGCGTCGCCGAAAAGGCCCGGCACCACGCCGTCGAAATAGTGGATCACCCCGAGGCAATCGCAGCCGAGCGAAAGCGAGTTTGCCATACGCCCGAAACCAAGCTCACCGTGGTCGAAGACATTCTTGTGATAATGATTGCGTTCAGTCGTTCCATAAGGGACGACGAGTTCGGCGATTGAAGCGCGGTATACGATGGGCCGTCGCGCGCCTTTATGGGTATAGCCGACAGTATAAAGAACGAGGCCCTCGCGCCCGTTAAAGCCGACACGGAAATCCCAGTTTTCCCAGGTGACCTTGTTGCCCTCCACCGCAAAGCCGGCGCCGGCGGACTGGACCACATCCAGCGGTGCCGACGGTGCTCGAAACTCGGTCAGGATATCGGCGTCGTAGTTGAGAGGTGTCAGGGGAACCGGGATGAAGTCCTCGGTGTCGGCGAAATAATCTTTTACTTCAAGGATCTCGAGCGTCGCGAGATCGACAAGTGGATGGATGCCTTCAACCGGGTGAGCGTAATAATTGTCATTCGGGAATGTGCGCATCCAGATGAAGCAGGACAGGACGCGGCGGCCCTGATGCAGTTCATGGCCGAAATTGCCGACGGTCCAGGGATCAACGCACATGAAGTCGAGTTCGCCGAGCAGACCACGGCGTTCCAGCGCCGCCTGAAAACGAGGGTCGGCCTTTACCGCTGCCTCGATTTCCAGAACTTCCTCGATCGCGACCATGGCGCGGGCTTCGGGATTGAAAATCTGCTGGGTGACCTTGGCGTCGTCCAAGTCGACCTTGCCGGACCAGACCCCCATGACGCCGCGCTGATAGACGTTAAAGCGGCCCATACGATGGATCACGTCTCCGGGCTTGAAGTTGCGGACGACGTCTTTTGAAGGCTCGTCAAGATCAATGGTTTCAACGCGAATATCGTCACCCCAGCCGAAGTGATCGCTGATGATTTTTGCCGCAAGAACCAGCTCGGACATGGAGAACGGATCCAGTGGATGGGACGCCGCTGCAGGAGTTTCAAAGTGGTGTTTCATTTCCGGAGCGTTATCCATCCTGTTCTCCCTTGGGTCTGTTACCCATCATCGCTGCTATATTTCGCGCGCATTCAGCGCCTGACAATCGTCAAGTTATCGAGAGCGAAGCTTGCGCGGCAATCGACCGTTCGGTTGACATCATCGCGCTTTTCGCGCCGCCGAAAACCGGAGAGTGGGAGGGTCCCGGGTGCAAACAACCCGCAACGCAATGGACCTCAGAGGTTTTCCTTCAGCAGAACCTCGATGCGAATCTTTTCCTGCGAGGTGACAGGTTCGCGCTGGTCGGATCGGGCGCGCATGATCCGGATCGCGCTGCGCACGGCATGCCCCGGATCCTGGGCGATGATGGCATCGATGGTATCGCTGCGCAAAGCGGCTTCCGTAAATGAGGTGCGCTCGTGAACGACGATGGTCATGTCGCGTAAGTCCACGGAACCGGCCATGGCTGCGACCGGCATGCGACATTCCGAGCTCATGACATAGGCCGCGCTTAGATCGGGATGATGTTGCATCACTTGGCGAATGACGGTGTTGGTACGCTTTTCATCGCCGTATGTTTCGAGCGAGGACAAGGCGGTCAGGTGCGGGAAACCGGCGTTGAGGATGCTGTCGAAGCCACGTCGGCGTTCGATGCTGTCGCGGGCAAACATGGTTTCCGCAACGACCATGATCTTCGCCGGTTCCCGGGGTAGAAAGCGACCGATGATCTTGCCGGCCGTCGCGCCGGCAGCAAAATTGTCGATGCCGACGAAATCCGCCGCCTCCAATCTCTCCTGGCCCGACAAAAACTGCACGACTTGGACGCCACGCTCCATCAGACGTCCAAGCGCGTCGCGGACCTGCGGAGATTCCGGCGCCATGACCGCAACGCCATCTACGAGGTCAGGGTCGAGAGAGGCCAGATGACGGGCAAGCTTGTAAGGATCGTCGACCGCGACCTGGTCCACCGCCACCTCCATGAGGTCCGTGCGGGCGATCAGGCGGGCTTCCTCCACGCGAACCAGCAGCTCGTCCAGATATTGGTCCCCCTTGGTCGGTAGGACGAAACGGAAATGGTAGACCTTGCTGCGAGCCAGCACCACGGCGGCAGGGTTGCGCACGAAACCGATCCGATCAATCGCTTCCTGAACCTGTCTTGCAGCCTTCGAGCTGACGTTCGGCCGGCCATTCAGGACGCGGTCGACGGTCGCAAGGCTAACGCCTGCCGCCTCAGCCAGATCCTTTGCCGTCGGTCTCATCATCTGAATTCATTTCCTTTTTGCCTGCCGTCGCATGCAAGCTTTCCAACAGTCTGAATAAAAAAGCAAGAAATTGAGGTGCGCACCTCAAAATTAACTTGCGCTGAGGTGCGCACCTCAACTAATGATATATTAACAACGATTGAGGGTGTCGCGCTGCGACATCAGGGAGCCTTTCGTTGGAGGGAGGGGCGTCCAGCTGAGCACGCCAGAACGTGAACAGCGCTCTATGGGGCGTGAGGAGTCGTGCCAGCAACAGGGCGGCTCCAAGGGAGGAGATCGTCATGACCATTTCATATTTGAAATCCGCGCTCGCGGCCGGCGTCGCAACCGGGCTTATGTCGTTTGCCGGCGCGGGAGCAGCGCAGGCAGAGGATCTGACACTGTGCTGGGCAGCATGGGACCCGGCGAACGCACTCGTCTCGCTCAGCAAAGACTTCGAGGCCAAGTCCGGGCACAAGATGCATTTCGAGTTTGTCCCCTGGCCGAATTTTGCCGACCGCATGCTGAATGAGCTGAATTCGGGCGGTAAGCTCTGCGACCTGATGATCGGCGACAGCCAGTGGATCGGCGGCGCGGCGGAGAACGGACAATACCTCAAGCTCAATGATTTCTTCGACAAGGAAGGGATCAAGATGAGCGATTTCATTCCCGCCACCGTGACCGGTTATGCCGAATGGCCGAAAAATACGCCGAACTACTGGGCGTTGCCGGCATTCGGCGATGTCGTCGGATGGAGCTACCGCAAAGACTGGTTCTCGAAGCCCGAGCTGCAAGCCGAGTTCAAGAAGAAATACGGCCGTGACTTGACGGTGCCGAAGACCTTTGCCGAACTCAAGGATATCGGCGAATTTTTCCAGAACCGGAAGATCGATGGCAAGACCGTCTATGGCGCGGCGATCTATACCGAACGTGGGTCGGAAGGCATCACGATGGGCGCGATGGATGTGCTCTACAGCTTCGGCTTCGAATACCAGAACCCCAAAAAGCCCTATGAGCTGGAAGGCTTCGTCAATTCCAACGACTCCGTGAAGGGACTGGAATTCTACAAGGCGCTCTACAACTGCTGTGCTCCTCCCGGATCCTCTGACGCCTATATGTCGGAGGATATCGACGCGTACAAATCCGGCCAGGTGGCAATGCATATGAACTTCGCCTTCACCTGGCCCGGCATCAATGCCGACCCCAATGTCGGTGGTGAGAAATCCGGCTATTTCCCCAATCCGGCTGGCCCTGGCGGCAAGCAGTTTGCCCAGCTTGGCGGTCAGGGTATTTCGGTCGTTGCCAATTCCTCCAAGCAGGGTGCTGCGCTGGAATATATCAAGTGGTTCGCCAACCCACAGATACAGGCCAAGTGGTGGCAGCTCGGCGGGTACTCGGCGCTGCGCGCCGTCGTAGAGGACCCGGGATTTGCGAAGAGCCAGCCGTATGCTCAGACATTCCTTGATTCCATGGCGATCGTGAAGGATTTCTGGGCGGAGCCCTCCTACGCCTCGCTGTTGCAGGCTTCACAGAAGCGCTTCCACAACTATGTCGTGGCAGGCCAGGGTACGGCCAAGGAGGCTCTCGACGGGCTGGTCAAGGACTGGACCGAGATCTTCGACGACGAAGGCAAATACTGAGACTGACGCTGCGCCTTGCGGCGCTCGATATTTCCGTGCGGGATCGGCCGTTTGCCGGCCCTCCCGCATGGAATTCTGCATATGTATCAGGGGAACATCATGCTCCAGTCTTCGATCGACCAGATTGCCCAGGCGACGCCGCCTGCAGTCGCAAACCGCGTCAGGGGCCTGTCGGACAGGGCTGTTGCATGGATATTCGTGGCGCCGTCGATCTTCCTGTTGCTCGCGGTCAACATCTTTCCGCTGATCTGGACGATCCGGCTGAGCTTTACCAATTTCCGCGTCAACAGGCCGAATGCGGATATCGAGTTCGTCGGGCTGAAGAATTACGTCGCCATCCTGACCAGCGACGATATCTGGCAGACGATGCAGGCCACGGCGCATTTCCTTATATGGACAATCGTACTGCAGGTTCTGATCGGCTTTTCGCTCGCCTACCTGATCAACAAAAAATTTCGCGGTAACGATTTATGGACGACGATCATCGTCCTGCCGATGATGCTGAGCCCTGCCGTTGTCGGCAATTTCTGGACATTTCTCTACCAGCCGCAGATCGGCCTCTTCAATTATGCGGTCGGTTATCTCACTGGAACCGATCCATCTGCATTCTCGATGATCGGCGATGTATCACTGGCGCCCTGGTCGATCGTCATCGTCGATACTTGGATGTGGACGCCTTTCGTCATGCTGATCTGCCTTGCCGGCCTGCGTTCGATTCCCAACAGCATCTACGAGGCGGCGGAATGCGATCGTGCCAGCAAGTGGCGGCAGTTCTGGACGATCACCATTCCGATGGTCCTGCCGTTCCTGATGCTTGCGATCCTGTTCCGAGGCATTGAGAACTTCAAGATGTTCGATCTCGTCGTGCAATTGACCGGCGGCGGACCCGGGTCGATCACCGAACTGACGTCGATCAACCTCAAGCGCGAAGCCTTCGAGAAGTGGCGTACCGGTTATGCCTCGGCCTATGCGGTCATCCTCTTCGTCACGGTCTTCGGCCTCGCGTCGATCTATGTCAAAGCCCTGAACAAGGTGAAACAACGATGAGCTATTCCGTCACCGAACCTTCGGGTCGCCAGAAATGGATCGCGGGCACGCTCGTGGTTGTTTATGCCGTCATCACGATCCTGCCACTGCTGTGGATCATAGGCACCAGCTTCAAGTCGCCGTCCGACGCAATTGCCTATCCGCCGAAGACACTTTTCGAGCCCACCCTTGAGGGTTATGTCAATCTCTTCACCACCCGCACTCGGGCGACACCGGAAGAACTTCAGGCGCTCGGCGAACCGGTGACCTGGTACGACAAGATCGTAAGGCGAGACGGTTTCATCATCGCAGGGCCGTCGCGGTTCAGCGAGCGTTTCACCAACTCGATGATCATCGGTTTCGGTTCCACGGTGCTCTGCATCGTGCTTGGTACGGCTGCGGCTTACGCTTTTTCTCGCTTCAAGGTGCCGCTCAAGGACGATCTTCTGTTCTTCATCCTGTCGACGCGGATGATGCCGCCGATCGCGGTGGCCATTCCGATCTTCCTGATGTTCCGCAACCTTGGCCTCAACGACACCCATGCGGGCATGATCCTGCTTTATACGGCGGTCAATCTGTCGCTCGCCGTTTGGCTGTTGAAAGGCTTCATCGACGAGATCCCCATCGAATACGAGGAGGCGGCGCTGATCGATGGCTACACCCGCTTCCAGGCTTTTTGTAAAGTCGTGTTGCCGCAGGCGATGACCGGCATCGCATCGACGGCGATCTTCTGCCTGATCTTTGCCTGGAACGAATATGCCTTTGCGGTCCTGCTGACCTCGGGCAATGCGCAAACAGCGCCACCATTCATCCCGACCATCATCGGTGTCGGTGGGCAGGACTGGCCGGCGGTCGCTGCCGGGGCGACGATCTTCCTTGTTCCCGTCATGGTTTTCACCATCGTCCTGCGCAAGCATCTGCTGCGGGGGATCACTTTCGGAGCCGTGCGCAAATGACCGCTTTTATCACCGGCCTGCGCCGCCTTCGCCGCGGTTCCTGGGAAATGGTTGCATCCATCCTGATCGCCGCCGGGGTGGTGATGCTGATGCAGCCGTTCTTTCTGTCGCTGTTTTCCTATTCCTTCGTCGTCACCCTGACGGGCACGGTCATGTTCATCATCGTCAGCCATTTTCCGGAGTAATTCATGGCTCAGATCAGGATACAGAATCTGCGCAAGGAGTTCGGGGCGTTCACGGCGGTGCAGTCCTCCTCCTTCACCGTCGAGGATGGAGAATTCTTCATGCTGCTTGGTCCGTCGGGCTGCGGCAAGACGACGACGCTGCGGATGATGGCCGGGCTCGAATTGCCGACGGCCGGTGAGATTTTCATCGACGGCGAGGAAGTGGCCCAGAAACCGGCAAGCCAGCGCGACATCGCCTTCGTTTTCCAGATGTTCGCGCTCTATCCGCACATGAATGTACGCAAGAACATTTCCTATCCGCTCGTCAGCCAGGGCATGCCGCGGGCAGAGGTGAAAAGGCAGGTGGAAGACGTAGCACGTATCCTGAAGATCGAGAGCATTCTCGATCGCCCGGTCGGCGGCCTGTCCGGAGGCGACCGCCAGCGCGTGGCGCTCGGCCGCGCCATCGTGCGGCGCCCCAAGGCATTCCTCATGGATGAGCCGCTCGGAGCCCTGGATGCAGAATTCCGCGAACACATGGCGGAGGAGTTGCGGGCGCTGCACGACAGGATCGGTGCAACAACGGTTTATGTCACCCACGACCAACTGGAAGCCATGCAGATGGGCGACAAGATCGTCGTGATGAACCATGGCGTGGTCGAACAGTTCGGCAAGCCGCAGGAGATCTATGACTGGCCGGCGACCAAGTTCGTTGCCAAATTCATCGGTTCGCCGGCGATGAACTTCTTCGACTTCGAAGGGGCGATCAATCCCGGTGGGCAAAGCATCGAACTTGCCGGGACACATGTTGCTGTGCCGCAATCGCGCGACGGGGCGATGGGACAGCTGACGCTCGGTGTCCGACCGGAGCATATCCGCTTCAGCGACAAGTCCGGTTATCGCGGCCGGGTTATCGCATCGGAATATCTCGGAACCACCCAGATCGTCACGCTCGACACCCCGAGCGGCGAAGCAAAGGCGCGGACCTCTTCGGGGAATACCGTGAGATACGGTGATCTCATCGGCCTTGAATTTGATCCTTCCATGATCACCATCTTCGAAAGCGCCAAAGGCAAGGCCCTGGTTTCGGCCGGCAATGAGGGAGTTCTGCGACATGGTTGAAATCGTTCTGGAAAACGTCACCAAGGCGTTTGGCGGATACAAAGCGATCGACGATGTCTCGCTGATCGTCCCGAACGGCTCGTTCGTCGTGCTGCTTGGGCCGACGGGGGCGGGCAAAACAACGACGCTGCGGCTGGTCTCGGGCCTCGATAAACCGGACCAAGGCGATATCCGCTTCGGCGGGCGCTCTGTACGTGACCTGACACCGGCACAGCGCAATGTCGCAATGGTCTTCCAACAATACTCGCTTTATCCGCATCTGAGCGTGCGGCAGAACCTTGAGTTCCCGCTCAAGTCACCGCTTCTGAAAACCCCGCGGGACGCGATTGACAGGAAGGTTGGCCAGATCGCCGAAATCCTGCAGATTTCTCACAAGCTCGACAACAAGGCGACGGCCCTGTCCGGTGGCGAGATGCAGCGCGTCTCGATCGGTCGCGCTCTGGTGCGCAGCCCGCAGATCTATCTGATGGACGAACCGCTGAGTTCGCTCGATGCAAAGCTGAGGGCGGACCTGCGCGTCGAGCTGAAAAGCATTCAGGCCAAGTCCGGCGCGACGCTGCTGTATGTCACGCATGACCAGATCGAGGCGATGACGATGGCCACCCATATCGGGGTGCTGCATGAGGGCAGGTTGGTGCAGGTCGGCTCGCCGCGCGAGATTTATGAACGCCCGATCAGCCTCTATGCCGCCACCCGGCTCGGCCAGCCGCGCATCAATATTCTCGACGCCGACATCTTTCCCGATGCCCCGCTCGGCGCGGTCAAGATCGGCCTGCGACCGGAGCACATCGCCCAAGGGGATGGCCAGGAGGCCATCGTCAAGCGGGTCGAGCATCTGGGAGACCAGACGCGTCTGCACCTGTCCTTGAAAAATAGCGATCTTACGACCGTGGCCGACGCGCATACGAGGCTGAGGACCGGGGATACGATCAGGATCAGCCCGCAAAAGCCGCTCTATTTCAACGCCGATGGACTGCGCCTGAATTAGAAAAGCATGCCTGACCCGTGCGTCTTTTTGTTCAAGTGCATGACAGGCGTAAATTCGCATATCTGCCAGATTGATTTCGAGGGAGGCCCGCATGGCACAGTTCATCAACAGACGAGAGGATGTCGTCACCGAGGCAATCGATGGCCTTCTGGCCATGAGTGGAGGGGCACTCACCCGGCTTGACGGCTATCCGCATATCCGCGTGGTCCTGCGCCGAGACTGGGACAAATCACGGGTGGCGCTCGTTTCCGGTGGTGGATCGGGACATGAGCCGGCGCATGCGGGGTTTGTCGGCGAA
Organism: Aliirhizobium sp. YIM B11859; assembly: GCF_057163345.1. Lineage (NCBI taxonomy): Bacteria > Pseudomonadati > Pseudomonadota > Alphaproteobacteria > Hyphomicrobiales > Rhizobiaceae > Aliirhizobium > Aliirhizobium sp. YIM B11859. The sequence goes on from NZ_JBXHAY010000004.1 coordinate 118,960, forward strand.
GGCATGCTGACGGCCGCCGTTTGCGGGGACGTGTTCGCATCTCCGAGCGTTGACGCCGTGCTCGCCGGCATTCTTGCCGTGACCGGGCCGGCGGGTTGCCTGCTGATCGTCAAGAATTATACCGGCGACCGCCTGAATTTCGGCCTGGCAGCCGAGCGAGCCCGCTCTTTCGGCCTCAATGTCAACATGGTGATCGTCGGCGACGACGTGGCGCTCCCGCATCTGCCGCAGGCTCGTGGGGTTGCCGGAACGCTGCTGGTTCACAAGATCGCCGGTGCTCTTGCCGAAAGCGGCAGGGATCTCGATAGCGTGACGGAGGCTGCGAGGCGGGTCATCGCCGGAACGAAGAGCATTGGAATGTCGCTCGACACCTGCACGGTTCCGGGATCGCCGAAGGAGGACCGCATCCCCCCTGGCATGGTGGAGCTTGGCCTGGGTATCCATGGCGAGGCGGGCGTGGAGCAGATCGGTTTTATCGATGCGAAAAGTGCCATGGCCGCAGCAACAGAGAAGCTGGCCGCCGCCATGGGCGAAGGCCAACATGTCGCTCTCATCAACAACCTCGGTGGCACATCAAGCCTGGAAATGTCGGTGCTGGCGCATGAGCTTTTCGTGTCGCAGATCGGCGCGCGCATCTCCCACGTCGTCGGCCCCGCGCCGATGATGACGTCGCTCGACATGCACGGTTTCTCGATTTCCGTTTATCCGGCCAGCGCGGCGGATCTTGAGGCGCTTGCCAAATCGGTGCCAATGGCTGCCTGGCCGGGCCTGTCTGCGGTGAAGCCGATCCTTGTCGAGGGCCTGCCGGACGGCCTGACGCCGATCATGCCACTGCCTTCCGATCACAAGGACACGCGCGACTTCCTGGTCAAATGCTGCAAGGTGCTTATCGCCGCGGAAAAGGATCTGAATGCGCTCGATGCAAAATCCGGCGACGGTGACACGGGTTCTACACTTGCCAGTGCCGCACGCGCGCTGATCAATGCCATTGACCGGCTGCCGCTGTCCGATCACACCCAGCTCTATCGAGCGATCGGGCAGGAACTCAGCCAGACGATGGGCGGCTCCTCCGGTGTTCTGCTCGCGATCTTTTTTGCGGCGGCAGGGGATGCATCGTCCAGCGGACTGCCGACGACCGATGCACTGAAGGCGGGCCTTGCCCGAATGCAGGAGATCGGCGGCGCGCGTCTGGGCGACCGCACCATGGTCGATGCACTTTCCCCGGCGCTGGATGTCCTTGAAAAAGGCGTCGGTTCGGCGGCGGTTGCAGCGCGCGCTGGGGCCGATCTCACCGCGACCTTCATCCAGGCCAAGGCCGGCCGCGCCACCTATATCAACGCGAGGCAACTGGAAGGCCATGCAGACCCCGGCGCCGAAGCCGTCGCCAGGCTGTTTGAGCATTTGGCTGCGTAAGTCGGACCTGAAGAATCAGATCAGTCACCACATCCAAGCGATAGCCGTGTAAGAATGCATCATATCGAGGTGATCTCAGAGAAGTATCAGGCCTGTGCCCGAAGACGTAACCGAGTTGTTTGCTGGCTCGGCCAGTTACATTGTCCGCTTTCGTAAAATCTGAAGCATGAGATAGTGGATCGCGCGACGAAGCCGAAAGAAGTTGGTTCGCCAGGTTTCGTCGCCACGCGGGAACGCGCATGACCACTCAATTGCCTTGAAGTCGTTAACCTGCAACCGAATAACTGTTGCCCGACAGCTCTCTGCGGGAATAGCATATCAGCATGAGCGCCAAAGACGTCCCCGGCCCAGTCATCGTCTTCGATGCCGAATGCATCCTCTGCTCGGCAAATGCCCAGTTCGTACTGCGTCACGACCGCTCAAGGCGATTTCGCCTCGCATCGATGCAGAACGAGTTCGGCGCCGGGCTTTATCGTCGTTTCGGGATCGATCCAACCAAACCTGATACGCTTATTGTTGTGATGGGGGAGATGTGTTTGCGTGATAGTGACGCGGTGCTGACGATCTATTCGGGGCTTGGCTGGCCCTGGAAGATGATTTCCGTCTTGCGATTGATCCCGCGGTCGCTTCGTGACCCCCTCTATTGCTGGATCGCTCGCAATCGTTACCGGGTGTTCGGACGGCGCGCCACCTGCTGGGTGCCGTCGCCGGATTATGCAGACCGCGTCCTTTGAAGACAGTCATCGTTCTCGGCGGATACGGTGGATTTGGCGCGCGTCTTTCGCGGCGGCTTGCCGAGGACGGCTGGATCGTGCTTGTCGCCGGACGGAACAAAGACAAAGCCAAGCAGTTCGCGGCGGGGCTCCCAAACGCCCGGTCGCTGGTGGCCGACCGCAACGCCGATCTTGAGCCTATCCTTGAAGAATATCGCCCGTTGCTGTTGATCGATGCGGCGGGACCGTTTCAGGGCAGCCATTACCAGGTGGTGGAAGCCTGCGTTGCATGTGGGGTCCACTATATCGATCTGGCCGATGCGCGGGATTTTGTCGCCGGCATCACGGAACTGGACGGGCAGGCATGTACTCACGGCGTGGTGGCCCTCGCCGGACCCTCCAGCGTGCCCGCTCTGTCAGGCGCCGTCATTGACGAGCTTACCAAGGATATGGAGGAGGTCCGGTCAGTTGCCATATCGATCAGCGCTTCCAGCCGGGCAAGTGCGGGATCATCGGTCGCGACTGCCATCCTCTGCTATGTCGGCAAGCCGCTGAAGCTTTGGCGCGGCCGGCGATGGGTGCGGGAAACTGGCTGGCACAGGCTGAAGCGTATCAATTACAGCCTTGCGGGCAGGGCGCCGATTTCGCGGCTGGTGGCACTCTCGGACGTGCCTGATCACGATATCGTGCCGGCGCGGGTGAGGGGCCGACCCTCGACGATCTTTCGCGCCGGGCCGGAATTCACCTCCCAATTGCTGGTTCTTTGGCTGTTGAGCTGGCCAGTCAGGTGGCGCTGGATCTCGTCCTTGTCGCCGCTTGCCCGCTGGTTGCGGCCCCTGCAGAAGCTCGGTACCCGTTTCGGCACAGATCGCTCGGCGATGATGGTGGAGGTCAAGGGCCTGTCTGCCGGCGCATTGCTGAACCGCCGCTGGACGTTGATCGCCGAGGATGGATGCGGGCCGGAAATCCCGACGATGGCGGCACATCTGCTTGCAAATGCCATTGCAGAAAGGAAGGTCGCAGTAGGCGCAAGATCTGCGGCGGGAGAATTGCCGCTTGCGGCATTCCACCCGCTGTTTCAGAGATTGGCGATCTTTCAGGAGACGGAGACGCGGATCTATGTGCCGCTTTACAGGCGGGTGATGGGCGAGGCTTATGACATTCTGCCGCCGCCACTACGTCGGATGCACGAGATTTTCGGCGACGGTGCAGCCAGCGGCACTGCGACGGTTACCCGCGGGCGATCGTTTCCCGCATGGCTGGTCGCCGCGATGATGCGATTTCCACCGGAAGGGGATTATCCTCTGCATGTCTCTTTCGAAGAAGATGGCGGGGTCGAGTGCTGGACGCGTGATTTCGGAGGCCACAGATTCAGCAGTCGGTTGAGCCAATCCGGCCGCTATCTCACGGAGCGTTTCGGGCCTTTGCGGTTCCTCTTCGAAATACCCTCGGATACGGAGGAACTGAGGATGGTGATGCGCAAATGGTCGCTCCTGTCCATCCCTATGCCGCTGGCGCTGGCACCGAGAAGCGAGGCACGGGAATGGGCAGAGGGCGAGGATTTCTGCTTCGATGTGCCGATCGCGTTGCCGGTGATCGGCAAGGTGGTGCATTACAATGGCAGGCTTAGATGTGTGTAGCGATCAGATCGTCATGTCCGACAAAGCGTGACGGCGATCGTGTCTCATCAGATCAGGCTGCTGCTTCAGCCGTTGAACTTGATAGATGCTTCCTTCTGCCAGGGGCCGCTTAGGTATCTCCACAGATCGAGACCGGTGATCAGGATCTGGGATGGTGAGAACTGCGCAGTCAGTTCGTTATGGAGCCTGTCTGCGCGCGTTGTCGAAACCTTGTTCTGGATGGTGATATGCGGTTGCCATGTCTGAAGGTCCTGGGGCCCCAGCCAACCGCTGAAAATAAGCTTCAGCTCCTCGCGAACGGCCGCAAGTTCCGGACTTGTGACAATGAACGCAACACCTGCGCCCAGATGGCGGACGCCGATGACCTCCGCGACAATCTCGCGACGATGATTTGCTACCGTCGTCAGGTGCTGGACGACCTGATCCATGTATTCACCCGGCAGTCGATGAAACATCGTCACATGAGCCGACAGGAAATTCCGATCCGGCGGGAAATGCATCTGGCGAAGGTGGTTGAAGGGTCTCAAATCAGTTTCCGCAATTTGCGCGGTAACGATCAAGGGCAAACGCGTTTTCAATATATCGTCCTGTCATGAGCACCGTCAGCAGGCAATATTATAACCATCAGGGAATTGCGATGAACAGCAGTTGCCGCCCGGAACTCGCCGGCAATCGTGATGTGTGGCCGCCTTTGTGATCAATCGTTGTCGACTTGCGGAGGGAGATGCTAGGCGTGCCCAACGGATTGGATAAAATCTCCGATCGTCGCTGGCGATCGGATTTCTTCACGTCAACACGCCTGTTGCGGCCGCTTTTTAGGCAAATCGAGATGGATGATTGCGATTTTCGCATAGCTGCATTGTGGCCGAGCGCCTGACACAGGGCGGAGAATGGCTATATAGATCGATTTAACGAAGCGCTGCACCTCCTCCCGCAAAGCTTCGTATCTCAGGTGCCCACTCCTCCTCCCAGGGGTACCTGTTTGAACAGCAGCATTCCTCCTCCCGGCTGCTGTTCAGTTGATTTCGAAAAGCCTGCCGCACCTCCTCCCGCGGCAGGCTTTTTCGTTTGCCTTACAGATTGGATCGGCGGCGTTTTTTTTCAGATAACGTGGTAGGCGCGATCGAAATAGACGAGCCCGCGTCCCTCACTGCGCGCTTTCAGCGCAAGAACCTCGCAGACGATGATGTCATGGCTGCCGCTTGAATGAATTTCGGAAATCCGGCAGTCAAAGGCCTCTATGGCGTTTTCCAACACCGGCGAACCGGTCTTGATGGTTGTCCAGGACCCCAGATTAAATCGCTCGGCGGCAGGAGTCTTGCCACCGAAGAGTTGGCACACGGGCTGGTGTGTATCGCCAGTGACGTTGACGCACAGGACGCCATTCTCGATCAAGGGCCGATAGGCCGATGAATTCCGATTGATGCAGACGACGAGGCTTGGCGGCGCGTCGCTGACGCTGCAGACGGCCGTCGCGGCAAATCCGGTTCGCCCGCCCGGACCGTCGGTCGTAACGATGTTGACCGCGGCACCGAGCCGCGACATCGCATTGCGAAAATCCGTCCTCAAGAGCTCGGCGGATTCTTCTGGCGGAGACTGTTGTGCGGCTTGCATCATCAACTGGTTTTTCCTTTTCTCAGGCAATTTTGCAGGCATCTGCAAAATCGAGGCGAGGCAAGCGCGCAAACAGCTTTGATGGATCGCCCTTGCCGAGATTGATCAGGAAATTCGATTTCCAGGTCGTGCCGTCAAGAAAGGCTGCATCCACCATCTGACGATCAAAACCTGAAAGCGGGCCGACATCCAGCGCGAGGGCGCGGGCGGCGAGGATCAGGTAGCCGGCCTGCAAAGTTGCGTTGCGAAAGGCCGTCTCCTCGGCCAGTTCCGGGCTGCTGGTGAACCAGGAGCGAGCGTCGCCGTGTGGGAAAAGTTCCGGTAATTTGTCGTAGAAGGTCGTATCGTAAGCAGCGATCACGGTGACCGGCGCCGACATCGTTTTGGCAAGGTTGCCCGATGACAGGGCTGGCTTCAGTTTTTCCTTAGCGTCGCCGCTGCGGATAAAGATGAAACGCGCTGGTGAGCAATTCGCCGATGTCGGGGCGAGTTTGACGAGATCGTAAAGTTCGACCAGGGTTTCATCGGAAATCTCGCCGTCGAGCCAGCCATTATGCGTGCGGGCTTCGGTAAAGAGTGCGGCGAGCACCTGATCGTCGAATGCAGTCAGATTGTTGTGTGTCGTCATCACAAGGCCCTCGCGGCACCGACTGGAAGGGCATGCTCGCTACGCAGGAAGGACAGCACCGCGTGATTAAAGCTTTCCGGTTCGCAGACGGAAACGGCATGCCCGCCATAAGAGAGAATCTGCAGCGTTGCGCCCGGTATGTGCCTGGCAAGTTCCTCAGAGCAGAGCGGCGGTGTCAGGATGTCATCCTTCGCCACGAGAATAAGGGTTGGGGCAGTGATTTTCGGGAGATAGGCCAGGCCGTTGAAACTGGTGACGGCTTCGATGCGGGCATCGAGGATTGTCTCGGTCGTCGAGCCGGCAATGGCTGCAGCCATGTCTTTTTCCAACCTCGGCCATTCATCAGAAACGAAGCGTGGGGGGTATAGGAATACCGGTGAGGCGCGGTGATAGCCTTCCTTGCCATGGCCTTGCAGAAGCAGTCGGCGCAGGTCGAAGCAGAGCATCATCTGCGGGCAGAGCGTTGCCCAGGACGCATAGAGTACCATCCGGTCGAGCCGCTCCGGATAACGGGCACCAAAGACCTGGCCGATCGCGCCGCCGGTCGAATGACCGAGCAGGCTTGCTTTCTCGATGCCGAGTGCATCCATCAGGCCGATCAGGTCGTCGGTCAGCAGTTCGACGCTATAGGCCTGTTCGGAGCGGGTGCTGCGGCCGGTACCGCGATGATCGTAGCGAATGACGGTAAAATGCCGCGACAAGGCTTCGACATTGACATCCCAATAGGATGCGACGCCGGCAAGCCCGGTGACGAGCAGGAGCGGCGGTCCTTGCCCGGTAATCTCATAATAGCATTCATCGCTGCCGATTGTCGCGAAAGGCATTGTCTCTCCTGGTCCCTCAAGGGAAACTGAGGCGAAGTCGGGCCGCCTCGAATTCTGTATCGCTCGCCGCATCACTCCCCTGGCCGATCGTGTTTCGCTCAAGGGTAATGTGACAGTGACGAGGCATAGCAACTCCGCCGCCACCTGCCGTAGTTCAAAGTGGTTCTCGGCCTGTTGCCCGTTTTAGAACGCCAGGAAGATCGCCTTGGCACGAAGCTTGCGTTTATTTCGCCGCCTGAAGCCGGAGGGATGCGACGTGAATCTCAACACCTACAAATATTTCAACGAAGTCGCCGAGACACGCTCGATCCGGCGGGCGGCCGACAGGCTGCATGTCGCGCCATCGGCGATCAGCCGGCAGATCGCCATCCTTGAGCAATCCTTGGGCACAATGCTTCTGGAACGGACGAATACCGGCATCCAATTGACGCCGGCAGGCGTCGTGCTCGAACGGTTCACCCGTCACATGTTCCGCGACATGGAACGGGTGCAGGAAAGCATACGCAGTCTGAAGGGACTTCGGCTGGGGGAGGTGAAGATCTGGGTGATCGAAGGGCTGATCATGGATTTTCTGCCGCGCACGATTGCCGATTTCAACGAACAGTTCCCGGCGATCAAGTTCTCCGTCTATTCGGAATCGTCCGACCGTATCGCCGAGGCCCTGACCCGGGACGAGGCTGATATCGGGATTGTCTACAACCCCAAGGGCCGGCCGGGGATCGAGATCATGGCGCAATATTCCGAACCGGTCATGTGTCTCGTCTCGCCCCATCATGATTTCGCCAATCGCGAAAAGCTGTCGCTTGCCGAGATCTGCAGCCAGCAGATCGCCCTGCCGGTGACGAGCTTTGGCCTCCGGCAACTGTTCGACCAGGCGATTGCTCGCAATCGCTTTGCGCCGGACATCGTCGTCTCCACAAACAATCTGGAACTGACAAAGAACCTGGCGATCACCGGCCGCACGCTGGCAATCGCGCCGGTCATGGCGGCGCGCAAGGAGTTGAGCGACGGGCGGCTGCGCGCCATCCCGATCGATTCCCCCGATTTTACCGAGGCAACATCGGCGGTCTGCATCCATCGCGACCGGCAATTGTCCTATGCGGCGAACGAGTTCCTGAAGCGCCTCGTCAAGGCGTTCAAGACGGCCACGGAGTCGTCCAGCCACCTGCGGTAGCAGGCACCTCGTGTTGCCAAAGTGGCAACATGACATGGATCACATTCGATTACGTCTCTCAAAAAATTGCTGTTAGCGTACCCACCATGAAGACGGGCCGGGCCCGCAGAATTGAAAGGCAGACCTCATGACTTCCGAACAGACTTCCGTCGAACTTGGCGTATTCCTGCCGGTCGGAAACGGTGGCTGGATCACATCCACGACGAGCCCTCAGCTGCCTGCAACCTATGAATACAACAAGCAGGTCACGCTTCTGGCGGAAGATCTCGGTTTCGATTTCGCTCTCAGCATGGCCAAGTGGCGCGGCTACGGCGGCCCCAGCCAGCATTGGGATATCACACTTGAGTCTCTGACGACCATGTCCGGTCTTGCCGAGGCGACCAGCCGTATCGGCGTCTGGGGCACGATCCACACGATGATCTTCCATCCGGCCGTGGTTGCCAAGATGGTGGCAGTTCTCGATCAGATTTCCAATGGGCGCTTCGGCCTCAACCTCGTGGCCGGCTCCAACCCAGCCGACCAGGGCCAGATGGGTCTCTGGCGCGAACTCGATCACGGCGGCCGCTATGAGCTTGCCGAGGAATGGATCACCGTTGCCAAGCGCCTGTGGAGCGAAGACCGCGTCGATCACGAGGGCAAGTTCTATAAGCTGACCGACTGCATGTCGAACCCGAAGCCCAAAAAACAGCCGCCGATCATCTGTGCCGGCGCATCCGACAGCGGCTTCCGTTTCACCATCAAGAACTGCACCGGCAGCTTCCTGCTCGGCAGCAACCGGGACGATTTCGTCAAGACGGGCCTGCGCGCCAAGGAGCTGGCGGCCGAGGTCGGGCGCACCGACTTCAAGACCTACGGCCTTTTCACCATCGTTCCGGATGCCACCGACAGGCAAGCTCAGGAGCGGGTCGACTATTACAATTCCGGTGTCGATGTCGAAGCGCTGGACAATCAGACGCGGGAATATTCCTCCGACCCGAGCCTGAAGCAGAACACGATGGCCAACCGTTTCATCGCCCAGGGCCAGTCGCGCAACTCGATGTCGCCGGCAGCCATTGTCGGCTCGGCCGACACGATCGCCGACCGTCTCGCCGATATCGTCATCAATGCCAGGCTCGATGGCATCACCGTCATCGTGCCCGACTTCATCGATGACCTGAAGACCATCGGTGTCGACGTGGTCGCGGGCCTGAAGGAACGCGGCGTATCGACCACCGCCTACGCACATCAGCACGGGTGAACGAGATGACCGTGATCAATCCCGAGGGCCTGAAACAGCAGAGCTATTACAACCACGTCAAGATCCGTCCGGGGGTGCCTGTCCATGCGACCGGTCAGGTATCCTGGGACGAGAATGGCGAGGTGGTCGGCGCGGGTGATATCGATGTCCAGGTCGCCCGGACCTATGCCAATATCGGTCACCTGCTGGCGGCCCTTAAGGCGACGCCGGACGATATCGTCAAGACGGTAACCTATGTGACCGATCCCGGCTTTGCGCCCGCCATCCATCGTGGCCGGCTGAAATTCTTCGACGGTGTGGAGCTTCCCGCCAGCACCTTCATCCATGTCGCGGGTCTCGCCGATCCGCGCCTGATGCTCGAGATCGATGTCGTCGTCATGGTTTCGGCCGACCTCAAGGATCTCTGAGCAGACCATCTTCCGCATCATTCGCCAACACCAATAAGGGGAACCCTGCGCATGATTCTTCTCTCGACAACCAGACGCCATATCCTGGCTCTTGCCATGGGGGCGGCCATTCTTTCGACCGGCCCGCTTGCCACGCCGCGGGCAGCCTATGCTGCCGATCCGGTGGAGATTGCGGCCCTGTTCACCGGTTCCGTCACCCAGGGCAACTGGGATGTGCCGGGTTATGCCGCCTTCGACAAGATGGCCAAGAAATACAGTTTCAAGCCGTCCTATATAGAGAATGCCACCTATGAGAAGGCGCCGGCAATCCTGCGTCAGCTCGCCTCGCGCGGCGTCAAGATGATCATCTGCCACAGCTCGGGCTATTCGGCGGCGATCCAGGAAGTCGCCAAGGAGTTTCCAGATACCCAGTTCGTTCTCTACAGCTACGCATCCTCCACCGGTGGCCTGAAAAACTACACGGCCTGGTCGGTGGACTGGGACCAGTATGGTTATGTCACCGGCGCCGTTGCTGCGGCATCGAGCAAGAACAAGCATATTGCGATCATCTCGGGCGAGGAAATTCCGTCGGCGAAGCGCGCCCAGGAATTCACCATCAAGGGTGCGAAATCACTGGTTCCCGATATCCAGGTCGACACGGTTTATACCGGCTCGTTCTCGGATGTCGCCAAGGCGAAGGAAATCGCAACCGGCGTGATCGCCCGCGGCGCCGACGTGCTTCTGCCGTCCGCCGACCTTGCCGATGTCGGCACCCAGCAGGCGGCCGACGAGGAAGAGGCGCATACGATCGGTGCCTATATGGACCAGAGCCCCGCCTATCCGAATGCGGTGATCACCAGCACCGTTCTCAATTTCGACAAGGCCTATGACGAGATGGGCCAACTGATGACCGAAGGCAAGCTGGACGGCAAGATCCACACGATGGACCTGTCGAACGATGGCTGGACGCTGCAGAAGCCGTTCAAGCATGTCGATGCCAAGGTCGAGACCGATGTGTTTGCCACGATGGCGAAGATCGCCAAGGGCGAGATCGACGTCGAGAAGTAAGAGACCCGATGCAGAACCGCCCGTATGTCCAACTGACCGGTGTGTCGAAGAGTTTCGTTGCCGGCCACCCGGTTCTGGAGGACGTTTCGCTCGCCTTCCGGCGTGGCGAGATCCATGCCATCCTCGGCGAGAACGGAGCCGGAAAGAGCACCTTGCTCAACATCCTTTTCGGTATGCACCAGCCGGATACGGGCGGTATTCTTCTGGAAGGCCGCCAGGTCATCCACACATCGCCTGCCGATGCGATCGCCAATCGCATCGGCATGGTCCACCAGCATTTCAAGCTGGTGCCGAGTTTTACCGTTGCCGAGAACCTGAGGCTCGCGGCCTCGCCTTCGGCCCGCAAGCTTCTTGTTCGCAATGCCGATATCGAAAAGATCGCAACGGATTACGGCTTGCCGGTCGATCCCAGGGCGATCGTCGGCGACCTGCCGCTATCGCTGCAGCAGCGCGTCGAGATCCTGAAAGCGCTGATCAACCGGGCGGAACTCATCCTGTTCGACGAACCGACGACCATTCTCAATCCGGCGGAGATCGAGGCCTTCTACCGCGTGCTGCGACAGATCGCAGGTGACGGCCGCGCCGTCGTCGTCGTCACCCATCACCTTGAGGAAGTGCTTACCCATGCCGAGCACGCCTCCGTCATCCGTCGCGGCAAGCTGATCAGCTCGGCGCCTGTTGCAGACCGCAACCGTGCCGATTTCGTCCGCGAAATGGTCGGCAAGTCCGTCGATCTCGATACGCCGCTCAAATCCGACCATGCCGTGAACGGCGCGATCGAGATCGCCCTGAAAGGCGTCAGCGTGGCGCCGACCCAGTCGTCGTCGGGCCTGAACAATGCTTCGCTGACGTTGCATGCCGGCGAAGTGGTCGGTGTTGCCGGCGTCGAAGGCAATGGCCAGCGGGAGCTGTTCGAGCTTCTGGCCGGCATGCGCCAGCCCGAAAGCGGCAGTGTCGAGGCAAAAAGCCGTCACCCGGACGGCCGCGCCATTGCCGGTCTCGTGCCGGAAGACCGACACCATGAAGGGCTGGTTCTGGATCTGCCGGTTTCTGTCAATCTCCTGCTCAACAGGATCGGCGAGCAACCCTATTCCCGTCACGGCCGGCTGATGCATGGCGAGATCGCGAAAAAAGCTGAAGAGATGCGCGCCGCGTCCGATGTTCGGGCCCGCTCCGTCTCTGTCACGCCGCGCACGTTGTCGGGCGGCAACCAGCAGAAGATCGTGCTGGCGCGGGCGCTGAACGAGGATGCGCCGACCGTGATCGTCTATCAGCCGACCCGCGGGCTGGATGTTGCGGCCAGCGAAGAGGTGCTGAAGCGGCTGCGCGAGGCGGCCAATGGCGGCAAGGCGGTGCTGATCATTTCCAGCAATCTCGATGAAATCCTGCGCGTCAGCGACCGTATCGTCGTCCTCTATGCAGGGCAGACGGTTGGCGAAGTGACAAGCGATACACCACGCGAAATCATCGGTGACCTGATGACCGGCGGCGGCAAACAGGGGAGTGTCCACGCGTGACGCCGATCAGCCAAGGACAATCCGACAATTCGACGATCACCGCCACGAACCGCATGAACGACCTCATGAAACGCCTGACCGGGTCGAATGCCTTTCTGGTGCTGATGTCCTTTGCCGTCAGTCTCATTGTCGGCCTCTTCATCCTGACCAGCCTTGGCGTCGAACCGGTCGAGGCGCTGGGCGTGATGGTCAAAGGAGCCTTCGGCTCGAAAATGGCGATTGGCGACACATTGGTGTTCATGACGCCGAGACTACTTGCGGCGCTGGCCGCCCTGATTGCCATCCGCTGCGGTTTCTACAATCTCGGTGCCGAGGGTCAGCTTCAGCTCGGGGCGATCGGCGCGGTCCTGCCGGCGACCTTGCTACCGCCGGAATTTGGCATTCTGCTTGTGCCGATCTCGATCGTCAGCGGTGCGTTGTTCGGTGCCTTCTGGGGCCTGATCCCGGTCCTGTTGAAATTGTGGCGTGGCGCCAACGAGATTATCGTTACGCTGATGATGAATTTCATCGGCATCTATCTGGTCAAATATCTGGTGCAGGGTCCGCTGCAGCCGGAAGGGTCGGATTTCAATATGTCGGCGAAGATCGCCGATGGAGCGATCCTGCCGGTCCTGGTCAATGGTACGCGGCTGCATGCCGGCGTGCTGCTTGCCCTTGTGGTCGCTTTGGCTCTGTGGTGGCTGCTCTATCACAGCACATTCGGTATCAGGCTGCGCGCTGCGGGCCTCAGCCCGAAGACCGCCCGCCTGCAAGGCATGCCATTGTCGCGGCTGATCGTCAGTTCGATGCTGATCTCCGGCGGCGTTGCCGGGATTGCCGGTGCCGTCGAGGTGCTCGGCGTGCAATATCGATTGATCGATGGCTTTTCCTCCTCGCTCGGTTTTGACGGGCTGGCGATCGCTTTGCTCGGCAGTCTCGAACCGCTCGGCGCGGTGGTCGTGGCGATCTATTTCGGCGCGATCAGCAGCGGCACCGTCGCGCTGCAGAGCACGCTCAGCATTCCCGCAGCCCTTGCGCTGATCATGACCGGGCTGCCGATCATCTTCCTGGCATGCATCCATGGATACAGGTTCCTGAAAGGACGGCCGCTATGGTCTTCGACCCGATAACGATCAGCCTGCTTCTGGCTGCCGCGATCCGTCTCGGCGCGCCGATCCTGCTTGCTTCGCTCGGCGAACTCGTCTCGGAACGGACGGGCGTGCTGAATATCGGGCTCGAAGGCATCATGCTGTTCGGCGCCTTCGGCGCCGTGTTCGGCCTGCAGCTGACCGGCATGCCCTATGCCGCCGTCGCCTTCGGCGCACTCTGGGGCGTGCTTGCCGCCGGCGTGCTGGCCTTTGCCGTCGCATTGCTTCGGGCCGATCAGATCGTCGTCGGCATCGGCTTCAATATCCTGGCACTCGGCGCCACTTCGCTTTTGCGCGACATGGCGCTGTCGCCGGCCTTTCAGGCGCCGTCGCTGCGCAGTGTCTCGGCTTATCGCATTCCTTATCTCTCCGAATTGCCGATTGTCGGCCGCGCCGTGTTCTCGCAGAGCCCGATCCTTTATGGCGCCGTCTTCGTCGCCATTCTGTTCTGGGTCTTCTTCCGCTATACCCGCCTCGGCCTGATCTTTCGCGCGGTGGGCGAAGGCGCATCCGCAGCCGACGCTGCCGGCATTTCGGTGACGAGAATCCGCTTTGCGGCGATGCTCGTCACCGGCATCATGACCGGTATTGCCGGCGCCTACCTGACGCTGGTCGCATCGGGTGGTGTGTTCGTCGACAACATTACTGGCGGGCGCGGTTATCTTGCCGTCGCGGTCGTTATTTTCGGGCGCTGGCATCCAATCTGGGTGATGCTCGCCTCGATCTTGTTCGGTGCCGCCGACGCCCTGCAATACCAGGGGCAGGCGATGGGGCTTTCCATCTCGCCGCCGCTGCTGCTGATGTCGCCCTTCGTGCTGGCGCTCATCGCCTGGGTCTTGGTCGGCAAGAGCAAGGCCGGGCCAAGCGAGATCGGCATTCCCTTCCTCCGTGGCCAGAAGTGACCGGAAGCAGGAAGGAAATATCTGATGCTGAAATTCTTCTGCTTCGATACCGAACTTCTTGTTGAAACCCGGCGCATGTCTGCCTGGGCGCACGTGCTAAACGGTTTAGGTGCTAAATCCGTGTGTGACGTATCCCCGCAAAATTTTAGGGCTTCGCTTTCCGGTCTCAAAGCGCCCTGGGGTTTCGCCCTGGCGCGGCTTACCCTCTCTGCGCAACACATCTCACTCGATACCAGGGCCATCTCCGGCGGCATATGGTTGGCGCGTATTATCCGCGGTGCGGGCACATTGCGGACCGAACGGGGCAGTATTGCGTTTTCGGCCGGGGACGTGCTTGTTGGCAGACTGCCGCGAGAAATGCGCCTGACAGCCGGCGGAGAAACCTGCATCGATTATGTGCAATTCACCGGATTCCATAACGGCTCGCGCCTGTCGTCTCTCGCGACGCCAGCCATTGCGCTTTTGCTTGCCGCCGACCAAGGCTCGACGACCTTCCTCGCGGATATGCTGGGGCTGGCAACGGCGCGCATCGAAAATATTACCAGCGATGAATTGCGACCGCTGGAAATCACGCTTGTCGAATTCCTGATGGCGGCGATCGCCACGACCGCGGCCGCTGCCAGTCTTATCGACGGATCGCGGTCCAGGAACGCGATAGCGCTGCGGGCAACCCAGGCAATCGAGCTTAAACTCTCCGATCCCGATTTGTCGCCGAGCGGTCTGGCGGATTATCTCGGCATCTCTCTGCGTTACCTGCAAAAATTGTTCGAGGATACCGGCGAAAACGCCAATCATTATATCCGCCGGCGGCGGCTGGAACGATCTCATCAGGATCTCGCCGATCCACTCTATTCCGGCCTGTCGATCGCCGAGATCAGCTATCGCTGGGGCTTCAACGATTCCGCTTACTTCAGCCGCGCCTTCAAGGAGCGTTATGGCGTCTCGCCATCGCAGCACCGCGAGCATGGGCGCTGGCATGAGGTTGCCTGGCTCAAAACGCAGGCCGTATCGGCCATGTCACGAAATTCCGGCTTGCGGATCGCCCGCTGACGCTTCAGGAACAATTCCTCACCACCATCCCAGGCCACCGTCTGTGGCTTTCTCCGAGACATCGATGTCCAATTCATCTCTCAGCACTCCCGCCAGCCGGGGTGCCGCCCATGTAAACGCCTCCACGGGCATCGTTCTGATGCTGCTTGCGGCGATGTTCATTGCATTGATCGATCCCGCGGCCAAATATGCGGGGCGGCATCTTCCGGTGCTGCAGGTGGTGTGGGCGCGTTACGCCTTCGGCAGCCTTACGGTCCTGTTGCTGTTTCGGCCCGGTCTTGATCCGCGCCGCTGGGGCGTTCGACGGCCGTTGCTTCAGGCACTGCGCGCCGCCTGCCTGTTCGGCTCCACTGCCTTTAATTTCCTTGCTCTTCGCAACCTCGGTCTGGTCGAAAACCAGGCGATCGTCATGCTCGGGCCGGTGGTGATTTCTGCCCTGTCGATCGCCATCTTCCGTGAACGTCTCAGGCTCCTTGTTGGGCTCGGCCTTATTCTCGGCCTGACGGGCGCCATGATTGTCATCCAGCCGGGCGGCGAGGTGTTCAAGCTCGCGGCTCTCTTTGCCGTCGGCAATGTGTTGAGTTATGCTTTTTATGTGCTCTTGTCGAAGCGACTGCTCCTCAGCGAAAGTATGCTCAGCCTCAATATCGTGGCGGTTGCCTTGCCGGCAATGGTACTCACCATTGCCGTTATGCCGGTCTGGCAATGGCCAGAAGATATCAGTGGCTGGATCGCGATGGTGACGGTTGGTGTGATCGGAGGCCTCGGCCACTATTTCCTCGTTATCGCCCATCGCCATGCCCCGGCAAGCACGCTGGCGCCGCTTGCCTATACGCAGCTCTGCTGGGCCTTGCTGGTCGGTGTTCTGGCGTTTTCGGAAATTCCGGCCACGCATACGATCGTCGGTGCGATCATCATCTTCGTTTCGGGTGGACTGATCATGGCGTCAAGCCGGCGATGAGGGCCGCCGATGAAGGCAGGCGAGGTGGCCCTGAAAGGCCACTTCAAACATCAGGGCGGCGAGATCAGCCAGCAACGACGGCTGTGGTGATGATCTCGACCAGATATTCGGGCTTGACCATATCTGCCTTCAGGCAGGCTCGTGCCGGCAGATTTTCCTTGAAATATTCGACATAGACCGAATTCATCGCATGATAATCGGCAAGGTCCTTCAGGAAGATCTGGTTGAAGGTGACGTCGGTCATCTTGCCACCGGCGGTCTCGATGACTTCCTTGACGCTGTCGAGGACACGTCGCGTCTGGGCGATGATGTCGCCTTCGCCGACCGTGCTGCCATCATAGGGGTCGGTTGACAACATGCCGGCGACATAGATGTGGTTGCCGGCCTTGACGCCCCAGTTGAGATGGTTGGTGCCGTTTGCCGTCTTGCCGACGATCCAGTCCTTCGGATGGATGGGAGTGTTCATCGAAAAATCCTTGTTCTTTCTTGCTGTAAGCCGCGATCCGCATCGCCGGTGGCAGCATAGTAGTGCCTGCCGTTCCGATGCGTTTGGACAAATGCGCACAATATCCGGACGGACGCCGACATATGGTTTCCGATGCCTGCCCTGCTTGATAGAGGCAACTCAAAAGCAACGCGTGCTGCCTTCGCAAAGGGCTGGCTCGACTGAAGGAGACGATCGATGAAGTATAATTATCTCGGCCGAAGCGGCGTGAAGGTTTCCGAACTCTGCCTTGGAGCGATGATGTTCGGCGGCGCCGCCGATGAACGGGCGTCGATCGATATCATTGCCTCGGCGCGGGATGCCGGCGTCAACTTCATCGACACGGCCGACATGTATAATGGCGGCGAGTCCGAACGGGTGGTCGGAAAGGCGATCGCCGCTGACCGCGACCACTGGGTTCTCGCCACCAAGGTCGGCAATCCGATGGGCGCCGGTCCGAACGAAAAGGGCATGTCGCGCAAGTGGATCATGCAGGCGGTCGATGCGAGCCTGAAACGTCTCGGTACCGACTATATCGACCTCCTCTACATCCATAAGGCCGATTTCGACGCGCCGGTGTCGGAGATGGTGCACGCTTTTGCCGACCTCGTCCGGGCGGGGAAAATCCATTATTTCGGCATTTCCAACTTCAAGGCCTGGCGTATGGCCGAAACGGTGGCGCTGGCGAAGGAAGCCGGCATCCAGGGGCCGATTGCCACCCAGCCGCTTTATAATCTCGTCAATCGGGAGGCCGAGGTGGAGCATCTTCCGGCAGCGCAGTTCTACGGGCTTGGTGCCGTCACCTACAGTCCGCTTGCCCGCGGCATTCTGACGGGCAAGTACAGGCCGGATGCAGCTCCCGAACAGGGCAGTCGTGCGGCCCGTGGCGATGTCCGCATGATGGAGGCGGAATGGCGGCCGGAATCTCTGGCCGTGGCAGAGCGTCTGGTCCGGCATGCCGAAGCGAAAGGCGCCAAGTCGGCGCATATCGCCCAGCAATGGGTGATGCGTAACAGCTTTGTCTCCTCGACGATCGTTGGCCCACGCACGATGGAACAATGGCAGGATTATCTCGACGCGCTTGATTACCGTTACACGGAAGCTGATGAAGCCTTTGTCGACCAACTCGTTGCGCCCGGCAAGACGTCAACGCTCGGCCCAAGCGATCCTCATCATCCCGTCGAAGGCCGCAAGCTCGTCGCGATCTGAACGAAGGGAGATGTCGCAGCGTGCTTCGTGTACGCTGCACAGACATCCGATGTGTGGCGGGAAGCGGGTCAGTTCGCCGCGTTCGGGATATGTTTGACTGATGGCTTGTGCGTGTACGACAGGCGATGAAAACGCATCGGCGAAGTCGAAGCCCCATCTTGCAAAAATTCGGAGCGCAGATCGAGCTCCACTGTGATGCCGAGCTTGCGCATTGGATGCCTGTTTCCCGCATCACGGATTGTGGGCGTCACTCTCCCCGAGATCCGAGCGATCGACCTGATTTCACATACGTGATCAAAGTCATTTCGTCGCATTGCAGCGAATGGGTCTAGCGAGAAGCTGCAATTGGATTGAACAATGCAGCGCTTACGCCGCAGCAGGGATATCGTCCGATACGGATCAATTCCGGCAGAAACTGTCGATATCGGCTGCAGGATAGGCCAGCACTAATTCCCGAAAAGGGGCTTCCGGTTCGTCAAAAGCGTTGTGGCGCATGTCGATGGCGCCGTGCGGCTGGTCGGCGGAATAAGCTGAGGATGAAACACGCGCCGGCGAGTTCCCGGCGCGACGCAATTTGAAAAGAGGAGGATGGCTATGAGTTCATTTGAGGAAAATCCCGAGGTTATACACCTTGTTTCGCCTGGCGGCGCGGCTGCCACCGTTCTGTATCACGGTGCCCAGCTGGCATCCTGGCGGTCTGTGACGGGCATGGAAAACATCTATCTGTCGAAACGCGCCGATTTTTCGCCTGGCAGTTCCGTGCGTGGCGGCGTGCCGATCTGCTTTCCGCAGTTTTCCACTCTCGGTGAATTGCCGTTGCATGGCTTTTTCCGCAACCAGACCTGGAGGCCGGTCGCGGGCGACGGAGCGGCCAGCGCTCGATTGCGATTGACCGACACTGCTGAAACACGCGCGATCTGGCCGTATTCCTTCAAAGCCGAGCTTCAGGTAACACTTGCCGACGATAACATTGAGATCACCTTGTCGGTGGAAAATTCCGGCTCCACCGCCTTTTCCTTTACCGCTGCGCTCCACACCTACTTGCAGGTGGACGCGATCGAGGAAGTGACCATTACCGGTCTTCGAGACACCCGTTATCTCGACAAGCTCGAGGACAACGTGATTTGCACCGAAACGGACGAACAATTGCGGATCGACCGCCCGCTCGACCGCGTCTATTACGGTCCCGTGGGGGAGCCGACCCTGGAGGAAGTTGGTCGCAAGCTGCGCATCTCTGCGCAGGCAATGCCGGATACGGTGGTATGGAACCCCGGTCCCGAGCGATGCGCAACAATTGCAGACCTGCCTGATGACGGCTGGCGACATTTCGTCTGCATCGAGGCCGCCGTCGTCGACCTGCCTGTTTCCCTGGCTCCTGGCGAGACATGGCGTGGCGGGCAGCGGTTGACGGAGATTGATGGCAATACCTAGCCGGCGGACAAGTAGCGTTTTCCGATCGATCTGCATTCATTGGGTCGATCGGAGACAATCATGTCGCGCGCTTCACGATCCCCGACGTCCGGTGAGCCCGCTCTGAATGACGTCGTGCTTTCCGGCTTCATGAAAGCGGGTCTCGCGGGTGAGGACCCGGCTGTCCCTATGCGCAACGACCTTGTTCAATAACCGCTAAGGGAGCTCCTTGAGCATCATCAGCCGACTTCCGGGCGCAAATGCAATGATCTTGTCCTGTTCGAGCGCATTCAGCGCCGCCATGATTTCATCCTGCGAATACCCTGCAGCATTCAGCGAGACGCCGATGTCGAACAACTTGATCGTCATCTCGGGCTTTGCCTTCAGGGCGCGGAGCCTCTCGGTCAAGGCAGCTTCTGTGTCTTCAAATCGGCTCATATCGTTATCTTAACGAAAATCCGGTCGATTTGTCTCCATAACCATGCCGCTCCCGCCTTTTACGGTTGGCCGGCGACGAAGCGGGCCTCATGAAGGACAGCAAGACACTGCCCATATCTGCTGTCTGTCCATCACTCTGACCGATATGTCTTTTCAAAGGGTATGGCCGCATGTCTCGGGTAACGCGAAACATACGGCCACCACGCGTTCTTTTAGAGGGCGATATCCGATGTATGTTCGACGACACCCGCCGGCGTCTGGTCGCCGGGGCGAACTGCAACTGCCGGATTGATGGCGGGCGGTGCGATGGCCAGTTCCAGTCGTTGCGCCGTAGCGTCCCACTCCTTGGCGAGGATGTCGGGCTTTTCGTTCAGCTTGATGCCGTAGCTTGGAACGATCCGGTGCACCTTGTCCTGCCACTCCGGTGTTGCAAGCTTTTCTGCAAACACCTTCTTCAGCACGTCGAGCATGATTGGCGGAGCTGTGGAGGCGCCCGGTGATGCACCCAGAAGGGCAGCGATACTGCCATCCTTGGCCGCGACGATTTCCGTTCCGAGCTTCAGCGCGCCGCCCTTGTCCTTGTCGCGCTTGATGATCTGGACGCGCTGGCCGGCCTGCCAGAGGCGCCAATCGGCCGCCTGTGCCTTGGGGAAATATTCGCGCAGCGCCACCAGTCGGTCTTCGTCCGACAGCATCAGCTGGCCGGCGAGATATTCGACCAGATTGAACTCATCCAGCCCGACCTTCATCATCGGCCAGATATTTTCGAGCGTGACGGAGGCCGGAAGGTCGAAGAACGAGCCTTCCTTCAGGAACTTCGTTGAGAAGGTGGCGAAGGGGCCGAACAGGATATGGCGTTTGCCGTCGAACACACGTGTGTCGAGATGCGGCACGGACATTGGTGGCGCCCCGGTCGATGCCTGGCCGTAAGCCTTGGCGAGATGCTGGTTGACGATCTCCGGCTTGTCGCAGACGAGGAAAGAGCCGCCGACCGGGAAGCCGGCATAATCGTCGCCTTCCGGGATGCCCGACATCTGCAGCAGCGGCAGCGCGCCGCCACCTGCGCCGAGGAAGACGAATTTGGCCTTGATCGTGCCGCGCTCGCCCGTCTTGGTGTTCTCGTAGCCGACGCTCCAGGTGCCATCTGCATTGCGGTTGATCTCCTGGACTTCCGAGGAGGTGCGCAGGTTGAATGTCTGGAGGCTCTTAAGGTGAGCCACATACTGATGGACAATCACGCCGAAATTTACGTCGGTACCAAGTGGGCACCAGGTGGCTGCGATCTTCTGAGACGGATCGCGGCCATCGATCATCAACGGCACCCACTTGGCGATCTCAGCGGGATCTGTCGAGAACTGCATGCCGGAAAACAGGGGGCTTGCCTTGAGTGCCTCGTGTCGTTTGCGCAGGAACTCGGTGTTCTCATCGCCCCAGACGAAGCTCATGTGCGGCGTCGAGTTGATGAAGGAACGCGGGTCCTTGAGAACGCCCATGTCGATCTGGTGGGCGAAGAACTGACGGGTTATCTGGAAACCTTCGTTGATCTCCACCGCCTTCTCGATATGGACTTTGCCCTTGTTGTCCTGCCGCGTGTAGTTCAGTTCGGCAAGTGCCGAGTGACCGGTGCCAGCATTGTTCCAGCCATTGGAGCTCTCCATGGCGACATCGTCGAGCCGTTCTAGCATCTCGATGGTCCAGGACGGTTCCAGTTCACTCAGCAGCACGCCGAGCGTCGAGCTCATGATCCCGCCACCGATAAGGAGAACGTCGACCGATTTCTCGACGGCTTCTGCCCAGCTGGGGACGGCCGGAAGAGAAAATGCAGCCGCACCTGTCGCAGCCGAGCCGAGCAACTGGCGGCGGCTGAGCGTGACGCGATCTGAATGAGCTGTGGGGATGCTTTTGTTTTCGCCGGGCATCTGGTACCTCGTGACTGTGGCGTTGGTAGAGCCGCCACACCGCAGCGTGATGACCTTCAACGGGGATGAAGGTCGGCTACGGACACGTTGTCGCGGCTACGATTTGTCGCAGGACACATGCGCTCGGGACGAAATCAAAGCCATTAAATTAGAATTTAGTATTGAACCGCTCACCTTTGCGCATATCGGATCGGCACGGTCTATGTCTGCCTGAGCAACGGCTGGTGGACGCTGGTCCATCCCGTTCCGTTGCCTGGATAGCTGCCCGATGAAGACAGCCAAGGCGATCCGCGATAGACAAGGGCCATGACGAAGATTGTGCTGATTGAAGACGATGCCGAGACGGCGCAGGATATCTGCGCGGAACTCAGAGATCACGGCTATGCCGTGGACTGGGCAGCCGATGGCATTGACGGGCTGGCGCAGGCGAGGGCAGCCAAGCCTGATGTGCTGATCATCGACCGCATGTTGCCGGGGATGGACGGCCTTGCCGTTATCGATGCATTGCGCCGCGAGAACGTGCGCACCCCGGTCTTGGTGTTGAGCGCGCTTGGTGCCGTCAATGATCGCGTCAAAGGCTTGAGGGCGGGTGGTGACGACTATCTCACCAAGCCTTTTGCCGTGCTCGAACTCCTTGCGCGCGTTGAAGCCTTGCTTCGCCGTCCCGCGGAACCGGCCACCAATGAGCTGAGGGTCGGGCCATTGCAGCTCGATCTGCTGGAACGCAGTGCAAACCGGGGTGGCCGGCCGATAGAGCTTCTGACGCGCGAATTTCGCCTGCTGGAATATATGATGCGCCATTGCGAACAGCTGCTGACACGGGCGATGCTGTTCGAAGAGGTCTGGAACTACAAATTCGTGCCCGACTCCAATCTGGTCGATGTCCATATGGGGCGCTTGCGGCGCAAGGTAGACATGACCGGGGAAGTTCCGATGATCTCCAACATTCGTGGAGAAGGCTTTGTCCTCCGCGCGCCTGATTGACTGGATCTGGAACTCGACCTTTCGCAACACGGTCGCTTTGCTCGTTGCTATCGCAGCAACGGTCATGCTCAGCCTCGTGTTTGCCTATGTCAACACTAGCAAGGAGTTGGTGTCTTTTCTCGACGGTCTTATCATCCAGGAGTCGGATGCGATCGTGGCGCAGTCCAAGGAGGGGCACCTGACCACCTATGAAGAACGGCTCAGACAGGACCCACGGCGATACAAGCCCACCGGTCTGTTTGCTGCTTCCAAAGAGAGGATTTCGGGAAACATCCTCGGGTGGCCGGCCGGGCTGGACGTTGATCATGCCCCGATCCAGGTGGATATCGACCGTTTTGGCCCGGGTTGGCAAATGATCCAGCCGTCACGGGCCGTCGCCCGGCGGCTTGCGGATGGAAACATCATTGTCGTCGGCTGGAGCACGAAGGATAACGAGCAAACCGCCCTGGTTGTCGAGCGCGGCCTCATTTTCGGGCTGTTGCCGGCATTTCTTCTCGGTCTTGCAGCTTCGCTTCTATTCGCGGTGAGGTCCCAACGGCGTATTCGTGAGATGCAGACGAGGGCCGCGGAGATCGTCGCCGGTGGCCTGGAGCAGCGTCTGCCGACACGCAACAGCGAGGATCCGCTCGACAAGCTGGCCCAGATCGTCAACGGGATGCTCGATGAAATTCAGGCGCTTGTCGAGAACCTTGCCGGAATAGGTGACGATATCGCGCATGATCTGCGCACGCCGTTGGCGCGGGTCCGTATCGGTCTGGAGCGGGCTCGGCGGACCGCAGGATCCGTCGAAGATCTGCAGGGTGCGATCGACCGAGGCATTGCCGGACTTGATCATGCAATCTCGATCGTAACCGCACTATTACGAATCCGCGAGATCGAGCAGACACGCCGTCTCGCTGCCTTCGACTATGTGTCGATGGCGGAGATCGTCGAGGAAGTTGTCGAGCTTTATGAACCGTTTGCGGAAGAAAAGAAGTTGAACATCACGGTCAATGCGCATGCGGACGTCATCGTCCGCGGCGATCGAGATCTCCTGTTCGAGGCCATCGCCAATCTTGCCGACAACGCCGTGAAGTTCACGCCAGAGGGCGGTTCGGTAATGTTTTCCCTTTCGTCGACACAGACCGATCAGCATTTCCGTATCAGCGATACAGGGCCCGGCGTGCCGGATAACGAACGGGACTTGCTCGTGCAGCGGTTCTACCGTTCCGATCGAAGCCGTCATACCAAGGGCATTGGCCTGGGGCTCACTCTTGTTGCCGCTATTGTAAAGCTCCACGGGTTCAGATTTGACATTCTCGCGACTGACGGGTTTGCCGCAGAAATCTCATTTCCTCCATCGGTGACGAATTGACGTGGCGTAAGCATCATCATTTTCTGTCGATCAACGGGCGCGTGATTTGCTTCAACTGATGGAAGATCAACCATAAGTGAGGACACTGGCTGCGGGATTGATCGCTCCAGAGTCTTGCTGAAGCCTCGGCAGGGACTAATTCCATGTGTCCGAAGCCCACCGAAAGCAATGCCATCCATGGATCTGCATACGAGCCAGGCCAAGCCTGCACCGACCGCGCCGAAGGGCGGCCGCGACTGTCGTCATGTGTCTTCCTCCGGGTGGAAGGAAGATGCTCCGGCGGGCTATTCGGGGCTACCTGTCGGTTGGCGCCGCACTATCGTGCTGGGGTTGAATGTCGGGACGATCGTTGTGCTCGGTTCCGGCCTGTTTCTCATCCTGTCACCTGAAGGCATCGCTTTATCCGAGGCCATCATGCTGCTGGGTTTCCTACTGGCCATGCCATGGACGGTTCTGGGCTTCTGGAATGCAGTTATCGGCATACTGCTTCTCCATGGGCCAGGACGGCCTGCAAACAGCATCTATCCCTTCTATCCGCTGGGCAGACCGGGCACCCTGTCCTCGCGCACGGCGCTGCCGGTTTTTCTCCGAAATGAGGACCCTCGGCCGACCTTGAAACGTGTGGAAGCGATGATGAGCAGCCTGCAAGCTACCGGGCTTGAGCGGCATTTCCGCTTCTTCGTGTTGAGCGACACCTCCGATGAGGCAATCGCCAAAGCCGAGCTTGCCGCCTTCACAACTCTGGCTGCCGAACTAGACCTGCCTGCGGACTGTCGCCCGATCTATAGGCGACGTTCCGAGAATACCGGCTACAAGGCCGGAAACGTGCATGATTTTCTCGATCAATACGGAGCGGATTACGACTTCTTCCTGCCGCTCGATTCCGACAGCGTGATGTCCGGCGATGCGATCGTGCGGCTGGTTGCGGCGATGGAGGAAAGGCCCGAGATCGGCATTCTTCAGTCACTGGTCGTCGGCATGCCGGCAACGAGCGGATTTGCCCGAATGTTCCAGTTCGGCATGCGGCACGGCATGCGCGCCTTCACAATGGGATCCGCGTGGTGGAATGCCGATTGTGGTCCTTATTGGGGACATAATGCGCTGATCCGGACCTCCGCGTTCCGGGCGCATTGCATCCTGCCCGTCTTGCCCGGGCGACCACCGCTTGGAGGATCGGTGCTCAGCCATGACCAGCTCGAAGCCGCCTATATGCGTCGCGGTGGTTATGAAGTCCGCGTGTTGCCGATCGAGACGCAGAGTTATGAGGCCAACCCGCCGACATTTCCGGATTTCGCCGGGCGTGACTTGCGCTGGTGCCAGGGCAATATGCAGTATTGGCGTTTCCTGTTCGAACCGGGACTGAAGCCGATCAGCCGGTTTCAGATTTTGCAGGCGATCTTGATGTATGTCGCCCCACCGGCCTGGATCGCGGCAACATTTGCGGCGGCCTGGAGGGCACGGTCGGCGGGGTTCGATCCGGCCTATCTACAGCTCGGTCTTTCTCTCTTTGCCATCATCTTTTTCATGTCGATCGCACCGAAACTGGCCGGAATGCTGGATGTTTGTCTCACGAAAGGCGCGGTGCGAAGCTATGGCGGAGCTCGGCGTTTTGGTTTTTCTGCGGTAGCCGAAATCCTTGCATCGATGCTGATGGCGCCGATCATTGCCGTTTATGTTTCGATATTCCTTCTTTGCCTGCCCTTCGGGCGTTGCGTGACATGGAGTGGACAGAACCGCGACAGGCTGGGCGTGTCATTCATATCCGCAATTCGCAGCATGGGGCTGCAGACGATGATCGGCTTCCTGCTGGCTTGCTTTGTCCTGTTCGGTGCCGGCGCGTCAGCGCTGGTCTGGATGCTGCCGATGGTGGCAGGGCTCTGCCTGTCAATTCCCTTCGCGATGTTGACCGCTTCCGAACGTTTCGGGCGATGGACGACGCGTTCCGGCCTGTTTGCAATCCCCGAAGAGGGTCGCATGCCGCGGATACTCAGCCCTCTCGTACCACATGCGGCGCGGCTCTGGCGGCGTCCTTCGGCCGGGGGGCCGGCTGATCATCGTGAACTGGTCGCAACAGGCCGGGTGCCGGCGGGCGGTCGCTCATGACGACATCCCATGCATTGTGGCTGACCGGACGCCGGCGCCTTGCGCTGAGGCAAACGCCGATGGCTGCTCCCGGCGAGGGCGAGGTTCTGATCGAAAGCCTGTACGGCGCCATCAGCCGCGGAACCGAGGCGCTGGTCGCCGAAGGCTTGGTGCCGGAAAGCGAATACGAGCGCATGCGGGCGCCGCTGCAGGAGGGAGACTTCCCGTTTCCCGTCAAATACGGATACGCGATTGTCGGCACGGTGAAAGCCGGAGCGGGTAGGGCGGCGGGAGGAGCAGTCTTTTCTCTTCATCCGCATCAGGATGTGTTCGCTGTTCCTGTAGAAATGGCGATCTCCGTCCCTGAGAATGTGCCGGCGGCGCGCGCCGTGCTTGCCGCGAATATGGAAACGGCACTGAACGGCATCTGGGACGCAGGAATATTGGCCGGAGACAAGGTAGCGGTGGTCGGCGGCGGGCTCGTCGGACTGTTGGCTGCCTTTCTGGCGGCCAAGATCCCGGGAACGCGGGTCATGCTCGTGGACGTCAATCCTGATCGCCGCGACCTTGCCGAGCTTCTTGGCTGCCGATTTGCGCTGGTCGGCGAGGCGGAGACCGCAGCCTGCGACAGCGATGTGGTCATCCACGCTTCCGCCACATCCGAAGGACTGGCAACGGCCATCGCACTTGCAGGGTTCGAAGCTCGCATCGTCGAATTGTCCTGGTTCGGGGAGGGGATGTCGGCCGTGCCGCTCGGTGGGCGTTTCCACAGCCAGCGCCTATCGATCGTCGGTTCACAGGTTGGCCATGTCCCGGCATCGCGCCGTGCCCGCTGGCCATTGTCGCGACGCCTCGAGACGGCACTTCGTCTGCTGGCGGACGATCGCCTCGACGCCCTCATTTCGGGAGAGACGTCTTTCGGCGATCTGCCTGCCCGCTACATGGATATTCTCTCGGATCCGGGCACGCTCTGCCACCGCATCCGCTATCGCTAACTGGAAAGGACAAGGCCCCTATGTTTGCTGTCGAAGTGCGCGACCATATGATGATTGCTCATAGCCTGCCGCGGGAGGTTTTCGGTCCGGCACAAGCGATGCACGGAGCAACATTCGTGGTCGATGCGGCCTTCATGACGCAGGACCTCGACGATAACGGGCTCGGCGTCGATATTGGACTTGCCACGGAAGTCCTGAAGGCGGCGGTTGCACCGCTCAATTATCAGAATCTCGACGAGTTGGAGGTTTTTCGCGGCAAGGTCACAACGACCGAGGTTCTCGCAAAACACCTGTTCGACGACCTGCGCCGGCGGATCGAAGCGGGTGAGCTTGGACCGGGCGGGGCGCGCATCTGCCGGCTGAAGATCACCTTGCATGAGAGCCATGTGGCCCGTGCGTGGTACGAGGCGGCGATTTGAGCGTGACGAACAAGGGCAGACATCTGATCTTCGCCATCCCGGGCAATATCGAGACGCGGAGTGGCGGATACGGTTATGATCGGCGGATGATCGGTGAGCTTCGCGCGCTGGGCTGGGTGGTCGAACATTTGCAACTGCCCGGCGGATTTCCCAGGCCGAGCAAGAGCGAACTCGAAACGACGGCAAGCCAGCTTGCCGCACTTGCCGACGACAGTCTGGTGCTGATCGACGGGCTTGCCTTCGGCGCCATGCCGGATATAGCAGCGAGCGAAGCCAAACGGTTAAGGCTTGTGGCACTTGTTCATCATCCGCTGGCGCTGGAAACGGGATTACCGCCAAAGCTGGCGGAAGAGCTTCGCGTCAGCGAGATCGAGGCACTCGCTTGTGTCCACGGAACCGTCGTGACGAGCTCGCAGACCGCTCGCACGCTTGCAGCGGAATTCGACGTCGCCGGAGAGGCCATATGTATTGCTCTCCCAGGTACCGAGCGAGGAAGGCCGGCGCGCGGCGGTGCGGACGGGCTCCCTTTGGCTATCCTTGCTGTCGGTTCGCTGACGCCGCGCAAGGATCATGCGACACTGGTCTCTGCACTTGCCCGGATACGGGACCGCACCTGGCACTGTCGCATCGTTGGCAGTGACGAGATGGACAAGGCCTGCGCGCAGGCGCTGCGCCACCAGATCGCCGATCT
The DNA here is from genome assembly GCF_057163345.1 of Aliirhizobium sp. YIM B11859. NCBI lineage: Bacteria > Pseudomonadati > Pseudomonadota > Alphaproteobacteria > Hyphomicrobiales > Rhizobiaceae > Aliirhizobium > Aliirhizobium sp. YIM B11859. Next base: position 147,199 of record NZ_JBXHAY010000004.1, read on the forward strand.
CGGGCTGGAGGCAAGAATCGAGGTTGCAGGCGCGCTGGACGATGTCGAGGCGGAATATGATCGTGCCGACATATTTGCCTTGGCCAGCCGTTACGAAGGTTTCGGGATGGTCTTTGCAGAGGCGATGACAAAAGGGCTGCCCATCGTCGGATGCCATAGCGGGGCAGTGCCGGATCTGGTGCCCGAAACCGCCGGAATCCTGGTCGAGCCCGGTGATGTCGACGGTTTTGCCGTCGCATTGGAAAAGCTTGTCGATAATCCGCTGGTCCGACGGGATTATGCTGCCGGATCGCTGGCTGCAGCAAATGACCTGCCCGAATGGCCGACAAGCGCCCGTATTCTTTCAGAATTTCTGGAGCGTGTCCGATGACCGGTTTTGAAACGCGCTGGCTCCATCTGCGGGAGAGTGCCGATCATGCGGCAAGAGACGCCGAAATGAAACGGAAGGTCATCGATTGCCTGCAGCAGGTGGGTGCCGGGGCCGGTATCGTCGACCTTGGCTGCGGCACGGGCTCGACTTTCAGGGCTTTTTTGCCCGAAGCGGCGCAATGGCGTTGGCGACTGGTGGACAACGATCCGGCGCTTCTGGTGGAGGCGGCACTGCGTCACGGCCCATCCGGGCTGATCGACTGCGTCGAGAGCGATCTCGGCAGCCTTGCCGACGACCTGTTCGCTGGCGCGCGCCTCGTCACTGCTTCGGCACTCTTCGACCTCGTTTCCGAGGACTTCCTGCAGCGGCTGGTAGACACGCTGGTGAAAGGAAATATCGGCCTCTACACGGCATTGAACTATGACGGGCATTGCCACTGGGACGTACCGCTTGCTTCGGATGCGCAAATTGTTTCCGCCTTCAATGCGCATCAACGTCGTGACAAGGGGTTCGGACCTGCCCTTGGACCGACGGCTGCCGCGACCCTGCGTGACCTGCTAGCAAAAGCGGGTTTCCAGGTATCGATGGTGCCCAGTCCGTGGAGGCTGGGAACGGCGGATGCTGAGCTACAGCGGCAGTTTATCGATGGCATGGCAAAAGCTGCGACCGAAACCGGGCTGGTCGGCGCAGCCGTCATCGAAGACTGGCGTTCGGCAAGAACCGACCTGATCGTCAGCTCACGATGCAGGATCGGGCATTGGGACATGCTCGCCTTGAGAGAGGGGTCCACGGTGAAAGATTGATATTGGACCCAACGAGAGATGAACTCTCATCAGCCAAAGTTGACCCTCCAGCCGAGGTCAGCCGGATCACCGCGATCATATCGTCGCCACGAGGCGCAGAAGATAGCGCCTCATTATCGTTTCCGTTTAAAAAACAAGCACGCGACGCGATTTGTGTCTGTTCAAGGCTGTCAGCAGATGGGAGGCTATCAGCAGAAACCGTTCAGCTTGAGGATGTTATAGGCTTCGATCGATTTCCGAAGTTCGTCTTCGGAATTGCGATCGCCATTGTTGACGTCCGGGTGATGCATCTTCAGTCGCTGCTTGTAGCGTTGCTTGATGTCCTCGGGCGTCGCATCATGTGGTAGCCCCAACGTTTCGAAAGCCCTGGCTTCAAGCACTTTGAGCTTGCGCTGCTGAAGCTCGGCCTTCGCCGATTGGCGTTCAGCAGCATTCTTGCGTGCGTTGACCGCCTTTGCCGAACCGGAACGAGCTGTGGAGGGAAGCGGCGCTTCCGCCGCTTGCTTGACGCTCGCACCAAGGGTTCGGCGGCTGCCATTCGCTGCTTCTCTCTGATAACGAGCGATCAGGGGGTCGGACAGTTCGGCGGCGAAGTTGTAGCCCTTGTTGTATTCTTTTGTGTGCTCGGTGCAAAACAGCAGGTACAGGCCTTCGCCATCTCGCCCGACAGGAGCGCGATGGGTTCCAGCTTTCTCACAACCGTCCCATTGGCATTTCGGCCCGTCGGGATTTCGCTTCGGCGCAGGTTTTCCACGGGTCGGCCTCAGGCCGACGAAAATCTTTGAATCAGAGGTCATCTCGCCTTATATGCCAGCCTTGATCGAACTGACAAGAATCTGAGAGCAAGCTCTCCCCAGATACATGCCTGTTGTTGCAATATGCTCCAGTGTAACGAACGGTTATCGAGTTCGACGAAGCGCTGTCAGCCACGTTCGCTGAAAATCTCCCGAAGCCACTCGATAAAGACGCGGACACGAGGCGTAAGCTGCCGGTTTCGCGGATAGAGCACCGAGACGGGTGACGGCTCCGGCGGAAATTCCTTGAGCAGTTCGACAAGAATGCCGTCATCCAGATCCTTTTCGACGTGATAGCGCGGAACCTGGATAATGCCGAGCCCCATACGCGCGGAATAGACGAAGGTTTCCGCCGCGTTGACGGTGATCGCAGTCGGGATCGTCATCGTCACAAGCCGACCGTTGACGAGGAATTCCAAAGGCAGCGGTCCGCTGCTGCCGGTTGTACGGAAGCCGATCATCACATGGTGTCGCAGATCGTCGGGGCGGGTGGGCTGACCGTATTTTTCAATGTATCCGGGCGAAGATACCGTCACTTCATCCAGCATGGCAACGCGGCGGGCGACCATGTCGCTGTCCTGAGGAACACCAACGCGCAGCACACAATCAACCCCCTCGCGCACGAGGTCCACTAACCGGTCGCCTTCCGTGAGATAGAACTCGATGTCGGGATAGGTCTCCAGGAACGATGGCAGCTCTGGGAGGACGAAATGTCTTGCCAATGTGCCATGCACGTCTACGCGCAGTAGTCCTTTGGGCTTGGCGCCCGCAAACGCCCCTTCGGCGTCCTCGATGTCGTCCAGAATGGAAAGGCAACGCTGATGGTAGGCCTCGCCGTCCAATGTCGGACTGACATGCCGGGTCGTTCTATTCAGCAACTTGACCCCCAGCCGCGCTTCAAGTTGCTTGACCGCGTCCGTAACCGTCGATCGCGGCAGCCCGGTATCCTCGGCGGCAAGCGTGAAGCTTCGACGTTCCACCACCCGCGCAAAGACGCGCATTGCCTCAAGTCTGTCCATTCACTGTTCGCCAATTCCGGATTCTGATGCGGAATTATGGCTGATTATTCGTTTATCTGTAAGTGGCATCTTCAATTTCGTCATCAAGCGCAACATCGCGCGACATTATGGAGAACGAAAATGTCCACATCAGAAAGAGTTGCCATCGTAACCGGGGCATCCCGCGGGATCGGCGCAGCGATCGCCAAGCGCCTCGGGCGGGATGGGTTCACAGTCGTCATCAACTATGCAGGCAGCACTGAAGCCGCCACGGCGGTCGCCGATGAAATCATGGCTGCCGGCGGCAAGGCCGTGACGGCGCAAGCCGATGTCTCGGATGCCGCTGCGGTCAAACGCATGTTCGATTCCGCCGAGACGGCTTATGGCGGCATCGATGTCCTTGTCAACAATGCCGGGATCATGATGCTGGCACCGCTGGCAAGCGCCGACGACCAGAATTTTGGCCGACAGGTCGACATCAACCTCAAAGGTACGTTCAATACCCTGCGCGAGGCAGCGACCCGTCTTCGTTCGGGTGGCCGGATCGTCAACTTTTCCACCACCGTCGTCGGTCTGAAGCTTGAAACCTACGGCGTCTATGCCGCAACCAAGGCTGCAGTTGAAACCCTGACGGCGATCATGGCCAAGGAAATGCGTGGCCGGAACATCAACGTCAACGCTGTCGCGCCGGGCCCGACCGCAACCGATCTGTTCCTCAATGGCAAATCCGATGATCTGATCGAGCGGATGTCGAAGATGAACCCGCTGGAACGCCTTGGCACGCCGGAAGACATCGCCAATGTCGTGTCCTTCCTCGCAGGGCCGGATGGCGCCTGGATCAACGGCCAGGTTCTGCGCGCCAACGGCGGCATTATCTGATCCATCGCCACGTCGGAATGGACACATCCGTTGAAAGGAAAATTGTCATGTCCAGCAAGATCATTCTTGTCACTGGCTCGTCCAGCGGCTTTGGCCGCCTGACCGCCGAAGCTTTGGCCCGGGCAGGCCACACTGTCTATGCATCCATGCGCGACGTTGCCGGTCGTAATGCGGAGAACGCCGCACAAATGGCGGCGCTCTCGGCGAATGAGAGCATCGATCTGCGTGCGCTCGAATTGGATGTGCAGTCGGAAACTTCCACCAATGCGGCCATCGAGCAGTTGATCTCCCAAAGTGGTCGGATCGACGTCGTCGTGCACAATGCCGGGCATATGATGTTCGGCCCGGCCGAGGCATTCACCCCGGAACAGTTTGCCCAGCAGTATGACGTCAACGTGCTTGGCACGCAGCGCGTCAATCGGGCGGCGCTGCCCCACATGCGTACCCGGCGTGAAGGTTTGCTTGTGTGGATATCGAGTTCCAGTTCGGCAGGTGGAACCCCGCCTTATCTGGCGCCCTACTTCGCCGCCAAGGCGGCCATGGATTCGCTTGCCGTCCAATATGCTCGCGAGCTTAGCCGTTGGGGGATAGAAACGACGATCGTCGTGCCCGGAGCGTTTACCAGGGGCACCAACCATTTCGCCCATTCCGGACGTCCGGCGGATGAAGCGCGCGTGGCGGACTATGAGGCAGGGCCCTATGGCGGGTTTGGCGAGGAGGTCCAGAAGGCATTCGCTGAAATCGTCCCCGACGATGCAGATCCGGCTCCGGTCGCAGACATGATCGCTGACGTGGTCGGCATGCCCTTCGGCAAACGCCCCTTCCGGCTTCATTACGATCCGACACAGGATGGCGCCGATGTCGGTTTTGCGGTCCTCGATCGCCTGCGTGCCGAAATGCTCCACCGGGTGGGGCTTTCCGATCTGCTCAGACCTGCAAGGCCGTGAGGTTTGGCGACAGGAGATAAAGCCCGGTTGGCAGGCGCCTTCGGGGCAGGCCTTTCATAGGATGGCTCTGGGGATCTGAGCACCGAGAGCCATCATCGCCGTCAACGACAAAACCGTGACCGTAATTTCTCGAAACCTCCCAACAGGAGAAGTGCAATGACTGTCTTCAATTCGAAGTTCATGGGCCTCACATTGATCGCCGCTACCGTTGCCGCGATCGCTGCTGCTACATCGGCGGGCCTTGGCTGGCCAGTCTGGGCGATGTTTATCGGTTGGGTCGCCTTCTTTAGTGGAGGCCACTCCCTCAAAGGGGCAATCTACAGCTATCTCTGCATGGCGATCGGTATTGCCCTTGGAAATCTGGCCGGTATAGGTGTCGGCACGCTGCTGCCGCTTATCGATTATCTTGCCTTCGGGGCGGTCGTATTCGTCGTTGCCGTCGTCGTCGTATCGCTGCGTGCCGCGCCGCTTCTCAACAATATCCCGGCCTATTTTCTCGGCCTGATTGCCTTCTTCGCATCGCATCTTGCGCCTGGAGTAGATGCATTTGTCGAACTCTCGGCCGTCGGTGCCATGGGCTGCACAGCCGCTTTTATTGCGCACCGGCTGCAGGGAAAGCTGGCAGCAAATGCTGGCGCCCAGTAAAAGATAGGAATGCCATTTGCGGCGAGGGCAGATCCTGCCCGTAGAGGAACAGCAAACCGCGCTGCTGCACATCGAAGTCCAGCAGCGCGGTTTTTCCAACGCCCGGATCGCCTCACGCGGCGCGCCAGGGCGTTGCCGGCGGCGCCTATGCAAAACTTGATATCGGTGTTGCGGAAATGGCTTCCCGCGATCGGCTGCCTGGCAGCGGAGCGATGTTCGACACGGAAAATGGCCTTCTCGATTTCGGTGAGGCCATCGGCCCGGCGAGGAGATTGGCATCTTATCGATGCTGACATCACGGCATTGAAGATCTCTTTGTGCGAGCGAAATCATGCTCCTGCCACCATATGCGTCGGGCATAGGCCGCCGTTGCGCTGGAAAGGAATTGACATGAGCTCCATGCAATACACCGATCAGCAGATCCTTGGCAGTTGTTCACCGTTGAACCACTCTACGACACGTTGGCTGCCGAAGGAGGTCTTCAGCCAGACGAGGCGACGAGGGTCCGGCTGCGCATGGCCGATCACGGCTGCATCCTGAGCGAATGGCTGGCTGCGCATGAAGGCGACCAGCGCATCGGCCTTGTCTGGCGGGCAGAAGGCTATCAGCTTTCCCTCGTTGGCGACGCCCAGCGGATCTATGCCCAGCAATTCGCAGGCACCTCGAACCGCCGGCCTGATCGGCAGGGCGTCTTCGGAAATGATCATCCCAAGACCGGACTGGTGGGCAAGCTCGTTGAGCGTTGCGGCAAGCCCGCCACGGGTCGGGTCACGCAGGCAATGGATCTCCGGCTCGGCTTCGACCATCGTCCGGATAAGCTCGTTGAGCGGCGCGCTGTCGCTTTCGATCGTCGTCTCGAAGTCGAGATTTTCACGCTTGGACAGGAGCGCGATACCATGATCGCCGATCGTGCCGGAGACGATGATCGCATCACCCGGCTCGATCCGGTCACCGGCGATGTCGAGGCCCGCCTGGAGCGAGCCGACGCCGGTGGTGGAGATGAAAATGCCATCCGCCTTGCCACGTTCCACCACCTTGGTATCGCCGGTGACGATGAAAACGCCCGCCTGCCGCGCCGCATCCGCCATGCTTTTGACGATGCGCTGCAGGTCTGCCAGCGGAAAACCCTCTTCGAGAATGAAGCTCGCGGAGAGATAAAGCGGTGTTGCGCCGCTCATCGACACGTCGTTGACCGTGCCATGGACTGCCAGCGAACCGATATCGCCGCCGGGAAAAAAGATCGGTGAAACGACACACCCATCCGTCGACATGACCAGCCGCCCATCGATCGGCGGCATCACCGCCATGTCGTTGCCCTGGGCAAGGTAGGGATTGTCGAAGGCACTAGCAAAGAGTTCGGATATCAGCTGGGCCATGGCGCGGCCACCACCGCCATGGGTGAGATCGACCCGTCCGCCCACCATGTCCATGGAGCGCGGAAACAGGTGGCGGTTTCGTCCGACATGGGCGTTCATGCGATTTCCTTTCGGCGTTCCCCGGATCGGCTTTCCGCCATCTGGTGGCGGCCATAAAGCCAGTGGGCGGCACAGCCTCCTTCGCTCGACACCATGCAGGAGCCGATCGGATTGTCGGGCGTGCAGGAGCGGCCGAAAAGCGGGCACTCGTCCGGGCGTTTGATGCCACGCACGACATCCGCGCAGGCGCAGTATTTCGGATCCGGCACGGCGCGATAGGGCAGGGCGAAACGGTGTTCGGCGTCGAATTCAAGATAATCGTCAGCCAGCCGCAAGGCGCTGTCCGGCAACGTTCCGAGGCCTCGCCATTCGAAACTGCGGCGCACCGTCATCGTCTCGGCAATCACGCGCTGCGCCTTTTCGTTTCCGACGGCCGGCAGCGCACGGACATAGGCGTTTTCGACGCGAGGCGCCTCGTCATTGACCTGTCGCACCAGCATCAGGATTGCCTGCAGGAGATCGAGCGGCTCGAAACCGGCGACCACGACTGGCATGCCCCGATCCGAAAATTCGCGATAGGCTTCGATGCCGATCACCGCCGAGACATGGCCCGGCCCGATCACGCCCTGCAGCGGCAGGCCACCTCCCTGCAACACCGCCCGCATTGCCGATGGGGTCAGCACATGATTGCAGAAGATGCTGAAGTTTCGAAGGCCTTCGGCTCTCGCCATCTTCACCGCCATGGCCGTCGGCGGGGTGGTGGTCTCGAAACCGATGGCGAGGAACACGACCTGACGGCCGGGATTTTCCCGCGCCACATTCAGCGCATCGAGGGTCGACCAGACCATGCGGATATCGCCGCCTTCGGCCTTTGCCTTCAACAGACTGAGGCGATGGGAACCCGGAACACGCATCATGTCGCCATAAGTGCAGAGAATGACCCCATGGTCGCAGGCAAGCTCAATGGCGCTGTCGATACGCCCGACCGGCAGCACGCAGACCGGACAGCCGGGGCCGTGGATCAGCCGGATCGAGGCGGGCAGCATCGCTTCCAGCCCGTAACGGGCGATCGTATGGGTGTGGCCGCCGCAAAATTCCATGAAACTGTAATTGCGGTCGGGCCGGCATTCGGCGGCGATGGTCGAGGCGATCCGGCGGGCAAGGCCGCCATCGCGAAATTCGGAGGCAAATTTCATCCCGGCAGTTCCTCCGGCTGAAGTTCCGCCAGTTCGCCCATTTCCCTTAAAAGCGCCAGCGTCTCGGCGGCCTCCTCCGGATCGATGCGGCTCAGCGCAAAGCCGACATGCAGGAGTACGTAATCGCCGACGCCGACACCATCCACCAGAGCAAGGCTTACGACCTTTGCGATGCCATCGATCCTGACCCGGCCCATGGAGCCGGGCATCAGTTCGATCACTTCAGCCGGTATTGCGAGACACATGGTCTTTCCTTCCGATCGGACTAAGCCGCAATCACCTGCCGTCTTGCGGCGATCCACTGCAGCCAGGACTCAAGGCCTTCGCCGGTCGTTGCAGACAGTTGCAGGACGGCGAGATCGGGATTGATCCGGCGGGCGAGCTCGAGGCAGCGGCCGATATCGAAATTGACGTAAGGGGCAAGGTCGATCTTGTTGATGATCAACAGATCGGCGGCGGCAAACATGTCCGGATATTTGAGCGGTTTGTCCTCGCCCTCGGTCACGGAAAGAACCACCACCTTGGCGGCCTCACCGAGATCGAAGGCGGCCGGGCAGACGAGGTTTCCGACATTCTCGATGAATAGAACGGTGCCTGCCGCCGGTGCCAGCCGTTGATAGGCATCGGCAACCATGGTCGCATCGAGATGACAGCCCTTGCCGGTGTTGATCTGGATCGCCGGCGCGCCGGTGGCGCGAATGCGATCGGCGTCGAAACTGGTCTGCTGATCGCCTTCGATCACCGCCGCGGGCATGCCGCCGGCCATAGCCCTGATCGTTTCGCAAAGCAGTGTGGTCTTGCCGGAACCAGGGCTGGACAGAAGGTTGAGGGCGAGGATGCCCGCACGGGAAAACACCGCACGGTTTTCCTGCGCCAGACCGTCGTTATGCGACAGCACCGCCTTTTCCATCCGGATGATCTGGTGTTGATCCAGCCCCGGAACCGAAACGCCCGCAATGCCAGCGCCATAATGGACGTCACTTTCGGAGTGATGCGGATGATGGTGATGCCCTTTGTCGTGGGCATGGGTATGGTCATGCGCGTGGTCATGGCTGTGTGCTATGCCGGCTGCATGCAATGCCGCATGGGCGGCATCGTCAAGATGGGAATGCTCGTGGGAGGAATGATGCCCTTCCACACTGGCTTCGCCGCAGCCGCAAATCGAACACATGGTCGTAAATCCTTGTTTATCGAATACCAGCGCCCTGTCGGGCAGGGCGCCGGCAGGTCTGTCAGAGCCAGCCGCCCAGCATGCCGACGCCGGCAACAACTGCCACACCGCCTGCGGTACGCAGGGCGATCGGGCCGATGGCACGACCGGTGCGGGCCACCAGGAAACCGAGGCTGATGCCGCCGACATGCAGCAGGGCGGTCGCAGCCATGAAACCGGCCGCATAAACGAAGCCGTTGACGCCGGCCACCATCTCGGTGCCATGGGCGTGGCCGTGCAGGATGGCGAAGAAACCGACCATGCCCATGGCCAGCGCCACCGGCATCTTGACGTTGCTGGCAACGACGGCGCCGAGAACGACCACCGACAGGGCAATGCCGATCTCGACGGCCGGGATCTGGATGCCGGCTGCACCAAGCGCGCCGCCGCCGGCCATGACCAGCACGAATGTCGCCGGCAGCAGCCACAGGGCGCGACCGCCCATCTGGAAGGCCAGAAGGCCAACGGCGACCATTGCCAGAATATGGTCAAGGCCGGTCAGCGGGTGGGCGATACCCGCAAGCAGGCCTGCGCCCGGATGCAGGCCGGGATGGGCGAATGCAAGCGTCGGGGCCAGGAGGGCAACAAACCCGAGCACGGTCGTCTTTGCTATTTTCGTGTACATGTTCTTCGTCTCTCTTCTCAAAATTCGTGTCCGCATAGTTGCGCCCGGCGACGTCCCGGTGGGATCATCGTGCAGAAAGGCGCCCCGTCGCGGCCGCCGCTTTCAGGCGATCCTTGTCGGGTATGGTGTAGTCCGTGCGGCCATGGCGCTCGAGATGACCATCCTTGATCAGGCTGTTCATCGCCGTCGAGGTCGCCTGCCGCGACGATCCGATCAGGTTTGCGATCTCTTCGACCGTGAAATCGATCGAAAGCTTGACGCCGTAATTGGCCTCTTCGTTTTCCGCCGTCGCATGGTCCAGAAAGAACCAGGCGACCCGTTGCTTGATATCGAGAAACATCAATTCCTCGATGTTTCTCATGCAGGAGATGATCGCCCGGCCGAGGATGGAGATGAGGCCATGCGACAGAGCCGGCGTCTTTTCCATCTTGGCTGCGAATGTCTTCATGTCGGTGACCCGCAGCTCGCTCTGTTCGACCGCCTCGATCAGACAACCGGAGTGCCGACAGAAAATGTCTCCGGCGACGAGGTAGAACAGGGTGATCTCCCGGTCTTCACCGACCATGTAGACCCTGAGCCTGCCACTCATGACGACGAAAATGCCGTTCTCGTCATTCTCGCCGAAACAGACCATGCTCCCCTTGCCATGCGACCGCCCCTGAAAGCCGTTGAAGAAACCTTCGCCGGCGGGGCCGGTCAGAACATGGGCTATGCTAAATCGTGCTGTCATATCGCCTCCCGAAAGCCGGATTCAGCATCCGGCAAGAAACCTCGCAGCAGAAGCGTAACCCTTGGCGCATCGAGCACCTTGATGAATGTCAGTGCGCATGATGATCGTGATCGGCGACCGGGACCGTTTCCAGTTCGGAAAGAACGGCCTGCAGCGACCGTCTGGCCGTTTGCATGTCGGTTATGGCATGGTCCAGCGCATGGATGAGCGACGCATCGCCGGCGACGGCCGGTTTCAACGCAGCGATCTCCGCCAGATGGTCTTCCGCATGGTCGGCGAAATGCGCCACATAGGCACGCAGCCGGATTTTTGCCTGGTCTACCGGTGTCATAGGGAACGATCCTCCTCGAAAAAAATGGTCACGCCCTTGCGCGTGTCGATCTGTCGGATCGAAACGCCGCTGAAACGGTGCTCCTCGCCAAACAGGGTGGAAACGAGCACATATCCGTCCTCGAAACCGATTGTGGTGACATCGTCTATCTCCGCCGGCGGCGCCGATGCGTGGGTGACGGTGACGGTTGCTAGGCACATTGCAGGTCTCCCTTCGCGGACAGGCGTTTGAGCAGGGCTTGGGTCAGATCCCTGGCCTGTTCGCGGCCATGCGGACCGGCATCGTAGAAAGACTGACCGGCCTGATCGGCAGCCTGCACCGATGCGTCGAAGGACATGGTGGCCAGAAGATCGCAGTCTCCCGCGCGGGCGGCGATGAAGGCACGGTCCTGATCGGAGCCAACCTTGTTGGCCACGTAACAGACGTTTTTGATCCCCAGTTCCGCGGCAAACCGTTCGATCTGGCCTGCCGTCTGGAAGCTGCGGGCGCCGGGCTCGACGACGATGATCAGCAGATCGACCGCTTCGACGGTACCGCGGCCGAAATGTTCGATGCCCGCTTCCATGTCGATCAGCACACATTCCTTCCTGCGGGTCAGGATGTGACGCAAAAGGGTGCGCACCAGCGCATGTTCGGGACAGACGCAACCGGTTCCCGCATGATTGACGGTTCCCATCAGAAGCATCTTGACCCCTTCATGCTCGACGCTGAAGCCGTCGGGAATGTCGTCGACCTTCGGGTTGAGAATGAAATGTGTGCCGGGACCGTCCGTTGCTCCGGTGCGCTCGCGGGCCAAGTCGACCATTTTCGAGATCGGCTTGAGATCGGCAAGTTTTTCCGCAGGCACACCGATCGCCGATGCCAGATTGGCATCGGGATCGGCATCGATGGCGAGAACCTTCCAGCCATCGTCCGAAAGCGCGCGGGCGAGCAAACCCACGATCGTGGATTTGCCGACGCCGCCCTTGCCTGTGACGGCGATCTTCATCACACCCGCTCCGGAAGGGCCGGAATGCGCAGTGATCCCAGAGCCGGACGCTGGACCGGGGCGATATAGGTCTTCAGATCAAGGCCGGTACGGCGTTCCTGGATCGCCTCGAAGAGCTTGTCGGCGGCCAGCGCCGGATTTGTCTCGACGATGAAATAACCGCCGAGCAGATCGCGGGCCGTATCGGTGACGAGCCCGGTCACGACATCGGAGCCGACGATCGGCGGCACGGTGCCGAGATGGGTCGGAAGACCGATCGTGACGGCCCAGCTGCCGATCACCACGGCCTTTTCGGTCATGGCTTCCGGGGCGCTGGCAACGAGCGGCAGGTCGGAGAGATCGACGCCGAGCCGGTTGGCAAGTGCCGTGCCAAGCGCGACGCCGCGGCTGTTATCGATGCAGGAGCCCATATGCAGGACGAGCGGCAGCGGGCCGTTCATGCCGGCGGCCTCGCCGATCGCGGTCAGTGCACTTTTCAGGCCCTCGCCGGCATATTTCCGCGTGGCATCCTGGGTCATGAAACCGGCCTTGGCATAGGCGCCGGCGGCACAGCCGGTGGCAAGCACCAGCACGTTGCGGGCGGCAAGCGACAGGGCGATGTCGAGATAGGCACTGTCCTGCTGCGTCTTGGTGTTGTTGCAGCCGGCAAACAGCACGACGCCCTGGATATTGCCGTTGACGATATTGTCGACCAGCGGCTGCAGCGGATCGTCGGCATTGATGTTGGAGAGTGCCGCGGTGATGGCTTCGACGCTGAAGCCGACGATGGCTTCCTGCTTGAAGTTGGGGATATGGATGCGGCGCGGATCACGCTGCTTGAAGGCGTCGATCGCCACACGCAGGATCGATGCGGCATTTTCCGATGCCTTGGCATCGTCGAATTCCATGTGGGTGGCGCCGGCGATCTTGTTCTGCTTGTCGGTGGTGATGATCTTCGTGTGGAAACATTCGGCGACACGCGGCAAAGACGGCATGATGCATTGCACGTCGAGAACCATGGCATCCAGCGCGCCGGTCAGGATCGGCAGTTCCTGCGACAGGTAATTGGTGGCAAGCGGAATGCCGTGGCGCACCATGATTTCGTTGCCGGTGCAGCAGATGCCGATGACGTTGATGCCATCCTTGGCGCCGGCGGCGATGGCTTCCGCATTGAGATCGGCGGCAACGTCGCAGATGATGTCCGACAGAAGCGGGTTATGGCCGTTGACGGCGATGTTGACCGCGTCCTTCTTCAGCACGCCCATATTGGACGTGGTCTTGATCGGCGACGGGGTGCCGAACAACGTGTCTGACAGTTCCGTTGCCAGCATTTCGCCATCGAGGTCGGCGAGCGCCACGCGCAGGCCGCCGAGGATGAGGTTGGTCGGGTCGGCATCGCAGCCGAGATGGGTGCGCGACATGGACTGGGCGACCGATGCATCGATATTGTGCGGAAGCAGTTCAAGTTCGGAGAGCTTCTTCAGCCGAGGTGCGGGAAGCGAGGCGGTCAGCCAGTTGCAGGGCTGGTCGAAATCCTGGTTCTGGAAGTCGTTGAGCGTGATGTCGGCGAGCTCGCGGACGATCGACATCAGCTCGCGCCCGTCGGTCTTGACGCCCAGCCGCTTGGCAACGACCATCAGCTTCTGTTCGTCGCGGATCGAATAATCCTTCAGGTGCCCCTTGCTCAAATGCAGCATGGCGAGCGCGATATGACGGCCGTGCTCGGAATGGGCGGCGGCGCCGGATGCCATCATGCGCACGAGATGGCGGGCGACGATCGTGTCACGGTCGGCGCCGCAGACGCCGAATTGCGGACCCTTGCCGAACGGATCGATCCGGCACGGTCCCTTGAGACAGATGCGGCAGCACAGGCCGGTGGTGCCGAAACCGCATTGCGGCTGCTGGGCAGCATAGCGGCTCCAGGCGGTATCGATGCTTTGGGCTTCGGCAATCGCCAGCATTTCGGTTGCGGCGGGATCACACGAGCAGCTGGAGCAGTCTAGACAGGCCATAAAAGAGCCTCCTCAATTAGAGCGAAATACGCATGGAACGATGGGATTGGGCGATCTCGCGGGCTCGGGCGAGCCTCAGCGCATCGCGATAGGCATTGACGTCGACCATCTTGATCGCCTTGGTCGGGCAGGCGCCGACGCAGGCCGGGTCGGACTGCCCGGTGGACGAGCGCCAATCGACGCAAAGGTCACATTTCTTGGCGACGCCGCGATTGGTGATCGCACTGGCGTTGTGCCGTTCCTCGGAGCGAACCGTGATGGCACCGAAGGGACAGACCATGACGCAGAGCTTGCAGCCGATACATTGCTGCTCGACGATCTGGATCTGGCCCTTGGCCTGATGGCAGGCACCGGTCGGACAGACCATCGTGCAGGGCGCATCCTCGCATTGCCGACACTGCATCGGCATGGTTGCGCCATCGACTGAAACCACCTGGTTGCGGGCATGCAGCGGCAGATGATTGGCGACCGCGCTGACGATATCGTAGCCTTCGCCGCCATGCGCCACCGCGCAGGCCAGCTCGCACGAATGGCAGCCCAGACAGTGGTCCGGCTCCGCATAGATGATGACGTTTTCCTTGACTTGCGCTTGCTGCATCTTCCGTTCTCCAGGTCCGCCTCGCCCGTTTCCGCTATGCGTCACAGGCGCAGACGACGATTTCATCGACAGTCATCCCTCCCGATGGCTGGATCCGCACGTCACTGCCGTGACAGGTCCCGCATCGAAAGCGCGCGTCTGCGACCAGGATGTCGTCGCATTGCCGGCAAAAGACGCGCACCGGCAATTGGTTGATCTTGAGTTGGGCACCCGCCATGATCGTGTCTTCGGCAAGCAGGCTGAACGAGGATTCCAGAACCCTGGGCTCGATGCCCTGCAGCCCGCCAATCGTCATCGTGATCTCCGTGACCCTGCCACCACCACGGCGCTTGGCCTCGTCGCTCACGACCTTCATCAGGGCGCAGGTAATCGTGATCTCGTGCATGTCTGCAACGCTCCAACCTCTCTCCTGAAAACCGGATTACGCCTGTCGGGGAAAAGCTTCTGTCAGCCAGCAGACAAACCGGACGGGGAAGGGGTTTGTGCGTCAAAACGCGCATGGCGTGCGCATTTGTGATGCGCACGCCATGTTGGAACACAAGCCAGTGGGGAACGGAGACTTTACCGCTCCGTGCAGGAGATGCAGGGGTCGATGCTGTTGACGATCAGCGGAATGTCGGAAATGCGACCCCCGACCATCATCACCTCCAGCGCATCCCAGTTCATGTAGGTGGGTACGCGCCACTTCACTCGGGCGGGAATATCGGTGCCATCCGTCTTCAGGTAATAGATCAGCTCGCCGCGCGGAGCCTCGACCTTGGTGATCGCTTCGCCGGCCGGAATGAACGGCAGCGGGCCGGCCGTCAGCGGACCGGCGGGAAGCTCGCGCAGGCACAGGCGCATCAGGCGGATCGCCTCGACCACCTCATATAACCGCACCATGGCCCGCGACCAGACATCGCCGTCGGTATAGGTGATGACCTGAACGTCGAGCCGGTCATAGACCGCGTAAGGCGCGGCAGTGCGCACGTCATAGGCATAACCCGATCCACGTGCCACCGGTCCCATCAGCCCGTAATCGAGACATTGGTCACGGCTGATTACGCCGATACCGCGGGTTCGCGACAGGATCGACGAATTGGTCTCGTAAAGCGGAATGATTTCCTTGACGAGGATCGGTTCCAGCCGGTTGAGCTGGGCGATAACATAGGCGATGCGATCCTCGTCGATATCGTATTTGACGCCGCCGATGACATTGGCGGCCAGATCCATGCGGTTGCCGAACACGGTTTCCTTGGTGTCCTGCATGATTTCGCGGGCTTCCATGACATGCATGAACAGCGATTCGAACCCGACGATATGGGCAAGGATCGCGACGTTGAACATGTTGGAGGCGGCCCGCTTGATCTCGTCGGCGATCACCCGCAGATACTGGGCACGTTCGGGCACCGTGATGCCGGCGATCTTTTCGAGGCCCATGCAATAGGCCTGCGGATGGCTGTTGGAGCAGAGCGAGCAAACCCGCTCGATCAGCGCCAGGTTCTGGTAGATGTTGCGCTTGGCGGTGAGGTATTCGATGCCGCGATGGACATGGCCGGCGGTGATCTCGATGCCCGCGACTTCCTCTCCCTCGACGTCGATGCGGAAATACATCGGCTCTTCGAGAGAGACGTGAAGCGGGCCGACAGGCATATCAAAGGATTTCATTTCGATTTCTCCCGATCGACGATCAGTTTCTCGAACAGCATGGTCGTGCTTGCGGCATTGGACAGGACGGAAAGCGGGATCAGCCGCTGCATCACCCGGCGGTCGACGGTTTCGTCGAGGAATAGCCGCTTGCTGTCGGCGCGGCCGCTGACATGCAGGTCGTAAAGTTCCATGAACTCGCGCTCGTGCCAGTCGGCATTGCGAAACAGGGGAACGATGGTGGCAACGCTGCCGCCGGGTTCGACGCCGACCTTGAGCGTCACCGTGCTTCCCTTAATGTCGAAGTGGTAGGCAATGGTGTTGATGCCCGCCGGCTGATCGGCCATGGCGGTGATCATGCTGAGCCTTGCGCCGATCGCCTTCAGCGACCGGGCAGCCGCGAACAGATCGTCGCTTTGCGACAGCGTGATCCAGGCCGTCACCCGGCCGGCTTGTTCCTCGACGAGCGAGAAATCGCCGGGAATCGTCCGGGCAACCGATGTAACCAGTTCGTTGATATCTGGGACTTCGCTCATACTGCTTCTCCAATATAGCTGGCCTTGCGCCGGCAGTCGGGGCACATGTTCATCAGTCGTTCGGACCGCGGATTGGTGCCCTTGTAGGCAAGCTGATGCAGCATCTGGCCGGCTGGCTGCAGCCTGTCGCCGCAGGCGGTGCAATGCCGGTAGGGGACGACCGCGTGATCGACCTGCTCGTATTTTTCTTCCTGCAGGTGCGACAGGTGCCAGTCATTGCTGAGCTTGATCGCGTTGGTCGGACAGTAATGGGCGCACAGACCGCAGGAAATGCAGGTGTTGTGCCAGATAAGAAAGTGCAGCCCGTCTTCCTGTTCGGAAAAACGGATCGCGCCGCCGGCACAGACATGTTCGCACATGTTGCAGCCGACACAGCTCTTTTCGTCGAACGTCACCTTGCCGCGATAGGCATCGGGCGTGACCGCCTCGCCGAATGGAAACGCCTCGGTCGCCGGTCCCTTGCGCAGATTGTCGAAGAGGATCTTCAAGAATGCCATTGTCGCCTCCTATGCCCGCTTCGCCCAGATCTCGATCGCCTTGGCGATGCCTTCGATGATCGCCTGCGGGCGGGGCGGACAGCCCGGCACGTTGACATCCACCGGCAGGTAGCGGTCGATCGGGCCTTCGATGGCGTAGCTCTCGCGGAAAACGCCGCCGGAGATCGGACAGATGCCAACGGCAACAGTCACCTTCGGATCGGGAATTTCGTCATAAACGCGCAGCACCTTGTCCTTGACGCGGGCCGTCAGCGGTCCGGTGATCAGCACGATGTCGGCATGTTTGGGGCTGCCGCAATATTGGCAGCCGAGGCGTTCCACGTCGTAGCGCGGAATGCAGGCCGTGGTGGCTAGCTCGACATCGCATCCGTTGCAGGAGCCTGCATTGATCCGGTAGAGCCAGGGTGACTTTCGGGCAGCCTTGGAAAAGAAGTCCATGGGGCGATTTCCTAGAAACGAGCGATGACGAGAGCGAGCCCGGCAAAACCGAGCAGTTCAGGCCATTTGAGATAAAAGAGCACGGCCTGGTCGATCCGCATGCGGCCGACGGCTGCCTTCAGCACCGAGACGGCAAGCACCAGCACCAGGCATTTGACGATGAAGACGACAAGCCCGGCGAGGTCTGCCGGACCGTTGGGGAAAAACAGCGCGATGCCCAACCCCAGGACGACCACGGCCTTGGTGACGGACATCAGCTTCAAAAGGCCGAGCGGCGGGCCGGAATATTCGACCAGCGGCCCTTCCAACACTTCCGATTCCGCCTCCGGAATATCGAAGGGAGCAATACCGAGATTGGCCGGGATGAAGCAGAGATAAGTGAGGACAGCCGGCCACATCCACGGATCGAACAGGAAGGCACCGTGTTCCTGCTGGTAGCGGACGATCTCCGTCAGGTTGAGCAGGATCGGCTGGCCGGTGACAGCGCCGGCATGCAAAGCCACCGCCACCAGCGACAAGAGGATCGGCCCTTCATAGGCGAGCACGATCGCCATCTCGCGGGAAAAGCCGATCGCGCCATAGGGCGAGCCGGAGGCGGAGCCGGCAAGCATCAGCGCCACGGCGGGGATCGAGATCAAGTAGAACAGCACGACGAGATTGCCCAATAGGGGGCTCGGATCGTAGAAACCGGGGATCGGGATCATGCCGGCCGCGACCGCCATGCTGGCGAGCCCGGCCACCGGCACGGTCAAGAATACCAATGCATTGGCGGTATCGGGGATGAGGGTGCGTTTGCGCATCAGCTTGATCAGGTCGTAAAACGGCTGGATGAGCGGCGGCCCGATGCGGCGCTGCAGGCGGGCGATCGCCCGCCGTTCGATGCCCTTCAGCCCAAGCCCCAGCGCCATGGCAAACAGGCCGCCCGGGAAGACCATCACGGTCAAGAGGGTCCGGATCGTTTCAATGGTCATGGGCGTGGCTTTCGATAACGGGGCTTTCAGTTTTCGGATTTTCGGTCGCCGGCTTGTCGCGCAGGGCGAGGCGGATCAGACGTTCGGGCGTTTCGTACAATGCAGACGCCGGCATGTGCATGCGGGCATTCGGGATCATCACGCCGCCACCCGTATGGACGTAGCTCGTCACCTGCCGGCTGCCGGAGAGCCTGTAATAGAGCCAGCCGATGCCAGCGGTGGCAGTAAGTGCGATGGTCATTACCAGCGGGTTGTAAGACGACACGCCGGGCAGGCCGCCCAGCCAGCTTGCCTCGATCGGCTGTAGACCCAGCGCTGCCTGAAGATTGGCGATCGGCACCAGAAGCATGCCCGGAAACAACCCGACCACAACACTTGCGGCGACCAGCAGCAGCATCGGCACCAGCATGACAGCCGGCGCTTCGTGCATTTTGGCGGATCTTTCCGACAGCTGCCCCATGAAGGCGGTATGGGCGAATTTCAGGATGGCAGCGAGGGTGAACAGGCTCGACATGAGGGCGGACAAGGCCAGAATGTAATGCCCGCCCCCAAATGCCGCCTCGTAGATCAGAAGCTTCGAGCCGAAACCGTTGAGCGGCGGAATGCCGGCAAGCGACAGGCCGGCAAACAGGAAGACACCGAAGGTCACCGGCATCTTGCGGCCAAGCCCGCCGAGCTCATCGAGGCTGGTCACATGCGCCTGGGCGAGAATGCAACCGGCAACGAGGAATAGCGCGTTCTTCAACAGCATGTGGTTGACGGCATGCATCAGGCCGGCCGCGATGCCGAGCGGCGATCCGAGCGATAGCGCCAGCAGGATATAACCGAGCTGGCTGACCGTGCTGTAGATCAACAGCCGCTTGATGCCGCTCTGGACGACCGCCATGGCACCGGCATAAAGCACGGTGATTGCGGCAATCACCTGCGTCACCTGCGTCAGAGTCGGCATCCAGACCGATGTCTGCGCCATACGGATAAAGGCAGCACCGGCGCCAAGGGCGACGAAAAATTTCAGCACGCCATAGGGGCCGACCTTCAGAAGCACCGCCGAGATGTAACCGCTGACCGGGGTCGGGGCGGGAACGGTGTGCATCTGGTAGTCGATCCTGAACGGTAGCTGGGCGGCCTTCATCAGGAAGCCGATCAGGATCATGCCCGTCGGGATCATCAGATCGATGGGCGGTACGGTGCTGACGGCTGCGGCGAGATCGGCGATCTGGAACGTGCCGGCGACAGTCGCCAACATGGTGACGCCGAGAAAGAGGATGCTGGCGCCGGCAAAGTTGAAGACGAAATATTTCGTGCCCTCGCGCAGCGCTTCCTCGGTCTCGTCATGGCTGATGACGAGGAACAGGGTCCAGCTGCTCATCAGTTCCCAGAAGGCGAAGAAGGAAAACAGGTTGCCGCTGGCGGTGACGCCGAGCAGGCCGGCGATCATGGCGATGAAATAGAAGAAGAAGCGGTTCTGGGCACGGCCGTGCGCCATGTAACCGATCGAATAACAGAGGTTGATCGCACCCATCGCGACGATCGCAACCGCATACCAGAAGGACAGGGCATCGTAGCGGCTGGCCTGCCAGAGGACGGCGGCGAAGGCTGCGATCATGACCACGACCGACAGGACACCGGCGCGAACGGCATGCCCGCGGCCAAGGACATAGACCAGGACCGCACCAATGGCGGCGATGGCAGCGGCAGAAGACCACTGCATGGTCAACGGCGGCAGCGCCCCGGCGGTCAGATGGCCTTCCGCGGCCAACCGGTCGACCACCGGCATGACCAGATGCAGCAGCGCATCGGGATAAAACCCATTGAACAGCGTCAGCCCGGCCAGCACACCGACCACGCAGCGCATCGGCCATGGCGCTTCCGAAATTTCCGGCCCGCTATAGGGTTCGAAGAACACCACCTTGAGAATGCGGGCGTAATACATGGCGCCGATCACGCCGCCGATCAGCATGACGATGGCGACGGGATAAAGCCCGGCCTCGACGCTGGCATAGATCATCATGAACTTGCTGACGAAGCCGCTGAAGGGCGGCACGCTCATGATCGAGAGCAGGCCGATGCCCATGCAGAATGCGGTGAACGGCATTTTCCGGCCGATACCCTTCAACGCCGAGAGGGTCTGGGCATGGCCGGCGGCGCGCATGATCAGGGCACCGGCGCAGAAGAACAGCAGCGTCTTCATGATCGCATGGTTGGCGATATGGGTGAGCGCACCGGCAAGCGCCAGATAGGTGCCAACACCGATCACCATGGTGATCTCGCCGATCTGGGCAAGCGTCGAATAGGCGAGCATGCGCTTCAGATCCACCTGGCGGTAGGCCTGGATCTCGCCGATCAGAAAGGTGATCGCGCCGAGCGTGATCAGCACCATTCCCGGCGCCGTCATGCCGGCGAAGACTTGGCGATGCAGGAAGGCCGCGCCGCCGAAGGCGACGAACAGGATCTTGACGATGCCGAGAATGCCGGCCTTGGTCAGAATGCCCGACATTGGCCCCGAGATCGACGAGGGCGCCACTGGATGGGCTTCCGGCAACCAGCTGTGCAGCGGAAAGAGGCCGGCCTTGGCGCCGAGGCCGATAAGGAAGCAGATGGCGATGAGCCCGCCCATGACCGGCGTCAGCTGCGAGACGCGGTCGGCAATCTCTGCCAGTTCGAACGTGCCGAGCTGCGCATGCAGCATCAGGATGCCGAGATGCATGACATAGGCACCGGAGGCGCAGATCAGGAAATAGGTCTTGCCGGCCTTCAGCGCCTTGTCGGTCTGCTCGTGGATGACGAGGAGATAGGAACTCCAGGTCATCAGCTCCCAGAACAAGTAGAAATTGCCGAGATGATCGGCCGTCGCCACACCGATCAGCGAACCGATCATCACGAAGAGGAAGAAATAATAGCGGTTCATCGCATGGGAATGCGCCATGTAGCGGATCGAATAGACGGTGACGGCAAGCCCGATACCGGAGAAGATCAGGACGAAATAATCGCCGACATCGCCGGCCCTGAGCGTGGTGGCGACCAGCGCGAAGGTGGCGGCGGCGATGGCGACCGCACCGATGCTGCGCAGCCTTTTCGAGAAACGCCCGAGCACGAACAGCAGGAAGCCGCCGAGATAGGGAACGAGGACCTGCGCGCTCCAGCCGGTTTCGAATTCCGGCAGATCGGCGAGGTTTACCATGCCGACGACATGGGCAGCCGTGTGCAGGAACGGTTCGGGGAAAAGGCTGAGGCCGATCGTGACCAGCGCCAGAACGGCCATCGGAATGTCGGCGGCGGTCAGCGCAAAAAAGGAGACGGGCCTGTCCTGCAGGATGCCGTGGCTCTGGCGCTGAAGACAGATCGCCTGGACGGCACGGATGAAATAGACCGCGCTGATCATGCTGGCGATGGTGCCGCCGAGCGCCAGCAGCCAGGCACCGTTTTCGATATCGGCATAAAGGATGATGAATTTCGAAAACGCGCCCTTGAACGGCGACACCCCCATGACCGAAAACATGCCGAAGCCGAACATCAGCGACGCGAACGGATAACGTTCCGAGCTGCCGATAAGATCATCGAGCTTAGAAGAGCCGGTGCGCCGGATCAGCTGTGCCGCGGCGGTGATCACCAGAAGGCGCATGACGACCTGATAACCGAGATGCATGACAGCGCCCGTATCGCCGATCAGCGATCCGGCACCGATCCCCATCAGCACGTAGCCGAGTTCGGCCAGACAAGAGGCCAGGAGCATCCGCTTCAGATCGCGGATCATCAGCAATGCAGCGATTTCGCTTGCCAGCGTGAGGAATAGGCCGAGCCAGCCTATGATTGAAATGTGAGCCATGAACCGCAACCATCATTCGTACCTGCCCATTGCGGGCGTTCGGGCTACGGATAGGACAGTCACGGGCGGAATTCCGTCAGCCAGCAGACAGATCGGCGGCTCATTCGCTCACTGCGACAACACTGCATTGCGGCGGGCGATCCTTGCATTGGCAACGGCAATCTGACCAAGCGAAATGCCGCCGTCATTGGGCGGAACGGCGGTCTGGTGGTGGACGGCATAACCGAGCGCCCGCAGCCGTGCGATGCTGTTGACGAGCAGGAACTCGTTGAGGAAAACGCCGCCGCTCAGGACGATCTGTTTCGTGCCGTACCGGTTCGACAGGCGTCCGCAGATATCGACGACGATCTCGATGATGGTCGAATGAAAGCGCCGGCTGAGCTCGGCATTTTGCTTGTCGGCTTTGATCCCGTCGACGAGACCGCGGACGATCGGGCGAAAATCGATCTCCAGTCGGCCTTCGCCGTTGGTCTGAATGTCATAATCGAACGGCGTTCGCATCTCGTGATCGCGCTCCAGAAGCGCCTCCAGATCGATCGGGCCATGCCCCTCATATTCGGCAGCATGGCAGAGCCCGACCAGTGATGCGACCCCGTCAAACAGCCTGCCCATGCTGGTGTGGGGAGTGGCGTTGATGCGCCGTAGAAACATCGTCTCGAAGACATGTCGTCGCTCAGGATTGAGGAAACGGAGTGGCGGCAGGTGTGGCGAGAGACCGTCCAGGGCACCGAATGTGTCGACCAGCAGCGCAATCGCCGTCCTCACCGGCTCGCGCACGGCCATATCGCCGCCCAGCAGCAGCGATGGCCTCAGATGCGCCGCACGCACGACGTTTTCGTAATCGCCAACAAGGAACTCGCCGCCCCAGATGGTGCCATCGGTACCATAACCGGTGCCGTCGAAGATCACGCCGATCGTGCGGCCGCTAACTCCGTTTTCGGCCATGCACGATGCCATATGGGCATGGTGGTGCTGAACCATTTGTACGTCGAGCGACGTTTGTGAAAGAGCCTCGCGTGTTGCTCGAAAGTCCGGATGCAGATCGCAGGCGATCGCTTGCGGTGTTATCCCGTTGAGCGCCGTAAGCTGATCCGCGATTGCCTGATGTGCCGCGAACATATCCTCATTGCCGATGTCGCCGATATGCTGGCTGATGAAGACTTCGGCGTCGCGCGAGACGGCGACCGTGGTTTTCAACTCGGCACCGAAAGCAAGCACGGACTTGCCCATAGCCTCCGGCAAATGGATTGGGTGAGGAGCAAAGCCTCGCGACCGGCGCAGAAAGGTGAAATGGGGTCTCTCACCATGTCCCACATTCGATAGGCGTATTACCGTGTCGTCGACGCGCGTGTGAATGTCCCGATCGTGGAGCAGGATATAGTCGGCGATATGGGATAACTCGTGCAGCGCCTCCTGATTGGTCCGGCAGATGGGATGGCCCGAAAGATTGCCGCTGGTCATCAGAAGAGCAGGAAGCTCGTCGTCGCTCAGCAGCAGGTGGTGAAGCGGGGCGGAAGGCAGCATGAAACCCAGCAATGGGCTTTTCGGCGCAACCGCTGTCGATACAGCGCAGTCGGCGGAGCGGGAGAGAAGTACGATCGGCCGTGCCGGTGACGCGAGAATGGCGGCCTCCTTGGATGAGACCGCCGCGTAGTGTTTTATCATCTCGATCGTCGGAGCCATCAAGGCGAAGGGCTTGGCGTCCCGTCTTTTCTTCGATCGTAATTGCATGACTGCATGTTCGTCGAAGGGCGAGACGGCAAGGTGAAATCCGCCGATACTCTTGATCGCAACAATCTTGCGATCAAGAAGTGCAGATCTGACGAAGGCGGGGATATCGTCCGTCGGGACGTCGGTTCCCTTCTTGTCGACGAGTTGAAGGCGCGGACCGCAGGCCGGACAGGCGTTGGGCTGGGCGTGGAAACGGCGGTTGCCGGGGTTCTCATATTCCGCCTGACATTCGGCACACATGATGAAAGCGCGCATGGTCGTATGGGCGCGGTCATAAGGCAGTTCTTCGATGATCGAGTAACGCGGACCGCAATTGGTGCAGTTGATGAAGGGGTAGGAAAAACGCCGGTCGGACGGATCGTTCATCTCGCGCAGGCAGTCGTCACAGACAAAACTGTCGGCAGCGACCCATGTCGTGGCAGCAGCGTTTGCGTTGCTGGCGATTATCTCGAAGGTTTCAAACGTCTCGGGCTGCGGATGAGGCCGAATGTCCAGAGAAGCGATCCTGGCCAGTGGCGGATGCTCCTGCCGAAGGGCCTGGGAAAAATCCTGCAGTTGCAGCGGAGATGCCTGTGCGACGATCACCACACCCCGGCTATCGTTGAGGACGCTGCCTCGCACGCCGAGGCGATGGGCGATCCGATAGACGAATGGCCTGAAACCGACGCCCTGCACGACGCCAGAAACGGCAATCTCGACCGTGATCGTCTCCCCGGCAATTTTCGCAGGCGCTTGGTTTTCCATGTGCCTCCTCGAAACGTCCGGTGATGAAATGCATCGGCTTGCAGGCGGGCACAGGATAGGCCTGCTCATTCCTCAGGCTCTTGAGCTATCGCAATCTTGAGACATGGATGAGCATGTTTGCACGCAGGTCCCAGACCACAATGACTGTGTGATCCGGGATCTGGTATTGCTGGTGGAGGGCGAATGTCGGCAGCGCAAATCCGCCGACGATGCTATGGCCCGGTCTGATTACCCTTTTGCGGTCAGGGCCGGGCTGAAGCGGATCAGGCTCAGGATCTCGAACAGCATCTGTGCGCCGGCATGTGCGGTATTGGTGGTCGAGTCATATTGAGGCGCCACTTCCACGACGTCGCCGCCCACAAAATTCAGCCCCTTGAGACCATGCAGGATGTCGAGCGCCTGGCGGCTCGTCAGGCCGCCGATCTCCGGCGTGCCGGTTCCGGGCGCAAAGGCGGGATCGAGGCTGTCTATGTCGAAAGAAAGGTAGGTCGGACCGTCGCCGACCACTTCGCGGGCCTTGGCGATGACGGCATCTATGCCCATCTTTCCGATCTCCTCGGCATGGATGACAGTCATGCCGCTCTCATACGAGAACTCCCAGAGATATTCCGCAGCGCCGCGAATGCCGATCTGGATCACGCGGGTAGGATCGAGAACGCCATCAAGAACTGCGTTGCGGAACGGGCCGCCATGATGGAACTTCGTCAGGTCATAGGCGCCGCCGGTATCGCAATGTGCGTCGATATGGATCATGCCGACCGGTCGGTCGCGGCCGACGGCCTTGAGAATCGGATGGGTGATCGAATGGTCTCCGCCGACCGAAAGCGGGATGACATCCGCATCCACGACTTTGCGCAGATAGGCTTCGATATCCTCATGGCTCATTTCCAGGCGATAGCGGCTGCGGAACGGCACATCACCGATATCGGCAACGTTGATCTCGAACAGGGGAGCCGTCTTCAGTACGTGATTATACGGGCCGACGCGTTCGATCGAGCGCACGGCACGTGGTCCGAAGCGCGAACCGGGACGATTGGTGACACCAAGGTCCATCGGTACGCCAATCAGCGCGACATCGAGGTCGCTGAAATCGGGTTCGGCAGCATCGATCGGCCGAAATGTTGCATCGAGAAGTGTGGGGACGCCGCTATAAGGGGCTGCACGCGTGCCGCCGACGGAAAAGATGCGGTCGGCGACGGCGCGGAATTCCGGGTCGTGAATAGTCCCGCCATGGCCTTCGCCATACCGTTCGCGCAGGCGCTTGAGCGTTTCTTCATCGAGAGCCATGGTGAGATCCTTCGCTGTCGTTATCCGGTTTACTGTTTCGAGGCCGCTTCGAGCGTCTCGTAATGATCGGTGATCTGAGATCCCGTCGCAATCCACACATCGCCCTTGTCGAGCACGTGCTTGAGGAAATCGCGCAGAATGTGCCAGCGCATCGGCCGGCCGGAGACTTGCGGATGCAGGACCATGGTCGTCACGCCGCCCCAGGCATGGGTTGCTTCGAATTCGTCGATCCAGAGCGGAAGCACTGCTTCCCTGCCAAAGAGCGGGCGGCCGCTGGTGCGGCTGGACATGCCGAAATTCCAGTCGTCGAAGGCAAAGTTGACGGGAATTTCGACCAGTCCGGTCGATCCTTCGGAGCCTGCATGGCGATAGGGCAGAATGTCGTCGCGGAAGGAGCTCGAATAACGGATTCCGGACTTTTTCAGATAAGCCAGCAATTCGGGGAAGTTTTCGCCGGATGGCGCGCGATAACCGACAGGGCGGACACCAAGAGCCGACTGCAACGCTTCGAAACCGCGGTCGATCTCCTCGAAGGTTTCATCGAGCCTGGTGCGGTCCGGCAGCGAGTGAATATAACCGTGGTGGCCGATTTCGTGGCCGGCGGCAACCATCGCCTCGCACTGGGCAGGATGGGCGAGGGCCGTCCAGCCCGGCGTAAAGAATGTGCCCTTGAGGCCCAGTTCATCCATCAGTTCGAGGATCTTGGCGATGCCGACACGCGCATCATAACCGCCGTGCGAGGTGGTCACCATCCGGTCGACATTCGACGGATTGTTACCGATCCAGGCGGTTTCGGCATCGACATCGAAACCGATGAACAGCGCGCTTTTCGCGCCGTTCGGCCACACCATCTTCGGTGTCTTCGGAGCGGGGTTCAACGGGCGGGGAGAAAGGTCGAAGGTCATGTCTGCGGCTTTCATCTGAACGTGGGAATGCTGTCGGCGTTGCCCGCCATCAGCGCTTCGATCTCGGTGCAGTCGGCGATCTGTTCGAGATTGCCGAGCGTCTGCCAAAGGGCGTCGGTGCGCTCCGGCGTCAGGCTCATGCCGGCCAGTTCACGGAACTTGGCTTCCACGGCTGTCGGCTGCATCGGTCGCTCGGCGGAGCCGGTGGCACGTGGCACCATGCGATCGACTTCTGTTCCGTCCCTGAACCTCAGCGTCACGACCGGTTCGGCCATGGGGTCCATCGTGTTATCGACCGCGACCCTCATTTTGTCCATCAACGCGTGGACGTCGGCATGGTGGCGATGCTCTTCGGTATAGGCTTGAAGTCCGGCAGTTCCGAAAACGCAGCGTGCTGCCAGCGCATAGGGCAGGCTCATCTGCGTCGGCGCCATGGCGCCGCCCACCTTGGCGCCGCACATGTCCTTCAGCATGGCACTCATTCGAAGGTCGATCGTTTCGATGTCGGTCGCCGCCCGACCAGTTTCGGCCAATACGTCCTCGAGCGCATCGACCGCCGAATGCGCGCCACGGCAGGATGCGTAAGGCTTGAGAACGGCGCGGTTGACTTTCCAGACCTCGCCCAGGCCTTCGGCGAGCAGCTCAGGCTGGCAGGCCGATTTATTATAGGACTTGAAAAAGCCGCCCCAGACATCGTCGAAAACGCGCGACGGGCCGGCAAAGCCGTTGGCGGCGAGAAGGGCCGCCAGAAGCCCTCCTTCAGCCGCACGGCCTGCGTGAAGTTTCTTCGCCTGGGAACCGTCATGGATAAACGCCCAGAGGCCGGAGGAAAAGCTGGTGGCAAGCGTGATTGCGTCGCGTGTCGCCGAGGCGTCAAGGCGAAGCAGGCTGGCGCAGGCTGCAGCAGCAGCCATGCTGCCGCATGTGCCTGTCGAATGCCAGCCGAGGCTGTTATGCGCATCATAACCGCCGGTCGCTTCGAGAATACGGCGTCCGACATCGTAACCGGCAACGACAGCGGTGATCATGCGCTTGCCATCCACCGGTTGACCGGTTTCATGCAGGGCGGAAAAGAGGGCGGGCAAAACGACCGCGCCGGAATGGTCGCAGCCGCCGGAATCGTCCAGCTCGAAAGCATGTGCCGCACAGCCGTTGAGAAGGGCGGCATCGCGCGTGGAACCGGCAAGCCCGGTCCCCCAGAGACGCACCGGACCATCCGGGCGAAGCGATTTTACCGAAATCGCGAATTCGTTCGACCGGGCGCCGGCAACCGCGGCACCGAGCGTGTCGGAAATGTGGGTCTTGGCCTTGGCAACGACATTCGCGGGCAAGGCGTCATAGTCGAGAGAGGAAACGAAGCGGGCCAGCTTGTCGACCGGCGTGTCGGCGAGAGAACGGTTCATGTGATGCTCTGGATGTGCTCGACGAAATCTCCGCAGCCAGGACGGGATGCGGGAAGAGTGCCCGGCCGCGAAGTCTCGCGGCCGGGTGTCTTGATCGGGATATTACTTTACGGCTTCGCCGTTGATGTAGATGCCGTCGAGCATCGTGCCTTCTAGGCCATGCTTGGCGTAGATCGCCTTGTATTCGCCGGATGCCATCAGGGCCTTGAGGGCCGCAGCATAGGCGTCACGCAATGCCGGCTCCTTCTTGGAGAAGGCGATGCCCTGGAAAACGGCCGTGAAGGGCTCGCCGACGATGGCATAGGTGTCCTTTTCCAGGTTGGTCAGGTAAGGCAGCGTTTCCGAACCCTGTACGGCGCCGTCGAGACGGCCCTGCTTCAGCTGTGCGCGTGCGTCAGCCGAACCTTCGGTCCCGACGACCTTGATGGCAGCAAGCCCCTTGGCCTCGCAATTGGCAGCGCTCCACTTCGCCGTTTCATCCGGGAAGGACGTGCGGCGGCTCATGCCGATGGTCTTGCCGCAGAAATCGGCCGGGGTCTTGAACTCTTCCTTGCGGGCAGCCGTCGTGTAGAACTGGGCACCGGACTTCATATAGTCGACGAAGTCGAGTGTGTCGCGGCGCTTCGGCAGGTCGCTCATGCCGCTATGGACCAGATCGACGCGGCCGGTTTCCAGCGAGGAAACCATCTGCTCGAAGCCGATATCGGCCCATTCGACAGTCGTGCCGAGCTGCTTGGCAAGCGCGAGGCCAAGGTCGATATCGACGCCCATCAGCGTATTGGTGGCCGGATCCTTGTATTCCATCGGCGGGTAGTTCGGCTGGTTGGCGACAACGACCTTGCCGGCAGTCTTGATCCGGTCCGGCAGGCCTTCGGCATGGACAGCCGTTGATGCCAGAACTGCCGCGAGGGCAATAAATGCAGTCTTCATGTAAGTTCCCCTTGTTGAACTGGGTTTGGTTGATGTTTGTTTTTTGATTTGCAGGCCGGCATTCTTGCCGGCCCGATGGTCTCAGCTGTGTACAGCCTTGATGAATTCCGCTGTGCGCGGGCTTTTCGGCGAGGTCAGGACTTCGGATGCCGGGCCGACCTCGACCATTTTTCCCGCCTCCATGAAGGCGACTGTATTGGCGACGTTGCGGGCAAAGCCCAGTTCATGCGTCACCACGATCATCGTCATGCCGCTTGCGGCAAGATCCTTCATGACGTCGAGAACTTCCGAAACGAGCTCGGGGTCGAGCGCCGAAGTCGGCTCATCGAACAGGATCAGTTCCGGTCGCATGCACATCGCACGGGCGATCGCCACGCGTTGCTGCTGGCCGCCGGAAAGCTGCGAGGGGTAGTGGCTGATCTTGTCGGCCAGGCCGACACGGGTCAGCAGGTCTTCGGCGCGCTTGCGCACCAGAGCCACCGGCTCCTTGAGAACCTGTACCGGGCCTTCCATGACGTTTTCCAGCGCCGTCTTGTGCGGGAAGAGGTTGAAGCGCTGGAATACCATGCCGACGCTGCGACGCTGCCGCGACATTTCGGCGTCGCTGATCTCGTAAAGATTATTGCCCTCACGGCGATATCCGACCAGCTCGTCATTCACCCAGATCGCACCGGAGTTCATCTTTTCGAGCTGGTTGATGCAGCGCAGGAAGGTGCTCTTTCCCGAACCCGACGGGCCGATGATGCAGCATACTTCGCCCTTGGCGATCTCCAGGCTGACCTGGTCGAGGGCCTTGAAGGGACCGTAGAGCTTGGTGACGTCGACAGCCTTTACAACGATATCCTTGGTCATCTCATGCCCTCACATCGACGCCGTTACGGACTTGCTGCCACGGCCATAATATCGCTCGATATAGTACTGGCCGATCGACAGGACAGTGACGACGACGAGGTACCAGAAGCAGGCAACCAGAAGCAGTTCGAGCACGCGGGTATTGGCGAAATAGATGATCTGGGCGTTATGCAGGATTTCCGAATACTGGATGACGCTAGCAAGCGAGGTCAGCTTGACCATGCCGATCACCTCGTTGCCGATCGGCGGAACCATGACGCGCATCGCCTGCGGCAGCACGATACGCCGCAACATCTGCAATTGCGGCATGCCGATCGCCCGCGCCGCCTCGTATTGGCCGCTATCGACGGACAGAAGACCGCTTCGAACGACTTCCGACGTGTATGCGCCCTGGGAGATGCCGAGCCCCAGCATGGCTGCGACGAAGGGCGTCATGATATCGACGGTGCGGAACTCGAACAGGCCCGGAATGCCCATGGTCGGGAAGATCAGCGCCAGATTGAACCAGATCATCAACTGCAGCAAAGCCGGCGCGCCGCGGAAGATCCAGACATAACCGACTGCGATCGAAGACAGGACCGGATTGCCCGAAACGCGCATGATGGCGATGACGACGCCGAGAACGATGCCGAGCGCCATGGCGGCGACGGTCATGATCAACGTGCTCTTCAGCCCGTCGAGAATGGCCGGCGCAAACAGGAATGTGCTGACATAGCTCCACTCGATCTGGCCGACGCTGAAGGCGCGTACGATGGCGGCGAGAACGAGCAGCACGATCGCGGCGGCGATCAGGCGACCGATATGCCGCTTCGGCACCAGTGTCAGATGCGCGATCTCGTATTTCTGATCGCTCGTGGTGGTGTGCGTCGCGTCCGCTGTGCTCATCGCGCGCCTCGCGTCTGTTGCGGCTCGGACGAGACGCCGGCCGGCAGCAGTTCGGCGGCGGCAAAAGTTGCTCGGGCTTCCAGTGCCGCATTGAAACGTTCGATCTGGTCACGCACGCTTGCCGGCGACGTGGACCCATAACCGGTACGGCTTGCGAGCGCACCTTCGAGCGTGATGGCGGCAAGCACGCCGGGCTTCAGCCGGGCATCGATACTGGGAAGGTCGGCTTCGGTCAGACCCGCCAGGTCATGTCCGCGCTCTTCGCAATAACGCACCACTGCGCCGGTGATTTCGTGTGCCTGGGCGAAGGGAACGCCTTCCGACACCAGCCAGTCGGCAACTTCGGTTGCAAGGGTGAAGCCCTTGGGTGCCTCGTCGCGCAGCCGGGCCATGTCGAATTCCAGCGTTTCCACCATTCCGGCAAAGGCCGGCAGGATCAGTTCCATGACGTCGATGCTCTCGAACAGGACGCGCTTGTCTTCCGCCAGATCGCGGTTATAGGCAAGCGGCATGGCCTTCATCGTCGCCAGGAAGCCGGCGACATTGCCGATAAAGGTGCCGCTCATGCCGCGCGTCAGCTCGGCAATATCCGGGTTCTTCTTCTGCGGCATGATGGAAGAGCCGGTCGAGTAGCTGTCGTGCAACTTGACCCAGCTGAACTGCTTGGAGGCCCAGATGCAGATTTCCTCTGCAAGGCGTGAAAGGCTGACGCCGACCAGCGAGCAGATGAACAGGAATTCGGCGACGTGATCGCGGGCCGCGACCGCATCGATCGAGTTCTCGCAGGCAGCGGAGTAACCGAGTTCTATTGCCGCAAGATCGGGGCGATTGACGATGCCCGAGCCCGCCAGAGCCGCTGCACCCAACGGCGAACGGTCGAAGCGGCGGTCGAAATCCTCGAAACGCTCAAGATCGCGGAGAAGACTCTGGGCGTGCGCCATCAGATGATGGCCGAGCACGATCGGCTGCGCCGGCTGAAGGTGGGTGAAGCCCGGCATCACCGTTTCGGTGTGCTTTGCGGCCTGTGACACGAGCGCCTTCTCGACGTCGATGATGCCACGCGACAGTTCGCGGGCCATGCGACGGAGATAGAGACGGGTATTGTTGGCGGTCTGGTCGTTACGCGAACGACCGGCGCGCAGCTTTCCGCCGAGCGCGCCAAGGCGCTGCATCAGCAACCGTTCGATGAAGGTGTGAATATCCTCGTCCGAGGAGATCGGCTGCTCGCGCTTATCGGCGATGTCGATCTCGATCTGGTCGAGCTCGGCCCTGATCGCTGAAAATTCCGTTTCGTCGAGCACGCCGGCGCGCTTCAATTCGGAGGCGTGCGCACGTGAGCCGGCCAAGTCCTCGCGAAAGAGGCGGAAGTAGGACGGATGCGCGCGGGACAGGTTGGCGAGTGCTTCGGAAGGGCCAGACTTGAAACGTCCACCCCAGAGCTGGGTAGGCTCCGACATTAATTTTCCCCTTTTGTCAGAAATTTAGGCAAAATTCACATGTGGTCGTAATTCAGGCAAGCGAAGTTAATTCCTTGAGCTATGAAGAAAACGACTAGCCAGTACACCCTACGGGGCTTACTCTGTATGCGACTGAACTGATGTGAGGCCAAGGTGTCCGGTCGTAAGCAATTTCCATCGATGACGGCGCTGCAGGTCCTGCTTGCCGTTGCCGAAAGAGGGTCGACCAGTGCTGCGGCCGAACCCGTGGCGCTGTCACAGAGCGCTGTCAGCAAACAGCTGATCGGGCTCGAGGATCTGATCGGTGGGCCCGCCTTCGCGCGCACCCCGAACGGCATGGTTCCGACCGAACTCGGCGCGATCTACATCGAGCATGCGCGCACGGCGATCAAGGCAATGGAAGACGCGGCTTTGAAAGTTGCCCGCCTCAAGCCCGGTCCTCGTGTCCTGCGCCTGCAGGTGCCGCCGATTTTCGGCGATCGATGGCTCTTGCCGCGTTTCGTGCAATTCATGGAGGCACATAACGAGATCGAGGTGCAATTCACCACATTCGTGTCGAAGACACAGACCGAAGTGCCTGACGGAATGGTGCGTTTTGTGGTGGCGCCGGTGGATGATGAGGAGGGGGAATATCTCTTCGGTCATGACATTCGCCTTGTCAGCGCGCCCTCCTATTGGGAAAAGCTCGGGGAACCGATCTCGATCGAGGCCGCTTCGAGGGGGATGATGCTGGAACATCCCCAGACCCCGTTCCACTGGCCGAATTTTGCCCAGTTCAACGGAAAGGCGGGGCTTGAGGCACGCCATACGATGCGTTTCGGTTATTATACGATGGTCATCCGCGCGGCGTTGGCAGGGCAAGGCATGGCGCTGATCCCGCATGGTCTGATCGTCGAGGATCTCGCAGCAGGCCGCCTCGTCAATCCGGGAGGGCAGGGGTACCGGAGCGATTACGGTTACTGGTTCACCCGACCTCGCAACATCCCCACAAGCCAGTCGATGCTTCTGTTCAAGCAATGGATCCAGGCCGAAGCCAGGGCAGTGCGGGATTAGGATGTCAGCCGCCTGAGCCCGTCGGCATCAAGCCGGTAGAAAAGCTTATCCGGCTTTTGCTGCCCGCCGAGGCTGTCATAGAATTGCAAAAGGCGCGTGTCTTCGGCGTCCGCGGTCCAATCGATCCGGGACAGTCCGCGCTGCAGCGCCATCTCTGCAAGATGTGTCATCAAAGCGCGACCGGCGCCTTTGCCTCGATGGCTTCGACGCACGTAAAGCTCCTTCAGGAAGATGCCGGGCTGAAGATAGGGACCGGGATAGATGGCGCTGTATGCGGCAAGGCCAATGACGGTCGAACCGTCGATCGCGACAAGGATTTCCGCAGCCTCGGGACGGTTCCTCAGACCCTCAAGAATGTCCTCGGGCGCGGGACAGGGCACCTGATAGTGGTCCTGCATTTCCTGACAAACGTCCACAAGCCCCACGATAAACGCGGGTTCGGTGTTAACGGCCTTGATAACAACCATTCATCGTCCCTCCTCGATTTTGGCGCAACGGAGGGAAAGCTCCAGCTGCCGTCTAAACACATCGATCTCCGAATCCGAGAAAGAAAACCTCTCCGACTTTTACCAGCGGAGCAAGGGCCGCGACAGAAGAACCCCGATCAGCCCGCACAACAGGATCCCGAGCGTGTACCAGAGGGAAACAAAGGTCAGACCGGTTTCAATACAGCCCCAGGAATAGGTCCATGCGCCGATCGCGCCTGCTGCCATGCCGGCAACAAAACCTGCCAGAGGAATATTGGTCGGCGCAGAGCGGCGGAGGAAAAACACGATCGCGGCGAATGCCGGCGTGGCCGCGGTGACGATGATCAAGGGGCAGAACCATGACGACCGACCAAAGATCAGCGCCGGATAGTCATCCGGCTGGGCAAGGCGCAACTGCCAAAGGCCGAATGCCACGAGCATGAGATAGACGAGCAAGGTCGCAATGCCGGCTTTTCTGGGTGTGCCCCCCGGCCGGGCGACGACCATGAGCGCGATTACCCCAATGATGCTGAGAGCGAGGGGGTAAATCGACTTCACCCAGAAGGCCGGTGTATGGATGGCGACGGCCAGATCGGGTCTCGGGCCATGGCCAAGCAGGATCAAAGCTGCCGAAACGACGATGCCGGGCGGCAGCGCAAAGGCGAGCAACCGCGCGAGTGCGCGAGGCCCCACCGGTTTCACCCCACTTGCCAGCCTGTCGATCAAATCATCTGTCTTCGCCACGTTCGCCTCTTATTCTCGCGGCCATTGTCTTTATGCCCCGGAAGACGCTTATCTTCACCATCGCCTCGCTGCGTCCGCTGCTGGCGGCAGTTTCCGCAACAGAGCGACCCTCAAGCCTGACATCGCGGATCATATCGCCCTGCCATGCGGGCAGGGATTTCAGGAGCCGCTCCACATCCATGTTGGCGGACACGGCGTCCTCGTCGTAAGCGTCGGCCATATCCTCGATCGTTTCCAGCCCGAGATGCGAGCGCCCGCCATGGCGCCGGTGATGATCCACCAGCTTGTGCCGGGCAATGGTGAAGAACCACGCCGTAAACGGCCGCTCGCGATCATAGGTGATCCGGCGCTGGTGCAGCGCCAGAAGTGTCTCCTGCACAAGATCGTCCACGTCGGCCTCGGCCGTACGGCCGAGACGCCTCGCATAATAGCCGACCAGCAGATGCCGCAGCATCTCGAGCAGGCGGCGGTATGCGACCTCGTCTCCATCAAGGGACGAGAGCATCAGCGTTTTCAGCTCTGGCTCGGTAAACTGCTTCATGTCTTTTCAGCCTCATACGGCGTGGCCGGAAAACCGTTACACGTCCGCCGAAAGAAAAGCGAGAAAACCCACGGTCGATGTTTTTCATCACATCGCCGTGATCACTGTAACCGCGCAAACAACAAACCGAATGAGCTTCCTGTGCACCATCGGCGCGACATGCGTCGAACACATCAACTGGGAGAAACATCATGACCACACGTCTTTTCATCACCACCTGCTGTGCCGCTCTTTTCGGCCTGTCACTCGCTGCCGGCGCGGCCAACGCGCAGACCAGCAACGATGCAATGAAGAAAACCGACACGATGAAGATGGACAGTGCGAAAACGGGCTCCATGAAATCCGACAGCATGAAAATGGGCGGCACCAAGGCCGACTGCATGCATAAGGCCGGCATGGAAAAGGACAGCATGAAGAAGTCCGACATGATGAAGAGCTGCGACGCGATGAAATAATCGCCAGGCGCCCCTCCAGCCTGAAACTGTTGCAGGGGCGCCGCCGTTTACGATGACGACAGTTTCCCGCGAGGAAAACCATGGACGCGCCCGCCAAATCCACTACCGCTGCCCGCACGCTCATCCGTCGCCACAGCCTGACCGTGCGCCTGTCGCACTGGCTGAACGTGCTGTGCATGACGGTGCTGCTGTTCAGCGGCCTGCAGATATTCAACGCTCATCCAAGCCTTTATTGGGGCCAGTATGGTGCCGATGATGACCCCTCCGTCATGTCCCTGGGGGCAACCGAAGATGGCGATGCAATCAAGGGCGTCACCCGCATCGGCAGCCTGTCCTTCGATACGACCGGGGTCCTGGGCGTTTCGAATGTCGACGGCGAACCGGCGGCGCGCGGTTTTCCCGCATGGGCGACATTGCCGAGCTATCAGGACCTTGCCACCGGGCGCCGCTGGCACTTCTTTTTTGCCTGGCTGTTTGTGATCAACGGCCTGATCTACATGGCTTACAGCTTCATCGGTCGGCATTTTCGCCGGGATCTGCTTCCCACCAGAGACGAGCTGACGCCGTCGCATCTTGGCCAGGAGATTGCCGACCATGCCCGGCTGCGGTTCCCCAAGGGGGAGGGTGCGCGCCACTACAACGCCTTGCAGAAGCTCACCTACCTTCTCGTCATCTTTGTTCTGCTGCCGCTGATGATCGTGACCGGCCTTACCATGTCGCCCGGCTTCGATGCGTTTGCGCCCTGGCTGCTTGATCTTTTCGGCGGACGGCAATCGGCCCGAACCCTGCATTTCATCGCCGCCACGTCACTCACCGCCTTTGTCGTCGTCCATGTCCTGATGGTTCTGGTCTCCGGGGTTTTCAACAATATGCGCTCAATGATCACCGGCCGCTACGCTATCCAGACGGAGGCAAAGCCATGAGCCGCTTCATCACCCGTCGCCGGTTCCTGATCGGCTCGACATTGACTGCGTCGGCGCTCGGCCTCAGTGGCTGCGATGCACTGGTCGAAAGCCCGAAAGTGCAATCAATGCTGAAGATTGCCGAAGGCCTTACGATGAAAACGCAACGGCTGCTGATCGGCGACAACACCCTGGCGCAGGAGTTCAGCGTCGCGGATATCTCGCCGACTTTCCGCGCCAACGGAACCAGCATGCCGGATGGCGCCCAATATCAGGAGCTGTTGAGCAAGCAGTTCTCGCAGTGGCAGCTGGAGATCGGAGGTCTCGTCGAGCGGCCGACCAAACTATCGCTTGCAGCCTTGAAAGCGATGCCGTCGCGTACCCAGATCACTCGCCATGACTGCGTCGAAGGCTGGAGCGCCATCGGCCAGTGGACCGGCGTGCCGCTCGGTGCCCTGCTCGAGAAGGTCGGCCTGAAACCAGAGGCCCGTTATATCGTTTTCCATTGTGCCGACGAATTCGAAAAGACGCTTGATGGCAGCGGCTGGTATTACGAAAGCATCGACCTCGTCGACGCGTTTCACCCACAGACCATTCTTGCCCATTCGATGAACGGACACGATCTCGAAGTGCCGCATGGCGCTCCGTTGCGTCTGCGGGTCGAGCGGCAGCTCGGTTACAAACAGGCGAAATACCTGATGCGTATCGAGGCGGTCGCCGATCTTTCGGGGCTTTACGGCGGCAATGGCGGTTTCTGGGAAGACCGCGGCTACGAATGGTACGCCGGAATTTGAGTTCTCTGACCCAGTTCACATACGGGCGGTCATTTCTGCCTGTCCAGAAACCGGCGAATTTCCAACCCGCATCCGCCGGCAATTTGAAACGATAGGGTGTCAAAAAGGAAGAGAAGATGTCCTCCATCTCCAAAACCGGATTTACGGTACTCGCCGGCGCATTGATCGCCGTGACAGTCGGTTTCTCGGCAAGGGCTGCCGACCAGATCCGCGTCAGAGGCACCGTCCAGAGCCTCGATGGCAATACGCTTTCGGTGAAAACGCGCGAAGGCACCGACGCGAAGATCATGCTGAAGGACGGCTGGAAGGTTTCCAGCGTTGCAAAGGCTTCGGTCAACGACATCAAGGAAGGCGATTTCGTCGGTATCGCATCCCTGCCGACGGCCGACGGCGGAAACGGTGCGCTCGAAGTGCTGATCTTCCCGGCGGCCATGAAGGGCACGGGCGAAGGCAGCTATGCCTGGGATCTGAAGCCCAACAGCTCGATGACCAATGCGACGGTTGCCAATGCCGTCAAGTCAGTCGACGGCCATACGCTGACCGTTACCTATAAGGGCGGAGAAAAGAAGATCGCCATCTCGGATGGCACGCCGGTCGTCACCTTCGCGTCGGCTGTCGAGGCCGATATCAAGAGCGGCGCAACCGTATTCGTTCCCTCGGAAAAGGCGGCAGACGGTTCGATGTCCAGCGGTCGTGTCGTGGTCGGCACGAATGGTGTCGTACCACCTATGTGACGGCGCGATA
This sequence comes from Aliirhizobium sp. YIM B11859, assembly GCF_057163345.1. NCBI lineage: Bacteria > Pseudomonadati > Pseudomonadota > Alphaproteobacteria > Hyphomicrobiales > Rhizobiaceae > Aliirhizobium > Aliirhizobium sp. YIM B11859. The sequence goes on from NZ_JBXHAY010000004.1 coordinate 185,507, forward strand.
ACGCTCGAATACCCGCCCCGGGCACAGTTCAGACCCGGGGCGATCTTCATTGTTCGGGAAATTCCAGCTTGCGCACGTCATAACCAAGCCGGCCCGCTTTTTCGATCATTGTCTTCAGCCTTGCCTTGGAGGGCACGGTTCTCGAATAGATCCAGAGATTGGTCATTGCCGGATCTGCACTGATGAACCAGCTCTTGTCCGGCGATTTGTAGAGAACCCAGTATCTGAAGGTGATGAACAGCGGATAGCGCACCCGCATTCTGGCGTTACTGCTGCCGAAATCGATCACCCGTCCCGTTCCATGCACTGTTTTCAAGCGACCGTCCGGATTTCCGACGCGGCATCCGTCTTCGACGATGACCTGATCCGGAGACTTTCCGCGTCGGTATGTCGAGTAGCCGGCGACGCAGCCATCGGTCAGCCACATCGGACGCCGGCCGATTTCCAGCCATGTGCCCCGATAGTGATCCATTTCAATCGTGGCGACCTTTGGCTCGGCGGCCGAGGAGGCCTGCGGCGCGAGCAAACCCAAAACTAGAACGCCGCCGGCAAACCATCTGCGAAATCCCTGCATGTCATTCTCCTCTTTCTGGAACTTTATGAATGAGTGCTAGTGATCGGCCGGCTTCTCCGGCTCGGTCCGGCCGGAAATGCCTGCATAACGGATGGCGATAAAGGCCAGCAGGCTGGCGACTGCGAAGATGTTCACGTTCAGGAGGGTCGCGAGATCGCCATCGCTCCAGATATGCAGCGGCGGCGAGACGAAGCTGTGCGAAAACCAGAAGACGATGAATATGAACGCTGCCATACCGCGCTGGAGCCATTTCTCCTCAGGCCTGAAGGACAGGGCGACGAGCATGATGCATGCGGCGTAAAACAGTTCCGTCCCCGAGCCTTGTCCGAATAGTTTTGTTGCAAACAAGGTATCCAGTGCTCCGACGAGAGGGAGCGCTATCCGTGCGATGATCGGCGAGCGCGGCGCCAGAAACGGGATGGCCAGAAACAACGGTGCAGCGGCAAGTGTGCCGAGCGATGCGTTCACGCCATTGCCGACCAGATACCAGACATAAAGCGGATAGAACGGCTTGTTCAGGAAAATGACCCAGGCCAGCGTTATGGTCGCCTGGGTGAGGGGATCGACCGGAGCCTGCCGATCGCTCATGGATTGACGGGCTTCAGCAGATAGTGGCCGACGCCCCAGACATCGCCCCTGTCGTGACCGAACAGGCCGGCTGTCGCCAGGAAGAAAAGCCGCCAACGGCGCAGCCAAAGCGCTTCGTTGTCGTAAACCTCTGCAAAAATCAGCTGGATGCGATCGATCTCGCGGTCGAAATTGGCCAGCCAGTCGAGTGCTGTTCGGCGGTAGTGCACACCCGACCAGCGCCAGTCTTCCTCGACCTTGAACAGATCGCCGAAACGGTGCGGCAAATCATGGGCCGGCATGATGCCACCGGTGAAGAAATGATGGGCAATCCAGTCGGACGGGTCATCATGGTCGAAACGGTAGGACCGATCCTTGTGCGTGAAGACGTGCAGGAAAAGCCGCCCGTCAGGCTTCACCCAGTTGCGGACGCGCTCAAGCAGCGTGCGCCAGTTCGACATATGCTCGAACATTTCGACCGACACGACACGGTCAAAGCGCTGGTCGATGGCGAAATCGTTCATGTCGGCGGTGATGACCGAGAGATTGGTCAATCCCCGCCGACTGGCCGTTCCCAGAATGTAGGCGCGCTGCGAAGCCGAGTTCGAAATTGAAACGATTTTCGAATTGGGGAATTGCCTGGCAAGATAGAGCGACAGAGAGCCCCAGCCGCAACCAAGTTCGAGGATGCTCATTCCGTCTTCGATCGCTGCATGCTTGACGGTCTCCGCCAAAGCATGGGTCTCTGCCTCCTCTAGCGACGTATCATCGCTCGGGTAAAGGCAGCAGGAATATTTCCGCTGCGGCCCGAGCGCCCGCGCAAAGAACTCCGCCGGCACCTCGTAATGCTGGCTGTTGGCCTCTTCGGTATGGATTGCGACCGGGAAATTGTTCATCGTTTCGACAAACAGTCGTTCCGCATCCGCCGTTGTTCCCGCGAGCCGACGCTTGGTGCGGCCACAGAGAAAATCGATCCCGGCAAGTGTCATGCCGTCGGTAAGCGGCGCACGCTCGGCAGTGTTTATGGCGAAGGCCAGCATGTTCATTGGAACTCTCCTTCAAGGTGGAATTCAGGTTTGCGGGGACCGGGGAAAAAGATGTTGACGCGTCGTTGCAGGGCGCGGAACTTTTTGCCGCGCGAGCGAAGCATGTGTTCTTCGAGCGGCGGGATGCCGGAGATGTGCACAAGCAACCAATACATCAGAAGCGGTGCCAACAAAGACAGCCAGCTCCAGATCGATGCCGAGATCGCAAACAGCGGCCAACAGCACCAGAAAAGCCATTCGAAGAAATAATTTGGGTGACGCGAATACCGCCAGAAGCCGGTTTCGCAGACTTCAGTCTTTGCATCCGGTGTCTTGCGGAACCGAGCGAGTTGCCAGTCGGAAAGAGCCTCGCAGACGAGGGCCACCACAGCAACGATCATGGCGACGAGATCGACGGCGCGAGGGTATGTCGCGGGATTTGCGGCCGCCAGGTAAACGGCGATCACCAGAATGAAGGCCGCCAATGCCTGGACCTGCAGAAACAGCAGCAGTCGCCAGCCGGCGTTGTCGCCCCATTCCTCCATCAGCTTTGCATAACGCGGGTCTTCGCCGCCACCTCGGGTGCGAGAGCCGATATGGCTGCCGAGCCTCAGCGCCCAGGCGGCGATGATGATCACGAGGGCAACTCGTCGATCGGCATCCCCGTGGGCGAAAATCGCTGCAACGATGCCGCCGATACCGGTCGCAAACGACCAGATCGTATCGATCCAACCGCTCAGGCCGGTCGCGCGCTGAAGGCCCCAGGCTCCGGCCATTGCGGCAGACAGCCAGATTGCGATCACGATGAGCAGAAAAATATCCATGGCATCTCTCGCGTTCACAGCCGTCGGGTGTCGGCTCCTTCTGCACATCTACGAGCGCGAAACGGATCCAGTTTCATCCGGGTCAGAAAAAATCTCGAAAATCTGCCATTGGCCATGAAACTAAACGCTGCGATTTCTCGTAGCTTGTCTCAAGCACACTGATGCAGTCCGAGAAATCAAAGGCCGAAGGGAGTAGCATGAGCTGGTCTGACGAGTTTTCCGGTCCACCACTTGATCTATCCCAGGCATCCGGCCAGCTCGGATGGGCAGGCAATGTCCTCGACCGGTTGCTGTCGGGTATCCGATATGGCTGCGTGAAACTGGTACTTCCCTCCGGCGAGGTCGTCGAAAAGAAGGGGGCCCAGCCTGGCCCCGAAGCGGTGGTGGTGATCCGCAAGTGGCGCATGCTCCGGCGTGTGGTTGGTGCCGGCGATATCGGATTTGCCGAAGGTTTCATTGAAGGCGACTGGACAAGCCCGGATCTGACCTCGGTCATCCGCTTCGCCGCGAAAAACAGCAAGGCACTTGCACCGGCGATCGAAGGCAGTCTGCTAATCCGCTTCTTCAACCGTTTGAAGCATATTCTTCGGGCAAATACCAAGCGCGGCAGCCGCCGAAACATCGAGGCCCATTACGACCTCGGCAATGAATTTTACAGGCAATGGCTCGATCCATCGATGCTCTATTCCTCCGCCATCTTCGACGAGATGACGCAGACCTTGGAGGATGCGCAGCTTCGGAAGCTCGATCTGATTGCCGACAAGCTGTCGCTTGCCGGCGGGGAAAGCGTCCTTGAGATCGGTTGCGGTTGGGGTGCGCTTGCAAAATATCTGGCGAGCGAACGGCAATCGCGCGTGACGGGTATCACCTTGTCGCCCTCGCAGCTTTCCTGGGCAAGGAACATGCTTGAGGCGTCGGGATCGCCGGAAACTGCCGATCTGCGCCTGCAGGATTATCGCGACACGGATGGCCAGTTCGACCGGATCGTGTCGATCGAAATGTTCGAGGCGGTCGGCGAAGCCTATTGGCCCAGCTATTTCGAGACATTGAAACGCTGCCTCAAACCCGGTGGCCGTGCAGTTCTGCAGATTATATCCATCGAGGAAGAGCGGTTCAGGACCTATCGCGGTGGCACTGATTTCATCCAGAAATACGTTTTTCCGGGCGGTTTCCTGCCGTCGGACAGCGCTCTGGCAGAATCTGTCAGGGATGCGGGCATGATCATCAGTGCCACCGAGCATTTCGGAAAATCCTATGCCCGAACTTTGGCGGAATGGCGAATTCGCTTTGAAGCGAGCTGGCCGCAGATCGCCGCACTCGGCTTCGACGAGCGGTTCCGCCGCTTGTGGCTGTACTACCTCTGCTATTGCGAGGCCGGTTTCGAGGAAGGCACGATCGATGTCGGCCTTTACACGATCGAACATGCTGCGCAGTTGGCACAGAAGGTGACGTGAGATGGACAAGAAATGTATTCTGGCCATTGCCGCTGTCGCCATTTTTGGGGTGTCCAATGCAGGCGCCGCCGATATCGACGGTCAATGGGCACGTGGTGATGGCAATGCCAAGGTGAGTATTGGCCCGTGCGGCAATGACACCTGCGCGATCAACACATGGATCAAACCCGGTACGGCAAAAGAAAAGGAAGGCGACAAGTTGGTCATGACCATCACACCGGGTGCTGATGGCGTCTATTCCGGCTCCGCTTTCGACCCGCAGCGCGACCTGACCTACAAGCTGACAGTGACGGTCAATGGCGACAAGATGACGACGAAGGGCTGTGTCGTTGCTGGCCTTTTGTGCAAGGGCATCGATTGGACCCGTATCAACTGATCCCGGTGCGAGAGAAAAACATGGACATGAAACGCGGCCTTATCGCTTATCTTGTCACTCTGGTTGTGATGGTCGCCGTCGATTTCGTATGGCTGAGCACCATGGCCGATCGGCTTTACCGGCCGGTTATGGATGACATCCTGGCAAACGAATTCAGGCCTTTGCCTGCAATCGCATTCTATCTCATTTATGCTGCGGGGCTCGTGTACCTGGCAGTTCGGCCGGGATTGATGTCGGGTTCGTTGAAACCCACGCTGTGTTCAGGTGCCGTCGTCGGCTTTACGGCCTATGCGACTTACGATCTGACAAACCAGGCGACCTTGGTCAAATGGTCGAGCACCTTGACATTGGCCGATCTCGCCTGGGGTACTTTGCTTTCCGCCGCCGCGAGCGCCGCCGCTTACCTTGTCACCGAGCGGGTGTCCGGAGACAATGGCAGAGGTGCGACTGGTCGCTGACGAGTGAGCCGAGGCTGATCGACTGTTGTTGTTCTAGATGAATGAGCGCTCTTCGGCGCCGAACAGCTTTCGGTTTCACCTCGGGGGGCGGTAAATGCGTTGCGGCGAGATAGACGCATAAATTTTGCCAATGACCTTTGAATTTTTGACAGTCGCGGCCATAAAAATGGCGGCGTTGCCGGCTTTTTCGCGGTCCAAGGCTTCACTGTCCGCTTTGAACCGATATCCTCTAGATGCCAAGCTTCGAAGGCCACCGGCCTTACCTGCATTTTTGACGACGGACACGAAGTTTTGCGAGCTTATCTGGTTGCCAAAACATCACCATTGCTCCAACACCATCAGTTCGTAGAGACTAGACGTTACGATTAGGATTAAAGCTGAATGCGCTTAAGATACGGTTTGATTGGCCTCTTCCTTGCAATTGCGACACCGGCATATTCGCTGGAGTCCGGATCGCCTCCAGTCCTGGCGCCCTTGCAACAGCAGGCGGAAGCCGCTCATCTGAGTGCGCAGTTCCTGACGCGATACGCCTACAAACCGGTTCCGCTGAACGATGCGCTATCCGCCAAAATCATGGACAAGTATATCAAGTCTCTTGATCCGGACCGAAGCTTTTTCCTGCAGGCCGATATCGACAAGTTCGCGGCTGACAGGAACGGGATCGATGATGCCATCACCCGCGAAGACCTGAAAATCCCGTTCACGATCTTCAACATCTATTCGCAGCGTGTTGTCGACCGCATGACCTATGCGCGTGACCTGCTCAAGCAAGGCTTCGATTTCAGCGCACGGGAAACCTTTTCCCTTTCTCCGGACCAAGAGCCTTGGCCGCAGTCGCAAGAGCAAATCAACGACCTGTGGCGCAAGCGGGTCAAGAACGATTGGCTGCGTCTGAAGCTGGCGGGCCAAGCCGATGCTCTCATTCGCGACACCCTCGACAAGCGGTACCAGAACATTCTCGAGCGGGTCTATACCTACAAGAGCGACGATGTTTTCCAGTCTTTCATGGCTGCCTATACCAACTCCGTCGATCCGCACACAGACTATTTTGGCGCTGCAGCGTCTGCCGACTTCGATATTTCGATGAAGCTCTCGCTGGTCGGTATCGGTGCCGTGCTGCAGGAGCGGGATGGCTACACGACGATCCGTGAGCTGGTGGCCGGCGGACCGGCACAACTCTCGGGAAAGCTCGCAGTCGGCGACCGCATTATCGGTGTCGGCCAGGGAGATGACGGTGCGGTCAAGGAGGTCGTGGGCACCCGCCTCGACGAAGTCGTGCAGATGATCCGCGGGGCGAAGGATTCCGTTGTTCGCTTGGACATCCTGCCGGCAGATGCCGGAGAAAGCGCCAACCACCGCGTCATCGCCTTGGTGCGAGACAAGATCAGTCTCGAAAAGCAGGCGGCGAAGAAGACTGTCCTTTCCGTCGAAGACGGCGGCGTTACGCGCAAGATCGGGGTGATTACACTGCCGGCCTTTTATGAGGATTTCGAAGCGCGGCGAAGAGGCGACGACGACTATCGGAGCGCAAGCCGTGACGTTGCCAAGCTTCTTGGCGAACTGAAGCGGGACAAGGTCGATGGCGTTCTGGTCGACCTGCGCGACAATGGCGGTGGCTCCCTGGCCGAGGCGATCGATCTGACGGGTCTGTTCGTCGGAAAAGGCCCGATCGTCCAGCAGCGCAACGCCGAGGGCAAAGTCGAAGTTGAAAGCGATGACCTGTCGACGCCTGCATGGTCTGGTCCGGTTGGTGTCCTGATCAATCGTGGCTCGGCATCGGCGTCCGAGATTTTTGCAGCAGCGATACAGGATTACGGTCGCGGCGTGATTGTCGGAGAACCAAGCTTCGGCAAGGGAACCGTGCAGACGGTGATCGACCTCGATCAGGCGGTCCATAACAGCAAGCCGAAATTTGGCCAGCTGAAGCTGACGATTGCCCAGTTTTTCCGTGTCAATGGCGGAACAACGCAGTTGCGCGGCGTGACGCCGGACATCAGCCTGCCGGGCCTGTCCGACCCGAAGACGCTGGGTGAGCAGAGTTACGACAACGCGCTGCCCTGGACCCAGATCAAGCCGGCGAAATACAAGGCCGCGGCCAATATTTCCGCACTGATCCCGCAACTGCAAAGCCGCCACGAGGCGCGGGTGCAGAAGGATCCGGATTTCCAGCGTTTCGTCGAGGACGCTGCCGAACTGAAGGCGCAGCGCGAAAAGCGTGTCGTCTCGCTGAATGAGACCGAGCGGCGGAACGAGCAGACTGCTCTGGCAAACCGTCTCAAGAAGCGTGGCGAAGCCAATGATGGCTTGATGCGCAGCGAAGACGATGGGCTGCAGGCGAACGAGCGCAGCCTGAGCGCCGATCTCGCGATTGAAAATGCTCGCAAGAACGCCAAGGACGTCCTGCGAACCGAAGCGGCATCGATTGTTGCCGATGAGGGTGAGCTTTCGGCACGCTGACCTTGAAGGTCGGTCGAACGATGGATCGCAAGGTTCATCGTTCGACCCCGTTCAGGGCGGAGGCAGCCCCGCTGCCTAACCTGTGAACACATCGCTCAACGTTTGCAGATTGCTGTTTGCGAGCCCGACGAGGTCTCCATCTTTGCCATCGGTCAGCGAGAGGATCGCGGTCCTGGCTCCGGCCGTTTCCACGGCGCTACGCAAATCATCAGCGATTTCGGTGTCGAGCAGTACAACTGGGACTTCGTTTTCCCGCAGCCAACCCGCAAGCTTACCACGACGTTCCGAAGTCCATTCGCCGGGCGCCACCGTGAGTGAGCCGAGCAGTTCTATCCCGAGATCACCGGCGAGATACTGGGCATGCGGTGACAGGGCGAGGGCTGTCAGGTTCGTCGCCCGGGTCAAGGCGACATCCGCATCGGCTTTCAGTGCCAGGAGGCTTCGCTTCAGCACAGCGGCGTTCTCGGCGATCGCTTTTGCCGAATTCGGATCAAGACGTGCGAGATCTGCTGCGACGATATCGGCCATGCGCCCCAGGGCCGTAGGCGACAGCCACGGCGCCATTGCTTCCCCCGATGGCGGCATCGGCGCAAGATCCAGCGCTTTGTAAACGCCGGTATCGTCGGTCGGTTCGGCAACGGCAATACCCGGCAGAAGCCCGTCGATCGGTCGGGCGGCATCGATTTCGACCAGTCTTATATTGCTGCGCCTCGCATGGGGATAAAGCGGATCATCCGGCCAGAATGACCGGAATGTCACCACGGCATCCGCCTGCATGGCAGCATCCGCCAGCGTTTGTTTGCCGCGGCCCAGGAGGAAGGAGGTCAGGCGGCTGGCTGGAAGCTTCTCCGGCTGTATGGCTTTTACTTCGATGGAGCTTCTCCGGGTCATGGCGACGGCAAGCGCGTAGGCGGCCGGATGAGCCGTCAGCACAAGGATCGATCCACCGGATCGGATCGGCTTCAGGCCTTGGGCAAAGGCTGCGCTGGCCAGGATGGTTGCCGCAGAGCTCATCGCCAGACGGCGCGTCAGTCCATGGGTCATGCGGCTTCTCCTTTCAAAGCCGGGATCAATGCGCGGATGATGGCGCAGACCATGAACAGGGCGCCGGCCGAAAGGATGATTGAAGCGCCGGAGGGGACTGGAAGATCGAGTTCCATCGGCAGGATAATGCCGGCCAGAGTGGCGATCAGGGAGAATGTCACGGATAACGAGACAAATCCTCTCAGCGAATGGGAAACGATGCGCGCGCTTGCGGCCGGAATGACGAGAAGCGCGCCGACGAGGACGGCGCCGATGATCTTGACGCAGGCGACCGTGACCACAGTCACCAGGATGACGAATACATAGTCGAGACGCTTGACCGGGATGCCGCGCACCGAGGCGAGGACCGGATTGAAGCTTGCCAGCATGAAGCGATTGAAGAAGACCGCCGTGACTGTGGCGACCAGGATGCCGACAATCGAAAGGATCACGATGTCGGTGCCGGACACGGTGAGGATTGATCCGAACAGCACGTTTCCAAGAATGTGAACGTTGATCCGTCCTGCAAGCACCAGCAACACGCTTGCACCGAGCGCAAGGGACATGGAGAGAAATACGCCGATCAGCGTATCTGGAGAAAGTCCAGTGCGGTGGCGCAGATAGTTGAGCGCGATACCGAAGATCAGGCAATAGCCGAAAAGCGAGCCGTAGGGACCGGTATAGGGTTCACCGGCCAATATGCCGATCGCGACGCCGGTGAGTGCCGCGTGGCCGACAGCCTCTGAGAAGAAGGCATGTCGTTTGACCACGACCAGCGTGCCGAGAAACCCCAGCATCGGTCCGGCGATCAGGCCAGCCAGCAGCGCATTGACGGCAAAACCATAGGCCAGTGACTGTGGCAGATAGCCGTTTGCGGCAAGCACCTGTACGCCTTGGCGGAAGGCTTCGAACATCTCGCTCATGGCGATATGCCCGAACGATGCGAAAACAGCGTCATGACGTTTTCGGGTGTCAGCACAGCCGTCGGCGTGCCGGTGAGCAACAAGCGTCTGTTCAGGCATGCGGCCTGATCTGCCAGCCTGCGGACGGCATCGAGGTCGTGCTCCACCCAGAAGACAGTGACGCCCTTGCTTTTCAGATCGAGCAATACGCGTTCGAATATTCTGGCGCCCGCCTCGTCTAACGCGGCCATCGGTTCGTCCAGCAGAATGAGATCAGGCTCCGGCATGACCCCCTGTGCCAGCATGACGCGCTGGCGCTCGCCGCCGGAAAGCGCCCCCATCCGCCGATAGGCTTTCTGTTCCATTCCAACCTGTTCTAGAGCGGCCAGGATCCGCTTCCTCACCGGGATTTTCGGGGCCAGAAAGGCGGGCCTGTTGGCGGCGATCGCCGCCATGAAATCCATCACCGTCATCGGCAGTCCGCGATCGAAATCCAGCGCTTGCGGAACATAGCCGATGGTGCCGGGCTCACCGCGCCATTCGATGTGAATTCTGCCACGATGGGGCGCCTGACCGAGCAGGCAGCGAACCAGTGATGACTTGCCGCCGCCATTCGGGCCGATCAGTGCATGGATGCTTCCGCCCTCGATACGGTGTCTGACATCGGACAGAATAGTCGTTCGTCCGAGTGTCAGCGAGACATCATCGAAGACCACGGCCGGCCCGCGTGGTGATGGTTTCCCGATGGTGCTTGCCGTGAATGTCGATGTGAGCGCGCTCATCTGGACGCTCCATTTTCCTGGGGGCTCTGCTCGCGAATGGCCCTGACGACGGTGGCGAAATTTTCCGCCATCTCCACCTCGAACTTTTCGGGCGTATAAGCCCCGTAGATGATGTGGGAGAGCGGATAGAGCCGGATGCCGGTCTCCCGCTCGATGGTCTCGACATAGGGAGAGGGGAAATTCAGCTCGGAAAAAATCACCCTCACGTCGAGCGTCTTGATGGCATCGATCGTTTTGGCAAGCTGTGACGGGCTCGGCTCGATGCCGTGAGCCGGTTCGACGACGGCGGTCACTTCCAGCCCGAATTCCCGCAGCAGATAGTCATAGGCGCCATGGATCGTGGCGACCCTGAAACTTGCACCCGGCATTTCCTTTAGCTCCGACAGGGCGTTTGCCCTGATCTTCCGCAGCCGCTGCTGGTAGAGGCGCGCATTCTTCGTGTATTCGGCGGAATTGCCGGGATCGAGGCGTCCGAGTTCGCGGGCTATGGTCTGGACCTGCTGGATTGCACCGGTAATGGACAGGAATGTGTGTGAGTTGACCACCTGGCCGCCGACAACGCGATTATTGCCCATACGGCTAGACACCCCACCGACGGCGGCCAACAAGGGTACGTCCCGATTGGCCTCTATGGTCGGCAATGACGGTTTGTCCGACGCGGCCATCATTCGCTCGGCAAAATCGTCGTGGCCGATGCCGTTCAGCACGACCACATCGAGCGAGCCGAGCCTGCGGATGTCCTCGGCGCGCGGCTCGTAGGCATGCGGATTGAAGCCCGCCGGGATGAGCGGCACCGCCTTAGCCCGCTCGCCGACGATATTGGCGACGAAGGAATAATAGGGATGAAGGGTCACGCCGATGCGCAGTTTTTCTGCCGCAGCGACGTGGCTGCGGATAGGCAAGGAGATGGCGATGGTGGTCAGACCCCAAAAAAGCGAACGACGCGAGATAGGCTTCATCGGCGAGGGTCCCGCGTAACAGACGCATCGAAACGGCTGGTGACCTGTTTCCACCCCGACGAGATCAGCGCCTTGTTGGAAAGACCGTGAACATTTGCGGATTGATCACGATTAACCCAGACCGACACTTTGTCTTTGCCATCCGCGTGGTCGACGGAACGATCGGTGGCGGCGATCTGCAACAGCATCGACCCGCCAATCTCGGGCGAGGCGGACCGACCGAACCACCCGACGAAACCGTCTTTGCCGTCTACGACGCTCCACACATGGCCGCCCCGCGCATCGGTGGTGGCATCTTTTATGAACGGTGGCAGGGCATTTGCCGCGAGTTTTTCGGGTTGAGGCACGGTTCCACCCTCCAGTGCGAGGAGGATATCGTCGGCAGCGACCCGCAGGTCCGCGTTAATGCCCTGCTCGGCGGCTGTCAGTTCCGAGCGCGCATCGACCTGCCACGTGTCTATCGAGACCGTCTCGGGCGGGGTTGCACGCAGCGCGACCACAACGGTCGAGGCAAGCAGGATGGCGCTGCAAAGAAGGACGACAAAAAGTGTTTCGGGTCCGGCGCCTGAGGGGCGGACGATCTGGCTGTGGCGACCTCCGCTCATCTGTCGATCCCGTCGATATCGTGCCAATCGACTTCCACCACATGACCGGGGCCTGCATCGAAGAGAATGTAGAATTCTCCGTCAGGTCTTTCGAAGCTCGCCTTGGAATCTGCCCCGAACTTTCCCGGGATCAGCACTTGCTCGTCATAAGAAATGACATCGAGTTTCACGCCGTTGGCGCCTGTGCCATCGGAGAAACCACCGGTGCAGGTAATCTTGTCATCGTAGAGCGCACAGCTGCAATAGGGATAGTGTGCAAGGGCGGGCACCGTGCCGCAGAACACGGCAGCGAATGCCAGGAATGCTATTTTCAGCCTGTTCGTCATTTCGCACCTGCCTGCTTCTTCAGCCATGCCACAGTCATCGGCGATGCTTCCGATAAGGCGATGGATGCCTGATGGACTGAACCGTCCCAGCCCTCGAGGGTTAGCCATAACCGTTCGTCGGCGGTTGTCCGGGCGGGTATGGGCAGATCGACAAGCTGGCGATAGGGCGTACCATAGAAGATCGCGCCGGCTGCCCTCAGCGATCTCGGTTTTCCGACCCGCATATAGCTTGCCTTGACGTGATCGGCGCTTGCCGGATCGAGGCCGAGCGCGAAGGTCTTGATGAAGCCGGCAGGCCCTTGATCGAGTGGTTCGCCGAGACGGAATTCGGCAAGGTGAACGTGCCAGGGGCCTACTTCGATCTCGCCCAGCTTTCGCTCGCCAAGGCCATCGGTGCCGGAAAACAGCGCCACTTCGCGGAAGTAATGCGGGACGCAAACTGCGGGGATGAGCAGGAGAAGCAGGCTGAGATGGAAGGGCCAGCGGCGCTTTCCGCCGGGCAAACCGGCATGAGGATTGGCTTTGGGCGGTGAGGGTCTTGTTTGCAAGTCGCTCATCTCGCCTTCTCCGCAGAGGCGTGAAACTGCCGAGCGTCCCTCACGTCGCGAACCAGCGATCTGGTCGCCTGTGCCGTCCGCTTGGTCCACACCATGATACCCGAGAAGACCAGCGAGGTTAGAAGCAGACCAAACACGAAATACAGAAGCTTGAGCCAGATGCCGGCGAAATCTCCTGTGTGGAGGGGGCGCATGCTTTCCGTCACCAGCTCCACCGCCGAGCGATCGGATACGCGCCGTGTCCATTCGACCTTGCCGTTATAGGGATTGACGTTGGCGGTCTCGAAGATCAGCGGATAGTTGCCGCGCCCACCGACAACGATGTGATTGTAGGCATTGACCGGCATCTGCACATAGGCAGGATCGAGATCCGGAAACTCCTGATGCACCAGGGCTGCGGCGCGGTCGAGCGATATCCAGGGCGCTGTCGTGCCGGTGCCGGACGGCACGTTTTCACGGGCTATGGTGGGCGGGATGCCGACGGTCGAGACCGTGATGCTGTTGGCGGTGAGGATATGCTGGATCAGGAACCATCCGGCGGTGACCGACATGATGGCGATGAAAGGCAGCGACCAGATACCAGCGAGCCGATGGACGTCGCCCCAGAAAATCCGGGCCCCGCTTCGGATACGCAGGCGTGGATTGAGATAGGCCCGCCAGAATTTCTTGTAGACGAGCACACCGGTGATCAGCGAGCCCAGCATCGGCACGGACAATGACGATACCAGGAACCACCCCCAGCTTGTCATGCCGTTGAAGGGAAACAGCAGCCATCCGTGCAGGGCACGCATGAAGAAGCGGAAATCATAGGTCTTTCCCGTTCCCTGAATAACGCCGGTATAAGGGTTGACGTAGAGTGTGGTGCTCTGCCCGTCGAGCGCGGTGACAACCACTTCCAGCGCATAGATCGTCTTGACCGGGCGTGAGATGAATTCCACCTTTACCCCCGGATCGGCCTTTTCCACTGCGGACAGGATTGCGTCGTAACCGAGAAGAGGCGCGTTGCCGGAGGGGCGGTTGGCGCGGATTTCGGGTTTGAATACCCATAATATCTCCTGGCTGACGGTGGCGATGGTGCCGGTCAGGCAGACGAAAAAGACAAGCGCCCAGAGCGGCAGCGCCAGCCAGCTGTGAATGATCAGCCACAGCCGCGCCGTCGTCTTTTTCTTCGCTGGCTTTGCGCCGAAAGCGTCCATCCTCATCCCAGTTTCAAGTCACGCTGGCGACGTCCGACCAGCCATGCCACGACGCCGGACACTTGGAGCCGCGAGGTGGCACCAGGTGTCATTTTCGAAAAGGTGAAGCCCGGAAAACCGGGCGTCACCACTTGTAGTTCAGTGTTGCGAGCACGGTGCGCCGCGCCCCATAGGTGCACATCGTGTCGCCGTCGCACTGGCTCACATATTCCTTGTCGAAGAGATTGGTGGCGCTCAGCGCCAAGGTCGCGCCAGCCAGTTCGTTCGACAGATTTTCAAGCTCGAACCTGAGGCGCGCATCGAAGAGCGTCACCCCCGGTATGTCGAGCGTGTTGGACGAATCGGTGGATGGCCCGATATAGCGTGCACCCGCGCCGAGGCTTAGACCTGCCAATGCCCCATCGGCGAAATGGTAATCCCCCCAGAGCGAGGCCTGATGATTGGGGGTCGAGAAGAGCTCCCTGCCGACCTCATCCGGATTGGCGCTTTTGGTGATCTCATGATCGAGATAGGCATAGGTTGCGATAAGGCCGAAATTGTCGGTGATTTCCGACTTGGCTTCGATCTCTATGCCTTTCACCCGTGCCTCGCCGATCTGGCGTTGCAGGAAAGCAGCGTCCGTGGTGATGCGGTTTGTCTGAGTGAGGTCGAAAGCCGCCACCGTGATCAGCGTACTGGTCCCCGGTGGCTGGTATTTCATGCCGATCTCGAACTGCTTGCCCTTGCTCGGTTTGAATGCACCTCCCGTGGTGGCATCGACCCCGGTTTCAGGTTGAAACGATGTCGCGTAGCTCACATAGGGTGCGATGCCGTTGTCGAAGAGATAGGTCAGGCCGGCGCGTCCGGTAAACGCGTGGTCGTCCTGTTCCGTCCTGCTGGCAGAGGCAAAGGTCGTTGCCGCGTTGTCGAGTTCGCTCCAGGCCCGGTCGTAACGTCCCCCGAGGGTCAGGACCCATTGATTGAACCTGATCTGGTCCTGGACATAGATGCCGACCTGATCGAGCTTGCTGTCGTAATCGGTGAGGGAGAAGTCGTCGACCGTGATCGGCCCTGAATTGTAGACGGGATCGAAGACATCGAGAGAGGGAGCCGATCCGCCGGTGAACAGATAGTCGGAGGACTCGTGCCGGTAATCGAGGCCGACCACCGCATCATGCGCGAAAGGCCCCGTATCGAGATCGAGCTTGACCTGGTTGTCGATGGTGAATGTGTTGACATCATTGTCGACGCGTATGCCCATCCGGTCGATGACGCCGGTGCCGCTCAGATAAGAACGTCCGGTAACCGCGCCGCGCGTGTAGGAGTTCGCATTGCTGAAGCGCATGTTCTGCTTGACGGCGACCGTGTCGTTGAAACGGTGTTGCAATTCGTAGCCGATCGAAGCCTGATCGCGATCCAGCTTGTCGAAATCGGGCTCGCCCAGATAGGTGTCGGTGGCGATCTTGCGGCCATTGTAATCGGAAAGCGATCCCTCCGCCGGCATGTAGTTGAAGAACGGCCACACCCCGCGATCGCGTTGATAGAGGCCAAGCAAAGTCAGCGACGTGTCCTCATCCGGCTTCCATGTCAGTGCCGGCGCGATATAGAATCTGTCGTCCTTGGCAAAATCGAGTTGCGTGCCCGAACTGCGCCCCAACCCGGTTATGCGGTAGAGGAACTGCCCTTCGTCGTCGATCGGTCCGCCGAAATCGAAGGCGGTCTGGATGCGCCCGAAGCTGCCGCCCTGGACCTGCACTTCATGGATAGGTTGATCCGTCGGCCGCTTGGTCACCATGTTGATGATGCCGCCCGGCCCGGATTGGCCATAAAGTCCTGATGCCGGTCCCTGGAGAACCTCAAGCCGTTCCAGCGCCCACGGATCGATAACGCCACTTGCCGTGCCGTCGATATTGCCGCCCGGCAGTTTTAATCCGTCCAGATAGAGGTCGGAACGAAAGCCGCGCACTTGGGTATAGGCATCGAAGGGCGAGCTCGCACCATAACCTTCCGATCTGACCCCTGGCGTATAACGCAGGGCCTCGCCGATGGTCTGGGCGCTCTGTGCCTTGATCTGCTCGGCCGTCACCACGTTGATCGTCTGCGGGATTTCGATAAGAGGCGCGTCGGTCTTGGACCCGGTTGCGCTGCGCGTCGCGACAATTCCGTCTACCGGTCCAAAGGCGCTCTCCTGTTGCGCTTGCAGAATGATCGGAGCAAGGGCAGGTGCGCCACCAGCCGTACCGTTAATCGCCGAGGTGGTCGCTGCATCAAGGATCGTCACCGTATTGGCACTGGCAAAACTGTAACGCAGTCCGGAACCGGCGAGCAGCCGGGCAAGCGCCTCTTCCGACGGCATCAAGCCGGAGACTGCAGGCGCTTTTGCTCCGGCGGCAATCGACGTGCGGTAGGCGATCTGTATGCCGGATGCCTCGGAAAATTGGCGCAGGGCGCGATTGAGCGGCTGGCTGGGAAGATTGAATTCATGCATGTGCATGGTCTGTGCAGCGGCGTGCCGGACCGGCATTGCCACCGGGAAAGCGCCCAGGCAAAGCGCTGTGCTCATCGCAAACGTGGTCAAAAACTGCCTGCTCACCCGCCGCAAACCAGGCCGTGCTGCCCCATTCATCATCAAAACCCCAATCCCTCTGAAAGGCCCCCCACGGACCATCGATCGAAGGCGCGCCATTTTCCGCCCCTTCAGCATGTTGACGCGCGAAGGAGGGGGATGCCTAAAGAGGCGATTGTGATTTTTCCGAAAAAAGTGGAGGTCGCCTAGGTAAGGACGATCATCACGCCTGGTATACGGCGCGCCACGAGGCCCTGGGTCTTTGCCAGCGCACGCACAGCGTCAAAGGCGTTGCGGGTTGAGAATATCGCGCTGACCGGAATATCAGGATCGACGCCCGGTCCCATGATGATACGCTCTGGAACGTAGCGGCCGATCTCGGCAATGGCCGACGAAAACGGCCTTCCTTCGAAGATCAGTCGCCCGCTCCTCCATGCCAGAACGAGGTCCGGATCGACTGATAAAGCGGGCAGGGGTTGTTGACCTGCCCTGTAGCTGGTCTGCTCGTTTGCGGCCAGTTCCACTTCCCCAGCAAACGTTTCATAACTCGCCTTGGGCGCGACCTGGCCGGTTACGCGGATATTGCCTTTTTCCACCGTGATCGTCGCCATGCCCGCCATTGCCTTGGCAGAGAAGGTGGCGGTGTCGAGCGCATCGCTGTTGCCACCGAGGGCCGCAACGCGAAAGGGAGCGGAGGTCCCCGGCCATAGGCGGAACCCGGCTTCGCCTTTTATAAGTGTGACAAGACGGAGTTGCTGTGTGAAATCCACCGCAATTGCGCTGTCGGTATTGAGTGTGGCAACCGAACCATCAGGCAGGGCAATCTCCGCCTGTTCACCGACTGCGGTGGCAAAATCGGCCGACCACCATTCCTGCAGGTGCGGAAACGAGACCATGGTTGCCGCAACCGCTGCGGTTGCTGCTCCGCCCGCCAGGAATGTTCGGCGCCTGATACCGGACGCGGGCATTGGCTGCCGCTGGGTGGTGGAAGGTTTTTCATCTGCCTCCTCCAGAACCTGCAACTGCTGCCAGAATGTCCGTTCGCGCTCGAAAGCAAGCTTGTGTTCAGGGGAAAGATCCCGCCATGCCTTGAAGCGCTCCAGCGCCGTGTCGCTGACGTTTCCCGATGTCAGCCGCACGATCCAGTCACGCGCATCGAGAGCGATGCGGCGTTCGCGTTCGGCGGTTTTTTCGGAATCATCCATCAATGGTGCAGCGCGGTTTCAAATGGCAATCCACCCAGTTTCGAGTGGTTCTACATTATAGACGCGTGAACGTGCCGTTTGCCAAAGGAAAGTCGCGGAAAAATCATCCGGTAATATCGCTGCGGATCCTGGCCAGATGCTCCAGGGTTCGTCGGATGTGATAATAGACCGCCTCGTCGCTGACGTCGAGCATCTCCGCGATACGCCGATGAGGTATGCCCTCGATGCGGTTCATCAGGAATATCCGCCGTGTCTTCTCCGGCAGCTCTTTCAGCGCGGCCTCGACCGCCTGAAGGTTTTCGCGGCCGATCAGCATCCTTTCCGGTGAAATATCGTCGGACGTTTCCCAGATCAACTCGGAGATTTCCAGGTCGATTTCTGTCCGACGTCGCTCCTTGCGCAGATGCCCCGCGACAGTTGTATTGGCAACTTTCTGTATGAAACCGGCCGGGTTGTCGATCTGGCCGACCATTTGCGACGTTTCCAGCTTCAGCCATACGTCCTGCATCAGATCCTCTGCCAAGGCACGGGAGCCTGTTCGCGCTCGCGCCGACGATTCAAGGCGCGCCCGGGACTTGATAAAAACACCGATCAGATCTGCAAGCTTCAGCTTGTTCACGACTGTCACGAAATAATGGAGGCCAACAAATCCTCCACTGCCGCGGAGGTTGAGCTGAAGCCTAGAGGACAGGAAAAAACGGTGCAATGGCAATGATTTAGTTAAAGATGCCCGTCAGTGGATAAAACCTGCTCGCAAAAGTCATGTTTACTGCTTGATATCATTGAAGTGTTGAACGCCTGGACGACGCGGAGGCTGTGCCGCGGCCGGGCCGATTTCTGTCATGTCGTTGCGGTTCTGCAACATTCCAACCGCGCGACACGCATCGCGAGCGGTCCTTCCCCCGGAAACACAACGGGCGCGTCTTGAGAGACGCGCCCGTTGTGTTTTCCCAAGCTTACTCGGCCGGCGTCAGGGCGGTCGTCTCATCATCGGCTTCCCGCGGCTTCGGCTGTCGCCAGGCAATCAGGCGGTAGAACATCGGAATGAAGAAGGTCGCGATGAAAGTCGCAGCAATCATCCCGCCGATCACGCCGGTGCCGATCGCATGGCGGCTGGCGGAACCGGCGCCGCTGCTGATCGCCAGCGGTACGACGCCGAGAATGAAGGCAAGCGACGTCATGACGATCGGGCGGAAGCGCAGACGGGCCGCCTCGACCGCCGCTTCACCGGCAGTCATGCCTTCCTGGCGCTTGAGCACTGCGAATTCCACGATCAGGATCGCGTTTTTCGCTGCAAGGCCGATCAGCGTCACCATCCCGATCTGGAAATAGATGTCGTTGGTCAGGCCGCGCAGCAGGGTTGCGAGCAGCGCACCGAACAAGGCGAAGGGAATGGCCGTGATGACGGCCAGCGGCAGCGACCATTTTTCGTACTGTGCCGCCAGGATCAGGAAAACCATGATGATGCCGAAGATCATCGCCTGGTTGCCCGAACTGCCGCTTGCCAGTTCCTGAAAGGCCGAACCGGTCCAGGCCAGCTGATAACCGGTTGGGAGGGTTTCGGCCGCCACCTGCTGCATCGCCTTGATGGCATCCCCCGACGTGTAGCCCGGCGCCGGATTTCCGGTGACCTTGGCGGCGTTAAAGGCATTGAAACGCTCCAGAAGATCCGGACCGATGATGCGCGTCACCTTTACCAGGGCATCGAGCGGGATCATGTTGCCGTCGCTCGAACGGACGAACACCTGCCTCAGATCGTCCGGTGTCTGCCGGAAGGCGGCTTCCGACTGCAAGGTCACCTGATAGCTGCGGCCGTAGAGCGTGAAGTCGTTGACATAGAGGCTGCCGAAAGTGGCCTGCATGGCATCGAAGACGCTGTCGATCGGGATGTTGAGAGCCTTGGCCTTCTCGCGATCGAGATCGACGTGATATTGCGGAACGCTGGCATCAAACGTGGTGCGGACGCCGGCAAGCTCAGGCCGCTTTGAAGCGGCCTCGACAAGGCGCGCAGTCTGCTCGGCAAGATTGGCGACGTTGCCGCCGGTTCGGTCCTGAATATAGGATTCGAAACCACCCGTGGTACTCAGGCCCTGGATCGGTGGTGGGTTGAAGGCCAGGACCATGCCGTCGCGGACATCCTTGTTGGCGCCGATGATCGGCCCCGCCATGTTGCGGGCATCCTGCGAGGCGAGTGGTCTCTCGTCCCAATCCTTGAGAATGACGAAGGAGAGGCCGGCGCTGCTCTTGATGCTGCTCGCCAGAATATCGTAGCCGGAGACGGAGAAGACATCGCGGACGGCATCGAGTTTCCTCGTGTTCTCCACCACCTTGTCCATGACGGCCTCGGTTCGCGGCAGTGCCGCGGCCGGCGGCAGGACGGCGATCTGCAGCAGCCAGCCCTGGTCTTCGCTGGGAACCAGAGAGCCTGGAATGGTGCGGAACATGTAGGCCGTGCTGCCCAGAATGGCCGCGACGATGATGAGGCCGATGGCAAAGCGCTTGATGAAAAACTGCACACCGGCCGTATAGCCTGAAGTCAGCCGTTCGAAACCGCGATTGAAGATGCGGAACGGCAGGGCCGGTTCGTGATGCCCTGGTTTCAGGATCAACGCGCAGAGCGCCGGCGTCAGTGTCAGTGCCACGATGCCGGACAGGATGACCGAGATCGCGATGGTCACGGCGAACTGCTTGTACATCTGGCCGGCAAGGCCGCCCATGAAGGAGACTGGCACGAACACCGAACAGAGAACCAGAACGATGGCGATGACCGGGCCTTTGACCTCGGACATCGCCTTGATCGCGGCATTTCGTGGCGATAATCGTTCCGTCGTCATCAGACGCTCGACGTTTTCGAGCACGACGATTGCATCGTCCACGACGATGCCGATCGCCAGCACGAGGCCGAAGAGCGTCAACAGGTTGATCGAGAAGCCCAGCATATACATGCCGGCAAAGGTGCCGATGATCGACACGGGTACGGCAATGACCGGAATGAGCGTTGCGCGCCAGTTCTGCAGGAACAGGAACACCACGATGACGACCAGAGCAACCGCCTCGAAGAAGGTGTGGACGACTTCATCGATCGAAACCTGGATGAATTTCGTCGTGTCGTAAGGAATGCGGTATTCTATGCCTTGCGGGAACGAAGCCTTCAGCTCCGCCAGCCGCGAGGACACTGACTGCATCGTATCGAGCGCGTTTGCCCCCGGCTGCAGATAGACGACGATCGGTACTGCCGGCGTGCCGTTGAGGCCGCTGTTGACCGAATAGTTCTTGGAGCCGAGCTCGATGCGCGCGACATCCTTCAGTCGGAGCGCCGCAGCATTGCTATCGGAACGCAGGATGATGTTGCCGAATGCTTCCGGATCCGGAAGGCGGCCCTGTGTCGTGACGCTGTAAGTGAACGGCTGCCCGCTCGGAGATGGCTGATCGGCAAACTGACCCGCAGCGAACTGTGAATTCTGCTCCTGGATCGCCGCCGAAATATCGCTCGGCGTCAGATTGTATTGCGCCAGCCTGTCCGGTCGAAGCCAGATGCGCATGGAATAGTCGATGCTGCCAAGAACGCTTGCATCGCCAACACCTGGAATACGCTTCAGATCGTCGATCACGTTCAGCAGTGCGTAATTGCCGACATAGGCCCGGTCATATTGCGGGTTGTCGGAATACATGGCGATGAAGGCCAGCGGCGATGTCGAACGTTTGGCGACGACGATGCCCTGGCGGGTCACTTCGTTCGGCAGCGTGGAGGTAGCGCGCTGGACGCGGTTGTTGACGTTGATCGTCGCCTGATCGGGATCGGTCCCGAGCGCGAAGGTCACTGTGATCTGCATCGCGCCGCTGTTGGAGTTCGCCGATTGCATGTAAAGCATGTTCTCGACGCCGTTGATCTGCTGCTCCAGCGGAGCTGCAACGGTCTGGGCGATGGTCTGGGCGTTGGCGCCGGGATAGTTGGCCGTGACCACGACCTGTGGCGGAACCAGTTCGGGATATTGTGCGATCGGCAGGGCTCGCATGGCAAGCAGGCCTGCCAGGATGATCACAATGGATATGACGGCCGCGAAAACCGGCCGATCAATGAAAAATCTGTTGCCCATCAGTTCGTTGCAACCTTGTCTGGGTTCCCGTCGGACTTTGCGGAGATATCCACCTGAGCACCGGGACGAACCTTGATAATACCTTCGGTGATGACCTGATCACCTTCCTTCAGGCCGCTTTCGACGATCCAGTCATGGCCGACTTCCTGGCCGAGCGTGATCGGCTGGATCTTTGCCTTGCCATCTTCGCCGACGGTATAGACGAACTGGCCCTGGGCGCTCTGCATGACGGCGATTTCCGGTACCGCGATAGCATGGTCGACCGTCACGCCCGTCACTGTAGCGCGGACGAACTGGCCCGGGATAAGGTCGTTATCGGGGTTTTCGACGACGGCGCGGGCCTGGATCGTGCCGGTGCTGGCATCGACAACGGCCGAGGTGAAGTCGATGCGCGCTTCCTTGCCGTAAACCGTGCCATCACCAAAGGTCAGTTTGACGCTGAGCGGATGGACATCACCCTTCTGCTTCATCAGCGCCAGAAGGTGGCGCACCTCGCGTGCCTCTGCATCGGAGAAGGAGAAGTTGACATAGACCGGGTCTGTCTGGGTGATATCGGCCAGAAGGGTGGTGCTGGCGGTAATCAGGCTGCCTTCCGGCACCTGTTCGAGGCTGGTCGTGCCGCCGATCGGCGCATCGACGCGGGTATAGCTGAGATTGAGGTCGGCGGTCCGAACCTGCGCCTTCGCCGCGGCAACGGCAGCTTCGGCCAGTTCGCGCGCCGAAATCGCGTCGTCGCGGCTCTTTTCGCTGCCGACACGTTGGTCGAACAGGCGGATATTGCGCTGTTCCTCGCGGACTGCCTGGGAGAGCTGCGCCTGCACCTGGCCAAGCTGTGCTTCTGCCTCGGCAAGGGCTGCCTGGAAGGGTGCTGGATCGATGAGGAACAGGACATCACCGGACCTGACGCGGGCGCCTTCAACGAAATTGCGCTTCAGCAGGATGCCGCTTACCCGCGGACGGACTTCTGTCTGGCGGAAGGCCGACAGGCGTGCGGCATAGCTGTAGCTCAGCGGTAGCGAGCGAGGCTGCATGATCGTTGTGGTGACCGATGGCGGTGGGGCCGCTGCCTGCTGCGCGCTTGCGATCGAGACGCTCGACGCCAAGGCTGCTGCCAACGCGACGGAAAGCAGTTTGGAAGAATGCCGTATCATTTTGGGCCTCAATTGAAGAGTTGTGCCGACGGAGCACAAGGAAATTCTGAGGAGCTGTCACAACGGCGGGGAAGAGGCCTTGGACGCATCCTGATCAATGGCCTCTAATTGATCTTTATCAAATTCGCTACGCGCCAAATGCCGCATGGGCTTATGTCTCAAACGAATAAATGACGTGAGGATCGGTGCAAGATTTGAAGTAATCGATCCGCGTGCAGAATGTTGATTCCGTCCGATAAGCATCTGTAATCATATATCTATATTGAATTTTTATCTGCTTTTAAGCCGGCCTTCCCTACTGAAAATGAAAAGCGAGGCACGGCGCTGGCGTCATGGCAGCGAGCGTTCCTCAACCTAGGGGGAAGCTGCCAATGCCGGATTGTTGAAGGCAGACCTCGGTAGGCTTCAGGATCCCGCCGACTTCTGCTTGCCCACCCGGATCTCTTGTCTCCTGACAGAGGGTTCAATGCCGGTCTTCGTGATTTCCATGCCGTGTTCCCTTTGCCCCTCTCTATTGGGAAGCAGGCCGGAATCACCGAGTTCCGGCACTCGATTAATGAATCCCGGACATAGGTTCATTCGCGATTGACCATCTTATGCTTTCGCTTCGCTACCGCTAGGTTCCTTCCCAATCAGGTTGGCGATGAGACCAGATGCTTGATCCACCTCCTGCAATGGTAGCGGAGCATTTGATGCGAGAGGGCATTTGAAGGTGACGCCGAAGAGGCTTCGTCCTCGGCCGGCCGCGGATACAGGAGCGCCTTTTCGCACCGTCGTCCTGAGCGGCTCCGTGAACTCGCGCCGCAATGCTGCTCCTGAGGCCCAGAAACACGTCCTGCCAGGACCATCCGGTGCTGCGCTGCCCTTAGTAACTCATCAAGGAAGTCGGCCATTCAGCCTGTCGTCTTTCGAATGGACGGATTGATTATATATGTCTGAACCACAAATTTCCGCGGCCGCCCCAGCGACCGGCGACACTGGGCACGTTGCCCAGGCAAGTCCTTGGAGCGTGCTCGCCGTTCTCAGCGCATTGATGGGCTTTGCCTCCATCTCCACGGACTTCTATCTCCCCGCCATGCCGGCCATGGCCGACGATCTCGGCGCCAGTCCGGGAAACATCGAATATACGATATCCGGATTTCTGATCGGTTTCAGCCTTGGGCAGCTGCTCTGGGGTGCGGTCAGCGACAAGTATGGCCGCAGGATCCCGGTTGCCCTCGGCCTCGTTCTGTTCGTGATCGGCTCGGCAGGTTGCGCCATGGCGCAGAATGTCGAGGCGATCATCATCTGGCGTGTGCTGCAGGCATTCGGCGCCTGCGCAGGCGTTGTCCTTTCCCGCGCCATGGTCCGGGATCTCTATCAGGGGCCGCGTGCTGCGCAGATGTTGTCGACCCTGATCGCGGTGATGGCAATCGCGCCTCTGCTCGGACCGATCCTCGGTGGCCAGATTGCCGCGGTGGCCGGCTGGCGCGCGATCTTCTGGGTGCTGGTCCTTGTCGGAATACTGGCTCTGATCGGTCTTTTTACCCTTCCGGAAACGCTGCCAGTCGAGCGCCGTCGCACCGATCCGCTGTCGGGTGCTTTCCGTCGCTACGGCGTTCTGCTCGGACACAGGAAGATTATCGGTTATGCCGGTGCGGGCGCTTTCTTTTATGCCGGCATGTATGCCTATATCGCTGGCACGCCTTTCGCCTTCATCACCTACCACCATGTTCCGGCGGAATATTACGGCCTGCTTTTCGGCGCCGGCATTATCGGCATCGTCGTCACCAATCTCGTCAACTCGCGGCTCGTCTAGCGCTACGGCATGGATCGTATCCTGTCTGTCGGCACCTGCGTCGCCATGCTTGCCGGTCTTTTTCTCGCCGTGGATGCCTATTCGGACTTCGGCGGTCTTTGGGGCCTTTTCCTGCCATTGCTGACCTTCGTTTCCGTCACCGGCTTCATCGTTGCCAACTCAATCGCCGGTGCAATGCATGATTATCCCGAACAGGCCGGTGCCGTCTCGGCGCTGGTCGGCGCCATCCAATATGGCAGTGGCATTGCCGGTTCCGGTCTCGTCGGCGCCTTTGCCGACGGAACGCCCTGGCCGATGGGCTGGGTCATCGCCGTGATGGCAATCGGCAGCATGTTGTGCGCCACGTTGCTCGCCGACAGATCGCGCCCGACGGCGTCGGAAGGAAAAACAGAATGAACGATAAAGTGCAAAAAATTCTCGTCGTCGGTGCCACCGGCAGTATCGGCCGGCCGGTCGTTTCGGAGGCTTTGCGCCAAGGATACACAGTCCGGGCGCTTGTCCGCGATACCCGAAAGGGTCGCATGCTGGGCGAAAATGTAGAACTGGTTGTCGGCGATCTTACCGAAGCAGCTTCTCTTTGGCCGGCAGTGCGCGATGTCGATGCTGTCATCTTCACCCACGGTTCGACCGGTGGCGGCAAACTTGGCTCGGAACGCGTCGACTACGGTGGCGTCCGCAACGTGCTGAACGCACTCGACGGCCGACGGGTGCGCATCGCGCTGATGACATCGATCGGCGTAACCGGCCGAAACGGCAGTTACAATCGCTCCACCGAGGCGCATGACTGGAAGCGGCGGGGCGAACGGTTGGTGCGCGCCAGCGGCCTCGATTACACGATCGTCCGCCCCGGCTGGTTCGACTATAACGGCAGCGATCAGCACAAACTGGTGTTTTTGCAGGGCGATACCCGTCAGTCGGGCACGCCCACTGATGGTGTGATCGCTCGCAGGCAGATCGCGGAAGTCCTGGT
The DNA here is from genome assembly GCF_057163345.1 of Aliirhizobium sp. YIM B11859. Lineage (NCBI taxonomy): Bacteria > Pseudomonadati > Pseudomonadota > Alphaproteobacteria > Hyphomicrobiales > Rhizobiaceae > Aliirhizobium > Aliirhizobium sp. YIM B11859. The sequence goes on from NZ_JBXHAY010000004.1 coordinate 211,358, forward strand.
CGCAAGTCTGACCTCGGCGGCGGCGCTTGGAAAGACCCTTGAGCTTGTTGCGGAAGACGGCCCTGCGCAAAACGATCTCGATCCGTTGTTTGCGGCACTTGCAGCAGATGCCCCGGGCGGCCCTGATGCCGTTGGCGACACGGATAACATGCCCCTTCGTGATGAACCGGCACGCGTACGCGACGAGCTGGAGGCGCTCCGCGCGACTGACGTCCTTTAGTTCATCGATTTGGCCATTAAAGGAGAACAGAATTGGCACAACAGACATGGCTCATCACCGGTGTCAGCAGTGGCTTCGGCCGCGAACTGACCCGGCAACTTCTTGAGCGTGGCGACAAAGTCGTGGGCACGGTCCGCGACCTGTCCAGTATCAGGGAGCTGAGCGAACTCTATCCGAAGACGTTCATCGGCAGAGTTCTCGATGTCACCGAGGTTGCTGCGATCAGGTCCGTCGTCGATTCGGTGTTTGCGGAAGTCGGCCGTGTCGACGTCGTCGTCAGCAATGCCGGCTACGGTCTGTTCGGTGCTGCCGAGGAATTGTCGGACCCCGAAATAGATAAGATCATCGCCACCAATCTCACCGGCTCGATCCAGCTATTCCGGGCTGTGATCCCGCATCTGCGTGGGCAGGGAGGCGGCCGTATCATTCAGTTGTCCTCTTACGGCGGTCAAGTGGCATTCCCCGGCAACTCGCTGTATCACGCGACGAAGTGGGGAATAGAAGGTTTCGCGGAATCTGTGGCACAGGAAGTCGCAGCTTTTGGAATCGGCGTGACCATCGTCGAACCTGGCGGCGCTCGCACGGAATTCCGTTATGGCAGCGCCAAGGTCGCCAACCTCATGCCGATCTACGACGGCACTCCCACCCACGCCTTCCTCAAAATGCTCGATCCGAAGAATGGCCTTGCTGCCGGTGACCCGGTCCGGATGGCTGCGCGCATCATGGAGAGTGTCGAGATCGAGCCCGCACCGCTGCGTATGGTTCTTGGCTCACAGGCTCTGCAGAACACGGTCGCTACTCTGAAAAGGCGCATCGCCGACTTCGAAGCACAGACCGAACTGGCGGCCTCGACGGATTTCCCGCCGGGCGAATGATCTCCATGCATCTCTATTCGAACGGGCTATCGAGCCCAAGCCTCTGAAAGGAAACGCCCCATGTTGGGAACAATGCTATACGGCGCCGGCGACGTCCGCTGCGAGGAAGTGGCCGAGCCGAAAATCCTCAAGCCGACCGATGCGATCATCAAGCTTTCGGCATCCTGCGTTTGCGGATCGGATCTCTGGTCCTACCGCGGCGTGCGCGATGTCAGCAGTGCCATGGCGATGGGACACGAATATTGTGGTGTGGTTGTCGAAGTCGGCAGCGAGGTGAAGACGGTCAAGCCCGGCCAGTTTGTCGTCGGTTCCTTCTGCCTGTCCGACAATACCTGCCCGCATTGCCGGTTCGGCTTCCAGTCTTCTTGCGAACAGCGGGAGTTCATGACCGGCGCCCAGGCACCCTATGCCCGCGTCCCGCTTGCGGACGGCACGCTGGTCGCAACGGCTGACATGCCGGCCGATGACCTGATCCCGTCCCTGCTTGCCGTTTCCGATGTTCTCGGTACCGGCTGGTATGCCGCGGATGCCGCTGGCGTTCAGGAAGGGTCGACGGCCGTTGTCGTCGGTGACGGTGCTGTTGGCCTTATGGGCGTTCTTGCGGCCAAACAGATGGGCGCCAGCCGCATCATCGCCATGAGCCGCCACAAGACGCGTCAGGATCTGGCGCTTGAATTCGGCGCAACGGATATCGTCTCCGAACGTGGCGACGCCGGTGTTGCCCGCATCAAGGAGATGACCAATGGTGTCGGCGCGGATTCTGTTCTCGAATGCGTCGGGCTTGAGGAATCGATGATGCAGGCGATCAATTGCGCCCGTCCCGGCGGCAAGATCGGGTTTGTCGGCGTTCCGCATGGCGTAACCCTCGATGGCCAGCAGCTGTTCTTCCAGCAGAAGAGCCTGCTCGGCGGTCCGGCGCCCGTGCGTCGTTACCTGCCGCATCTGATGGATCTTGTCCTGACCCGCCAGATCAACCCCGGCAAGGTATTCGATCTCGAGGTCGAACTGGCGGATGTGGCCGAAGGCTACAAGGCGATGGACGAACGCCGCGCCATCAAGACCCTGTTGCGGGTCTAAGTCGGTTCAGGCCGGTGGAGCCGCACTGTGCTCCTGCCGGGCTTCCTTTATCTAGCGCGGCGCTGTGATCGAGACGGCGCGTTTTCTCGGCCGATAGATGACGACAAGCACGGCCGCCCAGTAGCCGCAGAAGCACAGGAGTTGCATCAGGTTCGGCCGGGCCCGGTAACCGGTCATTGACGCGAAGAAACCGCCCGCCGAGGTGCCATCGGATAGCAGGAAATTGCTGTTCCAAAGTGTGCGCGACAGACGCGGAAGCATGCCGAGGTCGATAAGGCCGTCGATCCCCGTGATCAGCAGGCCGCAGGCCAGGAACAGCAGCACGATCTCGGAGATGCGAAAGAACAGCCGCCAGGAGATAACCCGGCTGCCGGCCATCAGCAGGGCATAGGTCATTACAGCAAGCGCGAAGCCCGTAAACCCGGCGAGAATGCCGGAAAATACCGATCCCAAGACGCCTGCGGACAGGATGCCGTAGACAAACACCACCGTTTCGCTGCCTTCGCGGGCGACGGCGATCAACGCGAGAGCAAACACGCTCCACCAATTGCCCGTCGTAAATGCCCTTTGCATCGAACCTTCAAGTTCGTTGCGCATCGAGCGGGCATGGCCGCGCATCCAGAATACCATCTGCAGGATGAGCGCGGCGGCCAGCAGCCCGATCACCGTCTGGTAGATCGTTTGAGCATCTTCGGATATTGCCTCACCAAGCCAGAGCAGCAGTGCGGCGAGCACGCCGGCAATACCTAAGCCGGCGATCACGCCGCCCCAGAGAAAGCCGCGCGGGCGGCGCGTATCGATGGCCTGGCCGGTCAGCCAGGCATTGAGAATGCCGATGACCAGCAAAGCTTCGACGCTTTCGCGCCAGACGACGAAGGCAATGGATGCGAACATGTCAGTCTTCCGTCGCAATTGCGATGAGAACGGCAGGCGCTGCATCCGGGTGAAAGTCGTCGAAAAACGAATATTCCCCCGGATCGAGATATTTGATGACGATGAAGGTGGTTACGCCCGGCCCGATTACCTTCTCCTTGCTCAATGGCACGCTTTCGAATTCCGCCGGCGTCCGGCCGTTGTTGATCAGCCGGATCTCGAAACGCTTTTCGGCCGGAACTTCAAGCCGCTGCGGCGAGACCTCGCCATCGTTGAAAGTGATCGTGAAGACCGGGTCGTCGTCGGCAATCGCCGTTGCCGGCAGAAAAATTGGGCCGGCGACAAGCAGTGCCGCGGAGAGACGGAAGCGCCAACCGGTCCGCATTTCGGCATGATCAGTAGGCACCTTTTTTGCCCACGCCGGTGAAGGTGAAATCATAGCTGGTCTCGAAAGGTTCGAACCACGGAGAGACGCCGGTTTCCTTGTCGACATGGCGACCGAACATCATGCCGTCCGGCGGTGCGATCTTGAATACAAGGTGATATTCGCCGGGGCCGTCCAGCTTGACGTTGTCGCCGTAATGCGGGCCGTCGGAGGCGACCATCGACATCAATGGCCCTTTCGAGACATCCGCGCCATCCTGCGTCAGGACGTAGCTGATCGTCAGGTTGGGCATCCAGTCGCCATTGGCGAAGCCGTTCGCATTGTCCCTGATGGCATGGATGTCGGCTTCCAGATGGACGTCGCTGTCTGCGGCGGCACGCATCATTCCGGCAGGTTCCATCTCGATGGGCTGCAGATAGACCGCAGCCACTTCCATGCCGCCAGCCTCCTGCGGCTCACCGACCGGATATTCCAGCGCGGCTGCGGAGCCGACGGACATGAAAGCAGCAGCAGCAAACGCGGCCGACGAAAAAGCGGTCTTGGATATGTATTTCTTGCGCATGACAGGTCCCCATCTCGACAATCTTCAAGGGCGCAACATCTGCCCCGCGCAATGTGGAGTCAAGTTTGAAAGTTTTTATAAGATGCTGATAGAATTGACTAAATTCAAATACATTAGTGCATTTTCGCGGTAAAGATGAGGAAAAACATCCTGATTGAGACAGTTCGTCTCAGCCCGTTTTCAACGGCGGTTACGCCGAACGTGACAGAGGCATCCAGCAGGCCGAAAGATCTGAAATGACAGAAATTTACCGGCACCGCGATTTCGGCATGGACACGACCTTTGAACCGGCCCCGCAGTCAACCATGCTTGAACTTGCGAACCGTTCGACCTGGGTTGGTCGCATCGAGGTCTGGTTCGTGACGGCGCGCCCGCATTTCTGGATCATCCAGGTCTTGATGTTCCTCGTCTTCCTGCTGGTGCTCGGCTTGCCGCTGCTGCTGCCCGATCCGTTGCCCGAGACGACGCCGCTCACGAGCGGATCGCTGGCGCTGCGATACCTGTTGTGGGGTATCTGGTTTCCGCTGGTTTTTTTGTCCGTCATCGTCTTCGGGCGGATCTGGTGCGGCCTTCTGTGTCCCATGGGGGCAGCTTCGGAACTTGCCAACCGCTATGGTCTGCAACGCAAGATTCCAGCCTGGATAAGCTGGGAAGGCACGCCGGCGCTCAGCTTCATCATCATGACGCTTTACGGCCAGACCATAGGGGTCCGCGATCATCCGGAGGCCGCAGCCGGGCTTTTCGGGGGCACGATGCTGCTGGCGATTGCAATCGGCGGTCTTTACGGCCGCAAGAAGCGCGTCTGGTGCCGGCATCTCTGCCCGATCGGCCGTGTGCTCGGCCTCTATTCCCGGCTCGGGGCCGTCCAGTTCACGCCGAAGATCCGGTTACCCGGCGACGATGCCTACAGCCAGAAAGGGGCCTGTCCGACGATGATCGATCTGCCGCGCAAAAGTGAAAGCCGGCATTGTATCGAGTGTTTCAGATGTGTTCATCCGCAGGCTGCAGGCAGCGTTCGGCTGGATATACGCCGTCCGGGTCGCGAGATCGAGGACATCCGTGATCACCGGGCCAATCGCGCAGAGACCTGGTTTCTGTTCATGGATACCGGTGTGGCGCTTGGCGGTTTTCTCTGGCTGGTGCTGCCGCACTATCAGCAATGGCGGCAGGCCTTCGGCGTGTTTGCCATCGAGCACCACTGGACATGGGTGACCGCGGTTGGCCCGTCCTGGCTGATGAGCGTACATCCGGCGCGCGCCGAAGTGTTCCGCTGGCTCGACTTCGTGATGATCATCTTCTTCATGGTCGGGACCATGGCGATCATGACGGCAGCGCTTGCGCTTTTCACCGCCGCAAGCGCCGCTCTGGCGCGCCGCGCCGGTGCGCAAGGAAGATTTGGCCAGTTATTCACCGAACTCGGCTATCAATATGCCCCGATTGCGCTGACCAGTCTGATCATCGGCCTCGGTGCCCAGCTTCTGGAACCGCTGCGTTACACGTCCTTCGGAGAAGGGGGGGCGGGAGCCATTCGCGGGGGGCTGTTCATGGCCGGCTTACTGTGGAGCATATGGCTTGGGATGAAGATCCTTGAACGCCAGAACGTCGCGGCCCGTCTGCGTGTTCTCCCGCTTTTACCGGGGATCGTCGGAAGCCTGTTCGTCGGTCTTGGCTGGTGGCCGGCGATCTTCGGACTGTAGAGCCTGCGCTGCCTGTCCGACTGGGGCAGCCTGAACAAAAACGGGCTGCCAAGGCAGCCCGTCGTCTTTTGGTACAGATGCCTCAGGCGTCGAGATAACGTTCGGCCAGACGTGCCCACATGGCGGCACCAGTCGTCAGGCTGCCGTCGTTGAAATCGTATTTCGACGAATGGAGGATGGCGGAATCCTTACCATTGCCCAGGCGCAAAAAGCTGCCGGGGCGGTGTTCGAGGAAATAGGCGAAATCCTCGCTGCCGGGCAGGAGCGGGCAGGTCGAGACATTGTCGGTACCGATCAGTTCTTCGGCTACTTCACGGGCGAAAGCTGTTTCCTTTTCCGAATTCACCACGACCGGATAACCGTATTCGTAATCGATCTCGGCCGTTGCCCCGTGGCCTTCGGCAACGCTTGCGGTCAGCTTGCGGATGCGTTCTTCGAGGAAGGTACGGATTGCCGGATCGAAAGAGCGGACGCTCATGCCGATCTTCGCCGTGTTGGAAATGACGTTAGTGGCTTCGCCCGCATGGATGGTGCTGACGGTGACGACCGCCGTCTGCGTCGGATCGACATTACGCGAGACAACCGACTGCAGGGTCATGACGAGGTTGCAGGCAACGAGGACCGGGTCGATGGTCAGATGCGGACGCGAGGCATGGCCGCCCTTGCCGGAGATGGTAATCTTCACCGTGTCGCCGGCCGCCATGATCGGGCCGGAACGGGTCAGGAGAGCTCCGGCCGGCATGCCGGGATGGTTGTGCAGGCCGAAGATCGCGTCGATCGGGAAGCGATCGAACAGACCGTCTTCAATCATCCGCTTGGCGCCGCTGTTCTTGCCGGCTTCTTCAGCCGGTTGGAAGATCAGCGTCACGGTGCCGTTGAAGCGTTTGGTACGGGCGAGATATTCGGCAGCACCGAGCAGCACGGTGGTGTGACCGTCATGGCCGCAGGCATGCATCTTGCCGGGAATGGTACTGGCATAGGCGACACCGGTTTCTTCCTCGATCGGCAGCGCATCCATGTCGGCGCGGATGCCGATGCTCTTCGTACCGGTGCCGTTCTTCAACACCGCCACCACGCCGTGACCGCCGACATTGCGGGTGACGTCGTAACCCCAGGCCTCCAGCTTGTCGGCGACATAACGGGCGGTCTCGGCTTCCTCGAAGGAAAGTTCCGGATTGGCATGCAGGTGATGGCGGGTCGCCTTCAGGTCGGCTTCCATGGCGTCGAAGTCGGAGACGCGGGCATATAGATTGTCTTGGCTAGGCATTGGATTTCCAGACTGTGCAATTTCTAACAAAAGACCCCGGCCTTTTGGGCCGGGGCTAGTTGGGGAGGGGACTAGAGGAAGCGGGACAGGAAGGCCTGCGTGCGCGGATGCTGCGGATTGCCGATCACGTCTTCGGGCTTGCCCTGTTCAACGATCACGCCACCATCCATGAAGACCACGCGGTCGGCGGCTTCCCTGGCAAAGCCGATCTCGTGGGTGACGACGATCATGGTGAGGCCCTGTTTCGCCAGATCCCGCATCGTCGACAGAACCTCGCCGACGAGTTCCGGGTCGAGCGCCGAAGTCGGCTCGTCGAACAGCATCAGTTTCGGCTTGATCGCCAGCGCGCGGGCGATGGCAACGCGCTGCTGCTGGCCGCCGGAAAGCTGGCGCGGATAGACATTTTCCTTTTCCGAGAGGCCGACGCGCTGCAGCAGGCTCTTGGCGTTTTCGATTGCATCCTTGCGGCTCTGTCCGTGGATACCGACCGGGGCCTCGATGATGTTCTGCAGCACCGTCATATGCGGGTAGAGATTGAACTGCTGAAACACCATACCGATCTTGCGGCGCTGCCTGGCAATGCCGTTGGCAGTCAGTTTCTCCAGCTTCTCATTTTTCACCCGGTAGCCGATCTGCTCGCCATCCACCTCGATAAAGCCCTTCTGAATGGCTTCGAGGTGGTTGATACAGCGCAGGAAGGTCGACTTGCCGGAGCCGGATGGCCCGAGAATGACGACGACTTCTCCCGGCATGACGTCGAGATCGATCCCCTTCAGCACCTCCAGCTGGTCGAAGGCCTTGTGGACATTGCGGGCCTGGACGAGGGGTTTTGCATTGGCAATCGGGGTCAATGGCTTGCCTCCTCGGTAATGGCCACCGCCTTGGCGACGCCAGTATTGCGGCGCTCGCTGCGGCCGTAATAGGCCTCAAGATAACTCTGGCCGATATTCAGCACCGATGTGATCAGCAGGTACCAGAGAACGGCCACCAGGAGCATCGGGATGATCTCGAAAGTGCGGTTGTAGATCGACTGCACAGAATAGAGCAGGTCGGCCATGGCGATGACGCTGACGAGTGAGGTCGCCTTGATCATGCTGATCAACTGGTTGCCGGTCGGCGGTACGATCGAGCGCATCGCCTGGGGAATGATGATCCGCCACAGCGCGCGCAACTTGGTCATGCCGAAGGCTTCTGCCGTTTCCGCCTGCCCGCGATCGACGGACAAGAGGCCGCCGCGGATGATTTCCGCCATATAGGCCGCTTCGTTGAGCGCCAAGCCGACGATCGCCGCAGTCATCGGGGTGATCACCGAATTGGTGTCCCAGCTGATCAGTGTCGGGCCGAAGGGAATGGAAATCGCGATGTTCGGGAACAGCGTCGACATGTTGTACCAAAAGATCAGCTGGACGAGCAGCGGCGTGCCGCGGAAGAACCAGATGAACAGCGAGGCGAAGCCGCTCGCCAGACGGTCACTCGACATGCGCATGATGGCGATGACGAGGCCGACGATAACGCCGAGGATCATGCCGACGACGGTGAGGCCGAGGCTGACATAGAGACCCTTGATCACGGTCGGATCGAAGAAATACTGGGCGACGACCGGCCAACCGAAATTCTCGTTATGAGCGATGATCCAGCCGAAATCGATGACCACCAGTGCAATCACGATCCACAGGACGAGGCGGCCTGTGCGGAATGGCGCGTGAGCCGTTGCCACATCGCGGAAGTCCGCAGCGCCCGAGGGCGCTGCATTGTTTTGGGAGTTGGTGCTCATTTGGGAAGCTGTCCACCGAGGTTGAGGCCGGGCTGCTTGATCATGTTGTTCTCAAGGCCCCATTTCTTCATGATCGCGGCATAGGCGCCATTGTCCATGAGAACCTTGATGGCGTCGATCATGATCGGGCCAAGCGGCGAGTCCTTCGGCACGACGGCGCCCTGGAAGATGTCGCTGAAGCCGTTCTTCTGGCCGACGCCGGTCAGCTCAAGCTGGCCGTTTGCCTGCTGGACGAAATAGGTGAGCGGTGCCTGCGAAGAGAAGAAGGCATCGGCGCGCTTGGAGCGGACGGCAAGGATCGATGCCGGCTGGTCTGTATAGGATTGCACCTCGACGGCGCCCTTGCCATCGGCGACGCACTTGTCCGACTGCGCCTTGATCACCCGTTCGGCAGAGCCGCCGGCCATGACCGAGATCCGCTGGCCGCAGGATGTCTCGAGTGAGGTGATGCCCTTCGGATTGCCCTTCACGGTCGCGAAGACGACATATTCCTGAACCCAGTCGACAAAATCGTTGGCTGCTTCGCGGTCCTTGTAGTCGCCGACCGGGCCGAAAGCGAACTGGTAACGGCCGGAATTGACGCCCGCGAGAAGAGCCGGAAGGCCGCCGACGGTGGCATGTTCGATCTTGACGCCGAGGACCGCGCCGAGTGCTTCGGTCAGATCGGCGCTGGCGCCGGTCATCTCTGTGCCGGTGACGATTTCGTAAGGGGGGAATGAACCATTGTTGACAGAGGTCATCTTGCCGGCCGTCTTGATGTCTTCCGGCAACCGGTCGTGTAGTGCCTTGTTGACTTCAAGCTTCGGTGCGGCGTCCTGCGCGTTGGCGATACCGGCAAAGGCAGCGCCGGCGAGTGCAAGAGCGATGAGTTTCTTATGCGACATGTTCATTCCCCTTTGTCTTATCAAATGACGTTCTATCTGATGACGTGACGTCTGTTTCGATGGTTGAGTTTCAGTCCTTGGGCGATGCGATGCGGCTGCCGTCGGTGTCGTAGGCGAAGAGTTCTTCCGGCGTCATATGACGCTTCATGATGCCCTGGGCATGCAGCTCCTTGGCGAAATCATCAATCATCCTGCGGTTGGCGGCAAATCCGCTTGCATCCCAGCCCTTGGGGAGATCACGCGATGTCTTCAGCACTTCGTCGAACATCCAGGGCGTGGTTTCCGCATACTTGCGGCGCTTGCTGGTCCACATGCGTTGCGATTCATCGATCAACCTGCTTACCTCGGCGATCACCCACGGGTTTTCGGCAACAATCTCGGCCTTGATGCCGATCAGATGCATGCCCGGAACGTAACCGACATCATCGAAATAGCGCTGTTCTTCCGAACGGAAATCGGCAAGGACCTGACGGTAAGGCGAGCCGGGTTCGAAATAGCCGTCCGGCATGAACGGGGTGAAGATCGCATCCAGTCCGCCTTCACGCAGAAGATCGACCATCGGCCGTTCGCCGGGGCAGGCCTCGATCAGGCCCGGCTGGCCGAAACCGTCGAGACGATTGGTGATCGGGTGTGCTTCCGTCAGGCGGCCAGCATACCACATGGCGTCGTTGACCTCGACACCTTCGCGGCGGATCGCGGCGCGGGTCCAGGTGTTGCCACTGTCGCGCCAGCCGGTGACGCCAATGCGCTTACCGGCGAGCTGGGCGAATGTGGTGATCTCGCTGTTCTGGGTGGTCATGACGCAGCGATGGCGGAAGCCGCGCATGATGAAATTGGGAATGCCGACGACGCTGTCGTCACCGTCATGGCGCAGCTGGGTGTAGCGGCTGAACGACATTTCGGCGGCGTCGTGATCGGGATCCTTGCCGACATGCGATACCAGCGTACCGATGCGGTCTACCTGAAGATCGAGCTTGTCGGAGGTGATGTCGCCAAGGACCAGCGGCGTCATGTAGTCCCAGTCACGCAGTGCAATTCGAAGGTGCAGTGTCATTTGAGATACTCATGTCAGTAAATGCTGATAGACCGAGATTAAAATGTTCACTTCGTAATGATCAAATGTTATTACGTTATTGAACATTAAAAATGGTGAGAAAATGAGCGATGCCTACGATTCGAACTGGTTTGCTGAAAAATTAAGCGACCGCACAATTCGCGGAATCGCATTGGAAACCAGTGCCTTGATCAGGGCGGGCGCACTTCCTGTGGGCGCAAAATTGCCTCCAATTCGTGACCTCGCCTTTTCACTCGGTGTCAGCCCGGCGACCCTGTCAGAAGCCTGGAGTGAGCTGCGGCGACAAAAGATCATTACCGGCAGGGGGCGAAACGGTACCTGGGTAAGCGGCGACCGCTTCATCGCCAAGCCGGAGCGATTGGCGAGTTCGGGAAATTACGGGGCCGGCGCACTGGATTTGACGATGGCCGTGCCCGACCCGAGTCTGCTGCCGTCGCTGGAAAATGCATTGGCCTATGGAGCCTCGGCGGAGGGCCTTAACAGCTATGAGCGCAGCCGTATCCTGCCGGAGCTGGAGCGCGAGGTTCGCAAGACCTGGCCTTATGATGCTGAGGCGTTTCTGGCGATGAATGGCGGATATAATGCCGTCTATACGGCAATCCATGCTCTGGTGACGCCTGGCGCGCCGGTCGCGATCGAGGAGCCGACGGCGATGCGACTTCTCGATATTCTTGAACATCAGGGGGCGCGGGTTCTCACCGTGAAATGCGACGAGCACGGTCCGTTGCCGTCATCACTGAAGGATGCGATGCGCTACAAGCCCGTCGTTTTTCTGTTCCAGCCACGGCTGCATTCGGTTACCGGCCGAACGGTGACGCCGGAACGTCTTGGCGAGCTTGCCGATGTGTTGCGCGATAGCGACGCCTTGATCATCGAGGATGACGGCATCGCCGATATTTCGTCTGCACCGCGCCATTCGCTCGGAACACAGTTTCCCGACAGGGTTATCCACGTTCTCTCGCTGTCGAAAACGCACGGGCCGGACCTTCGTCTGGCGGTGCTGTCGAGCACCAAGCCGATCGTCGAGCAGATCCAGTCCTATCGCAGCTTCAGCGCCGCCTGGACCAGCCGCATTCTACAGGCGGCAGGCGCATGGTTGTTGCGCCAGCCTGAAACCTTGCGATGCGTGGTGTCTGCCCGGGGCATCTATAAGAACCGGCGGGATCTGCTCGCCAGTGCTTTACGTCAACGAGGCCTTACGATCCAGGATGGAGACGGGCTGTCGCTGTGGGTTCCGGTCACTTCAGAACCCTTTGCCATGGTGACGCTTGCCGCCCGAAACATTGCCGTCAATTCGGGAAGCAAATTCTGTGTCGGTCAAGGCAACCACATTCGCGTTGCGACCTCGATGCTGGATGAGCGCTGCGAGGATGTCGCCGACGCAATCGCGCTTGCCCACGTCATGTAGCTCGAAATTCCGCCTTCCGATCGCCCGACCGCAAGGCCGGACTGGTGTTTGAAGCTGGGCCATTCGATGCGGGTCTAATAAAACGTTCGGCGAAACGGCATGACGGCCGCCCCCATGGCAGGTGCGTCACTGGATATTTCCGAGACAATCAGCTTCGGCCCGGCGCGATGAACGCCATAGCGAGGCCGATCAAAAATCTGCGTCCGCTCGATCATCATCATCGCAAGATCTGACGGGATCTGGCCGCCGAAAACAATTGCCTGCGGGTCAACCACGGCCCTGATCGCGTTGACGAGCCGGATGTAGGACGGCGTCACGTCGTCGATCCAGTCGGAGACGCCCGGCCAGTTCCGGTCGAAATTTCGGCGCATGTAGTGGATCGACGGGACGTTGACGCCGTTGCTGTTCAGCCGGTCAATCAGATATTGCAGGGCAGGCCGTCGCTCTGTTTCGATGTCGTCGAACATGCCCGAAAATTCGCCGGCATTGCCGTTGCCGCCCTGCATCAGTTCGCCATCGCTGATCACGCCGCCGCCAAATCCGTAGTTGAAGCTCAGATAGGCAAAATGCCGGACAAAACGGCCGGCTCCAAACATCGATTCCGCAATCGCACCGGATTTGCCGCCGTTGATGACCCAGGCCGGCTTGTCGAAAAGGCCGGCAATAATTGGTCCTAGCTCGATCAGCGACCATTCGTGGAGGGGGAGTGGCGCATTATGCCGGGTTCCGTCGATATGATAACCCGCGATCGCAAAACCGACGCCAAAGAGATTTTCTCCGGCAAGATCGTGCTGCGTCTGCAGTTCGGTCACCTGCTGTCTCACGACGTGCAAGGCCTCCGTCATCGATAGTTCGCGAAGTGCGACCTCCCGCTCACCAATGATTTTGCCAGCCAGATCCATCAGGCAGATGCCGATTATATCTGTGTTGACGGAAATGCCGCAGGCGTAGGCATGGCGGCCATTCAGCCGCAGCATCGGGCTCGGCTGGCCGCGCCCTGATCCCGGCTTTGCTGCACCCAGCAAAATGATTCCGCGTTCAGACAGCTGGTCGAGAATGCGATGGACCGATTGTTGCGTCAGATCGGTATGGGCGGTGATTTCGGAACGCGAAATACCCGGATTTCGCCAGATCAGCTGCAGAAGCTTCCGTTCGTTGGTTGAAACAACCGCCGTTTCGCCCGGTCTCAGAAAGTGCCGGGAAATGAGAGCTTCGGCAGAATAAGCGCCCATGGCGATCGAGACCTTACCTCTAAAGCGTATTAATCGCATGCTATTAAGTGTGTTGTCGACTGGTATCCGTTGAAATGCAGGATTTCAAGCGCATATCGCCGTCACCGTTTTGTTACACGCAAAGTGTAGTAAACCGACGTCAGAGGTCGACCGATGCGGGATCGACCGAAAAACAGGCGAGGCAATATGAACAAGTTCACTCTGGCGGCCGTGGCCGCCCTGATGGCCGGGGCGGGTTCCGCGCAGGCCACCGATATCGAATTCTGGTATGGCAATACCGGTCCGGTCGAGACTGCCATCAAGGCGCAATGTGATGCCTTAAATGCTGCCCAGAGCGAGCACCACATCAACTGTGTCGGTCAGGGCAGCTACGAAGTGTCGATGCAGAAGGCGATCGCCGCCTATCGCGCCAAGAAGCACCCGGTTCTCATCCAGTTCTTTGATGCCGGCACGCTCGACCTGATGCTCTCGGATGCCGTCGAGCCGGTCCAGGATCTGATGCCGGACGTCAAATGGGACCAGTATATTGCCGGTGCCCGTGCCTATTATGAAACGTCGACCGGCAAGCTTTTCGCGCAACCCTACAATTCCTCGACGCTTCTGTTCTACACCAACAAGACCCAGCTCGAAAAAGCTGGTGTGATGCAGACGCCGACCACCTGGGAAGAGGTCATCGACGCTGCTCGCAAGCTGAAGGCCGCGGGCAATGCCTGCCCGTTCGTCACCGATGGCGACACCTGGCGCGTGCTCGAGCAGTTTTCCGCCCGCCATGGACTGCCGATCGCCACCAAGCATAATGGTTATGACGGCCTCGATGCGGAATACGTGATCAACACCACGTTCGCTGCCAAACATCTCGCCAATCTGGTCGAATGGCGTAACGAAGGCCTCGTCCGCCTTGCTGCCGATACCAAGGCCGGCAATTATACGGCTGCTTTCAATGCTGGCGAATGCGCGATGATGGAACAGTCATCCGGTTCCTACGCTGCCGCTGCCAAGGCATTCGACGGCAAGTACCAGCTCACGGTCACCATGGCGCCGATGTACAAGGGTTACGAGCGCCACAACACCTTTGTCGGTGGGGCTTCCATCTACGTCATGAAGGGGCACGACAAGGCCGAGATCGAGGCCGCAAAGGCCTTCCTCGACTTCCTGCGCAAGCCGGAACAACAGATGTTCTTCACCGCCAATACGGGCTATGTGCCGGTCACGACCGACGTTCTGGACGCGATCGCCAAGAGCGGCGATGCCGATTCGCCGAAATACGCGACTGCCAAGGTCGGCGTCGAATCGATGAACCAGCCGGCAACGCCCGATACCCGCGGCATCCGCCTTGGCTTCTACGTGCAGTTCCGGGACGTCTTCATGGAAGAAACCCAGAAGGCATTTGCCGGTCAGCAGACCATGCAGGTGGCTCTCGACAACGCCAAGAAGCGCGGCGACCAGCTGCTGCGCCGCTTCGAGCAGACCTACAAGGGCAAAAAGCTCCCCTGACCTGATTGCGAGACGTCCAAGGCATGGGGCGGATCACCACCCCATGCCTTCACTCTGTTCTGTACCCTTATTCTGCCCGGATCACTCCATGTCGTCGGAATCCTCCCTGTTCGGTCATCGCTGGCTACCGCTTCTCCTTGTGGCGCCGCTGATGCTGCTGGTCGTGCTGTTCTTCTATGTGCCTGTCTTCCAGGCTTTCTACTGGTCGTTTTTCCTGGAACAGCCTTTTGGCGGCGGTTCTGAATTTGTCGGCCTGCAGAATTTTCAGCGCGTTCTGAGCGATCCGGAATTCTGGGCCGCTGGCGGACGCACCATCGTCTTCATGCTGACGGCATCGTCGCTCGCCGTGATCGTGCCGCTGATGCTGGCGATTGCTGCCGATCGCAAGATCGGCCTGTCTTATGCGGCCCGTAATATCCTTGTCTGGCCGAAGGGCATTGCCGGCGCATCGATCGGGGTCGTTTTCGCGTTCATCTTCAACCCGTTCGTCGGCCTGATGGCGCCGCTCAATGCGCTGTATCCCGGCCTATGGAACCCTGGCATCGATGGTGTCGACGCCTTCATCACGCTGGTTGCCGCGCATGTGTGGAGCGGCATTCCGTTCAACTTCGTCATCCTGCTCGCAGGCCTGCGCTCGATCCCGCCGACGATGTATCAGGCGGCTGCGATGGATGGGGCGGGCCCCTGGCGACGTATCTTCGACGTACAGTTGCCGCTGATCATGCCGCAGCTTTTCCTGACCTTCGTGCTGGAATTTACCGAAAGCATCACCTCGGTCTTCGCATTGATCGACACCATTAGCGGCGGCGGTCCGGGCGGCTCGACGACGCTGCTCGTCTACAAGATCTACGTCGACGGCTTTCGCGGCTTCGACCTTTCGGGCGCATCCACCCAGACGGCCATTCTGATGGTCTTCGTCCTTCTTCTCGCAGCCTGCCAGTTCATCTTCCTCGGCCGGCGCATCAATTACGAGCGCTGAGCCATGGTCGAGAATGCCCGTTCCATCAATATCGCCGCCACCATCCTTCTGGCTCTCGGCATAATCTACATCGTCGGGCCTCTCTACCTGACACTGTCGACCGCATCGCAGTCCTATGAATACATGCTGCGCAACGGGCTTGCCTGGGTGCCGGGCACAGAACTGTTCGCCAATATGGGCAAGGTCATCACCGACACGCATATTCCGGTGCAGATGCTCAACAGCATGATCGTGGCCTTCTCGAATGCTCTTGCCACCTGTGCTTTGTCCTTTCTGTCGGCTTATGCGATCGTTTATTTCCGCATCCGCTGGGCCGGTGTGGTGTTCGCGCTCATTCTGGCGACGATCATGCTGCCGCTCGATATTCGGGTGATCACCACCTATCAGGTCGCGGCCAATATCTTCTCGCCGCTCAACGCGGTCCTGGATGTTTCCGGTCTCAATGATCTGATCACGGAGGCTTTCGGCGCGCCGGTCCATCTCGAGCTCAGCGTGCTCGACACTCACTTCGGTCTGGTCGCGCCGCTTGTCGCACATGGCACCGGCACCTTCCTGTTCCGGCAATTTTTCCTGACCTTGCCCAAGGACCTGTTCAAGGCGGCGCGCATGGATGGGGCAGGGCCGATCCGCTTCCTGTTCGACATTCTGCTGCCGCTCGCCCGTCCCAGCATCGCCTCACTCTTCGTCCTGACCTTCCTGAGCGGCTGGACGCAATATCTCTGGCCGCTGGTCGGCGCCTCGACGCCTGACATGCAGACAGCCGTGGTGGGGCTTGCCCGTCTCGTGCCTGATGCAGACGGCCAGGTACCCGATTTCCCGATGATCATGGCAGGCGCCGTGCTCGTCTCTCTTGTCCCTCTTACGATGATCGCGCTTCTGCAGCGCTTCCTCGTTCAGGGCCTCGTTCTTTCGGAGAAATGACAATGACCGCCATCGACGTAAGCATCCGCGCCGCCGCGGCCGATATCGAGCTTCTCGGCGTCTCCAAGACCTATGACGCCAACACCACGGTCATCCCGCCGCTCGACGTGGCGCTTCGGCCGGGCGAGTTCACCGTCGTGCTTGGTCCATCGGGCTGCGGCAAGTCCACGCTTCTGCAGATGATTGCCGGGCTTGAGCGGGTTTCCGCCGGCAAGATCGTTATCGGCGGCCGCGAGGTTCAGGACCTCGAACCGAAGCATCGCGGCTGCGCCATGGTGTTCCAGAGCTACGCGCTTTATCCGCATATGACGGTCGCCGAAAACATGGCCTACAGCCTCAAGGTCGCCGGGGTACCGAAGGCGGAACGCACCGAGCGGGTGGCCTCCGTCGCAAGGATGCTCGGCCTTGCCGATTTTCTCGCCCGCAAGCCCAGCCAGCTGTCCGGTGGCCAGCGGCAGCGCGTCGCGATCGGCCGCGCCATCATTCGCGAACCGGGTGTGCTGCTGTTTGACGAGCCGCTTTCCAACCTCGATGCCCAGCTGCGCCATGACATGCGTATCGAACTTGCCGATTTGCATCGCCGCATCGGCGCCACCAGCGTCTTCGTCACCCATGATCAGGTCGAGGCGATGACGCTCGCCGACCGCATTCTCATCCTTAACAAAGGCCGCATCGAGCAGTTCGATACGCCGAAGGAGATCTATCATCATCCGGCATCGGTCTTCGTCGCCAAATTCATCGGTGCGCCGCCCATGAACATTCTGGCCGTAACCGGCGATGGTTCAGCGCTGCGTCTGGCCGACGGACAAGTCGTGGCCAGTCACTCAGCCAAGGGCAGTTTCCAGCTCGGTATTCGCCCGGAGGACATCAGCGTTGATGCCGGTGGGCAGATCAAGGCCGAGATACGCTACCGCGAAGACCTGGGTTCCCACGAAATCCTCGAAACCGATATCGCCGGCCAGCAATTGCGCATCGCAACGCCTTTCGGTGCGGAGATCGACGCGGCCTCGAGCCTGTGCCTGTCCTTCCCGCGATCACGTCTGCATCTTTTCGACGGCGAGACGGGCCGCGCCATTCACGCAGCTTTCGAAAACGCCGATGTTGCGCCCGCATCCGTGAAAGAATACCAGTGAACTACAGAGAGTTTATCACCGATAAGACCCGTGACTGCGCCATCGTTGCGCATCGCGGCATCTGGCGGGATGCGCCCGAAAATAGTCTTCTTGCGATCCGGCGGGCAATCGAAGCCGGTTACGATGTTGTGGAGATCGATATCCGCCGCAGCGCCGATGGCTGTCTTTTCCTGCTGCATGACGAGACGCTGAAGCGCATGGCCGATGTCGATGCGGCGCCGGAACACCTTTCTTCCGAAGAGCTCTGCGATATCCGTTTGCGCAATCGCGATGGCGGCGCTGAAAACGCTTTCACCACAGAGGTGCTGCCGTGCCTGGTCGACGTGTTCGAACTCGCGAGAGGCCGCATCTTTCTGCATCTCGATGTCAAGGAACGACAGATCATTCCTGATGTCGTTGCCTGTGCCAAGGCATTGGGCGTCGAGAACCAGGTTGATTTCTGGGCATCGTTGAAAAGTGAAAAGGACCTTGCCTGGATCCGCGCGACAATCGACCCGCATGACGTCCTGTTCATGGCCAAGACACGCCTCAACGTAGCGGGGGCCGCCGAGCAGGTGCAGCTGCTGTCACAGTTGTCGCCATCGGTCTGCGAAATCTATTTCGACCGACTGGAAGATCTGTCGGCCCTCGATGGTCTGCTGCGCCAACACGTGATGGCGCTCTGGGTCAACACACTCGATAGCGTCGCCTGCGCCAATTTTACCGACACCGCAGCCCTTGCCGATCCCGATGCCGTCTGGGGGCGGCTGATCGATGCCGGTATTTCGGTCATCCAGACCGACGAGGCGCAAGCGCTCAAATCCTATCTCGCGGCCCGCCGCGCCTGATCTGCCCAAGGCCCGATCCACCCAGGGCCTGATATACTCAAGGAAAGTGAAATGACACATTACAAGGACCATATTGCCGATCCAAAACGCGCGCCTGCGATCGTTGCTCATCGCGGCGCCTGGCATGGTGCGCCGGAAAACAGCCTCGCCGCGATCGAACGAGCAATCGCCGTCGGCGCGGATATCGTCGAACTTGATATCCGCAAGAGCAGCGATGGCGAGCTGTTCATCATGCATGACGATACGCTGTTGCGCATGGCGGGTATCGACCGGGATGCCGAAACCTTCACCATCGCCGAACTTCAGGCGATCGCCTTGCGCGAAGACGATGGCGGCGAACATCGCGCGACGACCGATCAGCGTATTCCGACGTTGAAACAGGCACTTGAAATTATCCGCGGTCGTATCTTCGCAGATCTCGATCTCAAGGATCGCGGTCTGTTTCCTGAAGTCGCCGCCTGCGCCCGTGAGATGAATGCGGCGCATTATGTCGATCTGAAGACCCGCGTGATGGCGCGTGAGGAACTCGACTGGGTTCGCGCCCAGAATATCGACGGTGTGCCGTTCATGGCGATGGCGCGTTTCACCGAAGACGGCATTCACGACACCATGGCGCTGCTTTCCGAGCTCAGGCCCTTCATGTGCGAGATCCGTTTCGACCGGATCGAGACGATCGCCGACAACCGTCAGATGTTCCGTGACGCCGGCATGGCGTTGTGGACAAACACCCTCAACATGGTTGCCAGCGGCGACTGGGTGGACAAGACGGCACTGATTGATCCAGACAGCATCTGGGGCCGGCTGATGGATGCCGGAATCAGTGTTTTCCAGACCGACGAGCCGGAAGCGCTGAAAGCCTATATCGAAGGACGCCACGCATGAAGACTGTCAGCGACGACCTGCTCAATGCCCTGATGAGCGATATGCGGGAGGCGGCCGAAGTCGAAATTCTCCCGCGCTTCCGCTCCGTTACGTCGGATACCATTCGCGCCAAGACCATGGCCGATGATATCGTCACGGATGCGGATATCGCCTCCGAGGCCTTTATCAGCAAGCGGCTCGGTGAACGTCTGCCGGGCATCGCGATCGTCGGCGAGGAGGCCGTGTCGGACGATGCTTCCATCCTCAAACGTCTGGCGGAAGCCGATCTGGCAGCCGTCATCGATCCGGTCGACGGTACCTGGCATTTTGCCCATGGCACGCCGATGTTCGGCAGCATTCTTGCGATCGTCTCCGGTGGAGAGACCATTGCCGGGCTGATCCATTACCCGGTCCTCGGCGATTTCCTCGTCGCGCGCCGCGGTGAGGGGGCCTGGCATATCGCAGCGGACGGTATGCGGACGCGGCTTTCCGTTGCCGCGCCGACGCCCATCGACGAGATGCATGGATTTATTCCGCTGCACATGTTCGAGCCCAACCTGCAGAAGGAAATGGCACCACGCGTGCTGCGCTTCCTGCGCGTCACCACCTGGCGTTGCTCTGCCTGGGAATACCGCATGATGGCAACCGGTGCGATGAGCTTCTGCCTCAACGAAAGCCTGAAGCCGTGGGATCATGCCGCCGGCGTGCTCATCCACGCGGAAGCCGGAGGATATGCGGCGACGATGGCAGGTGAGCCATACCGGCCAACGATGACAAACGGGCATTTGCTGGCAGCACCTGACAAAGCATCCTGGAGTGATGTGAAGGCCGCGTTGTCCACCTAGGCGGCAGCGGGTCTATCGGATCTTTCTGAATCCCGACCACCGGGAAGGCGTTGAGGATTGAAATGATCCAAGGATCATAGGGTTGATCGTGTTGATAGATGTGCGGCGTCGGCGAAAGCCTTGGTGGACCGCGCCGCACCCAGCTCGTAGCGCAGGCAGAGTTCCTCCGTCAGCTTGAGAAGGTCTGACAGCATTGCCTCATCAACGATGCGGCAGGGGGCGATATCGACTTCCGTGTGATGCACGACATGACCCGTCTTCAGGGATTGTGCGGTGATGTCATCGATATTGATATAAAACTCCTCCTGCTTATCCTCTGCCAGCGACAGGTCCTTGAGCGCGAACTTTTCTCGAAAGACGGTGTGCGAGATGACCGGTTCGAAACGCACGCTAGGGAATTTGCCTGTCTTCGATGCCAGAAAGAGTGGATTGCGTAAATCTTCGCGGCCGTCGGCACTTGAGTTCATCAGGTCATCGGTCCCCATCTGCAGATCGTCGATCCAGTTGAACTCCAGCCGGGCGATCACTGCGCTTGTGCCATAGCGGACGGAGGGCAGTTCAAGATTGAGCGGGTGCATGTTCGCACCCATCGGCGCACCCCAGGTCATGAACTTGCTCGACATCAATCGCTGACGCAGCGTGAAACCGGCAGCGATCAGGCCGTTTTCGAGCGCCGATGCGGGGTCGTCATAATAGAGGTCGACGCTTTGCGGGCCGGGAGCGCGGTCAAAGCGCTCGACGGCGAGAGCGGCAAAGCGGCTGTCCGGCCCTAGCAGAAGTTCGCCTGCCTTGCCGTGGCCAAACTGGTGAAGTGCATTGCGTAGCCGTCGAATGGAGTTGTCCGTCAGCGGACGCAGACGTCCCTCGTGTTCAAGCGAAAGTTCGACAGGCTTGTTCTTGTCATTCGGCCGGACCGGTTTCCAGTGCAGCAGCCGGAAGCCACGTCGGTCCAGCGTTTCGGTGAGGTCGGGAATTCTTGCCCGAACGTCATCCCTGAACCTGCGCAGGCTTTCCGGCTCCACCTCGCCTGGGCAAGCGATCGCCGTCACCGGACCGGGGATACTGACAGGGTCTTCCAGCCGGGCGCAGAAGCGGGCAAGCCATTTCATCCCTTCGCCATAAAGCGCCAGCGCGACATCCTCGCGCGAGGGTGTCTTTTCCAGGCGGCCCTGCGGCAGCCCTAACAGGTTGGCTGCCATGGCAAGTTCGTATCGGGCCTCCCAGAAGCGGTCACCATGTTCATTGGCGAACTCGGCAACCTTCTTGAGGCAAATCCTGACGAGATCCGGCGTCCAGAGCGCAGCATTGATGCGATAGCTGAGGCTGGCACCATCAGCGTCGGTCGATCTGTAGTCCACCTTGAAGCCCTGTCCGTCATAGGGCTTTTCCATGGGGCCGGTATTTTCAACGAAATGAGTGAGCTTGGCGATATCGAAGAGATAGTCGCCATTCAGCCATTCCTTCGGGTCGATGAATTTCAGCTCCAGCTTGCCGCCTTCTCTCCGCAGAAGGATGTTGCCGGGGTTCGGGTCGCCATGGACGACGGTGGAGAAAGGAGCGGCGATGCGATCCAGATAGGCTGAGTTCCGCTGGATCAGATCTAAGTAAGATTGCCATGGTGCATAACACTCGCCATTGATTTCCAGCGGTCGAGATCTGAAGCGCGGGTCGAATGCGGCCGTCTTGTTCAGTCGTTCTATAATCCGCCCGAGATAGTCTTCCCGAATGCTCGGTATGGCGCGTTTGTTCTTGCTTGAGGAGAAGCCAAGAAACATGACGTTCAACGCATGCTCCGTCAGTTCCGGCGGAGAGCCGCTGACGGACTTTCCCGGTTTCGGGAAGAACCTGTCTTCAAGCGATACCCAGCCGTCACCGGGTGGAAAGAATTCCATCAGATAGGCATAGGGTGGAGTGTCGCGAACCGCATAGACCACAGGCCATGCCTTGCGGTAGTCGTCGTGAAGCTTGGCATTGCCGCGGATGAGGTTCATAGTTATCGCTTCTTTCGCCAGCTTCTCTTCTTTCCGGTCGAGCTTGAAGGCGAAAGGCGCCTGGAATTTGTAGAAGGCCACGACATCGGCGGTGTTGCCGCCTGAAAGCGACTTGCCCTCGATCTCCAGCTTGGCCACCGGCAGGCCCTTGGCGACGACCGACTCGATCAGGTCTTTGGCGATACCGTCCGCCATCCGCTTGATTTCCTCCCGCTCAGGTGGAACGGCGTCACCTTCTTCATCCGTCTCCTGCAGAAGTGCGCTGATCGCTTCGGTCAACACATCCTTCAGGTATCTTTCCTGATCCGTCATTATGTCGCGCTCCCGTCTCTACTGGTTGATGGACGCCCGCAGGTTCTTCACCTGCTGGATCAGGTCACTGACCGGCACCTCCTGCGCCTGCCGCGCGGCCTCCTCGCGCTTCAAGTCGTTATTCGCATTGCGAATGCCCTGCTCGATGGCCATGACCAGCCGCTCCCGACGCGCGGCTTCGGCCAGCGATACGGCGATCTGGGTGCGCAGGTCCTGGTTCTGTGTCTGTAGATCTCGAAGGCTTTGGAGGTCCGCCCTTATGCGCGAAAGCTCGGAGCGCTTGGCAGCTATTTCCCTGTCCAGGGCCGAGACCCGCTGGTTGCTTGCCCTCAACGCGGCATTCAGGCGGGCATTCGCCGTATCCAATGCGTTTGCCCGTGTTGTCAGCGAGGCGACCCGCTGTTCATAGGCGCCGGTCGCGGTGCCACATGCGCCACCCCGTAGGCCACCCTCGCGAGGATCGGTGCTGACGTCGGAGCAACATCCGGTCAGCACTCCCAGGCCGAAAAGCAACAGCTCTTTCCAACTTAATGCCACCCGCATCAGAGCTTCTCCTCGACATCGGTCAGGGTTGCACGGCTCTCGATGAGCCGCTCCTTGCCATGCTCGGCCGAATTGATCTGCGGGTTCAGCGACGAACCGCCTGAAACGCGGGTCTTGAGGGATTCGAGTTGGGCAATCTCTCTTTCTGCTGCGCGGATCGCGTCGGAGATCGCACCCTTATCGTCGGAAATCGCAGCCCGGAGGGCGGCCCTCTCACGCGCATTGGTTTTGCCGAGCGCCGCCGCCTGCTGACGCCGCCTGATGACGAGAGAGTTGGCCGTGGAAACCATTCCGGAAAGCTTGGCATTGTTGGCACGGGCCTGCCGGATGACGGCGGTCAGTTCGTCTTCCTGGCGCACGTAGCTTTTTTTCTTTTCCGCCACGCCCTGTCCGACGCTGCCGCCCACCAGCGTTCCGATGATGCCGCCGATCAGCGCGTTGCGCGCGACCTGCCTCCCGTCGCCTCCGCTGAGAGCCGTCACTGCTGCAGCACCAACCGCACCAATCATGGCACCGGCCGCCGCACCTTCCGTGACTGTGCGCCGGTAGTCAGCTGTCTGGCCTGCCAACCGACCTGAGCCGATGCCGCCGCTTCGACCGGATGCGTTGCTGCCTTCCAGATCGGTAGCCGAGGTCTGGCAGGAGACGAGCACGAGGCTCACAAACAGGGCTGCCACGATTTTGAAGATTCTGCCGAAATGCATTGTGCCTCCAGTCTTGTCAGAGATCTCGAAAGAGTTTGGCCAGGAGATCGGGACTACACAGCCCGTCTTTTGCGCTGCCGAGACGGATGTCGACAGTCGCTTTGGCTTCGGTGATTTCAGCCGGAGAGAGGCCGCGGTAGTAGGTCGCCATCTCGTCGAAGGCCCGCCTGGCATCGCCGGTCTCGCTCATGATGCTGCGACGTATTTCCGGCGCCGTCTCGAAGCTGCCGGGGATGACCCTGATGCAGGCCAGCGGAATGCCGGCAGCCGACAATGCTTCCCGATAGGCCTGGGCAAGCTTGGCACTGAGCAGATAGACGGCGGTTATTGCCTCGTTCTTGCCAAGACCTGGCGGCGCCAGCGCTAGGATCTGCGGTGGCAGGAATGTCTCTATGACGATCTCGTTGGTGCCTGGCGGCATAGGGTTTGCCCTCGCTGCCATGCGCTGGCGCATGTCGTCGCCAAATGGCACACTCAGCCTCTGCCCCTCGGCATAGAAAGGCGCCAGCGGTTTGATCGGGATGGAAAAATGCCCGATGTCCAGATGGCCGGGCGAGGCCTGGTTCTTGAGCGCTTCCAGCCGTAGCTCGACCTGCGACAGGGTCTCGTTGGCCATCGAAAGCAATCTGCTTTTTTCCGCCAGCTCCTGCGCCTGCAGATCGTTCTCGCGTTTCAGGCGTTCGGTTTCGGTCTGTGCCAGTGCCACCAGTCTTGCCTGTTCTTCCAGCGCCTGGCGAGAAGCGAGATTTTGAGACTTGCGCGGCAGCTTTTCCGCGGTCGCTTCCGGAGACGCCAGGGCCGAGGCGGCCTGATCAATCTGCTGGCCTATGCCGACAATGCCGAGCAGCAGGATCGCGATGGCAAACAGCGATATCATCAGGTCCGATCCCGGTCCGTAGGCGTCCTCGAGTGGTTCAGGAAGGCTAACGTCCATCGGTCGGCCCTCCGCCTGCCACCACAGCTGCGGGAGAAGCCTTGGCGAACGGCAGAATTTGCCGAATGCCGTCCCATTCGCGCATTGCGATCTGGCCCGCAGAAATTGCCGCGACCGCGACGATATACGCCACGAAGGCGCGCCGCGCCTGACGCGCGCCGTCACGTTGCAACCTGGTGATCATAGCGCCGACAATGGCGCCCGAACCGGACAGATTTTTCTCGACACCATTGGAAATGCCACGCGCGAGACTGTCGCGCAGCGTCTCGTGCAGTCCGGCGGAGAGCGCGTCGTTCGTTCTGGACAGGCCTGTCGACAGCGACAATGCGATGCCGTTCAGCGCCGCATTGGTCGTTTCACGGCTTTTCTCCATGGCGCTTTCAAGCGAGGTGGCACTTTCCGCAACGTGTCGGCCGACGTCGGTGATCAGCTGCTCCATTCGTTGCGACGCCATCGTCTCGATGGATCGCATTTTTTCAGCGATCTCGCTTGCATGCCGGGTCGCATCACGGCCCTGTTCGAGCACGGCCTTGATGTCCGAACTCTGGCGAGCGAACAGCAGCACCGGTTCCGAAAGACCGTCGGCCACTATCTTTGCGGTGGCGTCCAGCCTGCCGGCATGTCCGTGGATATCGGAGCGCATGTCTGCGAGCGCGCGGATATTGTCCTTCAGTGCTTCACGCAGATCCTCCGCGGTGCGCACCAATTCCTCGTTGCCCGTCGAGATGTTCCTGAAAAACCTCTGTGCGTTGATTGCAAGCCGTTGGATCCCGCTGATCAGCCTGGCTTCCCGCGACCGCGCAAGTGATGCGAGCAACGCAATGAAGATCGAAGCGACAATGCCGGCGATCGAGGTCCCGAAGGCCAGGGTCAGTCCCTCGACGACATCGCCCATCAGGTCGCTGACGCGTTGCATCATGTTTCCGAATTCGGCGACCTGTTGCATGTTGCTGCTCGCGCCCATCTGTGCGCCGCGCAGAACAAAGACCTGCTGGACCTGTTGAAGTGACAGGATCAGACCGACAAACGTGCCGAGAATGCCGGTGCGGATCGCTACCGTCTGGACCGAGGCGATCCGGTAGGAAAACGCCCTGATGCCTTGCTCCTCGGCGCGTATGGCGAGATGCGCCGGCTCGTAGCGGAAGAAGCGGGCATCGTTGTGCAGGATGGACAGGATGCGCCCGGTATAAGTCGAGAGCCTGCGGGCTGTATCCTCGTCATTGTCGCCAAGCAGGCCGGATGCCGCAAGATCCGGCGATGTATGACGATAGAGGGTCGGGTCGTGGTGGAGATAGTCGTGGATACGCCTGTCGACAAAGGCAATGACCGCGAGTTCCTCGCGTTCTCTGCGCAGTCCGGCCGCTGCCAGCCCCGCCGCCAGGAAGAGTGAACCGAAGAAGACGCCGCCTGCCGACCATAACGCAAGCTGCGATGCGAAAACGGGGGCCAACATCTCGAGATGGCGCCGGTCAAACAGGCCCAGGGCTGCAATCGTGATCGCAAGCGCTCCAAGCATTGCCGCGAGGCCAGTCTTCTTCATGGCGCATCCCTGATCGGATCGTGAAAATAAATTCACCAATAGTATGTGTGGGGGACTTGATCAATCCATGAGTTTATATTTATTTAAATGCAATCTAAAATTGATAATGTGATATGGCGACGATGGTCGAGAGCTCCGGATTGATAGGACGGCTTCTGAAGCTGGGCTCGGTCCCGAAACGTGTGCTGGATCGCCCAGCGCGCCCGATCGGCGATGTTTCGACCACCGCACGGGTGACGCTTACCGCCATCAGCCGCAGCGAGACGAGTGGCCAGTTGATCCTGGGAGCGGAGCTGGATGCGACGCTGGGTTTCTCCTCTTACAGATGTATCGCTCCGCTCCATGGGAGCTTTCACCGCATGGAAGTCATACTTGATGGGGCGGTGCTCACTGGCCTGCAGACGCGGTGGGGCAGGCATTGCAGGCCGACACTCGTCATGGCCGAAATGCCGCTGGAGAACGAACAGGTCTTTGTTGTGCCGTTTCAGGAAGAAGGCACGGCAGGCATTACCGCAAATACGATCGGGGACTTTTCCCGTTTCAATCCGACTATAGGCTCCGTGTCGCTCGAAGACAGGGAAAACAGCCGGCTACTGCAGCATCTCCTCACCACCTGCATTGCTGAGGTCGATCCCTATCGCCACGGTAATTCGGGCCTTTGCGCGTCGATCCCGCTTCCTCTGGTGGAAATCGCTCTTTGGCCGGGAACTCAACCGCCCGCGAAGCCGCTTTGGCAGCTTTATCACCAGGCACGCAAGGCAAGCACCCAGCGATTTGCCGTGCTGCCGGCAAAGCATGGCGAGCTGGCCATGTGGCATCGCGAAGTCGCGGATGCGCTCAAACCGGACTGCGACAGATGGCTCGAACACGGCCGGCCTGTCGGTGACGCCTACCTGACGGAAGCGATCGTGTCGCGGCAGGCAGACATTGTGGCATGGCAGGCGCTGGCGGGATCCGATGCAGCGCGCGGGCTCGGTATCGGCACGCCTGTGGCGGCTCTCGCCAAGATTTATCTCGGTCAGGCGATCGCCGCATGGGCGCGATTTCAGTCTTTCGATGAATTGATCGGCCTTGGCGCATCGACAGATGGCGCACGCGCCCGCAGCGAACTGTTCCTGCTGCTTGAGGATATCACCAAAAGTGATGGGCCCGAGGCGATGCTGATCGCAATCCGAGATGCCCTTTCAAACGGCCGGACCATGTTCGCGCAGCCGCAGATCGAAGAGCTTCTCCATAAGGTTTCGAGGCGTCTGAATGCCCTTTGACGCGAACCTTTACCAATGTCTTGCGCTTATCACGCCGCGGGAAAGCTCGCTGGGGCATGGATCGGGCATGGTGCTCGGAGATCGTCATATCCTGACCTGCGCGCATGTTGTGGATATCAACTACTTCCACCGGGCATACGATCGGGAATTGACCCACGAGGAGCGGCGTGACGCCAATATCCAGCTGGCGAAGGATATTGGGCGCATCAAGGTCACCGTGCGCCTTTTTGACGGGGTGTATCGCGAAGCGTGCCTTTTGGCTGTAGATGCTGCGATCGATATGGTGCTGTTGCGCCTCGATCAGCCGATCCGAGTCCCGGTCCGCCTTCCTCCGCCTGCAGGCGATCTCGCCTTGGGAAAATCGATGCCGCTCACGGCACTTGGAATGGCGCGCGCCAGCAATGGCTCTTTCCGGATCGCCTCGAATGCGCTTTCACCGCGCGCGAACGAGAATTCCGACAGCAAGGTATCCTCCTTTTCCGGGGACGCAGCGCCGGGGATGAGTGGTGGGCCGATCTTCGCCCAGACGGCCGAAGGTTACCGGCTTGTCGGAATGCTGGCACTGGGAGGAAACACCGTCGATTATGTCCGTGGCATCCGTGATCGGGAAATTTTCGCCTTCCTGCGGCAGATTTCGGCACCAGTAGATTGGTATGGGCCGGCCTTCGGTCTCGCGCATGCGTTTACGACCCCGATCGGGCAGGCGGAAGGAGGGATCCAGTGGATCCGCAGCGCCAACGCGGGAGCTGATCTAACGGTGCCGGCCGGCCAACCTCGACAGATGGGAGCCGAGTATATGGCCTCGCAGCCTCTGACACTCGCCGACGTTGATGCCTTGCTCGGTATTTCTCGCACCCCGATCCTTCAGGAGGCCCGCAGGCTTTGTCTGGCAGAGTTCAGCGCGGATGAGGCAGACAGGGTCTGCAGCTTGTTATCTGCCACGACAGGCTTTGATGTCGCACCTCCGGCAATGGCTGGGCTCGTTGCGATCGCCGCCCGGTTCGAAGCCTGTTCTGTCGAAACACCGGGCGACCAGTTCGATCGTATTGCCAATCTGCCCTTCGCAATCTGGCAGTTGCACAAGGCCGGCGGCTTCGCTGTCGGACCCGAGCCGGCGCTCGAATGGATTGCTGAAGGTTCGTTGTCAAAAGCCTTTTTCAGTGGTGCGGACTTAAGGCCGAGGCGCGAGAGTTCGCTAGCGCGGTCGTCTTCCCGCCGGGGCCGGGCGCTGCTGCGGCCCCGCTTGTCTCTCGATCTCTGGGACGGAATGGCGATCGGATGAGCGACGGTGCAAAATCTTTGCCGGGTATAGAAACTGACTTTGAGGGCGAAATGTCGACCGTGACGGCGAATGAAGAGGCTATTGCTGTCACTGATCCCATTGAAAATGCGACGGACGGCCATGCATCGATCGGTGCTCGGGATGACAGAAAGAGGCGAACCGAGATATCCGAGCTGCCAGCGGCGGATGAGGGGAGTGGCAGCTTCAAGTCCAGTCCGAGCAGGGCGCCACAATCTGAGGATGATCGCTCGGCTTATGTCTTTCAGCTTGTCGATGCCGAGGGCGGAGCGGACCTTTTAGAATTCGCCTCCTATCTTGCCGAGGAAGGGTCGACTTTCCTTCGCCATCTGATGCATGTCGCCGGCAGCTTGGTTGGCCAGGGGCTCGACGGACGGCCGCAACCGATCGCCGGTCTTGCCCTTCGCTCCGCGGATGCTGCCCCGCTTTTGGCGCTTGCGCAAATTCTGGCAGAAGGCGACGAGAAGGCAGTCATCATCGCGTCCTATCAGGGGGATCTTGCGGCGGGAAACTCTCCTGCTCTTTTGGCTGAGGCGATCTCGCGATACCACGCATCCGGGAATCTGACGGGTGAAGTCATCGTTTTTCTCCTGCCCGACGCTATGCGCATGCGCGGCTGGGAAAAGGCGACACTTTGCGATGAAGATCCGCTCTCGCGTCTCATGCTTGCGCTTGGCAAGCGCCTGATCATTGGTTTCGATTTGGCGAGCGCCCATCCGATGAGCAGGGTGGTGAATGCCGATACGCGCATCATGCCCTTGCCTTGGGCACTGCCGGAGATTTTTCGTCGTGCCGGCAGGAGCGACTTCAGCCTAAGCCGCATAGACAGCCGCTTGTTGCTGCAGATGGAGCGGGAAACGGCATGGTGCGGCCCTGAAGACGACGTGCGCGAACGCGGTCGTCTTCAGCAACTGGCAGCCGGTCTGCAGGAGGCAACGGGTGCTGGAGAGCTCCAGACGCGCCTTCAACGATTGCTGGCGGATGACGGCTACGATATCGAGGCGACCTGGGCACAGCGTGGCAGATGGGTATCCGAGGCGTTCGGGCTTCTCGATCCGTCGAAAAGCGAGAGCACCGGAACCTTTCCCTGCGGTCCTGTCGTCTTGCGACAGGCAATCCTGTTCAGTGCCGCGTTCTGCAGAACACTCCCCGGCCATCAGTTTATGAGGGTCGTTCGTGCCACGGTTGATCTGAACATGCCGTTGAGGCCGTCTGAACTCATGCCGCAGGACCGGTTGGATCTGCCGGCATCTCCGGCGTCGGAAGACGAAAAGGTCGATCCTGCGCCGGAAATGCCTCGGTTGGGAGACTATTTCGAACGTTATTTCGATCGCCTGTGCCGCGAATACGACATCGTAGTGGATGGTGGTTGCCTCAAGCTCTCTGGGAAGTGGGGCGGCTTTCCGCTTGCCGCGTTCATCGGGGAAAATGCCCCAAACCAGGCAGCAAGTCTCGCCAAAAGCCTGATCGTAAATATCCAGGGTCTGGATCTGCAGGACTTCGTGGAAAATGCGGCGCTCATCGACATACTGGCCTCCGCGAAGATCCATCTCTCCGCAAGCTTCGAAAATCATCTCCTGGTCAAATGGTTGGCGGAACACACATTCCGGCCGTTTCTGCCACATATCATGGAGGCGCAGGCGCTGAGCGAACTAGTGGAACACGTCAGGACGAGCGCCACCGACAGTGCCACTCTGATTGCCGACATTCTGCAGGCCGATAATTCGAAAAAGACGGCCGAGCATGCGCGTGAGGCTGGCTGGCAGATGGCGCGAACCATAACCCTGTTTTCCAATGCCTGCCGGCAGATCGTCGATGCAGACAATATCCGTCGCGACCTTGCAGAGGAGGAAAACGGCCTGCTGGCAACCCTTCTCAAGGATCAGAATTGGGTCGCTAACTTCGTCGTCGGTGTTTGCGTCGGAATTCTGTTGATGGACCCCCGCCCACCCGGCGCGGTGGATCGTCGAGACCTCTACGCTCTGATCCGCAGATCCGTCCGCATTGAAGATCCCAAGCTGCGGGCGGTTCGTCACCTGTTTTCGCACTATCTCAACATGCGCACCGACGCGATCGGCGCAGCCTTCGGCGAGTTGGAGCAGGCGGAGAAAATACTTCGGGTCCTGGATGAGGGAGATTGCGATATACCGTCATTCTGGCATGGCGTTACCGATGGCATCATCGAGCTTCTGCTGAATTTCGATATTCGCTGGCCGCCTGCGGACGGCAATCTTTTGAGTTACGACGCAATGCAGGGGCGCCGATACACGGCCCAGGTTGTGGGACAAGGCAATCCTGTTCCCGTGGTGGAACAGCGCTACCCCGGAGAAACGGACGACTACGTCCTCAAAAGACTGGTGACAGGCTTTTTTGCATGTCCGCCCGCGCTCTGGCTGGAGCGAAGCCTGAACCGGTTGGCAGTGGACGATGCCGCACACCGGTTGCGCGACTGTATCTATGTATTGCTGGATGGCGTGCCGTCGAAGGCGGTTGCATGGCTTGCCATCGACAGACGCGAGCATGAGCAAAGGATGCTCCGCAGCCTGTGCATCAACTGTGGCGCCGAACCGCTGCGGACCGTCGATGAATTGCCTGATCGGCTACATGCGATCACGGATTTCTCCCACGTTTCGCCGGCCGGCGAGGCGCTTATCCGACTTTATGGGGTGTTCCGGGCTGCCGTCCTTCTCCACTGGCGTTTTCAGATGTTCGGTGTCGGGTCGATCGCGGCCGGCTCTGAACCCGCTGAAAACTTCACCGCGATGCTTAAGAAACTGAGCAACGGCGTTCCGCGCGACGTGCTGGCAGGCCTGATCGAAGCCCTGACCATACTGCAAACAGTCACCAGAAACGCGCTGGAGGACCATGCCGCCGCGCTTGGAGACCCTGTCGCTGCGGAATTTTACAAGGCAAAGGCCGAAGCGATCACCAGACTACGGCGGCATATCGAGCGGTTGCGACACTGACCCACCGAGTGGAAGGAGATCGGCATGAACGAATACGGCTCACTGGCGCCCTGCACCTATCGCGAGGCGGTGGCACGGCTGGCGCCGGGCGAAAAAACCCCGGACGGATTTGACGTCGTCACGCTCGATGCACGCGGGCGAGCGATCTCCGGTCCAAGAATGCTGCTGCCGGGCAAAAAATACCGCATCGCCGTCACCCGTGATTTCTATCGCTCAATTTCAGATGCGACCCGGAAATTGCGGGAGCAGCTCGAGCCGATTTTGTTCACCACGAGGGAAGCCGTGAATTTCGATCTCGATCTGCGCATCGCCACTTCTGGGCGTCGCAGCGCCAATATCGCCGAGTGCCATTTTCATGAGAGCAAGGGACCGGAGCAACTGTTCTACGCCTTCTTCGGCAACGAACTTCGCGCCCTTCTTGAAAAATCGGCGCAGGAGCAGACGAGCGACATCGACACGCGGATCGCCGAAAGCAAGGAGAAATGGGAGCCGCTGCTCAAGGACAAGCTGGAACGGCGGTTCGAGATCGGCGTTGAAATCAACTTTCTCATCGAGAAGACGGTGGAACAGGACAAGCGGATCGCCACCGACGGTGCATCGCCTCTCCATGTCGCCTTCACCGACCGCATCGACCGCAATATGCCGTTGAGGGTGGATCTGCGCATCCGTCGCATGCAGGACGGCAAAAGCAGCCGAGCATTGCCGCGCGGCGAAACAAAGCTACGCAACGTCCTGCTCGATGTCGTCAGCAAGGCCTGCGCCGAGGAGCTGATGCTTTTCGATTATTGGTATCGACCGGAGCAGATGCGGCAATCCGTTGCGGCGCGACTGACAGCATATCTTGCCGAATATGCCTACGAGGTCGCCAATCTCGTCGTGGTCCGCGATGAGGCAAGCATTGCTCCACCTCCGCCGAGCGTAAAGCTTGAAACGACCGTGCGCTGGCAGGACACGCGAGGCTACGAACTTGAATTCAGGGCCGACGCGGTCGCCGAGGTCAAGGAGGATGGGGCGGGTCTTTACGATCGGTGCGGCCAGCCGGAGCGTGCCGGCTGGTTCAGGGAGACGATCTCCGATTGTCTGAGCCATGTCCTGGCGGGGGTCGCGATCAACGATCTGGGCGAGGCCCAGATCGCCGCATTCAACAGAGACGTCAAACAGCGGATTTCGGAGCGCGCCGACGGTATCGGCCTAAGGCTCGATGTATTTTTTGCATCCGTCTTCCTGCCGCTGCACGGCTGGCTGAAGACCCGCAGGGTCGCGGTGCCGGAACAGGATTACCTGACGGCGCATCCCAAGATCCCCGGCACGTTCAGCATGGATATGGAGGTCCGGTTCGAAAGCCGGACAGCTTTGGAGCCCTTTTTTATCGAATATACCCGAAGGACCGGCGGACAGAACAGCCGGGTCCCCGATGACGACTTCATCCGTGACAAGCTTGTCGAGGTCGCCCGCGAAGCGGCGGAACTGATCATGCAGTCGACCCCTGCGGAGGTCTATTTCAGCAATTTCATCGGCGCAGCACGGTGGAATAGTTCGATGTCGGAGCTGCCGGACCCGGGAAATGTCGACGCAGACGATAATCTGGTTTTCGCCAAGCTCGTTTCCATTCTCGAAAATCGCTATCCCGGCGTCACGCTTGTCGGCCTGCATTTTCATCGGCTCGATCGTTGCGTCGAAGACCTGCGGCAACTGGTGGCGGCGGTGCGCATGTTGCAGTTTGAATGCACGGTCAAGGACCGCCACGTCGGCAATGCCGGTCTTGACCGCGACATCAAGGGATACGTCACCGTCGAAAGTGGATCGGCCGAACGTATCGTCATGATGTTGAACAATGATTTCCACTTGCTGGCAGCCGATAGATTTAAGGCCGACCTTGTGAGGCACCTGAAAATCGTCGCCGAAAACCGGCTCAGCCGTGCGGACCAGATGGAGATAGAATCGCTCATGGGATCACTGACGCTGGATGGCGAGGCCTTTCGCAGTCCCGTCGCGGGTCTACTGGACAATCATTTGCGGCAAGCCCTGAAGGACGATTTCGGCCTCATCGCCGGACGTATAGAATTTACGGCCGAACTGTCGTCTGGAGAGGAAGCGCTGCGCACTCTTGCAAGTGAGGAGATGAGCGTGTCCCTCGGCGCTCTGCAAAAGGAATATGCCTCGCTGCTCCAGCAACTCTCGAACCTGCTGGAACAGCGACAGGCGATAACCTCGACCTCGGTGGAGGACAACAAGAGGCGCAACGACCTGACAGCCGAGATCGAAAAGACCACGCTTGCTCTGCAGGCGCTGCGACAGAGGGCGTCACGCGGTCGGCTTGGCGATCCGGCCGATCTCGTCAGCCAGGCGCAGCAGGTCTATCTGCCACATGCCAAGAGGTCCCAACCGCATCTGCCAATCGCAGACATGGCGCGTGACCCAGGCCCTTCCGATGTGAATGGTGGAGCGTCTGACGAGGATCTGTGAAATAGGCCATCTCGTCCATGGCGTCCCGGTCACTGGGTCGCAGCGAGACGGCAGAGTGTCCGGGCGACCTCAAAAGACTTCTCGAAGGCCGGAATGGGGAGACATTCGAAACGAGAGTGGAAATTATACGCTCCGGTAAAGAAATTCGGCGTCGGCACCCCCCGTGACGACAGTGCCGCGCCATCGGTTCCGCCACGCATGGGGAGGGGTTTGGGCTGGATGCCAAGTTTTTCCAATGCCGAAAAAAGCAGATCCACCGGTCGCGCATCGTCGCCGAGATGATCGTTGATATTGTGGTATTGATCACTGACTTTGCAGACGACTTTGCCTGTCGGATAGTCGGTGCCGATTGCGGCGGCAACCGCGCCGATCCGATGTTTGCGGTTTTCGAAACCGGCCCTGTCGAAATCGCGGATCATCACCGACAGGCGGGCTTCCGTGTCATTTGCAACAAGGTCCTTGAACCAGAAATATCCTTCCCGGCCGTCGGTTCGTTCGGGTGTTTCGGCCCGGTCGAACCGGGCGATGAAATCCATCGCCATCAGAAGCGGATTGACCAGCACGCCCTTGGCGGACATTGGATGAGCGCTGACGCCGGTAAAGACGATCTCGCCGATTGCCGCATTGAAATTTTCGAACACGACTTCGCCAAGTTCGCAGCAGTCGATCGTATAGGCGAAATCGCAGGCGAACCGCTTGAGATCGAGTGCCTTCGCACCGCGCAGGCCGATCTCCTCGTCCGGTACGAAGGCGACGCAGATGTCGCCATGCGGTCCTGATGCGTCGATCCGGTTCAGCATCGTCATGATCACGGCGATCGCCGCCTTGTTGTCGGCGCCGAGCACGCTCGTGCCATCGCTGAAGACAATATCCTGTCCTTCCCAGCCGAGAATTTCCGGATGCTCGTTGACGCGCAGCCAGATGTCGCTCTCCCGGTTCAGGCAGAGATCCGCGCCGTCGAAACGCAGGATCTGCGGTCTGATTGCCGGCGAGAGGCCGACGTCCACGGTGTCAAGATGGGCGATAAAGCCGATGCGTGGCGCGCCCGGCAGCGTGCCGCGTTTTACCGCCGTCACCGTGGCATGTTCGTCGATGGCGACCTCGTCGAGGCCCAAAGCCTGCAACTCGCCGTGAAGGAGAGCGGCGAGCCGGGCCTGTCCTGGTGTCGAGGGCAAGCTGGAGGACTTTGCGTCGCTCTGGCTGTCGATGGCCAGATAACGGAAGAACCTCTCGGTCAATTCGTCGCGAAGATCCATGAAAATTCCTGTCGGCGGAGAGGTGATTTGATGTGGTGACCTGCAGGATAGTTGGCTTCACCAACGTATGCCAAGGTCGATTGCGCCGGCACACGCGTCGGCGCTGGTGACGGCTGGAAACTTGCTGTGGAGCAGCAATCCAGGATCGGGCGACCTTTTCGATGCGAGGTCGGCCACGCGCTTGGCACAATCGGTCGCAACATGCCAATATCGAGGCGTCCCACCAGCGCTCCTGCAGCACTTTGCCTGTTTCCATTGAAGACATTCAGCAATAAGGTTCGAACTGATACCTTGACCCCTTCAAGATCCATCACGCCTTCGATGACCCTTCTTTTTGCCACCGTCGGCGGCATTGCAGTCGGCAATCTTTACTGGGCACAGCCCCTGCTGGCCACGATCGCGGCATCGTTCGGTATTTCGGTCGGTGCGGCCGGAACGCTGGTGACGACAACGCAGATTGGCTACGCCCTCGGTGTCGTGCTGATCGTCCCGCTTGGCGACGCATTCAACCGACGAAAACTGATCCCGATCGTGATGGGGTGTTCAGCCGTTGCGCTCCTCGCAACGGCGGTCGCGCCGAGTTATTGGGTGATCCTGCTCACACTCGCGGCACTCGGCATGACCACGATTTCCGGCCAGCTGCTGGTGCCGCTTGCGAGTGAACTCGCAAGTCCTGCGCAACGGGGCCGCGTCGTCGGAACCATCGTCGCCGGTCTGCTGACGGGCATTCTTCTTTCCCGCACGGTGAGTGGCGTCGTTGCCGATCTGTTCGGCTGGCATTCGGTTTACATCATGGCAGCGGTCATCACGATCGGCCTTGCAATTGCAGTTCAGCGCGTATTGCCGGACGAAACCAACCGTCCGGGCATTCGATATGGACAGTTGCTTGCATCCATCGTCACGCTTGTCCGCAGGCATCGGGTGGTGCAGGTGACCCTGGCGATCGGTGCCTTGGCATTTTGCGTCTTCACGCTGTTCTGGACGGGCCTCACTTTCCTGTTCAGCGCTCAGCCCTATGGATATTCGCTTACACAGATCGGTCTTGTCGGGCTTGTCGGACTGGCCGGGGCGCTTGCCGCCCGCAATGTGGGCTGGCTGCATGACCATGGCTATTCGGCATCGGGGACCGGCGCCGGCCTGCTGCTGGCCATCCTATCCCTATCGATCGCGACTTTCGGATCAACGAGCCTGATCTGCATGGTGGTGGCTGTATTTCTGCTCGACATTGCCATTCAGGGCGTCAATGTCCTTAACCAGACACGGCTGCTGTCGGTAGAGCCTGACGCGCGCAGTCGCCTGAACACAGCCTTCGTGGCGTGCAATTTCATCGGCGGGGCCGTCGGCTCTGCACTCGCGGGTCTGCTTTGGAATTTGGCGGGCTGGGAAGGGCTGATGGCTGTGGCGCTGATATTGATCTTCGTCGCAGCAAGTCTTTGGGCATGGCAGCGCGCCAGCCTGGAAGTGTCGTCGGGTTAGGCGGCCCTTCGGCGTCAGGCACTCGCCCGCTTGACGATATGGAAGCCGGTATCGACAATCGTACCCTGTGCACCGACGCCTGCTGCTCGTTGGATAATGAGCGACATCGCACGCTGCCCCATTTCATAGGTGTGAGGCTGCACGGTGGTAATGCCGGGCGTGATCTCCGAGGCGATTTCATAATCGCCCCAACCGGCAACCGCGATCCGCTCCGGCACCTTCCAGCCGCGGCGGCCGCATTCGAACAGTACGCCGGCCGCAACGATATCCGTCGGGCAGATGATTGCATCGAGATCAGGATCTATTCCGCATAATCCTTCCAAAGCCTTTGGCCCGGCGCCGAAACCGTCGGCCTGGTCGATCAGGAAAATCCGGTGGCTGTCCAGACCTGCCGCTTCCATGACCTGCCTGAAGGCGGGTACGCGCTCGGTAAAACGGTGGGAGACGTCGCCTTCGTAACCGACGAAACCGACCCGCCGATATCCCTGGGCGATCAGCAGTTCGACAATGGCCCTTGTGGCATCGGCGGTCGAGTAGCCGACAGCCATATCGAAGGGATTTTCATGGACCCAGGATTCGACGATCGGCACGCCGGTTTTTCGCAGCAGGGTTCGCACATCGGTTTCGTGTTCGTCGCCCACCAGCGCGATGCCGGCAACGCGCAGCCCGACGAATGTCCGGATTGCGGCCGCCTCCTGGCTGAGGGTATCTGCCAATTTCAGGATAAGCTGATATCCTTCGGTGGCAACATGGTCCTGCATGCCGCGGACATAGTTGTAGAAGCTTGAGTTCTTGATCGACGGAATGACTGCGCCGATGACGCGGCTTTGGCCAGAGGCAAGATTGCCTGCCGAGTGGTTTGGAACATAGCCGAGCTCGGCGGCGATTTTCAGCACGCGCAGGCGCGTTTCTTCCTGAACGCGCTCAGGATATCGGAACGTGTTTGAGACCGTCATCGGTGACACGCCGGCCGCTACTGCGACCGACTGCATGGTGACCGTTTCATCAGATCGAAGCTTCGTCATAAGGCGACCTTGAGCTTAATTCTATCGCTGGGTGATTACGAAATATGCACTGCTATAAATGGCGGCAAAATGAGAAAAGCAATCCTTGACAGAAGCCATGCGCAGAATATTGTAGCGCTACAAAAGATGAATGGGAACTGTTCAGTGTTTATCTTCGACGGCGGGTGCAAAATCGGGATGTATTCATGACGGCAACGGATCGCCAAGCCGAAAAAGGGCTTTTGCTGAGCGGGATCCACAAATCCTACGGCAAAGTTGCGGCAGTCAGGAGCCTCGACTTGCAGGTGGCTGCCGGCGAACTCGTGGCTCTGCTTGGTCCGTCCGGATGCGGCAAGACGACGACGTTGCGCATGGTTGCCGGTTTCGAGACGCCGGATGCCGGGTCGGTGACGATTGGCGGCGACGAGATTTCCCATTTGCCGCCGCATAAACGTCGGCTGGGCATGGTCTTCCAGAACTACAGCCTCTTTCCGCATCGTACGGTCGCAGAAAACATCGGTTTCGGCCTGCGCATGGCCGGCATGGGGAAAGCTGCCCGCGACGAGAAGATCAGCGACATGCTCGACCTGGTTCAGCTCCAGGGCCGGGGAGACGTATATCCGTCAAAACTGTCCGGTGGACAGCAGCAGCGTGTCGCCCTGGCGCGCTCGCTGGTGGTCAATCCCAAGGTTCTGCTTCTCGACGAACCGCTTGGCGCGCTCGACAAGTCGCTGCGTGAAAGTATGCAGTTCGAGATCCGCGGCATGCAGCAGCGTCTCGGCATCACGGCGCTTCTCGTCACCCATGACCAGGAGGAGGCCATGTCGATGGCCGATCAGGTTGCCGTGATGAACGGCGGCCGCATCCTGCAGATCGGCGCTCCGACGGATATCTACGACAGGCCGAAGAGCCGCTTCGTCGCCGAGTTCCTCGGCACCTCGAACATTTTCGAGGGGACGGTCGGTGCGGACGGCACGACGTTGGTGCTTTCCGGGCCGCAGGGGCCGGTGAGCCTTCCTCTGCCGGAGCGCCGGGAGGCGGGCGGCTCGACCTTTCTTTCGGTTCGTCCAGAACGAATGGGGCTGACGCTGGGTGATGCTGCCGGCGGTTTCTCCGGGCGCATCGTCGGCGCAGTCTTCCGCGGCAACTATGCGGCTTATCAGGTCGAGGTCCCGTCTATCGGTCGTGAGCTTTTCGTCTACCGGCAGGCCGACGGGCCGCTCGGGTCGACAACCTATCATCTCGGTCAGGCGGTAACGCTCGACTGGGCGCCGCAGGATGGCGTCGTCGTGAGTGCGGAGTAATTTGAAAGTGACGAACATGCTAAAAAGCGGTGCGCGCATCGGGATCGACGTCGGCGGCACGTTTACCGACTTCGTTCTGTCCAATCCGAATGATGGCTCCCTGACCTATTACAAGGAGCCTTCGACGCCGGATGAGCCGTCGCGTGCGTTGATCGAAGGGCTGCAATCGCTGCTGAAAAAGGCCGGCATGACGTCGGCCGATGTCGGAACGCTGATGCATGGCACGACGATCGGTCTCAACGCGATCATCCAGCGTCGCGGTGCCACCATCGCGCTGGTAGTCAGCAAGGGCTATCGCGACATTCTCGAAATCGCCCGCAGCCGCATGCCGTCCTCCTTCGATTTTCACGCGTCCAAGGAAGAACCGCTGGTGCCGCGCCTGCGCATCGTCGAAATCGATGCCCGCCTTTCGGCCCATGGTGACGTTACGAAGGCTGCAGATGACGCCGAACTCGATCGTGTTGCCGCCGAACTGAAAGCCCTCGGCGTGGATGCCGCAGCCCTCGTCCTGATCAACGGCTATACGACACCATCGGTCGAGATCGACATGGCGAAGATGCTGTCGGAAAAGACTGGCGGCCTGTCGATCACCTCTGCCGCCGCGATCTGGCC
This sequence comes from Aliirhizobium sp. YIM B11859, assembly GCF_057163345.1. Lineage (NCBI taxonomy): Bacteria > Pseudomonadati > Pseudomonadota > Alphaproteobacteria > Hyphomicrobiales > Rhizobiaceae > Aliirhizobium > Aliirhizobium sp. YIM B11859. The sequence continues at coordinate 251,420 of NZ_JBXHAY010000004.1, forward strand.
GGAAATCCGCGAATACGAGCGCACGCTCGTTGCTTGCCTCAATGCCTATATCCAGCCGCTGATGCAGCGCTATTTTGCCGGACTGAAAAAGGGGCTGGAGCGCGATGGCGTCGTCGCTCCGATTCTGGTGACGGCTTCGAATGGCGGTTCGCTCAGCCTGATCTCGGCCGATGAACGGCCGGTCGAAACCATTCTTTCCGGCCCGGCATCGGGCGTGATGGCTGCAGCCCGACTTGCCGAGGCTGCCGATGTCAAGTCGATCATCACCTTCGATATGGGCGGCACGTCGTCCGACATCGCGGTTGCGCAAGCGGGCTCCGCCGAGCTTGCGACCCGCACGGACATCGGTGGCCTGCCGCTGGTGCTTCCGGTGGTGGACGTGTCTGCCATCGGCGCCGGTGGTGGCTCGATCGTCTGGGTCGATGCCCACGGTCTCCTGAAGGTCGGCCCGCAAAGCGCCGGCGCCATGCCGGGTCCGGTCTCCTACGGTCGCGGTGGCACCCAGCCGGCGGTCACCGACTGCTATCTGGCGCTCGGCTATATCGATCCTGCCGGCTTCCTCGGCGGTCGTATGGTTCTCGACATCGATGCGGCGCGTGCAGCCCTTGCCGAAGTCGGTCGGCGTATCGGACTGACCGACCACGACGCTGCAGCGTTTGCCGCTGAAGGTGCATTGGCCGTCACAACAGCCGGCATGGCGACCGAGCTTTACAAGACGCTTGCCTCGCGTGGCCTCGACCCGGCCTCATTCGCGCTGGTCCCCTTCGGCGGCGCCGGCCCGACGCATGCCAATCTTCTTGCCGAGGAAACGGGTATCGGTCGCGTGGTCATTCCGCCGGCGGCCGGAACATTCTGCGCGTTGGGTGCCGCCGCTGCCGATCTGCGCCGCGATTTCGTCCGCAGCCTGCGCCGCGCCGTCGATGAAACAAGTGCCGCCCTGATGCTCGAGGTGATGGCGGAACTGGAGGATGAAGGCAGCGCCTGGCTGGACCGTGAAGGTGAAGCCAGCCAGACCCGCCGGTTCGAGCGTGGTGCAGACATGCGTTATGCCGGCCAGGCCTATGAGTTGCGCGTCAAGCTCGATGAAAATGCCCGCGATGTCGCGTCGATCTGTGAAGCCTTCCATCTGGAACATGAGCGCATCTACGGTTTTCGCGATACGCAGACCGAAGTCGAACTCGGCACGGTCCGTCTTGCTGTTGTCGGCGTGACCGAAAACATCCCCCAGCCCGAAATTGCCGCCGGTACCGGCGTGCCGACGCGCAAGGGCGAACGTTCGATCTTCCGCGCCGGAAAATGGGTTGCAGCCGGCGTCTATGATCGCAGCGCATTCGGCGCCGGCGACCGTATCAGCGGCCCGGCGATCATCGAGCAGGACGACACGACAACGGTGCTTTTGCCCGGCTGGTCGGCACGTGCCGACGCCCTTGGAAACCTTCATCTCGAAAGACATGCGCAATGAAGCTTGATCCCGTCACGCTCGCCATTCTCGGCAACAAGCTTGCTGCCGTCAGCGAGGAGATGTGCCTGACGCTGCAGCGCACCGGCCGCACGCTCTATGTCAAGGAAACCGCCGACTTTGCCTGCGCGCTCGCAGGCCTGGACGGCCGATTCTTTGCCTATCCACGGTCGATCGGCGTCTCCGGTTTCGTCGGCCTGGAATGCGCGCCGTCGATTGCAGCCGTTGGTCCGCTCGAACCCGGCGACGTTATCCTCACCAATGATCCCTATCGTTCGGAAGGTCTCGCCACACATCTGCCCGACCTGCACATGATCGAGCCCTATTTCCATGAGGGCAAGATCGTCGCCTATGGCTGGTGCTTCGTCCATTGCTCGGACGTTGGAGGCCGCGTGCCGTCCAGTATCTCGCCGGTCAATACCGAGATTTTCCAGGAGGGCCTGCGCATTCCGCCGGTCAAGCTGATGAAGAAGGGCGAGATGAACCCCGACGTTCAGCTGTTCCTCAATGCAAACAGCCGTACCCCCGACGCCAATATGGGCGATATCCGTGCCATGCTCGCGGCATTGGCCGCCGGTCGACGCCGGCTTGAGCAGACGATCGGCCAGCATGGCGCTGAAACCGTCTCTACCGCCGCGATCGATCTGGTCGCCTATTCCGCCGAGAAGGCGCGCACCGTGCTTAAACGGGTGCCATCAGGCACATACCGCTTCTCCGATTATCTCGACGATGATGCGGCAAGCCGCCTGCCGGTCCGCATCGCCCTTGCGGCAACATTCGAGGACGGCGAAGTCCATCTGGATTTCACCGGCACCGATCCGCAGGTTGCCACGGCGATGAACATTCCCTCGCGCGGGCGTCCGCATGCCTGGCTGACGCTCCGTGTTCTGGCGCTGGTCAACACGCTCGATCCGACGACGCCGCTCAATGTCGGCATGCTGGCGCCGGTGCGCATCACTGCGCCCGAAGGCAGCCTCGTCAACCCGCAGGAACCGGCAGCCGTCGGCGTTCGTCATGCGGCGGCAATCCGCGTCAACGACGTTTTGAACGGTGCCTTCGGCAAGGCACTTCCTGATGTCATGCCGGCCGCCTCCTCCGGTACCGTCATTCCTGTCGTCATGGCGGAACCGGATGGTCATGGCGGCCGGCGCGTGCAGGTCATCGAGCCGATGATCGGCGGCACCGGCGCCCGCAAGGGCCGCGACGGCATCGATGGCCGCGACAGCGGCATTTCCAACCTCGCCAACAATCCGGTCGAGACGGTGGAGGCTGAACTCGGCATCGAGATCTCCACCTACGCGCTGCGTCCCAATTCGGGCGGCGCCGGACAGTGGCGCGGCGGTTGCGGCATGGAACTGACCTTCCGCGTGTTGACCGACGACAGCAACGTGCTTGGCCGGGGTCTGGAACGCCTGCTGTTCCGTCCCTGGGGCTCGAATGGCGGAAAGCCCGGCATGCCGGGCCAGCTCATCCTCAATCGCGGCACGCCACAGGAGCGGCAACTCGGCAAGATCGACGTCTTGACCGTCAATGCCGGCGATACTGTCACCTTCCTGACGCCGGGCGCCGGCGGATGGGGTGATCCAGCCGGGCGCGACCCCGAGGCAGTGCTGAAGGATGTCGTCAACGGTTTCGTCACCATGGAAGCGGCTACTGCCGACTATGGTGTGGCGATCGTCGACGGTCGTGTCGATGCGTTACGTACGGAAAAACTTCGCAAGGAGATGGTGGCCAGCACTCCGGCCAATGCCCAGGGTGTAGAGCGCGAGCGTTGGGATCAGGCTTTCCCGGCTGGCGTGATGGACACGCTCAACCGCGCACTGGTGATGTTGCCGGGTTCGGTCAGGCAGCGCCGCCGCCGTGAAATCTTCGATGCCGTGCTTGCGGAACTGCCGGAAGGCTTTCCGCGGATATCGGCCAGCCAGAATGCCGTTGACGCCGCACGTCAGCGGCTGGAGGCCGCCGCAGGCAGCCTCTGATCCGCATGAATTGAACTGCCTGAAATGCCACCTCGTTTAAGCTTTGGAGAACCGCGATGACGATCATGAAGAGAAGAAACTTCCTCGGTGGCAGCGCCATGGTTGGCGCCGGCCTGATGGCGGGCGGCCTGCCGCGTCTGGCCAATGCCCAGTCGAAGGAAATCACCGTCACCGCCTTTGGCGGCGTATGGGAAGAAGCTATTCGTACCTGCTTCGTTGCGCCTTTCGAGGCGAAGACCAAGGCGAAGGCGAATGTCTCGCTCGGCGGCCCGCCGCAATGGCTGGCGCAGGTCGAGGCCAACCAGGCAAAGCCGCCGGTCGATGTGCTGATCATGACGCCGGACCTCGCATTGACCGCCGCCAAGGCCGGTCTGGTCGATGATATCACTGTCGACAAGGTTCCGAATCTCGCCAAGATCCCGAAGGAATTGACCGACAGCGTCATGGGCAAGGGCACGCTGTTCGACTACGGCGTCGGCGGCATCACCTTCCACAAGGAGCGCGTCAAAACCCCACCGAAATCGTTTGCCGAATTCGTCGACCGTGTTTCCTCGGGCGATCTGATCGCCTCGGTCCCGTCGATTTCCTACGCCGTCACACCGATCATGCTGATCTGGGCGATGGCCAAGGCACTTGGCGGCGGCGTGGAGAATGTCGATCCCTTCTTCAAGGCAATGGAAAAGATGAAGTCCAACCTCGTCTTCTGGGGCGGCCCGAACGACTTCTTCAATCACCTGTCTTCCGGCGAAGCCGATTGCGGCATCTATTTCGATGGTCGCACCTGGAACCACTATGACAGCGGCGCCACCTGGATCGATTTCGTCAATCCTGAGGAGGGCGGTTCGCTCAATGGCGTTGCCGTGCAGAAGCCGAAGAATGCCGATCCGCTCGCCTGGGATTACATCAACGAGATCCTCGACGCGCAGAACCAGACGAAGTTTGCCGACATCATGAATTACGGCGTCACCAATACCGACGTCGTTTACAGCGAAAAGCTGAAGCCGCGCATCACGCCTTGGCAGAAGACCGCTTTCCCGCCCTATGAGCAGATCGCTCAGGTGCGCAACGAATGGGTCGATCGGTGGAACCGCGAAATCGGCCGATAATAAACAACGGGCTGCCTTCATGTGAGGGCAGCCCGCTTCCTGTCAACGGATGCAAGCAATGAGCCAAACAAGCCAGCAACAGCCCCAGCCAAGTCGCCGCCCGCGGCTGCTGTCGCCGCATCTTCTGGCATTGCCGGCGGTGATTTTCCTGGTCGTGTTCTTTGCCTCGCCACTGTTCGACAACGGCATGCGCAGCGTGATGGTGGACGAGGGCTTCACGCTTTCGCGTTACGCCTCGCTGCTGACGGACAGCTTTTATCTCGGCATCATCGCTCAGACCGTAGCTCTATCGGCCGGCGTGACGGTGATCTCGGTGCTGATCGGTTATCCGGTCGCCTATTTTCTTGTGCGCAAGGCTGGCCGTTTTGCCGGTCTGATCATCTTCCTGCTGATCGCGCCGCTTCTGACTTCAATCATCATGCGCACGTTCGGCTGGCAGGTGCTGTTTGCCCGCCGTGGCCTGGTCAACAATCTGCTTGTCGATCAGCTCGGTATCCTGTCGGCGCCGCTGAGGCTTACGAATTCGCCCGAGATTGCGATCGCGGCACTGGTCCATGTGCTTGTGCCCTTCATGGTCCTGTCGATCAGCACCGTGCTGCAGGGTATCGACACGCGGCTGGAAGAATCGGCAAAAATTCTCGGTGCAAACCGGCTGCGGACCTTCCTGGAGGTGACCTTGCCTTTGTCCCTCGACGGCATCGGCACCGGCGCCATTCTCGTCTTCATGATCGCCAATGGCAGTTTCGTCACGCTGGTGCTGCTCGGCGGTGGCATGCAGACTTTGCCTTTGATGATCTACCAGCAGTTCAACACGACGCGTGATTTCGGCATGGCGAGCGCCATGAGTACGATCCTGCTCGTCATTGCCGTCGCCTGCCTGTTCCTGCAATTGCGCCTCGTGCGCCGCAAGGGAGCGTGAGCGATGAAACGCGACTGGATCAATATCGGCCTTGCCGCCTTCGTCGTCCTCTTCTTCGTCTTCATGCTGGCGCCGATCCTGATCGTCGTTGTGGTGTCCTTCACCTCGGCCGGTTATGTGTCGTTCCCGATACCAGGCTGGTCGATGAAGTGGTTTGCGCGTATTTTCGAATACCGGCCTTTCATCGATGCGATGATCGTCAGCATCGAGATCGCCATAGGCGCCACGCTGCTCTCCTGTCTGATCGGCGTTCCCGCATCGATCTATCTGGCCCGCTCGCGAAGCGCATGGGCAAGTGCGGTGATGACCTTCCTCCTGTCGCCGCTGTCGATGCCGATGATCGTCATCGGTTTCGCATCGCTGTTCTTCCTGTCCTGGCTTGGCGTCGGCATCTCCTTCACGGCATTGCTGATCACCCACACCGTCGTCTGCCTTCCCTATATCGTGCGCACCGTGGCCGGTGTTTACGCCGGCATCCCACGTTCCTACGAGGAAGCCGCTGCCATTCTCGGTGCCAATCCGCTCCTGACCTTCTGGCATGTGACGCTGCCGCTGATACGGCCGGGCATCATGGCGGGGTCGCTGTTTTCGTTCCTGACATCGTTCGACAACCTGCCGATCAGCTATTTCTTCGGCAGTGCCGACACCAACACGCTGCCGGTGGTGATGTTGAGCTACATGGAAAACCAGTTCGATCCGACAATCGCGGCGCTGAGCACGCTTCAGCTTCTTCTGGCCGTCGTCGCGCTCCTCATCGTCGATCGCCTCTATGGTATCGAAAAGATGACGGTGGCCGGATGAGCATTGTCGTTTCCATCGATCACGTGGTCGTCCTTGTGCCGGATCTTTCCGCCGCAGGTTCTGCCTTCGAGAAGGCCGGCTTTCATGTGACGCCTGAGACCCACCACAGCGCGGCGATGGGCACTGCCAACCGTTGCGTCATGCTTCACGGCAACAGCTATATCGAGATCATGGCCATCGTTGCCGAAACGCCGGCGAACGAGACCTGGCGAAAGCTCCTCTCACAGGGCGTCGGTATCCGTGGGCTGGCGCTGCGCAGCACCGATATCGATGCGTCCGCTGGGCAACTGGCATCGCTCGGCGTCACAGCCGAACCCGTTCGTCATTTCTCCCGCGTCACAGATGACGGAGAACTGCGTTTTTCGATTACCCGCATAGATCCCGAAGCCACGCCCGGCCTGCAATGCCTCGTCTGCCAGCATCATACCGCAGCGCTTCTGTGGCGGTCGGAGACGATGATCCATGCGAACGGCGCGGTAAGGCTCACCTCCATCGCCATGCCGCAGGCGGCTTCGCTATCCGATCTTCCGCATGACGAAGGCGAGGGGATCACGGTGCATGCAGCAGCAAGCAGCCGGCTTGTTTTCGCCGGTCCCCATGCACAGTACCACGACCTTCGCGAGACCTGTGGCCTCGAACTGGAAATCCGAGCAGCATGACATCCTGGCCCTCCGACAAACCATCTTCATTGTGGATGTCGCTGTCGCGCGAAACATTCGAGGCGCCGTCGCTCAAGGGGGAGGCGAGTGCCGATATTGTCATCGTCGGCGGCGGTATTTCGGGTCTGTCGACGGCGCTGGAGCTTGCTCGTCGGGGACGTCGGGTGATTGTGCTGGAAGCGACGCGGGTCGGATATGGCGCATCGGGCCGCGCCAATGGCCAGGTCATCTCGGCACTCACCCGCCATGGCCCGGATGCCATACGCAAGGTCTGGCCGGGTGAACGCGGCGAGCGCTTCATCCAATTGGTCAAGGGGGCCGCCGACCAGCTCTACGATTTGGTGGAACACTACGACATAGATTGCGACGCCAGACGCAACGGCTGGCTTCAACCGGCTCATACACCCGGTCGCGCCAAGCGGGTTGCCGGCCTTGCCGCGCAATGGTCTGCCACCGGCGCGTCGACCGGCGCCTTGTCGGCCGCCGATGTGGCGCTGCGCCTCGGCACGGATGCCTATTGCGGCGGCTGGGAGCATCGCGGCGGCGGCCATATCAACCCTTATGCCTTTACCTGTGGACTGGCTCGCGCGGCCGTTTCGGAAGGTGTCACCATCTACGAAAACAGCCCGGCGGCGCGCCTTTCGCGTGACGGCGATGGCTGGACCGTCGAAACCCCGCAAGGACGCGTCCTTGCCGCCAAAGTCGGGTTGGCGACGGCCGCGCATACCGGCGACCTCTGGCCCGAATTGCATCGTTCGACCGTGCCGGTCACATCCTACCAGGCCGCCACCGATCCGCTTGGCCCCTCGGCAGAGGCGATCCTGCCAAATGACGAGGCGTCGTCCGATACACGGATGGACCTGCGGTATTTCCGCAAGACCCGTGACGGTCGGCTGGTCTCCGGTGGGGCCCTTGCCATCCAGATATTCGCGTCCCGCCGCCTGCCAGGCATGGTCGGACGACGGTTGAGGCAGATGTTCCCCGGCCTGCCGGAAAAGCCGATGACCTTATTCTGGGGTGGTCGTATCGCCATGACCGTTGACCGCCTGCCACACCTTCACCGGCGCAGCGACGGACTATCTGCCTGGATCGGTTGTAACGGACGCGGGCTGGCGCTTGCCTGTGCAATGGGTCCGGTACTTGCCGACGCGATCGATGGCGTTCCGGACGAACAACTCGCCTTGCGGCCGACATTGCCGCCCGCCGTGCCTTTCCACGCGTTCGTTTCGCGTTTCGCCCGGCTCATCCTTCCCTGGTACCGCTTCAAGGACAGCCGTGAGGTCTAGGCCGCCGCCACCGTGGCGAAACCTCTTGCAATGAGGTTGCGTCGAAAATCATGCCCTGTGAAAGTTCAAGATGACAGATTTGATCGAGACATTGGTTGGCGATGGGGCCGACAAACGGCTGAAACAGCTGCTGGCGCGGCGCGCCGACCTGATGGCGCTGACCGAGGCGAGCCGCAAGGCCGTGCTGACGCCGGCCGAACCCGGTGGGCTGTCACACGCGCTGCGGGCGTTGATCGCAGTGCGCGCCTCAGAACGGCTCGGCGACATGAAAATGAAGGATCACTATTACGATCACTTCACCAAATGCGAGGACTTCTACGATCTTGTCGGTCTTGTCGAACCGGATGCGAGAACCGACGATACCCGGCTGCAGGCGATCCTCGATCATGCCGACATGCTGACGTGCCGGCCGCGCACGGCAACCAGGCAGCACATCGAAAAACTCTATGCGGCAGGTGTCGGCGACGCGGACATCGTTCGTCTCGCCGAGCTTGCCGCTTTTCTGGGATATCAGGCTCGCCTCGTCGCCGGCCTGCGGCTGATGGAGACCGCCCGATGAGCGAGACTGTTCACCACTACACGACGGAAGTTCTGGACTGGCGCCCCTTCGTCAAACCGATCGATCTGGAGACGGCAACGCCGGAACAGCTTGCTGCGCTGAAGATCACACCGGCGAACAAAAAGGTCTCCGACTACGTCCTCACCCTTGCCCATGATCCGGAATCGCTTTTGCATCGCTCGCCGCTGTTCAACGGCATCATGTATGGCCGGGACGGGCTCGATCGCGGAGGGCGCGAACTCGGCGCCATTGGTTCCTCCATCGTCAACCGCTGCATCTATTGCATCGCCGTGCATGCGCGTCATTTCAACCAGGCGACCAAGACGACAGAGATCGTCGAGGAAATCTTCGCTCACGAGACGGACGCAAAACTGCCCGAGCGAGAGCAGGCGATCTTCGACTTCTCGGTTAAGCTCTCGGCCTTCCCGCCGGCGGCAACGGTAGAAGACATGGAGCGCCTGAAGGCCGTCGGTCTCGATGAACTGGAAATCGCCGACCTGATCCTGTCGACCGCGATCTTCGGCTGGGCCAACCGGCTGATGCACACGCTCGGTGAACCTTTCGTGCCTGCCACGGAAGATTGATCCAGCAGGGTTTGGAAGCCTGGTCACGTTTCGTCACGAGATCTCGACCGGCACTGTGCAGTCACACGCCGGTCGGCCAAGCGCCGCAAAATATGTTCTTCATAACACTGGGCAATTTGGGCGCGCCCCTGTCGCTGGCCGAAGTGGAATCAATATGTCTTCAGGAATATAACGCTGGCCAAGCGCCCGATTGTCGATATATTTCCGGCGATATCTTGAATCGTCAGGGGGCATATGAAAATGCAGATCAATCATCGTTGGCTGAACAAAGCCGCAGCAGTTGCAGCAACAGCGCTTGTCGTCATGGCGGCATCCATGGCACCTGCCGCAGCGCAGGAGAAGGTCACCGTGTTTGCCGCCGCGAGCATGAAGAACGCGCTGGATGCCGCCAACAAGGCCTGGACCAGCGAAACCGCCAAGGAAACGACCGTTTCCTATGCCGCCAGCGGCGCGCTTGCCAAGCAGATCGAAGCCGGTGCACCGGCGGACGTTTTCATTTCGGCCGACCTGGACTGGATGAAATACGTTTCCGAAAAGAAGCTGGTGAAAGAGGACACGAAATCGAACTGGCTGGGCAACAGCATCGTTCTGGTCGCTCCGAAGGAAAGCGCAAAACCGGTCGACATCAAGGCAGGTTTTGATCTTGCAGCCCTTCTGAAAGGCGGCAAGCTCGCCATGGGCGAACCGAAGTCGGTTCCGGCCGGAAAATATGCCAAGACCGCGCTTGAAAATCTCGGCAGCTGGGCTGGCGTGGAAAAGGACATCGCCTTTGCCGAAAGTGTACGCGCGGCTTTGGCACTCGTGTCCCGTGGTGAGGCTCCCTACGGCATCGTTTACGCCACGGATGCTGCCGCTGATCCGGGCGTTGCGGTCGTCGGAACCTTTCCTGCAGACAGCCATCCGGCGATCATCTACCCGATCGCACTTCTTTCCGAGTCCAAGTCGACAGATGCGGCTGCCTATCTCGACTATCTGAAATCCGCCAAGGCAGCTCCCTTCTTCGAGAAGGAAGGCTTTACGGTTCTGAAATAGGATTTTCGGAGAGCATCCGCTTTCCATCTTTCAGCACGTGCGCCATCCGTGGTGTGCGTGCTGTAGTTTTTTGATCTGCCCGTCGTCATTGCGGAGACGGGCCTGGCGACGCTGTTCCCTGGTAGCGAAAGCGTTTCCAGCGAAAATGTGCGAAGCGGTTTCACTGGAATTGCGTAAAACAGGGAGCTGGGCCATGTCGTCGTTTCGATGACGACATGAAATGATCGAGGCGGTTTTGATGCGGAGTGTATTTTGGACTGGCTGATACTGAGCGACGAGGAATGGACGGCGATCCGGCTCAGCCTGTGGGTCTCGGGCGTTGCCATGGTGGTCAGCCTGCCTTTCGGGATCGTCACGGCCTATCTGCTTGCGCGGGGGCGTTTCTGGGGCAAGTCTGTCCTGAACGGCATCGTCCATCTGCCGCTCATCCTACCGCCGGTCGTGACTGGGTTCATCCTGCTCGTGCTTTTCGGCCGTCGCGGCGTGATTGGGGCTTTTCTCAACGAATATCTCGGTATCGTCCTTTCGTTTAGATGGACTGGCGCAGCACTTGCCTGCGGTGTGATGGGCTTTCCGCTGATGGTCCGCTCCATCCGTCTGTCGATCGAGGGGGTCGACCGCAAGCTCGAGGAGGCTGCCGGCACGCTCGGTGCAAGCCCGGCCTGGGTGTTCATGACGGTTACCCTGCCACTGATCCTGCCGGGCATCATTGCCGGCATGATCCTGTGCTTTGCCAAGGCAATGGGAGAGTTCGGCGCAACGATCACCTTCGTCTCCAACATTCCAGGCGAAACGCAGACGCTTTCGGCTGCCATCTACACGTTCACCCAGGTCCCCGGCGGTGATCTCGGCGCGATGCGGCTGACGCTGGTGGCGATCGCCATATCCTTCATCGCCCTGATCGCTTCGGAACTGTTGGCCCATCTCGTTGGCAAGAGAGTGAGCGCGGAATGACCCTTCTTGTCGATGCACGGCAGAAACTTGGCGCGTTTTCACTCGATGCGGGCTTCAGTTCCGACGGTGGCGTGACGGCGCTGTTCGGCCGCTCGGGATCCGGCAAGACCTCGATGATCCGGATTATCGCCGGGCTGGCAAAACCGGACCATGGACGTCTGGTGATCAATGACACCGTACTGGTTGATACGGAAAAGCGCATCTTCGTGCCCATGCACAGGCGCCGTTTCGGTTATGTTTTCCAGGAAGGACGGCTTTTCCCGCATCTGTCGGTCCGACAGAACCTGTCTTATGGCCGATGGTTCGCGCCGAAGAACGAGGCGCTGGCGGATTTTGACCGGATCATCGACATGCTCGGCATCGGCACGCTTCTGGAACGGCGCCCGGCCGGGCTTTCCGGTGGGGAGAAGCAGAGAGTGGCGATTGGTCGTGCGCTGCTTTCCGCCCCGCGCCTGCTGCTGATGGATGAGCCGCTCGCTGCGCTGGACGAGGCGCGCAAAGCGGAAATCCTGCCCTATCTCCAGCGGCTGCGCGACGAGACGGCAACCCCGATCGTTTATGTCAGCCATTCTGTCGCCGAGGTCGTCCAGCTTGCCGACACGGTGGTGATGATGAAGGATGGCCGGGTCGAGGCCAGCGGTACGCCATCCGAAATCATGGCCCTGCCATCGGCCGACCGACGTGAGGCCGGTGCCGTACTCGCCGGCACGGTGCGCAGCGTCGACGCTGCGCATAATCTCGCAACGATCGCTCTTTCCACCGCCGAAATCATCCTGCCGAATGCGAAAGTAGCCGAAGGGCAGGCCGTTCGTATCCATATTCCCGAACGGGACGTGATGGTTGCGACCATCCGCCCGCAAGGCCTCAGCGCGCTCAATATCATCGAAGGTACGGTAGCCGCCATCGAGCCGGATGTGGATGGCATGATACGTATCCGCATTCGATCCGGTGACGATCTCGTGTTTTCCCGTATCACGGCGCTGTCGCATGAGCGCCTCGCACTTTCCCTTGGAATGCCCGTCTTCGCGGTGATCAAGACGGTTGCCTTGGAGCGGTAAAAAACGTTACCCCCCTTCTTTGAAGGATTGACCGGGTGCGTACGACGATCAATCTATAGGTGAATTACTGCTTCGGTTCGGGAGGTCGGCGCGTACTCATGGGAGCCGAAGGCAGAAAGAAAAACCGCGTCACGCTGCTCGATGTGGCACGTCACGCCGGCGTATCGCGCGCGACGGCCTCGCTGGTCATTCGCAAGAGCCCGCTGGTTGGCGCCGAGACCCGTGCCCGGGTCGAGGCATCCATGCAAGAGCTGGGTTACGTCTACAATATGGGGGCGGCCCGGCTGAGAGCGGACCGCAGCCTGACGATCGGCGTGGTGATTCCCAATCTCACAAATCCGTTCTTCATCGAGCTGCTGGCCGGGATCGAGACGGTGATCGATGCTGCGGGCATGGTGGTAATGCTGGTCAACAGCGGTGACGTGCTTCCCCGCCAGGATGTGTTGCTGACCCGGATGCGCGAACATGGCGTTGATGGCATCATCCTCTGCCCCGCCGCCGGTACCGATCCCGCTCTGGTCTCCCAGATGACGGAATGGAACATGCCGCTGGTTCAGGTCCTGCGGCATGTGTCCGACGAGTGCGATTATGCCGGCGTCGATTATGCGCTTGGAATGCGCCAGGCGGTCGACCATCTTGCCGATCTCGGGCATCGCGATATCGCCTTTGCCGTCCACGGGCCTGTCCATTCGGCCTATCAGGAGCGGGTGGACGGGTTCCGGCATGCGATGGAGGCTCATGGCCTTGCGGCCGACAAAATCATGCGGGTTCCGCACCAGATGTCCGGCATTGCCGGCTCCGCCGAACTGTTTTCGTCGGGGGCCGGAAAATCGAGTGCCGTCGTCTGTTTCAACGATGTCGTGGCGCTCGGCCTGTCCGCCGGACTTTACGATCTCGGCGTTCGTATCGGTCGGGATTTTTCGTTGATCGGCTTTGACGATGTCGCCGATGCGGAGGCGATGCGGCCCCGCCTGACCTCGGTCGCGACATTTCCCGAGGCAATCGGGGAGGGGGCGGCCGTGCTTCTTCTCGATCGTCTTTCAGATCCAGACCTTGCACCTCGCAAATTTGTGAAGGCCGCGCAGCTGCATATTCGCCAATCCTGCGCCGCGCGTGTGGAAAGCGGCCCAATTTAACGCTTTGATGGGTTGACGTTGTCAGACAACCGAATTAGATCGATCTAAATCGTCGCATGGAGGTGCGACCTAAGGCTCGGAGGAGCTCCTTGTACAATTTCAATTTTGAACCTGTGTTTGCAGGATTCGACAAGCTTCTGATCGGTGCCTGGGTCACGGTCCAGCTGTCCTGCGCGGCGATGATCATTGGGTTGATACTGTCGATCCTTTGCGCGGCCGGCAAGACATCGAGGATTGCGCCACTGCGCTGGCTGATCGACGCCTATGTCGAAATCATCCGCAACACGCCGTTCCTGGTGCAGATCTTCTTCATCTTCTTCGGCCTGCCGGCGCTCGGCCTGCGACTGACGCCGAATAGCGCCGCGCTCGTTGCGCTTGTGGTCAATTTTGGTGCCTACGGCACGGAAATCATCCGTGCGGGCATCGAATCCATCCAGAAGGGGCAGGTAGAAGCGGGCACGGCACTCGGTCTCTCCAAGCTGCAGATTTTCCGCTACATCATCATGAAGCCGGCGCTGAGAACTGTCTATCCGGCGCTCACCAGCCAGTTCGTCTATCTGATGCTGACGTCGAGCGTGGTTTCGGCGATTTCCGCCGACGATCTCGCCGCAGCCGGCAATGACCTGCAGTCGGCGACATTCGCCAGCTTCGAGGTCTATATCGTCATTACGGCGATGTACCTCGTCATGTCGATCTGCTTCTCCGCCATCTTCTCGCTGATCGAGAAGACCGCATTCCGATATCCGTTGAGCCGATAGGGGGACACTATGCTGATCAGACCTTTCGGCTGGAACGAATTCTGGATCATCGTCATGGCGGCGCAATGGACGATCGCGCTGTCGGCGATCGCCTTTGCCGGAGGCGGTATCGGAGGCCTGTTCATCGCCCTCGTTCGCGTCTCCGATGCAAAATGGCCGCGGCTGATCGCCACCGGGTTCATTCGTATCTTTCAGGGAACACCGCTCCTTATGCAGCTTTTCCTGGTGTTCTTCGGCATGAACATCATGGGGTTTGCCATCAATCCATGGGTCGCTGCTGCGGTGGCGCTGACGCTGCATGCAAGTGCCTTTCTCGGTGAAATCTGGCGCGGCTGCATCGAGGCCATTCCGCCCGGCCAGCGCGAGGCGGCAACCGCTCTTGGTCTGCGTTATTTCAGCCGGATGCGGTATGTGATCCTGCCGCAGGCGACCCGTATTGCGGTCGCACCGACCGTCGGCTTTCTCGTTCAGCTGATTAAGGGCACGTCGCTTGCGGCCATCATCGGCTTTACCGAACTGACGCGCCAGGGCCAGATCATCAACAATGCGACATTCAGCCCGTTCATGGTGTTCGGCACCGTGGCTGCAATCTATTTCGTCCTCTGCTGGCCCCTGTCACTTCTGGCACGCCGCATGGAGGTCAGGTTTTCGCGGTCAACAACACGTTGACCGATCCTAGGCCGGCGGGAGGATGCCGGTAGAGAAGAAAGGGTAGGAGCATGACTATTTCCAGACGCATGGCGATGGCTGGTATCGGTGCCGCATTGGTGATCGGTGCAACCGCGCAGTTCGCATCCGCACAGACCGTCGAAAGCATCAAGTCGGCCGGCACGATCAAGGTCGGCATGATGGTGGACTTCCCGCCATTCGGCATCATGAACACGTCGAACGAACCAGACGGCTATGACAGCGATGTCGCAAAGCTGCTCGGCAAGGAATGGGGCGTCAAGGTTGTGATCGTTCCGGTTACCGGTCCGAATCGCATCCCATATCTGCAGAGTAACCAGGTCGATCTGCTTGTCGCCTCGCTCGGTATCACCGAAGAGCGCGCCAAGAACGTCGATTTCTCCGAACCCTATGCCGGTATCTCGGTCGGCGTCTTCGGCCCGACCTCCACGCAGGTCTCCAAGCCCGAGGACCTTTCCGGCAAGACGATTGGTGTTGCCCGTGCATCGACACAGGATACGGCCGTCACCAAGATCGCGCCGAAGGATGCCAAGATCCAGCGTTTCGATGACGATGCCAGCGCCGTGCAGGCCCTGCTTTCCGGCCAGGTCGATCTGATCGGCGTCTCCAACGTCGTTGCCGCCCAGATCGAGCAGGCCGCACCCGGTCGTTTCGGCCAGAAGATCCAGCTCAGCCAGCAGGTTCAGGGTATCGCCGTCCGCAAGGGTTCGACCGAGCTGCTGACAGCCGTTAACGCCTTTGTCACCAAGGTGAAGACCGACGGTGAACTCAACAAGATCCACGAGAAGTGGCTGGGTTCGCCGCTCCCGGACTTTGTCACGGCAGCCAAGAAGTAAACAGAGAAACAACAAGCCAGGCCTTAAAGGAGTTCCTCGCATGACCGAGGCAAAAGCGAACGCAGTTGCGGCGGCGGTGCACGGGACTTCCGATGTGGCCGTCAGCATGGAAGGCGTCAACAAGTGGTATGGCGCCTTCCACGCGCTCAAGGAGGTTGACCTTTCGGTCAATCGTGGTGAGCGGATCGTCATCTGCGGGCCATCCGGCTCCGGCAAGTCGACACTGATCCGCTGCATCAACCAGCTCGAAGTCATCCAGAAGGGCCGCATCGTGGTCGACGGTCACGATCTGACGGCCGGCGGCAAGAATGTCGATCTGGTCCGTCAGGAAACCGGGATGGTTTTCCAGAGCTTCAACCTGTTTCCGCATATGACCGTGCTTGAAAACTGCACGCTCGCGCCGATGAAGGTCCGTGGCATATCGAAAGCCGACGCCGAGAAAACGGCGCGCCGTTTCCTTGAGCGCGTGCGCATTCCCGAACAGGCGGATAAATATCCTGCCCAGCTTTCGGGTGGCCAGCAGCAGCGTGTTGCCATCGCCCGGGCGCTCTGCATGAACCCGAAGATCATGCTGTTCGACGAGCCAACCTCGGCGCTTGACCCGGAAATGGTCAAGGAGGTTCTCGACACGATGATCGATCTTGCGAAGGAAGGCATGACCATGCTGTGCGTGACCCATGAAATGGGGTTTGCGCGTCAGGTCGCCGACCGGGTCATCTTCATGGATCGTGGCGAAATCCTCGAAATGGGGCCGCCGCAGACGTTCTTCGAAAATCCGCAGAATGAGCGGCTGAAGAATTTCCTCGGCCAGATCGCCTGATCAGAACTGCACGGGAATACGATAATGAAGCCTGACCTCCTGCTTCTCGAGCCGATGATGAAGCCGATCGAGGAGAAGCTCGACGCACTTTATACCGTTCACCGCGCCTATGATGCGAGCCAGGTACAGGCGGTGGAAGAGGCGTTGCCGCGCATTCGGGCGGCTGCGACCGGTGGCGGCAGTGGCATCTCCAATGAATGGATCGCGAAGCTCCCGAACCTCGGTGTGATCGCTGTAAACGGCGTCGGCACCGACAGGATCGATCTCAAATTTGCCCGCGAACGCAATATCGATGTTGCCACGACGCTTGGCGTGCTGACGGATGACGTCGCCGATATCGGCATCGCGCTGATGCTGGCGGCTCTAAGACACATTGCGGCCGGCGACGCCTATCTTCGCGGCGGCAAATGGACGAAGGGCGAGTTTCCGCTCGGCGTCAGCCCGAAGGGCAAGCGGGTCGGTATTCTCGGTCTTGGCCAGATCGGCAAGGCTTTCGGCCGCAGGGCGGAAGCCTTCGGCATGGAGGTCCGCTACTGGAACCGTTCGCCGGTCAAGGACACGAATTGGAAGGCTTGCGCCACGCCGATTGAGCTTGCGGAAGACAGCGACATCCTCTGTGTGGTGATCTCGGCAAATGCCGAAACGCACAACATCATCGATGCCGGCATGCTCAAGGCGCTCGGCCCGAAAGGGTATCTCATCAATATCGCCCGCGGCACGGTGGTGGACGAGGACGCGCTTCTCGATGCGCTGAACAAGGGCACGATCGCGGGCGCGGGTCTCGACGTCTTCGTCAATGAGCCGAATATCAGGCCGGAATTCTTCACGGCGCCGAACACGGTGCTGATGCCGCATCAGGGAAGCGCCACGCTGGAAACCCGCCTCGGCATGGGAGAGATGGTCCTCAAAAATCTCGCGGCCCATTTTGCCGGCGAAAAACCACCCACGACAGTCAACTGAGTGCAACACGCCATGATTATCAGACAGGCCTTTTTCGAAGGCGCAATCCAGGCCGGCAAGGAAGATGCCTTCAAGGCCTATGTCGCAGAAAAACTGATGCCAATGTGGCTGGCTTTCCCCGGCATCCGGGAAGTGAAGGTCCTCTACAATATCGAGCGCGACCAAGGCGCTCCGTCCTATCCGATGGTTCTCTGGACGGCCTACGACAGTCGCGAAACGCTGGCCGCAGCGCTGGAATCGCCGGTTCGTTACGAAAGTCGCGAGATGACCAAAGGGTTGATGGAGATGTTTGACGGCCGTATCCATCATCACGTCTTCGATCTTGCTCTCGGGCAGGAATAAGACAGGGCTGGCGCTGGCCTGCACAGGTCAGCACTTCGCCGCCCCCGGCGGCCTAATTCGCGCCCCTTGGATCGCTCGCGCCGATAACCACGTCGGCTTCGATCCGGATTGCGCCCGCAAGACCGGCAAGCGGGCTGAGCGCTGCTATCGGGCTCACCTCATGCCCTGAACTTCGCAGGTCTTCCACTCCCTGCATGGGTTCCAGCTTCAGGCTGTCGCGACTGTCGGAAAATGTCCGGCCAAGCAGGAAACGTGGTGCGTGAAGCGCTTCTTCCGGCGCACGACCATGGTCGATCATATGACGCAGGAGCACGCAGGTCGTTTGCGGCTGGCCATCGGCACCCTGTGTGCCATAAAGGAGATACGGTTTTCCATTCCGGGTAGCGATGCCCGGCGTCAGCGTGTGAAACGGCCGTCGACCGGGTTTTATCCGGTTCGGCCCTTCGCCCAGGCGAAAGCTTGCGCCGCGATTGTGCCAGATAATTCCCGTCCGTGGCAGGCAGCAACCGCTGCCCCAGTCGTAATAGGTGCTTTGAAGCGCCGAAATGCAGCGACCTTTCTTGTCGCGTGCGGCAAAATAGACGGTGTCGGCCTTTTCAAATACATGCGGCCATGCGCGCGCCTTGTTTCTGTCGATGGAGGCTGCCCGCGCGTCCAGATGCGACGGTGCCAGCAGCGACTGCGCATAGGCGCGGGCGTCTTCTGCGTCATCGATGCCGCCGCGATCGAGAAATGCCGCTTTTACCGCCTCGACCATCAGGTGGTAGTCCTGCGCACTGCCTTGCTGCGGCGCCGGCCCGAGCCGGTCGAGAATGCCCATGATCGCGAGCGCTGCGGCACCCTGTGTCGGCGGCGGCGGGGCATGCAGCAGGACATCTCGATAGGCGATACGCAACGGATCTGACTGCTCGGCCCGGGTGGTGGCGAGATCTTCGGCTTTGGCGTCCACGCCGACACTCCTGAGATCAGCCAGAATCCGATCCGCAAGCCCGCCGTCATAGAAACTGCTCAATCCGCTATCGGATAACTCGGCCAAGCTGTCCGCCAACTCCGGCTTGACCATGCGCTGGCCTTCCGTCGCCGTCACATAACGCTCGAAACCGAGCCAGTCACCGATCTCGCCGGCGCGAAACTGCGTCCAGAAGGCCTGCGAGGCGCCGACCGAGAAGCCGTCGCGCGCAGCCGCAATGGCCGGCGCGAGCAGCGGCGAGATACTGCAGCCTGGTGCCTGCAATGCAAGTGCCGCCTCCCAGGTCCGCACCGCTGCAGCGGTCGTCAGGATGGATTGCGGGCCGCGGGTGGCAATATTCGAAATCCTGTCCGTAAAGGCAAAGGCATGACCTATCCCGTTGATGGCAGTCACAGTGCCATCCGCATCCGCCGCCAGCCAAACCGCATCTCCGCCGATGCCGCAGAAATGCGGCATGACGACACTCAGCAAGGCGCCGATCGCGACGGCGGCCTCGGCCGCAGAGGCACCCGCCTCAAGCAGTTCGTTGCCGATCGCCGTTGCCGCGGGGTGAGGGGAGATAGCCAGATAATCGGTCATGTCACATCGTCATGCGAAGGGGAGGGACAGGAGCCCACAGTCTTATTATGCCGGCCTTGATCGCGCCAACCACAGCCGCGTTGCTGCGCACCGCATCTTCCGCCGTTTCTGCCGCGACAAGGATGAAATCGGCGATTTCGCCGGCTAAAAGCGCCGGTGCCTTGAGGCCGATGATCTTTTCTGGATCGATCGTGACCATCTCGTAAGCCGCGCGCATGTCACCATCGGTCGCCAGCTGGTCGAGATTGGCATAGAGGCCGGCCATGCGCAGCAGCGATGCATCGCCGAAGGGGGTGAACGGGTTCTGGATGTTGTTCGTCGCCAGCGCGACGGTGACGCCGAGATCCCTGATCTGTTTTGCCGGAGCGATGCCGCGAGGACGCAGCGGATTGTCTCTGTTCCCGTTGAGGAAGGCGTCGGTTGCCGGCAAGACGACCAGAGCCACTCCCGCCTCGGCCATGTCGCGTGCAATCTGTTCCCGCTGATGTGGATCGAAGGCCGAAAATTTTGTCGCGTGGCCGACCGTTACGCGCCCCTGCCAACCATAGGCCAGCGTTTGCCGGACGATCTCCGGCAAGATGGAATTGGCAGCGTCGAGATTGAAATCTGCATGAAAATCGACATCGACATCATGTTTGCGGGCAAGATCGAAAACCAGGCCGACATGCATAACCGGATCCGGATCAGTATAGGGGCAGCCCCCCACAAGGTCCGCGCCCATTTCCAGTGCTTGGTCGAGAAGCAGGATTGTTTCCGGCTCGTTGGTAAGTCCTTCCTGAGCGAAGGCACAGAGCTGCAGATCGATGAGCGGCGCCCATCGCCGCCGAAGACGCAGCAGGCCTTCGAGGCTGCGAAGCCCTGCCCGGGGATCGACTTCGACGAAGCTTCGCATGCGTTGGGTGCCGGCTCTCACCGCCATTTCGAGAACCTTGGCCCCGCGCGCTTCGACATCTTCGGCGGTGAAGCCGCGTTTTGCCTCTGCCGTCAATCGCACGGCTTCGCCAAGCGTGCCCTCGCAAAGCGGGCAGCGACCGAGGATCATCGCCTTGTCGAGATGCACGTGCGCATCGGTGAAACCCGCCATCAGCAGCGCACCCGCTCCGTCCAGCCGCTCGATCGTATCAGTGTCGCTCGCCACGCCGATCGCCAGGATACGGCCGCCTGCGACATGAACCGATTGCCCCTGGCGTCCATCCCCTAGGCGGACGTTGTCGATGATGAATTCGCTGTCGCCTTTGGTTTGCATAGGTTGCCACCTGTCACGTTGTTCGGGGAATCGCACCGAAGGAATAGACCAGCAATCGGAGGCGTTTGCGAGCATGCGTGCGGCACGGCGGCAAATGGATGAACGCTAAACGACATTGATCAAAGCCTGACTGCCGTCTTGTATCAAAGGCCTGCCCGCAGCCGAAATGCAGCATCGTCTTGGTGTCGGTTACCACAAACTCGTTTTCAGCCGTTTGTCTTGATTTCCAGGGCCGGGTCTCACCATTTGCCGAGAATTTCGTCGACTTTCCTGGCACGCTCGGGCAAGTTTTCGTAAGCCACCATATCGGGCTCGACAAATGCCTGTAGGCCAAGTGCCGCGAGTATCTGTCTGCCCTCGCTTGTTTCGTGCGCCTGCCAGAGCACCGAGCGAAACGCATCCACCGTTTCTTTCGCCAGATGTCGTGCCGATATTAGCAGAGGGAACGGGGCAGGGGCGGAGGTTGCGATGACGCGCAGGCTGGCCAACATCTGTGGCTCGTGCAGTTCGAGAAGCTGGTAGGCATAGGCATCGATTGCGCCGGCATCCACCTTGCCGCTCGCGACCGCCTCGATCATGCCGACGGGATTGATGAATGGTCCTGTCGTTTCCGGTAGCGGTCCGACCATATTCTTTGTCGCAAGGAATTCGCGCGGCGCATTATAACCCGATTGCGAATCCCGCACCGTCCATCCCCATCTGGCGGAGGAAAGACCGTCCAGCAAGAGGCCGGAGTTTCGGGCGGTCACGATCCGGCTGGCATAGAGCGGCCGGCCGCGGCTCCAGTCGGCAGTCGAAACCGGTGCCGCCAGAGGCTGGGGGCGATGTGCCGGCGCCATCATGGCGAACGGGTAACCGCAGATGAACGCCGCGCCCAGATCCGGCCTTTCCCACAATTCCGAGAGCGGCGCGGGTGCCGCATGTGCGATGATCGTCAGCGGGATGCCGCATTCGCGCCCAACCCAATCGAAGAGTGTGTCCCAGAGGCTGCGGATCTTCGGGCTCAGATTGTACATTCTCGAGCAGGCCACCGGTTGTGGCGGAGAAGCGGATGGTCGCTTTGCCATGCGTCAGGCAAACCGCAATCGCTGGCCAAGGCCCATTGCCTTGGCCTTGTCGACCATCGCGGCACCGAGTGCGATGTCCGTGGTGCTCAGCCCGCGATGCCAGAACAGGATCGTCTCATCGTCGTTTTGGCGGCCGAGCTTGAGGCCGCAAACGATCTGGCCGATTTCCGCGTGCAGCGTTTCTGCAGTCACCTTGCCTTCATCGACATGGCGCCGCAGAGCCCCATACGGCTTGCCTGGGCCACATTGTCCCCAGTCGTCGACGACCACCTTGTCCATGATGTCGGTGAGGTCGAACTCAAGCGCACTCATCGTGCCATAAGGAACGACGAAGGCGCCTTTCTTGACCCATTCGGTCCTGAACAGCGGTGTCGGCTCCGGCAGGCGGCTCGCCTCGATCATTATGTCGGCACCCTTCAGGCAGTCTTCCCAGTTGTCCGTGGCGACGATCTTCTTGCCGAGATCGTTTTCCAGCCGGGCGGCAAAGGCCTCGCGGCTTTCCGGCCGGCGGGAATGAACGCGGATTTCGTCGAAATCGAAAAGGTGATCGAGCAGCCTGACATTCCAGTAGGAGGTGCCGCGGGCGCCGATATGGCCAAGCACCCTGCTGTCCTTGCGGGCAAGATATTTGGCACCGAGCGCCGTGACGGCTCCCGTGCGCATATCGGTGATCGCGGTTGCGTCGACCACCGCCTTGGGCATGCCGGTCTTTGGATCGAAAAGATTAAGCACAGCCATTTCCGAAGGCAGGCCCTGCTTGTAGTTGTCGACGAAATCGCCGACGACCTTCACGCCGGCATAACCGAGCGCCTTCACGTAGCCACGCAGCACGTTGAAATGGCCCTTGTCGGAGCTTTCGGGAACGAGATGGACGCGCGGTTCGATGACGGTTTCGCCGCGGCCCTGTGCATCCAGCGCTTTTTCAACGGCAGAGAGGATTTCGGCGTCGGTGAGCGCCATGGCCTTGACGTCCAGCGCGTTCAGATAGTCGATCCAGATTTCCTGCATTGCTGTTCTCCGGAGATTTTGGCCGGCAGTGCCGTTCATTGTGATGGAGGGTGGGGCAATTCCGTGCGGCCCGCTAGGTGACAGAGCGGATGAGCGTTGCGATGGCTTCGAAGTCGGGGCCCTGCGCCCGGTCTTCCTCAAGCGGTGGTACGTATTGGCGGACAGCCCTGTATGCCGCGCCGGAACCTACCCCCAGCTCGGCCTCGACACCACGCAACTCGACAGCCTGTGTCGAGGCGATCAGTTCGATGGCCACCAGATAACGCAGGCGTTCGACGATCGCCTCGGTCTTGGCGATGACGCTGGGGGCAAGCGACGCCTGGTCCTCCACGCCGTCGGCGACCGGGATCGGCGTCAGCGAGACCGGCGCGGCAAGGTGGCGAATTTCTGCTTCAAGCGCCGATACCGTCTTCTGGACAGTAGCAAAACCGGTGCGGCTCTGCCCAAGCGGTGTCAGGAAACGCGGCAGGTCCGACATGCCGGGCGACATGATCTTCATCGTCCGGTAGGCCGTTGCCGCGGCACAATGGGCCATCGCCTGACCCAGCCTTTCCCAGGCAAGGACGAAGGCCGTCATGTCGAAATTGCCGTTCGACAGGATCAGATCTTCGCCGACGAGTATGACGGGATTGTCGCCGGAACTGCCGATTTCAATCTCGGTCGCTGCCGTCGCTTCGTCGATCGCATGCAGCAAGGCGCCCCAGACCTGCGGGCTGCACCGATAACTCAATGGATCCTGAAGACGTCTTGCGGCTCCGTCCGCAAGCAGGCTGCTGCCGGCAAGCAGGTGCCGCAAGCGGCTTGCCGCCTCTCTTTGTCCAAAGGCCGGACGCGCAGCCAGGGCGCGATCGTCGAATGCCGACACGTTCGCGCGGAACGCCTCGAAATTGAGGGCTATTGCCCTCAGCGACCATTCGAGAACTCTGCGGATATCCATAAGGCAGAGGCAGGCCTTGCCGACCGACATGCTGTTGGCAACGACGAGTGCATGCCCGTCCTTTGGTTGCAGCCTGAGCGGTTCGAGCGCCGCCCGCGACAAGGCATCCGCTGCCGGCATCACCTTGCCTTCGAATTCGACGTCACCGTAACCGAGAAGGGCACGGCCCATATGGGCGAGCGGTGCAAGGTCGGCAGCGCCAATCGAGCCAAGCGAAGGGATGATCGGATGAAAGCCGGCATTGAGTGCTGCGACGAGGCCGGAGAATACGGGAAGGGAGACGCCGGCGCCTCCGGCAGCCATGCCGGCAATCCGCACCGCCATCATCGCCCGCACAGCCTCTGTCGACATTGGCGCGCCGACGCCAACGGCTCGTGCCTGAGGGACCCTAAGCTGGAAGGCGACAAGATCATCAACCGCAAGGCGGGTATCGACACCCGCACCCAGTGCCGTCGTCAGGCCGTAGACCGGCACGTCCGAAGCCGCATAGCGATCAACGACGGCGCGGCCTGCAAGAATGCGCGTTTCGACATCCTGCCCGACGCTCACTCGGGCGTTCTGTCGTGCTATGGCGACGATATCGCCGATTGTCGGAGCCTCGGTCGTCAGGCGCACGACGGTGGGGGCCTCGGTCATTGTTTCCCTCCGTCGGTGAGATGGAGGTTCGAACGCTCGAATGTGCCCGCTTCAAAACTGAAAATTTTCCCCGGGCAGGAAACAAGGCCACCGGATCCGGAAACCTTCAAGATTACGCCGTCCTGCATCAGACCGGCCGCCGCAAGTGCGCAGATCACGCGCATTCCGAAACTCCCAAATGTCTATACATGTGTATGCGGACATGAGAGCTGACCAAATGCAAGCCAATAATCCTGGCCGAGGGTTTTTTAAGCGAAATGCAGATGCCGCGAAAACCAACGGGCGACGATCTCAGATCGGCTCTGGGGGCGCCTATGCCTGTTCGTGCGCGTAGGCTTCCAATAGATGCGCGGCGTCGGATCTCAGGCCGTTATTGACGTTCAATATATCCGAAAGCCCTGTCTGGAGAATCTCCTGGAAGGCTTCAAGGTCGGCAATAAGGTCCTTCAGGCCGCTTGCGTCGAGGCGACCGGTTTCGACCTTACCCATTACCCTTATGGCGGCCAGTCCGAGGGCCAGACGCTTCATTTCCGATGCCCGGTCGAAGAAGGTCTTGAGCTCGCGTTCCATGTCGGCAAGGCTTCGAAGTGCATTGGCCTTGTATGTGGACAACTGCTGCCGCAGCAGCACCTGTTCCTGGGCGTGATCGACGCCCGCGATCGGCGTCTCGTTCCGAAATCCGTCGACGACCTCCTGCTGCAGGTAGGATGTTGCCAAAAGAAATGCGCCGAGATGGATCGTGTGGGAGACGCGGACGGCGGCGTCGAGAAAATCGCGCAGTCCTTGCTGAATCTGTTCGGACAGGATGTTGTAATTGTTTGAGATCGTGGCAATTGCAGCACCCGCATCGCCAATCTGACCGGCATGCACAAGCAGGTTGAGCGGCACGAAACGATAGGCCTGATAACCCTCGGTAATGCCGCGGGCAGCACGCAGAAGTCTGGCGGTGGATGGAATGAGGCGGGCATAGAGTGAAAGCGTCTGCTTGGTGCGCCTCTCCATCTGTTCCTCCCGGCCGCTGAACTCGGCGACCAGAGTTGCGGCCATGAAGGCATCGTAATTTTCGAAGCCAAGTTCAGACAGGCGCGACGACAGAAGACCAGCACTTTGGGCCGGAGACATGTCGGCATCTGCTTCGACATGCAAAAGTGCCGCATATTCCGACTGGACGACATCGAAAAGAGCGCTGCCCGGTTTCAGCCGGACAGACAGAAAGCCGCTTTCGCATGGTGTTATGATCGCATAGACCCAGTAATAACGACCATCCTTGGCCTTGTTCTTGACGTAGGCTCCCGTCGGCATGCCTTTCTTCAGTCTGTCCCAAAGCAACCAGAATACCGCGCGCGGCATCGATTCATGCCGGATGATATTATGCGGCTTTCCGGCGAGTTCGGCCCACGAGTATTGGCTGATCCTTTGGAATACTTCGTTCCCAGACTGGATTTTTCCACGCTCATCCGTCCTCGAAAAGAACAATTCCCTGAAATAGAATGGGGACTCTATTTCGATCGAGACGTTCGCCTCTTGAGGTCTTTTTATCGCTTTCATCTGACGGTCCGCCGATCTTCCCGAATTACCCTCCCGTATTCGCGAACTGGCGTTGTTGCACTGGGAAAACGGCTTGTCATTACTGATTTCAGCCGCGTTTGACGTTCGTCAAGCGTGCGACGAGAAATTCAAATTTTAATAAAATTGAACAGGTTGGGGCGCTCGCATGAAGTGAAAACGCTCTTGTGGATGCAGCTTTATGTTTTGGTCGCAAATGAAAATGCGTCCGCTGACGCAACGGTTTCCGCAAATGGGCGGTTATTCTTCCGGTGGATCCGCGGCAGCAGCCGACAGGGTCTCATGCAGGCGGACGATCGCCTCAAGATCGCCGGCATCCGCGTCGGCAAGGACCCTGTCACGCAGGATGACGAGGATCTCCTCAGCACGTGTGGCCATGATCTCGCCATCGGCGGTCAACCAGATGGAATTGGCCCGACGATCGCGTTCGTCTGCACGCCGTTCGATCAGGTTGGCAGCGCTCAATTCATCGAGCAAGCGAACCAATGCGTTGCTCGATTGGCCGATGGCGTCGGCAAGTTGTACCTGACGCAAACCTCCGCCAAGTCTGTGCAGCCAGATCAAGACATCAGCGCGTGCCGCAGATATGCCTTCGTCCGCCAGTGCACGTTCCGCCAGCCGCCGCCAAAGATTTGCGCCTTGAAGCATCGCCGCGGTGGCCTTGCGCTTCAGTATCTGTTGCTTGTCCATCTCCGGCTTGCCTTCGATTGCCCTTGCGACAATGTGTCCGACCCTCTGAGGGCACCAAAAAGACATCTACACAATTTGATGACTTGAGAATAGTACGCATGTGAACTATTTAGATGACAAAGAGCAAATTCCGACAGCAAATCGCAGGCGTCCGGCTGGCCGGCACCTTTACCGTTCGCGTCTCGGCCGGATCCGGATCTTTCGTGCAACCATCTGCACGATCGCGCCCCCTTCCGGCGATGCGGCGATGACCCGATAGAGGCGGTCGGCAAACTGTTGGTCCTGAAGAAGTAGAATGTCGTTGCTATCACAATTGCTGAACCCTGCTGCCGACGATGTCGTCTTCTCGCTGAAGACATTCGCCGCTGCAGTCCTTGCGCTGTTGATCTGTTACACCTTCGATCTGCAGGGGCCGCAATGGGCCTTCACCAGCGTCTATATCATCGCCAATCCGCTGGCCGGTGCAAGCGGCTCCAAGGCGCTCTACCGGCTGGTCGGCACGGCCGCGGGCGGGGCCGCGACAGTCGTTTTCGTCCCCAATCTCGTCAATTCGCCGGAGATCCTGACGATCGTCGTCTCTCTGTGGATCGGGACTTGCCTCTGTGTAAGCCTGTTGGACCGCTCGCCGCGCGGCTACGCCTTCATGCTGGCGGGCTATACCGTCGCGCTGACCAGTTTTCCGGTCGTCGACGCTCCCGACACGGCTTTTACCTATGCCACGGCACGCACGCTGGAGATCGGCGTCGCAATCATCTGCACGCTGCTTTTCAATACCGTATTTTTTCCGAAATCCGCCAACAGCGTTCTGGCGAGGCGCGTCGACGGCTGGTTATCCGATGTCCGGGAACTGGCCGGCCAGGTGCTGCAGGGTGGCGGGGCGAAAGGGGTGGTGACATCCCTCTCGCGCAAACTGGCGGCAGAAGCGACCGATATCCGGCTGTTCACCACCCATGCTTTCTTCGACACGCCGAGCTCGAGAAAAACGGCACATCTGTCGCGAGAATTGCAGCGCATGATGGTTGCCATGCTGCCGGTCATTTCCGGCATTGAAGATGTGCTCAATGCCTTTCGCAACAGCCGCACGGGAATGCCTCCTGAAATCCGCGGGATCGTCGATGACGTGTTTTCCTGGATGAAGCAGGAGACGCCGCTTTCCGAAGAAGACCGCAGCATGCTCTGGAACCGTCTCCAGATGATTGCCCGCCGCGGCGCGGCAGACGCCAGCTGGTCGGGCATCCTGTCGCGCAACCTGGCATTCAGGCTGCAGGATCTGGTGCAGACCTGGAGCGACTGTCTCGATCTGAAGAACGGTGTCGTCCCGAACCGCACCCGAACGCGTCTTCTGGTGCGCCTGGGCCTTGCGGGTTCTCAGCGTCCGATGCACCGGGACTATGCCATGGCAGTCTTTTCGGGGATAACAGCGGCCCTGACGACCGGTTTCGGTTGTCTCATCTGGATCGCAACCGGCTGGGCGTCTGGCGCCGGCATGGTGCTGATGGGCGCCATCATGATGTGTTTTTTCGCCGCGATGGACAATGCCAAGCCGGTGATCACCAAGTTCACCATCGCCAGCAGCTTTGCCGCGATTATCTGTTTCGTCATCCAGTTCGCAATCACGCCGATGATCACAAGCTTTGCTGCAATGATGGCGGTGCTGGCGATCGTCTGTATTCCGGTTGGCCTGCTGGCGGCGCGGCCGCAGACCTTTCTTCTTGGAATGTCCGTCGGCACCAGCCTGCCGAACATGCTAGGTTTGCCTGCAAGGCCGAGTTTCGATGCGGCGAGCTTCATCAATTCGAACCTGGCGATGATCTCCGGCATGGTTCTGGCGCTGGTCGTCACGGTCCTGGTCAAGACGGTCGGTACGGAATGGAGCGCCCGGCGTCTCCTGCGCGCCGGATGGATGGATATCCGTGCCGTTGCCGTCGCCGATTCCGGCAGCGATTTCACCCAGCTTCTCCACAAGATGCTGGACCGTCTGGCCTTGCTGGCGCCGCGGGTGAACGCCTTGCCCAAGACCTCGCATATCCATGGCGAGGACATCCTCAAGGACATGCGTGCCGGCTTCAACCTGATCGAATTGCAGCGGGCGATCCTTGCGCTGCCGGCCGGTCAGGGTGCACGCGTGCATGATGTTGTCGAGGCCATTGCCGATCATTATGACCGCAAAATCCGCAGCGCCGATCCGGTCGTCCCTGATCCACGCCTTCTGCAGTCCCTTGATCGCTGTCTCGATACGCTCGGTACCGCCGCATCCGAAGCGGCAGCGGATGCTTCGCGTGCCTGCGCTGCGCTGCGCTATACGCTTTTCCCATCTGCCGATGATTTCGAGCCGCTGCCGGCGCGTCAACTTGAGGAGCAAGCCGCATGAAGCCGGAACTCGATATCTATGGCGTGTTCATCCCGACCGTCGCGCTTCTGGCGCTGATCGCCTACCTCATCAGCACGGCGCTGCGCCGCCTGCTTGACAGGGTCGGTTTCTACAATCTCGTCTGGCACAGGCCGCTCTTCGACCTTGCCATGCTCGTTTGCATTCTGGCCGGCCTCGTCGAGGCTGCCGATAAGGTGACATTATGAAAACTCTCTTCGCAGTATCGGGCCGAGTGCTCCTCACATGTGTGTTCGTCGGCATAGCCGGTGTGCTCGGCACCCATATCTGGGACTATTACATGAACCTCCCGTGGACGCGGGATGGCAAGCTGCAGGCCGATATCGTTCGCCTGACCACCGATGTTTCGGGCATTGTCAGCGAGGTCGACGTCCACGACAACCAGAAGATCAAGATGGGCGACGTCATCTTCAGGATCGACAGCGCTCGTTTCGCGCTGGCCAAGCGCGAGGCGGAAGCTCAGGTCACCAGTTCGCAGGCGGCGCTGCGCCAGGCGCGTGCCGATCTTGCCCTCTATCAGCGCCTGGGCGACGGATCGGTTACCCGGCAGAAGATTGACCAGGCACAGACATCCGCGGATCAGGCCGAGGCTACCTACCAGACCGCGCTTGTCGCCATGGATACCGCTGAACTCAATCTGGAGCGATCCACGGTCAAGGCGCCGGTCAACGGCGTCATCACCAATTTCTCGCTTCGGCCTGGCGACTATATTTCCGCTGGATCAACCGTCTCGGCGCTGGTCGACAGCGATTCCTATTATGTCGACGGTTATTTCGAAGAAAACAAGCTCGACCGCATCAAGCTCGGCGACAAGGCGCGTATCGGTCTGATGGGAACCGACGAGATTCTCAAGGGCCATGTCGTCGGTATCGCCGCGGGCATAGAGGATCGCGAGCGGTCGGACACGACCGGATCGTTGGCCAACATAAATCCCACCTTCACCTGGGTTCGGCTCGCACAGCGCGTGCCTGTCCGCATCGCACTGGACGAGGTTCCCCAGGGAACGGTCCTTGTTGCGGGACGCACGGCCAGCGTTCGCATCACCGACACCAATCCCGAGATCCGCTAAGCGCGATTGGAATTAGAAAGGCCTGTCTGAAGGCCTGAAGAGAGATGACAGGGAATTGCAGCGGGCAATGCCGGCCGGTTCACGTGCCGGCTTGCCGAAGCTTGCATTGTCCCGCCACCTCAATGAAGAAAAATACGAGAAAAATGGCATTGGACGGCGCGTCCCTCATGATCGTACGCCAGGCGCTGAATGCGTTTTGCGAACTTCACAACATCTCTCTGCTGGACGAGGTTGCCATCGAGGCTGCCGACCAGCTGGTCAAAATGGTGATCCGCGGCGAGGGCGGGCTGGAGGTCCTGCGCTGGAGGTTGGAAGATTGGCTGTCCTCCTATCTCAAGGAGTGAGCTTGCCGCAGGTCTTGCCTGCCATTCAAGAGAGGAAGCCCGCGGCCGCCTGCAGACAGACCACTTGCATTCGCCGGGCGGGCTCAAGGTCAGCGTTCGGAGTTTGCGAACCCGGTGGCGAAGACTTCTGCGATCGCCAGGACCGCGGCATGGACGGGGCCTGACGTGATGCTTGGAATAACCGACGCATCGACGACATGAAGGTTGTCCAGACCCCGGAATTTCAGGTTTGCGTCGACCGGCGCCCTGTCATCTGCCCCCATACGGCAGGTCCCGACCGGATGGTGATGAGTGATGATGGCCTTGGCGATGAAGTCGTCCGTCTCGCTCTCGCTCATGGCTTTCCGGCCGGGAAACACTTCTTCCTCCCGCCATTCGTCAAGTTCTGCTCCGTGCCCGACCATGCGTGCATAGTCGAGCGCACGGCGGAAAAGACGCCGGTCGTGCTCCGTCTGCATATATGCCGGGTCGATCATCGGTCGATCGTTTATTCCGGGTCCGGTAATCGCAAGACTACCGCGGCTGGTCGGATGGGTGACACCGAAAAGCAGCGTATAGGCCTCGCCGGCCGCCGGCGCAGTGAAGCTCTCGGAAACCGAAGGCCCAATGACGCAACCGAGAACGACATCCGGCCTGCCTTCGGCAATCGTCGGATCGTCGCCATTCAGATACATCAGCGATTCCGAAATCTGCAGCTTCGATGGCGCAACGGTCTTGCGGGCGCGGTAGACATTTCCGGCGCCGAGCAGGTGGTCGTGCAGATTGCGCCCGACCTCGCGTCTTTCGAGAATGCAGTCAACGCCAGCGGCACGAAGCAGCTCGGGGTCGCCGATCCCCGACCGCATGAGCAGGAGCGGGCTGGCAACGGCGCCGGCCGAAAGGATGATACTGTCAGCCGTGAAGATCTCCTCGTGGCCGGCCACGGTCGCCTCGACACCGGTGACACGGCCTTGGTTGACAAGCAGGCGATGGACGGTGACCCAGGGCGTGACGATAAGGTTCGGGCGTATCATTGCCGGCGACAGATAGGCATCTGCGGCACTGACACGTTTGCCGTTGCTGATCATCAGCGAGTTGGGGGACGTTCCATTGAGATTGCCGCCGTTATGCTCCGCAAGCTTCGGTATCCCGAGCGCCTGAGCGCTTGCCATATAAGCACGCGCAACCGGGCTGACTTCTCCATCCGGCAGCCAGACCGGCATCGGACCGCTATCGCCGTGGACAGGGCCTGTCCCTCCGGAGAAACTCTCCGAGGCTATGAAGCCCGGCAGCAGACCTTCGTAGGACCAGCGATTGGAACCTGTTGCCTCTGCCCATGCGGCGAAATCGTCGGCGTGGCCACGCACATGCGCCATGGCATGCAGGCAGCTCGAACCACCAAAGACCTTGCCGCGCGGCCAGGGAAGCAAACGTCCCGCGGTTCCAGACTGGGGTATTGTCTCAAAGGCCCAGTCGTAGTCGCGGCCCTGAATGAAAGGCCATTTCTGCGGAATGTCTATATCCGGATCGACCGGCGGGCCGCCGGCTTCCAGCACGCCGACCGAGCGCGCCGGATCCGCAGAAAGGCGATTGGCAAGGACGCAACCGGCGGAACCCGCGCCGACAATCAGGACATCGAAATGGGGCATGGGCAACAAACTCCGTAACGACTGGACATGCTTTTCCGTTCGCGCGGGCACGTGCCTCGCGCGGCGGACGAATTCACGGGATGGCTGGAGCTGGAGGAGCGGCGACCTCAGGCCGCGTTGACGCTTCCGACCCCGAGGCGGCTGGCAATCTTTCTCTGGACCACGGCAAGGTGCTCCCACATGGCTTTTTCGGCGCGGTTCGGATCGCGAGCTGCAATCGCCTCGGCGATCACCTGATGCTCGGCATCACGCTGGGCGATACGCTCGACCGTCGTTTCATCGTCGCTGTCGGCAAAGCGCAGGCGGCTATCGTTCTGCACCTGATGCAAAAGGATATGCAGTTCGCTCGCCAGACTGTTGCGCGAGCCGGCGGCAATGGCGCGGTGGAACAGCTGGTCGGCCTGGCTCGGGCTCATGCCGGAAGGTGACTTGGCATGTTGCAGGATGCGGCTGATTTCCGCCGGCGAGGCGCGAAGTGCCGCAAGCCGCGCGAGCGCCGGCTCCAGCATCATGCGCATTTCCATCACCTCCAGCGGGTTGGTGGAAAGCACGAGTTTGCCGCTCTGGATGCTGGTGTCGGAGGAGGCTGCCCGTCGACCGCTGCGTGCCGGTTCCAGTTCGCCAACGCCGCGCAGCATCTGCAATGCCTTGCGCAACTGGTGGCGCTTGACGTTCAGCCTGTCCGCCAGAACCCGTTCCGCCGGCAGAGAGCCTTCATCCTCGATGATCCGGCGCAGGGCGTCCACGATCTCGGCTGCTTCCTGTCTACCGGACGACGCGGAAACATCTTCCGTCACCCCTGCATCCAGTTCCTGCATCGTGTTTGCTTTTACCAAAACAGTGTTTTCCCGGAATCCGCGGCCTGACCTGCCGGCGCCATCGCTGGTTGGCGCATATCGGGCAGGTGATTTGCATAATGGTTGAGTTTCTGGTCGGCTATCAAGCCCGTCAACCACGCCTTTGGTTTCCGGCAATATGTCATGCATCCCTTCGGCGCAATTGATTTCTACCCGGCTCACCATAATATGCACCAATCTTTTGACCAATGGAATTTTTTGGTTGAAATCTTGGTTGAGTGATTTGAAGCCCAGAACATTGGAAAGCCGCGCCGCATGACCACCAAGCTTGCCCCGACCGTCTTCACGCTCACCACTGGTCCGGTGAACTGCTATCCCGAGGTACTGGCCGCGCTCGGGCGTCCGGTCCTCTATGATTACGATCCTGCCTTTATGGCGACTTACGAGCGGGTAAGCAGAAAACTGCAGACGATGTTTGCGACGAAGAACGTTCCGGTCATTCTGCAGGGCGAGCCGGTTCTGGCGCTGGAAGCGGTCGGCATCTCGACTGTGGGCAAGGATGACGTCGTCCTCAATCTCGCATCCGGCGTTTATGGAGACGGTTATCGTTCCTGGCTGGAGCCGCATGCCCGCGAATATCTGGAAATCAGGGTACCCTTCAACGAGGTGATCGATCCGGCGACCGTCGAGACCATGCTTTCCGAGCGGCCGGATATTACCGTTGTCACCATCTGCCACCACGATACGCCATCCGGCACCATCAATCCGGTGAAGGAGATTGGCGCTATCGTGGCGCGGACGAAGGCGGTTTTCGTTGTCGATGCCGTCTCGTCCTTCGCCGGCATGGATGTGCTGCCGGAAGATGTGTGCGCTGATATTTTCGTCACCGGCCCGAACAAGTGCATGGGCTGCCCGCCTGGACTTTCGCTGCTTGCCATCAGCGACAAGGGCTGGGCGAAGATGAAGGCCAATCCGAGTGCGCCGCGTGGCTCGATCCTCAGCGTGCTCGACTGGGAAGAGGCATGGCGCGCCGATCGCGGTTTTCCCTTCACGCCTTCGGTTGCCGAGATCAACGGACTGGAAGCGGCCATCGATCTCTATCTGGCGGAAGGCCAGGAAGCCGTATGGGCACGCCATGCGCTGACGGCAAAGGCCTGCCGCGCCGGCATCAAGGCGATGGGACTTCATCTTTGGGCCGCATCCGAAGAGATCGCCTCGCCAACGGCGACGGCGGTGCGTTTGCCCGAAGGCGTCGAGGAGGCGAAGCTTCGCCAGATCATGCGTGACGACTACGGCGTCGTCATTTCGTCCGGCCGTGGTGCGACGCTCAACAAGCTGGTGCGCATCGGCCATATGGGGCCGACCGCCCGGCCGATCTATGCATTGGTGGCCGTCGCGGCACTCGGCGCGGCGCTCTCGAAGATCACCAGCCAGGCTTATGATGCTGGCGCCGGATCGGCGGCAGTGATGGCGGTGATCGACGCAGCCGTTTGAGCCGGCAGACATCCTCATCTCAACGGGCGCCGCGGACATAGGCGGCGCCCAGCGCGCTGGGCAGGTTGGCCTTGCGGCCGAGCAGGACCAGTACGCCCATGACGGCCGCAAAGGGTAACATCTGGATGACGTCGGTCGGAATATCGACGCCGGCCACCTGAAGCGCTGTCGTCAGCGACAGGCAGGCGCCGAACAGGGCTGCTCCCCCCAAAACCCAGAGCGGACGTCCGCGGGCGAGCATGGCAAGGACGATGCCGATAAAACCGTTGCCGTTGGTCATGAAGGGCACAAAAATCCCGGCGCCGACGACGGCCATGAAGGCGCCGCCGAGACCGACCATGGCGCCGGTCAAAAGCACCGCCAGCGAGCGGATGCCGATGACGCTGACACCGGAGGAATCGAGTGCCGCCGGTTTGTCGCCCGCCGCCTGCAGCGCAATCCCCCAATGGGTACTGCGGTAGAGATAGGCGAGTATCGCCACCAGCAGCAGGGCGAAATAGACAATCGGCGGCCGATCGAAGAGAGCCGGCCCGAGAACCGGAATATCGGCGAGAAGCGGAATCCGCAGGGATGAGATCGCGCCGAGCCGCGGATAGGTCTGGGCGAATTGGAAATAGTGAAACATCGCCGTCGCCCCTTCGGCGCCTAGCGTCAGTGCAATGCCGATGACGATCTGGTTGAGGCCGAAGCGGACGCAGAGGATTGCCATGATCGCCGCCACCAGCATGCCGCCACTGGCGCCGCCGATAAAGCCGAGCAGGGCGGAATCGGTCTTCCAGGCGACGAGAAAGCCGGCATAGGCGCCGGCCAGCATCATGCCCTCGATGCCGATATTCAGCACGCCGGTCTTTTCCGAAAGCTGTTCGCCAAGCCCGGCAAGGAGAAGCGGAATGCCGGCGGTAATGGCGCCTGCGAGAAGGGCTGTCAGGAAGGCAGCGGTCAGGAGTGTCATCGATCAGGTCCTCCGGCTTTCGCGGCGTTTCTGGTCAAGTGTTTCGGTGATCCCGAGCAGCACAAGCAGGATCGCCATCGTTACCAGCGTGAAATAGTTGGGCACGCCGAGCCTTCGTGCCGCGCTTTCGCTGCCGATCGACAGGACGGAGAAAAGAAACACATAGGCGATCGTCGCAAAGCCGTTGAACCGGGCGAGAAAGACCAGCGGCACGATGGTCAGCGTATAGGCCGGGTTCCAGTCGGCGCGGACATTGCCATATTGGCCAAGCACGGCAACAGCGCCTGACAGGCCGGAAAAGCCGGCCGAGATTGCGAATACACCGATCGTCAGCGCCGAGACGGATAGGCCCGCATGCACGGCGGCCTTGGCGTTCGCCCCGACGACTCGCAGTTTTAGCCCGAACGCGGTCTTGGCCATCACGTAATGGACGATGAGGATGGCGACGAGGCCGATCAGCACGCCGCTCGAAATCGTCGTATCGAACAGCCGCGGCAACCGGTCTTCCACCGGCAGCGTGCGGGTCTGTGGCACCGTCGTTGCCGGGTCGAGGAAGAGAAGCTTGACCAGCACATTGGCGAGCGAAATGCCGAGAAAGGTCATCATCATCGTGGTGATGATCTCGTTGACGCCCTGCCAGGCACGCAGCATCGCCGGAACCAGCGACCAGACGGCACCCATGGCGGCGCCGATCACGAGCGTCACGATCAGCACCAGCCAGACCGGCATGAACTCGACAAGGACTGGCGCGAGTGCCGCGACAAACACGGCGCCGAGCAGGAATTGCGCGTCGCCGCCGAGGTTCCAGATGCCGGCGCGGAAGGCGACGATCAGCCCGGCGGCAATCAACAGCAGCGGACCCATTCGGGTCAGGGTCGCCTCGATGCCCGATGGCGAGAGCAGGCCGCGATTGACGATATAGGTGTAATATTCCACCGGATTGACGCCCATCAGCATCAACAGAAGGCTGGCGATCAACAGCGCTGCAATCAGCGGGGCGAGTGACAGGACGATGAGAAGCAGGCGGTCGCCCGATATCCACGCCCGTATTCCGCTCCTGTTTTCGGCCGTCTCTTCATTCATGGCCGTATCCTGCATTTCGACGCTCATGCCGCCACACCGCTCATATATTCACCGATCTTGCGCCGTGCTTCACCGTCATTTTCGACGATGCCGACGATGCGCCCCTGCGACATGACCGCGATGCGGTCGCTGAGCTCAACCAATTCGTCGAGTTCGGTTGACAGCACGATCACCGCCTTGCCGCTGTCGGCCGCTTCGCGGATGCGGCGCCGTGAGGCGGCAATATTGTTGAGGTCGAGCCCGTAGGTCGGCTTGGCGAAGATCACCGCCTTGGCGCTGCCAGTCAGTTCGCGGGCCAGAAGCAGCTTCTGGATATTGCCGCCGGACAGTTTTCCCGCCGGCGTTTCGATATCCGGCGTGCGGATGTCGTAATCCCTGATCTGCTTGCGGGCATTGTCGGCGATCACGCCTGCCTGCTGGATGCCGGAGCGCCAGAACGGCGCTTCGCCGATCTGCTTCAACAGCAGGTTGATTGAAACCGGAAATGTGCCGACCGTGCCTTCTCCCAGCCGGTCGTCGGTGACGTAACGAAGGCCGCGATTGCGTCTTTCGCCAACGGCCAGATCCTCGATTGGCTGGCCATCCAGATAGATGCGGCCGTTTTTTACCGGGCGCTGGCCGGCAAGCGCTTCTGCCAGCTGTTTCTGGCCGTTGCCGTCAATGCCGGCAATGCCGAGGATTTCGCCGGCGCCGATCTTCAACTCGATGCCGGAAACCGGCACGGTCTCATCATCGACTTCCAGCGCCAGGATTTCCAGTACCGGTTCCTTCTCGCCGGAGGCATTCCGCGTTGCGCTTGCCACTTTGTCGGATTGAGCAGTCTGCGCCTCGTTCGATCCGAACATCAGCCGGACGACCTCCTTGGTCGCCATATCCGGTCCGAGCGATTTCAAGTCGTCCGGTCCGAGCGCGCCGACCTTGCGGCCAAGCCGCAGGACCGAGATGCGATCACCATAAGCGACGGCTTCGTTGAGCTTGTGGGTGATGAAAACGACGGCGAGCCCCTGCGCCACCAGCTGCCGCATCAGACCGCCGAGTTTTTCGGCATCCTTCGGCGTCAGCATGGCGGTGGCTTCGTCGAGAATAAGGAAACGGCTGCCGCGCATCAGGGTGCGGACGATCTCCGCCTGCTGCTGCTCACCGAGCGAAAGGCTGCTGGTGACGGCATCAGGATTGATATCGACCCCGATCGAGCCGGCGGTTTCCCGCATCCGCTTCGATGTTTCGCTCCGATCCGGCTTTTTCCACCAGGTGCCGCCGAGATTGACATTGTCGACCAGCGTCAGGCTCGGCACCAGCATCGAATGCTGGAAGACCGTTCCTATCCCGAGTGAAAGCGCTTTCTGCGGTGAGGCGATCGGCGTCTGCTCGCCATCGATCAGAATCGTGCCTTCGCTCGGCTGCTGCAGGCCGGACAGCATACTGACCAGCGTCGATTTGCCCGCGCCGTTTTCGCCGAGCAGGACATGAACCTCGCCGGGAAAGAAGTCGATCGATATGGAATCATTGGCAACGATGCCGGGAAAGCGCTTGGTGACGCCTTTGAGCGAAACCAGCGGTTTCGGCCCGGTTGCCGAACCTGTCTGCGTCTGGGGAGACGATGTCATCAAGCCATCCCGGTGTTATCCCGCCGGCATTTCGCCGCAGGACCAATATCAATGCTGTGAGTGAAGGAGCCGGGTGTGATCCTGCCCGGCCCCTGATGTGATCAGTTCAGCTGGCTGACCAGGGCATGGACGGATGCTGCATCGAATTTCGGCTCGACCTTGATCTCACCCTTGATCATCTTGTCGCGGATGTCCATCACCGACTTCCAGACATCATCCGGGATCTGCTTGGTTTTCAGAAGTGAAACGGAATCGTCGGCAAGCGAGATATTGTAGTTA
The DNA here is from genome assembly GCF_057163345.1 of Aliirhizobium sp. YIM B11859. NCBI lineage: Bacteria > Pseudomonadati > Pseudomonadota > Alphaproteobacteria > Hyphomicrobiales > Rhizobiaceae > Aliirhizobium > Aliirhizobium sp. YIM B11859. The sequence goes on from NZ_JBXHAY010000004.1 coordinate 289,696, forward strand.
CGGGTGCCGAACTTGTCGGCCTTGATGTCCTCGATCATCGCTGTATAGACCGGTGCGAGGTTCCACAGGACCGAGCTTAAGAGGTAGCCCTTGTCGATGCTGGTCTTGTCGCCGATCACGTCGATGAAAAACACCTTGCCGCCATCCGGCGCCTTGGTGGTCTCGACCGCCTGCAGCATGCCGAAGGAGGAGCCGTTGCCCTGGCCGAAGATGATATCGGCGCCGGCGGCGATCAGCGATTCCGTCACGCGCTTGCCACCTGCCGCATCCGAATAGGCGGCCGGTCCGATCACCGCATAACGGATCACGACGGAGGATTTTTCCGCTTTAACGCCTTCGGCGAAGGCGGCCGACTGGGCATTCCACGACGGAGGTTCGCCCGATACGACGATGCCGACAGTGCCGCTGCGGCTCATCTTAGCGGCGAGGCGGCCGGCGAGATAGGCTCCGGCATGACCGCTGGCGGTATAATCGACGACGGCGTCCTTCTTCAGCGAGGCGGGCATATCGACGATCGCCACCTTGACCTTGGCTTCGGCGCCGATTTCCGGTGCTGCCGTGTTATAACCGCTGGCATGGGCGATCAGCAGCGTGTTGCCGTCTTCGGCCAGTTCGCGCAGCGTCGGGCGCACGTCGCCGTAACCGAGGTTTTCCGCAGTGATGACCTTGACGCCGGTTGCCTTGCCGGCAGCCTTCGCGCCATCGACACCCTGCTGGTTCCAGCCGAAATCGGTGCCTTGTTCAGGTGTGAGGATGGCGATCGACTTGACATCCTCGGCATAGGAGGCGCTCGAAAGCATAGTTGCAGCAATGGCTGCAATATACGCATATTTTTTACTTCTCATTTGTGAGGTTCCCTTTGTTTTATGGTAATGTAATTCCATATTTACTTTATTTTTTCACGCTGCTAGCGTCCTCTGCAATAGAACAAAGGCGCCGTCGTCATGAAAATTCCTGCTTTCCTCGTTGTTGCCACAGCAGCTGTCATTCTCCCTGCCGTCGCGGCCTATGCGACCAAGATCGAACGGGGCCGCAGCGGCCTCGATGAAATTCCGCTTGCCGTCACCAACGGCGGCACGGACGTGATTTCCTGCGGCGCGACGCTTGCCCATTGGTATTCCCAACCCATCGGGACGGTTGCTCCGGGCGCCGTTATGAAGAGCAGGATCTGGCTGCAGCGGGAAACCGGCGCGATCTTTCTGCTCAATGATCTCGAGGATCGCATGCCGGTCGAACGCCTCTGGTGTGGCAAGGACGGCCAGTCCTGGGCGACGCGCAGCGAAATCAGGCTGGAGCGCCGCCGTGGTGAGGTTATGGCGCCAATCACGGTTACCTGCGCTGCGACCGGAAGCGCGATTGGTTGCCATCCAGGCTGAGCAAGGCTGTCTGATCGAACTCTGCGCAGATGTCATGCCCGTCTCGTGAACCATGTCGATCCCGTATTCCTCTGGAATTCAACCCTTTCGACAGGGCTGCGAGCGCTGGCCGGTGGCTATCGGGTTATGGTTTCCCTGTTCCTGCCGGCCTTTCGGCGACCGACTATATTCGCGGCTCGACCATGGTCAACATGGATTCAACCATTTTTTTTGGTTGAGATGTTTTAGCGTAAAGGTTGGATATGTTTCTGCTTATTTTTTCCCCTCTGAGCGAGCGGGGAAATCGACGCGATGGCGCATATCAATGGAACTTCCGGCCAAATGCGCGAAAATTGCTCGGGAATTCGGCATTGCATTGATAGATGCAAATTTTGTAATCGGCGACGCAAAAAATATAACCAATAATTTTGGTTGATTTATTTTGGTTGGGATGTGTAGCTTGGTTGACAAGTTCGCCAAGCGCCGGTTCTGGCCTGCCAGTTCCTGCTGCAGGAGCGAATGCCGAGGGGTTACAGGTTTAGGAGACTGCATATGGACACGAGCGCGGCAAAGACCAAGGCGGGGCTTGCCCATCGCCTGAAGACCGGTGAGCAATTCAAGGCGTCGCTTGATGACGGTCGCCAGCTCTGGGTGGGCGGCAAGAAGGTGGAGAAGGTGACGGACGAACCGGCGCTGAAGGCCGGCATCGACCTGCTCGCATCGATGTTCGACGACCAGTTTACTGAAGAACATGCCGACGCGACGACCTATGTCGAACCGTCCACCAACGAGATCGTCAGCCGTTCATGGCAGGTGCCGCGCACCTTGGCCGATCTCGTCGATCGCCGCAAGATGATCGAATATACCAGCCTCAAGACGGGTGGCACGTTCGGCCGTCCGCCGGATCTGGCGCCGGCGATTGCCGTCGGTCTCGCTGCCTATCTGCCGACCTTCAAGGCGAAGAAGTCGCTGATCGACGGCTGCAATCCGGATTTTGCCGAAAATATCGAAAGCTATATCGCCTTTGGCCGCGACAACAACCTGACGGCATCCGAAAGCCTTGCCGGCCCGCAGACCGACCGCTCCGACCCGAAGGCTGCCGAAGGTTCGCTTTTGCGCGTCAAGTCGGTCGAAAAGGGCGGCATCCGCATTTCCGGCGCAAAGACGGTCGGTTCGATCGCGGCGCAGGCCAACGAGATCTTCTTCACCAATCTCGGCGGCATCCAGTCGACGCCGGCCGATGCCTGCATCTGGGGTTCGGTGCCGATCAATACCGATGGCATCAAGATGATCTCGCGCGAGATGGTCTCCCAGCCCGGCGCCGATCCGTTCGATCACCCGGTCTCGCATCTCGGCGAGGAAGCCGACCAGTTCATCGTTTTCGACAATGTCTTCGTGCCGACCGAGCGCATCTTCAATCTCGGCGATCCGACGGCCATGCAGTGGTACGGGCCGGTCTGCGTTTTTGCCCACTGGCACGTGCTGACGCGTCTTGCGGTCAAGGCGGAGCTTTTCGTCGGTGCCGGCCAGATGGTTCTCGAAGTGCTCGGCACCGACAAGATCCCGGCCGTGCAGATGATGCTCGGCGAACTGATCGAATATGCGCAGACCCTGCGCGCCTTCATCGTTGCCGCAGAAGCGCTGGCCAAGCCGACCGAGGCCGACGTCATGGCACCGGATGTCGGCATGCTGACGGCTGGTCGCCTTTATTCGATCCAGCATTATCCGCGCATCATCCACACGCTGCAGGAACTCTGCGGCCAGGGCCTCGTGATGCGCTTCGGCAAGGCCGCCTTCGAAAACCCGGAGATCGGCCATCACCTGAAGGACCTGCTGCCCGGCCATGGTGTTTCCGCCATGCAGAAGGAGTTGTTGATGAACTTCATCTGGGACATGACGACCGGCGCGCTTGCCGGCCGCGTGGCGCTGTTTGAAAACGTCAATGCCAGCCCGGCCCCGCGGCTTCGCGCCCGCCTCTTTGAAGAGGTCAAGCGGGACGATTTCGTCGCCAAGGTGAAGAAGCTCGCCGGCATGGACTGGTAAGCCGACAAAAACGGACGACCGGCAGCGCGCCTTTCGCGCTGCCGCCTTTTTCGGGCCCGGACGTGGACGGGCCGCAGATGCGAGATCGAAAGCTCCACCATGTCCAGTCCCGACGCCATCGTCGACGCCTTCTACCGCGCCTATAACGATCACGATGCTGATGCCGCAGTCGGCCTCTATATCGAGGCCGGGCGCCACGAGGAAATTGCCTTCGGCACTGAACGCTGCGGTGCAGACGGTCTGTCCAAGGGCTTGAGCGGGCTGTTTTCGATGATGCCCGATGTCCAGTGGCGGGAGCGCGAGCGCATACGCTCCGCTGCCCACATCGCCATCCTCTATCAGATGACCGGCACATTCTCGCCACGGCCCAAGGAAGGCGCCGAGCCGCCTTCGCCAAAGGCCGTTTCCCTGAATGGGCTGCATGTCCTTGAAATCACCGATGGCCGCATATCGGTCAGCCGGGATTACTGGGACAAGGCGGAATTCCTCGCACAGATCGCATGATGCCATGACAGTGTTTGCCCATTATAGCGACTATGATGCTCTCGGCCTCGCGGATCTCGTCCGGCGCGGCGAGGTGACACCCCTCGACCTGTGGGAAACCGCTGTCGCATTGATCGAGGACGCCAATCCCGCCCTCAACTGCGTCGTTCATGCGCATTTCGATCTGGCGCGAAAGCAGATCGAGGATGGATTGCCGAACGGTCCGTTCCACGGCGTGCCTTTCCTTCTGAAGAATACCGGTTTCGAAGTGAAGGACATGCTGCTGTCGACCGGGGCGAGACTGTTCCGCGACATGGTCTCCACCCGCGACGGAACACTTGCGGCCCGCTACAAGGCGGCCGGCCTCGTTATTCTCGGCAAGACCAATACGCCTGAATTCGCCCTGAGCTTTGCCACCGAGCCACGCGAATTCGGCCCGACGCGCAATCCCTGGAACCTCGATCATGGTCCGGGCGGTTCGTCCGGCGGCTCTTCGGCCGCTGTTGCCGCCGGCATCGTGCCGATTGCCAATTCGTCGGATGGCGCCGGCTCGACACGGCTGCCGGCCTCCCATTGCGGACTGTTCGGTTTCAAGCCGAGCCGGATGCGCAATCCGCTTGGCCCCGTTGCGGTCGAAGGCATTGCCGGCATGTCGACGCCGCATGCGCTCTCCTGGACGGTGCGCGACAACGCAGCACTTCTCGATGTTTCGGCCGGTGCCGATATCGGCGATCCCTATGCGGCACCGGAGCCTTCGGGCACCTATCTTGCGGCTGTCTCGCGCACGCCGCAACGGTTGAAGATCGGCCTGACGTTGGCGTCGCCGCTCGGCACGGATGTCGATCCCGAAATTCTCGCGACCGTCCGCGAGGCGGCTCTTTTCCTTGAAAGCCTCGGCCATCATGTCGAGGAAGTGGCGGATGCCGGTTACGACGCCCATGCGCTGAAGGCAGCCTGGCGGGTTATTGCCGGCGTCAATGTTGCTCCCGCCGTGCTCGGCCGCGGGGCGGCCCTTGGTATTGACGACCCTGCATCGCTGCTGGAGCCGGTCAACGAGGAATGGATCCGCGAGGGCATGACCCACACGGGCATGACCTATCTCAAGGCGATCAACCAGCTGCATGCCACGGCCCGTGGTCTCGGCGGCTTTTTCGGCAAATACGACCTGCTGCTGTCACCATCGACCGGTGAGCTTGCGCCGAAGATCGGCGAAATGGCGGGCAGCGGCATCTCGCTTGACGCCTTCTATGACCGGTTCTGGTCGCATGGCCCGTTCACCGCAGCCTTCAACGCCTCCGGTTTCCCGGCGATGAGCGTGCCTTTCGGCGCGTCGAAATCGGGTCTGCCGATCGGCATCCATGTCGGTGCGGGTTTCGGGCAGGAGGAATTGCTGTTTTCGGTCGCCGGCGAAATCGAACGCACACGTCCCTGGATCGCATCTCGTCCATCCTATCAGGCCGGCAGGACCGGACCCAAAGCAGGAGGTGACTCGTGAGCCCGCTTTCCGCAGACAATATCCGCAATCTCGGCGCCGAGGCGCTTTCCCGCAAGGTCGGCTGTGGCGCGTTGAAGGCAACGGCGGTGGCCGAAGCCTATCTCGACCATATCGCGGCGCGCGAACCCGACGTTCTGGCATGGAAACATCTCGACCCGGCGCAGGTCATGGCGGCGGCGGAAGCGATCGATGCCCAGCCGAAAAAGGGACCGCTCGCCGGCATCCCGATCGGCGTCAAGGATGTGATCGATACATCTGACATGCCGACCGGTTACGGAACGGACGCCTATGACGGTTTCCAGCCGCTCTGGGATGCTCCCTGCGTGGCGCTGTCGCGCGATGCAGGCGGGCTGGTGCTCGGCAAGACGGTGTCGACGGAATTTGCCATGGCAAGCCCCGGCAAGACGCGCAACCCCCATAATCCGGCGCATACGCCGGGCGGCTCTTCCAGCGGTTCCTGCGCCGCCGTCGGCGCCGGCATGTCGGTGATGGCTTTCGGCACGCAGACGGCAGGCTCGATCATTCGCCCCGCGGCCTATTGCGGCACGGTCGGTTACAAACCGACCTTCGGCCTGATCGATCCGGCTGAAGTGAAGGTTCTGGCGCATGGGCTCGATACGCTCGGAATGATCGCACGCAACGTCCGCGATGCCGCATGGTGCACTTCCGTTCTGGCCGGCCGTGCGAACATGATGGTTGGTGCCGAACCGGCAAAGCCTGTGGTCGGGCTGTTCCTGCCGTCTCGTCTTGAGCTGGCGGGCGAAGAGGCGATCGTCGCCGTCGAGGTTGCCGCAGACAAACTTTCCGATGCCGGCGTCACGGTCCGCAAGATCGCGCTTCCTTCATGGTTCGACGAGTTGCACGATATCCATGCAGCGATCATGGGCTGGGAGGTCACCCATGCGCTGGCCCATGAGCGGTTGAGGCTCTGGGACAGACTGACACCCGTCACCCGCGCCTTCCTGACCGAAAAGGCGTTGATCACCATCGAACAATATGATGCCGCCTCGCGGCGTATCGTCGAACTCCGCGAGGCCTTCTCCGGAATGATCGATGGGGTCGATCTGCTCATGACCTTGCCGGCGCCCGGTGCCGCACCGGAAGGACTGGCCTCGACCGGCGCCCCGGCCTTCAATACACCCTGGACAGTGCTGCACACGCCCTGCATCACCATCCCCGTCATCCGCACCGACGACAACCTGCCGGTCGGTATCCAGCTTGTCGGCCGTATCGGTGATGATGCTCGGCTTTTCGATGCGGCGGCCTTCGTTGAGGCAGTGCTCGGCACGGCCGGCGGGCGTCGCGGATGACGCCATTGTTCAACGAGCTGCCGGAAAACCTGACGGGGATGCGGCGCATCCTGGCATGGCTGCCGATACTCGTCCTTGCCGCCGCTTTTTCCTATCTGCTGCTGCTGGTCGGTTTTCCGGCTGCAACGCTGCTTGGTGCAATGATCGCCGGGATCGTGTTCGGTGTCGGTGGTACGCAGCTTTCCGTTCCAAGGCCCGCCTATACGCTTGCGCAAGGCTTTGCCGGTGTGTTCATCGCCCGCAGCCTGACGCCTTCGATCCTGATCGATGTCACGGCCCATTGGCCGTTCCTGATCCTGATGACGGCATTGACGCTGTTTTGCGCCTTTTTCGTCGGCTGGGCGCTCAACCGCTGGGGCGGCGTGCCAAAAATGCCGGCAATCCTCGGCAGCCTGCCGGGCATGTCGGGCGCCATGGTCATCATCGCGCATGAACGCGGCATCGACAGCCGCATTGTCGCGCTGATGCAATATACACGGCTGGCAAGCGTGATCGTCGCCGTCTCGCTCGTCTCGCATTTCCTTCCCAATATCGAGGCCAAGGACGTCATCGGCGAAGCCGGCCTGCAATTCTCCGACTGGCCGGCGGTGGTGATCTCGGCGCTGATTGCGGCAAGCGCCCTGCCTGCCGCGCGGTTCCGTTGGCTGCCGGCTGCGTCGATGTTGTTCCCGATGATCATCGGAGCGATCCTTGAATCATCCGGGATATTCCATATCGTTCTTCTCGACTGGGTCATCGCGCTGGTGTTTGCCGTGATCGGGCTGGAAGTTGGGCTGAAATTCACCCGCGCGTCGCTATCACAGCTGGCGCGGATGATCCCCGGCATCCTGATATCCTGCGTCGCGTTGCTCCTGACCGGTGGGTTGCTGGCGCTGCTGCTCAGGCTCGTCATGCCGGTCGATCCCCTGAGCGCTCTGCTTGCCACGGCGCCCGGCAGTACCGAAACCGTAGCGATCGTGGCGGTTGCCGGTCATGCGGAGGTCTCGGTCGTGCTGGCCTTCCAGACCGTGCGGATGTTCGTCGTCGTGCTGTTCGGACCGATGATCATGGAGAAGCTGTCGCTGCTTCCGATATGGAGATCCTGAGATGATGGAGGAATGGCCAGACCTGTCCGATATGGTGCGCCCGGCGCTGCCGCATGGTCTTGCACCGCCGGAGCTTGTCGAGGGTTTCAAGGGGGCGATGCGGCGCTTTGCCAGCGGCGTCACCGTCATTACCTCGGGCAAAGGGCATGGCCGTCGCGGGCTGACGGCAACCGCGATCAGCAGCGTCACCATGGAGCCGCCGACCATTCTCGTCTGCGTCAACCGCAGCGGCGAGGCACATGCGACGATCGAGGCAAGCGGCGCCTTCTGCGTCAATATCCTGTCGAGCGAGGAAGATGCGGCGGCACTTTGTTTTGCCGGCCAGCACGGGCTGTCAGGGGCGGATAAATTCGTGCCCTTTTCCTGGAGCAATCTCGCTACAGGTGCGCCGGCACTCGATGGCGCGCTTGCCAATGTTGACTGCCGGGTCTGCGAGGCGCTGAGGGCAGCGTCGCACACCGTCTATTTCGGCCGGGTCGAAGCCGTCAGGCTTTCGGAAGGCCGGCCTCTCGTCCATTTCGATCGTCAATTTCACAGGCTCTGACGGGCCGCGTTTTTTGGAGAAGACCCATGGCTATCAGTGATCCGGATATGGTTGTCGCCTGGAAACAGGTGCTGGAAATGTGCAAGGTCAAGGCCGGCGAACAGCTGACCATTCTCACCAGCGACGATTCCAACCCGCAGATCATCGCCACCTGCCGGATCGCTGCCGTGCAGATCGGCGCAGTCGTCACACTGTTGAACCTGCCGCCGATGAATGGTGAAAAGGCGCTCAGCCGTGACAAGTCCGGTTATGTCGGCAAGACGGCGCTTGCCTTCAACAGTGCAGCGCTCGCCTGCCTGAAGGCGAGCGACATGGTGATCGACACGATGCAGCTGCTGTTTTCGCCCGAACAGGAGATCATCCTCAAGGGGGGCACCCGCATGCTGCTCGCCGTCGAACCGCCGGAAGTCATGCTGCGCATGATGCCGACGATGGAGGGCAAGGCGCGGGTGCTTGCAGCCGAAAAACTGCTCGAAAAAGCCAGGGTGATGACCGTCACCTCTAAGGCCGGCACCGATTTCCGCTGCTCGCTCGGCCAGTATCCGGTTCTGACGCAATATGGACTGGCCGACGAGAAGGGCCGCTGGGACCATTGGCCGAGCTGCTTTGTCGCCCGCTGGCCGGACGAGGGGACCTGCGAGGGCACGATCGTCATCGACGAAGGCGACATCGTTCTGCCCTTCAAGATGTATGCCCGTGACCGTGTGACCTTCACGATCGAAAAGGGTTACGTCACCCGTATCGACGGCGGCTTCATGGCGGATTACATGAAGGAATTCATGGACAGTTTTGACGCGCCTGAAGCCTATGCCATGGCCCATGTCGGCTGGGGACTGGAACCGCGCGCCTCATGGACGCAGCTCGGTCTCTACGACCGCGAATCGGGCCTGAGCATGGATTCGCGTACATTTGCCGGCAATTTCCTGTTCTCGACCGGGCCGAATACCGAGGCCGGCGGCAGCCGCGATGTGCCCTGCCATCTCGACATTCCGCTGCGCAAATGCTCGCTGTCGCTCGATGGCGAGGCGATGACCGTCGAGGGCAAGGTTGTACAACCGCCTATGTGAGGTGGATAAGGTCGGGGAGGGGCGTCGGCGCCCCTTCTTCGCCAAAGAGCAGATGTCTGGCGGCCAAGCCATAGGGGGCCGATCACGGGGAAGTGGCGTGGCTCAGGAGAAATACCACCGCACGAAGCGATCCTTGACGCGGTCGACATGCACATCCATCGCCTCGCGTGCCTTGACCGGGTCACCGGCGGCGATCGCTTCCAATACGGCGATATGTTCCAGAGCCTGCTGTTCGAAATTCTTTTCCATTCTGACGACATGGCACATGCGAGCGCGCTGACGGATGTTCTGCACATATTGCGTCAGGATCGGACGACCGCTGGCGGTGGCGACGAATTCGTGGAACTCGTCATCATATTTCCAGAATGGCTCCAGATCCATTTCGGGATTTGCCGCCACTTCACGGCTTTTCTTCAATATCGCATCGACGCTTTGTGGCGCATGGCGTTGCGCCGCCTGGGCTGCGGCTTCGCCTTCCAGCAGCTTGCGGATGATCAGGATGTCCATCAATTCCTCGATCGCCACCTGCTTGATGACGATCGTGCCGTTGGACAGCCGCTCGACCAATCCTTCGCCGACAAGACGGTTGATTGCCGCACGCATCGGGGTTCTTGAAGCCTTGAGCTGATCGGCAAGCGCCCGCTCGGTAAACACTTCGCCCGGCTGCAGTTCCTGCGCCAGGATCAGGCTGCGGACGTATTGATAGGCCTGTTCGGTCAGGCTGACGCCCTTGCCTCTCGACGCCTTGGCGATCTCTACGGCCTTGTTCATCACCAGTCTCCCATCCGCCCGCAAGGCAGGCCGTGTCCGCAATTTCAATCTCGTTACTTCAGGCTGCAGCCGAACGCCAGCACTTCTACCGTAGTGATGCAGACCCCGAAACATTTTATGCTGCACTGCAATGTCACTCTTTACAGCCAGCCTGCAGCCGGATAAATATCCCACAAGTATCCATCTGGGATACCAAAATTTCAGATGCCAGTAAAGCGCATACGCAGACGGAGTTTCTTGTGAATTTGGATGCCCATGCCCTGACAGTCGAAGCCTTCTCGAATTTCGGGGAAGTCATTGCCCATCAGGGAACAGAACGCCGTCACCGGTTTTCGCTGGCAGGCGCTGAGGGGCTGGATCGGTCTTTCTGGGTAACCAGGATCGCCGAGGCGATTTCGTTCCCCTTCGTCATCGATCAGCTGGAGCGGCATCCGCATTCCGATCAGGCGTTTTTCCCGCTTTCGGGCCAGCGCATGCTGATCGTCGTTTGCCCGTCTCTTGCCGATGGCAGCCCGGATGTCGCGGCGGCCGTGGCCTTCGTGTCCGAGCCCGGCCAAGGCGTCGTCTATCACCGCAATGTCTGGCATGCCGGCATGTCGGTACTCGATCTTCCCTCGGAATTCGTGGTGACGATGGCGATGGATCATGCCGCATCCGACACCGATATATTCCTGCCGCTGGAGCGTCCGCTCCACGTCGATTTCAAGGGGGCCTTCTAAGTGCTTTCAAAACATCTGCAGCGTGATTTTATCGGCTACGGCGGCATGGCGCCGGATCCGAAATGGCCGGACGGCGCAAGGCTCGCGCTGAACTTCGTCCTCAATGTTGAGGAGGGCTCCGAGCCCTCGATCGAGGATGGCGATCCTGTAACGGAATCGGCTCTCACCGAAGGCGCTTCGGGCAATTTTCCCGGTCGCGATCTGGCCGCGGAATCGATGTTCGAATATGGCAGCCGGGTCGGTTACTGGCGGCTCGTGCGGCTGTTCGAAGAACGGGCCATGCCGGCCACCATCATGGCCTGCGCACTGGCTCTGGAGCGCAATGCCGAAATCGCTGCGCATGTCCGCGATAGCAAGCTGTTCGACATCTGCGCCCACGGATGGCGGTGGGAACATCATCGCGCCCTGAGCCGTGACGAAGAGCGTGCCCGTATTTCGCGCACCATCGCTTCGATCAAAGAAACGGCCGGGCGTGGGCCGGATGGCTGGTATTGCCGTTATGGGCCAAGCATGAACACCCGCGAGCTTTTGAGCGAAGAGGGCAGTTTTCTTTACGACAGCGACGCTTATAACGACGAACTTCCCTATTGGCTGGACGTTCAGGGCAAAAACCACCTCGTGGTCCCCTACAGCCTGACCAATAACGACGCCAAGTTCATGCGCGGAGCAATCGATAGCGGCGAGGCATTTTTCCGCATGCTGCGCGAAAGCTTCGACATGCTGATGGCGGAAGGCGCCACGGCGCCGAAAATGATGTCCGTCGGCCTGCATCTGCGGATCGCCGGTCACCCGGGCCGGGCGCTCGGGCTTCAGCGATTTCTCGATCACGTCGCCAGCCACGGAGATCAGGTCTGGGTCACCACCCGGTCCGGGATCGCCCGTCACTGGCATGACAACCATCCACCTCAAGCATAGTTCGACAAAAAAGGGGAACTAAAATGAAGAAAATGCTTCTTTCCACGATCGCCGGCGCCATGGCGCTTGCCATGGCCTCTGCCGCCAGCGCAGAAGATGGTGCACCTCTGGTCGTCGGCTCCGATTTCGGCGTCGCTCCGTGGATGGTCCGTGGTGCAAGCGGTCCCGAAGGTTTCGGCGTCGATCTGATCAACGCCATCGGCAAACAGATCGGCCGCCCGAAGGTCGAGATCACGGATGTCAACTTCTCCGGTCTTTTCGCAGCCCTCTTTGCCAGCCGTATCGACATCACCGTCAACCCGCTCAACATCACCAAGGATCGCAGCGAGAAGATGCTGTTCGCCGAGCCGATCTTTGCCACCGGCAACGGCTTCATCGTCGCCAAGGGCAACAAGATTGCCGGCTTCGAAGACCTGAAGGGCAAGGCCGTCGCTGTCAATCGCGGCACGCTGTCCGACACCTGGGCGACCGCCAATGCTGAGAAATACGGCTTCGAAGTCCAGCGCTACGACACGTTCCCGGATTCCGTCCAGGCAGTTCTGACGCGTCGTGCCTTCACCGCACTCAACGAGATCCCGACGACGGTTTATGCTGCCAGCAAGAACCCAATGATCGAAGTCGCCTTCAAGGATTTTGACGGGCGCAAGTTCGGCTACGCGTTCCGCAACGACGACGTCAAGCTGCGCAACCAGGTCGAAGACGCGATCGAATGCCTGAAGAAGGAAGGTGTTCTGGCCGCTCTCTACGAGAAATGGTATAACGAGAAGCCGGCTGCCGACAGCCCGCTCACCACCATCTATCCAGGCTACGGCGCTCCGGGTTTCACCGGCTACGATGCCACGCCGCATGAGCTGTCCTGCAAGTAAGGACTGACCATCGGGACCGCTGACGTCATGTCGGCGGTCTCTTGCCGGAGCGCGTGATGCAGAAAATCCTCGAAAACTATCTTAACTGGGACATTATCCGCGAAGCATTTCCCGAAGTGCTGGCCGGATTCTGGGTCACCGTACAGGCATCGCTGGCCGTCATCGCGATCGGCCTCATCGCCGGGCTCGCGCTGGCGATCCTGCGCTGCCTGCGCAATCGGGTGATCGACGGGGTGATCACCACCTATATCGAGATCTTCAGGACGCTGCCGCAGCTTGTCGTGCTGATCTTCGTATATTTCGGCCTGCCCTATCTCGGCGTGACCCTGTCGCCGTTTTTCGCCACGGTGTTCGGCCTTGCCGCCGTGCTTTCGGCGTTTTCCGCCGAAATCTTCTGGGCGTCGATCATTGCCGTGCCGAAGGGCCAGTGGGAGGCGGCAACGGCGCTTGCCTTCAAGCCCTGGCGCACACTCACCTTCATCATCCTGCCGCAGGCGGTGCGCCTGGCATTGCCGCTGGTAACCAACCGCTCGATCGCCATCACCAAGGGGACGGCACTCGGCGTGGCGGTGTCGCTGCAGGAAACACTCGGCAGCGCCCAGAGCATCATGTCGATCAAGGCCAATCCGTCGCCGCTGACGCTGGCTGCCGGTTTCTACCTTCTGTTCTTCATTCCGCTGGTGGCGTTCAGCCGCTACGTGGAACGTCGCTTCTCGCATTAGGGAGACATGGGACATGGAACTCCTTCTGCTCAACTTCGCCAATATCGATAGCCTCAAGCTCGTCTATCCGCTGCTGATCCAGGGCCTGCAGCTGACGCTGCTCCTGGCCGTCGTCGCCCTGCCGCTATCGCTTCTGTCGGGCCTGACGGTTGCCGTGCTCTACAGTTTTGCCGGCACCGGCATCCGCAAGCTGATGGTTGTGATCATCGATCTGCTGCGCGCCTTTCCGGTGCTCGTCCTTCTGGTGCTGATCTATTACAGCCTGCCGTTCTTCGGCCTGACGCTCGGCAGCTTCACCGCCGTCGTGGTGGCGCTGGTGATCAACAATACCGGCTATTTCAGCGAGATTTTCCGGGCGGGCCTTGAATCCATTCCGAAGGGACAGCACGAGGCGGCCGCCGCACTCGGTTTTCGTCGGTTCCGTGCGATGATCTACCTCATCCTGCCGCAGGCTATCCGCAAGGTCGTCGCGCCGCTTGCCAGCAATTCGCTTGAACTGGTCAAGACAACTTCGATCGCCTCTCTCGTGGCGCTGCCCGAACTTTTGCGTTCGGCCCGTGTTGCCCAGGAACAGACCTATAATCCGACGCCGCTGACGGCTGCTGCCGTCATCTTCTTCCTCATGCTCTGGCCGTTTTCGCACTGGGTTTCCAGGCTCGAGCGCAAGGCGATTGTCGGAAGGGGCTGATCGATGCGGGTTCTGATCACCGGCGGCACCGGCTTTGTCGGGCTTGCCACGGCGGAAGCGCTGCTGGCAGCCGGTCACGAGGTGACGCTGTTTGCCACGGCCGGCCTGCCGGACGCATTTCGCGATGCCGAAGCACTGCGCGACGCCACGGTTTTTCTCGGCGACATATGCAGCGAGGCCGATCTTTCCGCTGTGGTCGGGATGGCGCAGCCGCATGCCGTGCTGCATCTCGCCGCCATGACACCCGATGCCGAGGCCGAACGGGAGATGGCTGCCCGCATCGTCGGCGTCAATGTCGGCGGCACGGCGACCTTGCTCAAGGTTCTGCGCAATGCGGGCGATCTGAAACGGGTGGTAACCACCAGCAGCGTTGCGGTTTATGGCCATGTCGCGCTTGAGGACGGGCCGATCACCGAGGAGCGTATTCCTGCGCCTGCAAGCCTTTACGGAATAACCAAGGTCGCGGCCGAGAACACGGCGCTGCGCCTCGCATCTCTTTACGGCATGGATCTGCGGATCGCGCGTCTTGGACCACTGTTCGGCCCCTGGGAATATCATACCGGTGTTCGGCCGCTCCTGAGCCCGCATGCCCAGGTGCTGCAGCAATGGCGTGAGGGCCGTGTATCGCGGCTTGCGCGTCCTCTGTTGGGCGACTGGCTTTACAGTCGCGATGCCGCAACCGGGCTCCGGCTTCTTCTTGAAGGCGAAACCCTGCACCATCCGATCTACAATATCGGCGCCGGTGCAAACGGCAGCGTTTTCGACTGGGCGGAGAGGCTTTCCGCTGTGATCGGCGGGCACGGCGCGGAGTTGGCGGAGGCGAGCGAGCCTGCCAATGTCACCGTTTCGATGGCGCAGGACCGTGCAAGCCTTTCCATCGGGCGTCTGTCGCAGGATACCGGCTACGGGCCCCTTTACCATGGCGACCGTGCCGTGACCGACCACGCCGAATGGCTTTCGAAATTTGCCCCCCTTGAAAAGAGGATCAGCGCATGAATACCGTTAACCTCGGCCGCACCGTGATCGAGATGCGCACCGTGACCAAATCCTATTCCACGTTCAAGGCGCTCGATGGCATCGATCTCGATGTCGCGCGCGGCGAGCGGATCGTCATTTGCGGCCCTTCCGGTTCCGGCAAATCGACGCTCATTCGCTGCATCAACGGGCTGGAAAAGTTCGACGGCGGCTCGATTACCGTCGATGGCATCGCCATCGGCGACAGCGCCCGCAATCTCGACAAGGTGCGCCAGGAAGTCGGTATGGTGTTCCAGCACTTCAACCTGTTTCCGCATCTGACCGTGTTGCAGAACCTGATGATCGCGCCGATGAAAAATCGCGGCAAGACGCGGGCGGAGGCCGAGGCGCTGGCCCGCCACTATCTCGAACGGGTTCAGATCGCCGACCATGCCCACAAGATGCCGTCGCAGATTTCCGGCGGCCAGCAGCAGCGTGTGGCGATTGCCCGTGCGTTGTGCATGGAGCCGCAGATCATGCTGTTCGACGAGCCGACCTCCGCGCTCGATCCAGAAATGATCAAGGAAGTGCTCGACGTCATGGTGGAACTGGCCCGCGAAGGCATGACCATGGTCTGCGTCACCCACGAAATGGGCTTTGCCCGGTCGGTGGCAAGCCAGGTGATCTTCATGGACAAGGGCAAGATCGTCGAACGCAACACGCCGGAAGAGTTCTTCTCCAATCCGCAGCATGAGCGTACCCGCACGTTCCTGCAGCAGGTCATCAGGCACTAGGCAAGGCAAAAGACAATGAGATTAGCTGGCAGGACCGCCATCATCACGGGGGCATCGTCGGGCATCGGGCGGGCCATCTCGCTGCTGTTTGCGCAGGAAGGCGCGATCGTCGTCGCGGCAGACGTGACCGCGGATGTCGTCGAGGGCGGCACTCCCGTCATCGACGAATTGAAAAAGGTCAGCGACAAGGCCGTCTTTGCCAGGGCCGACATATCCAGTGCGGCGGAAGTTCAGTCGCTTTTCGACGATGTGGCCGGCCGTTACGGTCGCATCGATATTCTGGTCAACAATGCCGTCGTGCGCGGCGGTGCCTCGCTTGTCGATACGGATGAGGCGGAATGGGACCGGGTGACCGATGTCAATCTGAAGGGCGCTTATCTGTGCCTGCGGGCTGCCGTCCGGCAGATGCTGACCCAGGAGATCGTCAACGAGGCCCGTGGTCGGATCGTCAACATCACCTCGCAGCATGGCATGATCGCAGCGCCGGGCGATTTCGCCTACGGCGTCAGCAAGGCCGGCATGGTCTATATGACCAAGCAGGTTGCCGCCGACTACGGTCCCGAAAGCATCATCTGCAATGCGGTCGCGCCGGGCAAGATCCTGACGGGCAAGGGCGGCCGGGCGATCGATCCCGAAATGCTGGACTATTCCCGCAGCCGCACGCCCTTGCCCCGTCTCGGCAAGCCGATGGATGTCGCCCGTGCGGCGCTGTTCCTGGCAAGCGACGAGGCCAGTTATCTGACCGGACACAACCTGATGGTCGATGGCGGCTGGATGGCGCGCTGAGCCATCCCCGCCTGCCAGGCGAATAACTTCGCTGTTTGCCCACTTGCATCATCGATCCGTACGGTATCCTAGCCGTGGCGGCTTTTGCCCACGGTCGTCGCGGCGCAGAACGCCCTCCATCCGCCGTAATGGCTGATGTCGGCGGCGCCGTCCTCCACCGCCACCTGCTCGCAAAGGAAACCCTTGGCCGAGCTGCCGTCGGCAAGCGAAATCGTGCCTATGCCTAGCGGCGCGGGGATGGCAGCGACGAAACTGCCGAAGGCGGCAGGCGTCAACCGCCAGATCTCGACGTCGATCTGGTTACCCTTGCCGCGCGCCGTCTTCACCATACCGGGTTTCGGAGGCACGGTTCCGGCTAGGGCATAAAGGCGGTAATCCGCAGAGGTGCTGCCGCTGCGAAAAAATTCTCCACCCAGCTCGACCAATTGGTGGTTGAGCGGCATGCCCGACAGATGCGCGCCGACCACGACGATATCGATCAGGCCGTCGGCGGTCTCTCCCCGCGGGACGACAGCAGGCGCCGGTTGCGGCCAGCCGGTCGCCCCAATCGTCAGCCCGCTTGCCGCATGAATATCGCGGGCGAGCGTTGCCGTCAGCCCGTCCTTGCCGGCTGCGGAGAGCAAAGTCACGCTTGCCGGCAGACCATCCAACCGTGTGCCGGTCGGAACGGCGATGCCGCACATGTCGAGCAGGTTGACGAAATTGGTATAGGTGCCGAGGCGCGAGTTCTCGCGGATGGGTTCGGCCTGAAGTTCGGCGACCGTATAATGCCGCGGTGCAGTGGGTACGCAGAAGATGTCGATCGAGGCGATGACCGGTGCCAACCGCTTCTTCAACGCCTGCAGCGCATAAAGACCGTTGAAGGCGTCGCTTGCCGAAAGCGTCTTCGCCCCGTCATAGATCCGGCGGGTTACCGGGTGGAACCGGTCCTCATGCGCGTCGAAGAAATCCTTCACCGCGGCATAGCGTTCCGCCACCCAGGCGCCTTCATAGAGCAGGTCGGCGACCTTGTAGAAGTCGGCGAAGGGAATCTCGATCAGCCGGTGTCCGAAGCCGGCAAGCACGGATAGCGCCTCGCCATAGGCTGCCTCCATCGCCGCGTCGCCGAAAAACCGGAGGTCTTCCTTGGCCGGCACGCCGATCGTCAGCATCGCCGGCGCTGAGCCATATCCAACTGCGGGAACGGTTTTCGAATAGGCGTCGCTTGCATCCGGTCGGGCCGCCACCGAGAAGACGTTCCAGGCATCATCGACCGTCAGCGCGAAGATCGAGACGCAATCGAGGGTGCGGCAGGCCGGAACGACGCCGGTGGTGGACAGGGCGCCGACAGTCGGTTTCAGCCCGACAATGTTATTGAGGCCGGCCGGAATGCGGCCGGAACCCGCAGTGTCGGTGCCGAGCGCAAACGACACGATGCCCAGCGCCGTGGCAACGGCCGAGCCGGAGGACGAGCCGCCGGGCACAAGCGTCGGGTCGATGGCGTTTCTTGGGATCGGATAGGGGGAACGCACGCCGACCAGACCGGTGGCGAACTGGTCGAGATTGGTTTTGCCGATGACGAGCGCGCCCGCCTGTCTCAACAGCCGCACGACCGTCGCGTCCCTGTCAGGCAGATAGGCATAATCCGGGCAGGCGGCGGTGGTCGGCATGCCGGCGACATCGATATTGTCTTTCACCGCGAAGGGAATGCCGAACAGTGGTCTTTCAGGGTCGAAGGCGCCGAGTCCCTCGGCTTCGGCAAGTACGTGATCTTTTTCGGCTAAGTGTATGAATATGCCCGGATCATCGACTTCAGCGATGCGAGCGAACACCCGTTCGACGATCTCCGCGACACTACCGCCGCGGCGATAGAAGTTCAAAAGCGAGGCGATGTCGAAGGCCGGTGGCACCGTCGGCTTGATCCCGGTCATGCTTTATCCTCTTCCAGTATCGTCACCGGACGGTCCCACTGGATCAGCACCACGCAGCCGGTATCGCTCCAGACCGAATGCTCGGTTCCGGCGGCATTGACCACATAGCTTCCGCGGCCGTAATCGCCCGCCTCGTCGGACTGCACGCCGTCGAGAACGAGGATGGTTTCAAGACCCTCGTGCCGGTGGCGCGGCACCGATGCGCCTGCCAGATATTTCAACAGGGCGACGCCCGGCTGGTCGCCGTCGAAATGCCTGATCCAGTGGATCGTCACCTCTTTCCGGAATGGTTCGAACTCCAGATCCTTCCAGCCTCCCGAGGTCAGCATTTCGCGTGTCGTCTCAGGCATGGGCCAGTCCCTCCAGGATGTCGTCAACATGCGCGGTCCAGCCGACGATCGCGCCTTGGGCTCGGATCATGGCGATGGCGGCGGCCTTGAACTCGGGAAAATAACTTTCGGTCGCCTCCTCTGCGAGCAGGCATTCGTAACCCCGGTCATTGGCCTCGCGCATCGTTGTCTGCACGCAGACCTCGGTCGTAACGCCGGCAAACACCAGCTGGCTGATGCGCTTTTCTTGCAGGATCGCGCCGAGTTCGGTGGCATAGAAGGCGCCCTTACCGGGCTTTTCGATCACCACTTCGCCGTCGATAGGCGCGAGCTCAGGCAGGATGGCGGTGCCGGGTTCTCCGGCAATCAGCACGCGCCCCATCGGCCCCGCGTCCCCGATCCGCAGCGAAGGATTGCCGCGGTCGCGCTTGGCCGACGGCAGGTCGGAAAGGTCGGGCCTGT
Organism: Aliirhizobium sp. YIM B11859; assembly: GCF_057163345.1. Classification (NCBI taxonomy): domain Bacteria; kingdom Pseudomonadati; phylum Pseudomonadota; class Alphaproteobacteria; order Hyphomicrobiales; family Rhizobiaceae; genus Aliirhizobium; species Aliirhizobium sp. YIM B11859. The sequence continues at coordinate 308,994 of NZ_JBXHAY010000004.1, forward strand.
GGCATTCCATCGTATGGATGACCGGCAGCCCCGCGGCACGGAACCCTTCGATCAGGCGTTTCACATCCGGCACGATCCTCTGGATGCGTGAGACATCATTGCCGAGGCTTGCGCCGAAACCGCCTGGTTCGGCGAAATCGCGCTGCATGTCGATGACGATCAGCGCCAGCTTTTCGGGCTTTGCCGGAAAGGCGAAGGGCTCTGCCTTTATCTCGACGATACCCCCCGCCATCAGTGATGCCCTGCCATATGGGCGCCGATCACGCTGATATCGGCGCCGCGCGCCGGCGTTTCATAGACCAGCTTGCCTTCCGATATGACCATGATCCGGTCCGACATTTCGAGAAGCTCGTCGAGATCTTCCGACAGAAGCAATACTGCCGCGCCGGCATTGCGTGCCTTCATGATGCGGGCACGGATTTCGGCAACCGCGGAAAAGTCGAGCCCGAAACACGGATTGGAGACGATCAGAAGATCGACGGCGCCGGTGAGTTCGCGGGCCAGCACGGCGCGCTGCACATTGCCGCCGGACAAAGCCGCGATGGGGGAGGCAGAGGAAGCGGTCTTGACCTTGAAATCCGAGATCAGCGCATGCGCCCGCTTCTTCATCCGGCCCTTGGAGAGCCAGATTGCATCCCTTCCATCGATATCAAGATCGAAGGTACGGAAGGCGAGGTTTTCGCTCACCGTCATCTTCGGCGCACAGGCATTCTGCAGCGGCTCTTCCGGGATGAAGCGGACGTTATTTCTACGCGTCTCGGGTCGCGTCGCGCCATAGGCGTAGCCCTGGACGAGCACCTGGCCCGTATCCGTCGGGCGCTGGCCGGCAAGGATCTCTGTCAGCTCCTTCTGTCCATTTCCGGAAATCCCGGCTATGCCGACGATCTCGCCCGAACGGACGGTCAGTTCATCGATCTCGATCGTCTTCAGCCCGGATCTGTCCGGAGCCCTGACCTGCTCGACCTTGAGAACCGGCCTGGCGGTTCCGGATACCGGCAGGCGGCTGTCGAGTTCGGCAAGCTTGACGTCGCCGATCATCATCGCCGCCATGTCGGCGGTGGAAAGCTCGCTCACCTTGCCGGTGCCGACCAGCTTGCCGCGCCGCAGGATCGACACCCCATCGGTGAACTTGGTCACCTCATGGAATTTGTGGGAGATCATCAGCACGGTCAGTTCGCCACGTTCGGTCATGCCGCGCACGAGGCCGAGCATTTCGTCGGCTTCGGCCGGTGTGAGCACCGAGGTCGGCTCGTCGAGCACGATGAAGGAGCGGCCGAGATAGAGCTGTTTGACGATTTCGAGTTTCTGCTTTTCACCGGCAGCGAGTTCGCGTACCTGTCGGTCGAGTGGGATCCGGAACGGCATGCGCTCCATGAAGGCGGCAAGCGCCTTGCGTTCCCTCGCCCAGTTGATCACCGCCGGCACTTCGGCGCGGCTGATGACGAGGTTTTCGGCCCCTGTCAGCGACGGCACGAGGGTGAAATGCTGGTAGACCATGCCAAGCCCATAGGCCGCCGCATCCTTCGGCGAAGCGACCGCGACCTCCCGGCCATCAACGGACAACGAGCCTGATGTGGCGTGGTAAAAGCCCATGATACATTTAACCAGCGTCGATTTGCCGGCGCCGTTTTCACCGAGAAGCGCGTGGAACGAGCCGGCCGGCACGCTGATCGAGACGTTGTCGAGGGCGGTAAAGGCGCCAAAGCGCATCGTCATGCCGATGGTTTCGATACCGACGGCCTTGCCTGATTGTGGAAGGGGCGTGTCGCGGACGATCTGGAGGGAGGACGGGCTCATGGCAGTTGGCTCACGAAGGTCGCGGAATTGGAGACGGCACCGAACACACCGCCCTGCATCTTCACCATCTTGATCGCCGCCAGATGGTTGCCGTAGTCGGTGGCACCGCAGCAATCCTCCAGCAGCAGGCATTCGTAACCGCGGTCGTTTGCCTCGCGCATCGTCGTCGAAACGCAGACATCGGTGGTGATGCCGGTGAGGATGATATTCTCGATGCGTTTCTGGGTGATGATCAGTTCAAGATCGGTGGCGCAGAAGGAGCCCTTGCCGGGTTTGTCGATGATCGTCTCGCCCGCTATCGGATAAAGTTCGGGGATGATGTCCCAGCCCGGCTCGCCGCGCGTCAGGATGCGGCCGCAGGGGCCGGCATCACCGATGCCGGCGCCGATGCGCTGCGAACGCCAGCGCTTGTTGGCCGGCAGGTCCGCAAGATCCGGCCGGTGGCCCTCGCGGGTATGGATGATGTGGTAACCCTTGGCACGCATGGCGGAAAGCACCGCCTTGATCGGTTCTATCGGCGCCTGAACCAGAGACAGGTCGTACCCCATGTGATCGACATAACCGCCTTTGCCGCAGAAATCGGTCTGCATATCGATGATGATCAGCGCGGTATTGTCGGGTCGAAGCTTGCCGTTATAGGGCCACGGATAGGGATCGGCATCGATGAAGGTAAGTGTCTCGCCGGAAAACGGCGCAGGGGCCAAAGGGCTTGAAAGGCTGTTCATCAAAACTCTCCTCTCTTATTTGGTCAGGGACAATTCGCCCGGCGCGCCGGCAAGCGCGCGGTTGGGCGACGAGGTGGCAATCAGGATGATGAGGGTCAGCACGTAAGGTGCGGCGTAGAAGAGATAATATCCCTGGCTCACGCCGACCGATTGCAATGCCGGACCGAGCGCACCGGCACCGCCGAACAGAAGGGCTGCAAGAAAGCAGCCGATCGGGTTCCAACGGGCGAAGATGACCAGTGCCACCGCCATCAGGCCCTGGCCAGACGATATGCCCTCGTTCCATGAGCCCGGATAATAAAGCGACAGATAGGCTCCGCCGACCGCCGCGAAGGAACCGCCGATGGCGGTGGCGATGAGGCGAACCCGATCCGGACTGATACCCATGGCGCGCGCTGCATCCGTACTGTCGCCGACGACGCGCAGGATGAGGCCAGGTCTGGTATTCCTGAACGCCCAGAACAGGAACAGCGCCAGCGCCATGCCGATGAAAAACAGCGCATTGATGTTGAGCGCTGCCTGAACCTGCGAGATGGCCGACCATGATCCAAGCGGGATCGACGGCAGTTTCGGTGCGGCGGGCTGGATGAAGGGTTTTCCGAGGAAGAAGGCGAGACCGAGGCCGAACTGCATCATGGCGATGCCGATCGCGATGTCGTTGACCTTGGGAAACTTGCAGATCCAGCCGTGGATGAGGCCGAAGACGGCGCCGGCCGCCATGGCTGCCAGGACGCCGAGCCAGGGCGAGCCGGTTTTCACCGCAACCGCATAGGCGGTCATGGCGCCGAAGACCAGCGTCCCTTCGAGCCCGAGATTGATGCGCCCGGAGCGCTCGGTGATCGATTCCCCTAGCGAGACAAAGATGAAGGGGGTGGAAACGCGGATCGCGCCGGCAAAGATCGCCAGAGGCACGCCCCAGAGGCCGATACCTGTCTCTTCCATCATGCGCTCCTTTTCCAAAGATCGGGGTTGAACAGCTTGAATCGACCGTAAAAGGTCTCGCAAAGCAGGATGATGATGAACAGCGTGCCCTGCAGCACCAGCACGGTCGCATCCGGCAGGCCCATGCGCCGCTGGATCAGCCCGCCCGATGCTTCCAGTCCGCCGAGCAGGAAGGCGATCGGGATGATTGCCAGCGGATTGTGGCGGGCCAGAAACGCCACGAGAATGCCGGTATAACCGTAACCGGCCGCGAGCGAGGCATTGGCACTGCCCTGGACTGCTGCGACTTCCAGCATGCCGGCAAGCCCGGCGAAACTGCCAGCAATGGCGGTAAACCCGACGATCAGCCTGCCGACCGGCAGGCCCTGTATCTGTGCTGCCCGGACATTGCCGCCGGCGATGCGGGCGGCAAAGCCGAAACTCGTCGCCTCGATCAGCACCCAGGAGCCGATACAGGCGATGATGCCGACGGCGAGGCCCCAATGCACGTCCATGCCGGGCATGTCGCCGATTATGTAATTGGCGGGCAGGGGTTTGGTGGAGGGTTTGTTGAGACTTGCCGGATCGCGCAACAGTCCCTCGACCAGCTGGTTCATCAGCGCAATCGCGATATAGGCGAGAAGCAGCGAGGAGATCGTTTCGTTGACGCCGCGATAGTGGCGGAGAGAACCGGCAAGCCCGATCCAGATGCCGCCGACGATCATCGCCGAGATCGCCATCAGCGGCAGGAGCACCAAAGGCGTGACAAGCCCCGCCAACGGAACGGCCGTGGCCGCGGCTGCCACACCGCCAAGCACCAGCGCGCCTTCGCCGCCGATGATGACGAGGCCGAGTCTTGCCGGCAGCGCCACGCAGAGCGCCGTCAAAAGCAATGGCGATGCACGTGAAAGACTGTTCTGGATCGAAAACCAGCTGCCGAAACCGCCGGCATACATGATCTGGAAAAGTGCGAGCGGCGATTTGCCGATCACCAGGATGAAGACGGAAAAGAGCGCCATGCCGATGAGGATCGCCACGAGCCCGATCGCGACGGGTTCCACCCGTCGCGCCAGCCATTCGAGGGCAGGGCGGAAGGAGTGCCTTGCGCCTGCTGCCATGGATAATACGGGATCGTTTGCTTCAATCGTCATGACGCTTCTCCCTTCACGCCAGGGTCAGGATGTGGAACCGACGACACCTTCGACCAGATAGACCATGCTTTCGAGATCGACCGCATCCTCGCCATAGGCCTTGCCCGCGACGATCACGACATTGCCCTTGTTGTCCTTCAGCGGTCCCTTGAAGACGGAGAGCTTGCCCGCCATCGCCTCGGCCAGCGTCGCGTCGAACTTCTTGCGCGCCTCGGCGGATACGCCGGGGCCGAGCGGGCTCATCTTGACGAAACCGTCCTTCAGCCCGCCACGGACAAAGTTGCCGAGCTTTTCGCCGGCCTGCGCCTTCTTGATGAAGTCCGTATAGACATTGCCCCAGGCCCATTCGGCGCCGGTGAGGTATTTTTCCGGCGCAAGCGGGCTCTGGTTGGCGTGGTAACCGCAGACGAAGGCGCCGCGGCCAGCGGCTGTTTCCACCACGACCTTCGGACTGTCGACATGGCAGGTGATGACGTCGGCGCCCTGGTCGATCAGCGCATTGGTGGCCTCCGCTTCCTTGACCGCCAGCGACCATTCGCCGGTGAAGATCACCTGGCAGGTGATCGCCGGATCGACGGAACGGGCGCCGATGAGGAACGCATTGATGTTCTGCAGCACCTGCGGAATGGGTTTCGCCGCGACAAAGCCGATCTTCTTGCTTTTCGACGCATAACCGGCGGTTATGCCGTTCAGATACTGGCCCTGATGGATATAGCCGAAATAGGAGCCGGTATTGGCCGGGTTCTTGCCCTCTTGCCACAGGCCGCCGCAATGACGGAACTGCACGTCGGGATATTTCGCCGCCATGGCCAGCATATGCGGGTCGAAATAACCGAAGGAGGTCGGGAAGATCAGGGCGGCGCCATCGAGATTGATCATCGATTCCATCGTCTTCTGAACATCGACGGTCTCGGGCACGTTTTCCTCTTCGACAAGCGTGATGCCGGGCATCGCCTTGATCACGGCGGCACCCTCTGCATGCGCCTGGTTATAACCGTAGTCGTCCTTGGGTCCGACATAGATGAAGCCGACCGTCAGCGCCGTCTGCGCCCGCGCACGGGTCGCCATCAGGCCGGGAGCCGCGCCGGCAAGAAGGCCGGCGGCGGAGACGTTTAGAAAATTTCGGCGGTTCATGGAAAGCAATTTGGTCATCGTCATGCTCCCTTGCGGCGCTAGGCCGATTGCAACAGGGCCATCAGTCATTGGCCCGATCGGTGATTACACAGTAAAGTGCATGCAATGCGTGTGCCAGAATTTAAGTAATTGATATATAATCCTATTGCTCGTGCTTCAGTATGCCGATGACAAAAGTGTATGCAGATTGATTAAGCTTTTGATTATTTTTAAATCAATGCGGATATTTTGATCTGAAGGTGGCTGATGTTCCCTGGAGGAGCAGGATTAGTTAAAAGAATCCCTAGATTTTTCATATGCTTGATGGCAGTGTTGACTTATCGATGTGAGGGCGCCATCTGTATGCAGAGAAATTCCGGCCGTTAGGATTGTTGTGGCGCAGGCGAGGCGAAAGAAGGTTATCCGCACAGGGACGACTGTCGAGCAGATGGTGCGCTCCATCGCCGATATGATCGTCACCGGGGTCATGCTTCCGGGCGAGAAGCTGGAGGAGATCGCACTCGCTGCCCGGTTTGAAGTGTCACGGACGCCGGTGCGCGAAGCATTGCGGGAGCTGGGTGCTATGGGGCTGGTGGAGCGGGAGCCTAACCGCAGCGCCGTCGTCATGAACGTCACCGAGGCGCATCTTCATTCGATGTTTGAGGCGATGGCGGAGCTTGAAGGCGTCTGCGCCCGTTTGTCGGCCGAACGGATGACGGCGGAAGAGCGGCGCTTACTCGACATGGAACACCGCGCCTCGATGCGGCTCGTGCATTCCGGCGCACCGGAGGATTATTCTGCCTATAACACCGAATTCCACAACCGGCTTTACCGCGGGGCACATAACAACCACCTGCTGGAACTGGCGATGCAGACGCGGGCGCGGCTCGCGCCGTTCCGCCGGGCGCAGTTCCGGCTATCGGGCCGGCTCACCAAATCCTACGAGGAACACGACCGGATCGTCACGGCGATCCTGCGTGCAGATCCTGCAGCCGCTGGCCATGCCGCCTATGTGCATGTCTCGATCGTCAGCGATGCGAGCGCCGTTTTCGCGGCGCCGCCGAAAGCCGGCGCGAGCCCGGCGAGAACGTTGCGGAACTGATGGGAAGCCGGAACGCAGCTCAGCGCGCCGGCAGCATGCCGATGGCGCTGTTCAGCAGGCGCCTCGATGCATCGGCGGTCTTGAAGCCGGCATGGGCGGTCAGCGTCGCATTGGGAAGATCAAACCAGCAGGCATCCGGCGGCAGCGGTTCCTCGTCGAACACATCGAGGCCCGCATGGGCAATCCGCTTGTCCTTTAGCGCGGTATAGAGCGCCGCACTGTCGACGACACCAGCGCGGGCGGTGTTGATTACTATCGCGGATGGCTTCATCCGGCCGATCCTGGCTGCATCGATCATGCCGCGTGTCGCGTCGTTGAGCGCCAAATGCAGCGAGATCACGTCGCATTGCGAAAGCAGATCATCGAGCGGCAAGGCGTGGCCGCTCCAGCGCTCGGGCAGCGGGCTGCGGTTCCAGATCGACACGGTCATGCCGAGTGCCTCGCCGATCTCGGCAAATGTCTGTCCGATACCGCCGAAACCGACAATGCCGAGCCGGCGGCCGGCAAGTTCCATCCCTTCCAGCGGCTCCCAATGGCCGACCCGCAGATCCCGGTCCATGGCCGAGACCTTGCGCGCGGCGGAGAACATCAATGCAGTCGCGTGTTCCGCGACCGAGCGGTCGCCATAACCGGAAATCGTCCGCACCCGGATGCCCTGCGCCTCGGCCGCCGCGACATCGATATAGCTGGTGGCACCGCTGCCGAGGAAGATGATCTCGCGAAGCTTCGGAAGACGGGCAATGATTACTGCATCCATCATCGTATGGCCATTGAGAATGATCTCGGCCTCTGCCGCCAGTGCCACGAGTTCGTCGGCATTCGGATCGCCGACATTGACCGACATGGTCTGCGCATAGTCTGGAAAGACGTCCTGCAGCAGGCCGAGCATGAAGAGCGAGCAATCGATATAGACGGTATTGATCATCACATGCGCGCTCCGACCGCGCGGGCAAGCGCACCCTGAGAGGCAAGCAGCGTGCGGGTATAATCATGGGAAGGCGAGGCGAAGATCTCTTCCGTCGGGCCGATTTCGAGCAGCTTGCCATGCAGCAGCACCGCAATCCGGTCGCACATGAAGCGGGCCGCATCGAGATCGTGGGTGATGAACACCATCGACATGCCGGTTTCAGCCTGGATGTCCTTGAACAGATTGAGCACGCCCGCACGCACCGAAACGTCGAGCTTGGAGACGGCCTCGTCGGCAACGATCATGCTCGGTTCAAGCGCGATCGCCCGCGCCACGGCAACGCGCTGCAACTGTCCACCGGAAAGCTGATGGGCATAACGTTCGGCATGGGCGGCGGTTAGGCCGACACGTTCCAGCAGCGCGATCGAACGTGCCTCGATCTGCGCCCGCGGGCAATCCACCATGACCAGCGCCTCGGCGAGCGACGCGCCCATCGTCTTGCGCGGATTGAACGAACCGCCGGGATCCTGGAACACCATCTGCAATTCGCGCCGCATGCCGCGCAATGCCCGTTCGGGCAGGTGGGTTATGTCGCGGCCACGATAGACGATCTTGCCGGCTGAAGGCGTATAGAGCCGCAGCAATGCGCGGCCGAGCGTCGTCTTGCCGGAGCCGGATTCACCGACCAGCCCGAGGATTTCGCCAGGGCGGATGTCCAAATTGATGTCGTCCAGGGCCTTGAAGGACGCGCGTGTGCGCGAGCCGGGGAATGTCACCGCCAGATCCCTGACCCGGAACAGCGGTTCGCTGCTGTCGGTCATGGCTCCTGTCTTGGCGGCCTTCGGTGCAGCGGCGGATGGCTTTTCGCCGACATTGGAAAGCTCCAGCGCCGTATCGATCAGCTTCTTCGTATAGGCATGCTGCGGGTTGGTGAAGATCGTCTTCGCCTCGCCGGTCTCGACGATCTCGCCGGCATTCATCACCGCGATCCGGTCGCAGAGCGATGCGGCGACGGCCATGTCGTGGGTGACGAATATCATTGCCGCGTTCAGCCGGTTGCGCATGTCGAGGAAGAGTTCGAGGATCTGCGCCTCGACCACCTTGTCGAGATTGGTGGTCGGCTCGTCGGCGACGATCAGCGCCGGCCTCAGCGCAATCACCAGTGCGATCAGCGCCCGCTGCAGCATGCCGCCGGAAAGCTGGTGCGGGTAAAGGTCGATCACCTCGGTCGCGCGCTTGACGCCGACTTCTCCGAGAAGCGTGATGCCGCGCTCGCGGCCGTTATTAGCAACACCCGCCTGTTTCAAGATCTGCCCGAAATGCCAGCCGATCGTCTTGGCCGGATTGAACGAACCGACCGGGTCCTGGAAGATCATCGCCAGCTGCACACCGCGCAGGCCCGAAAACTGGTCCTCCGACATCGCCGGCAGGTCCAACCCATCGAAACGCATCTCGTCGGCTGTCACTTTGGCGCTGTCTGGCAAAAGACGAAGCAGCGACATGCCGGTCATCGTCTTGCCCGAACCGGATTCGCCGATGACGCCGAGGATCTCGCCCTTGTTGACGACCATGTCGATGCCGTGAAGCACTTCGTTTTCGCCGCCGCGGGAGCGGAAGGCGACGCGCAGGTTGCGGATCTGGACGGTTGGATGTGTCGTCATCGCTTACGCCCTTTCCTTGAGGCGGGGATCGGTCATGTCGCGGATGCCGTCGCCGAGCAGGTTGACGCCGAGGAGGGCAATCGAAATTGCCATGCCGCTCATCGTCAGCACCCAGGGGGCACGGCTGAAATATTCGCGCCCATCGGCCATGATGCCGCCGAGAGACGGTGTGGGCGGCTGCACGCCGAGGCCGATGAAGCTCAATCCCGCTTCGAGAATGATGGCGAAGGCAAGTGCCACGCTTGCCTGAACCATGATCGGTGCCGAGATATTCGGCAGGATCTGGGTCAGCATGATCGCGCTCGGGCGTCGCCCCATCAGCCGCGAAGCTTGAACATAGGGCTCTTCACGGATCAGCATCGTCGTATTGCGCGAGATGCGGGCAAAGATCGGCAGGTAAACGAGGGCGATGGCGAGGATGATGTTGGCCGTCGAGAAGCCGAATACGACCATCAGCAGCATGGCGAGGATGAAGCTCGGGAAGGCGAAGAGAAGATCCGAGATCCGCATCACGATATTGTCCACCCAGCCGCCGAAATAGCCGGATGCCATGCCCATGGCGCAGCCGAACACTGTGGCGATCAGGATCGAACCGACGCTGATGCCGATCGAAACCTGCCCGCCGGCCAGAACCCGCGACAGCACGTCCCGGCCAAAGCTGTCGGTGCCGAAGGGATGGGCGAAGGAGGGGGGTGCGAGGATCGCCATGAAATCCATGTCTTCGGGTCCAAAGGCCTGAAGGTGAGGGCCGAGGAAGACTGCAATCAGGACGAAGACGGTCATCAACAGGCCGACGGCGCCCGTGCGGTGACGCAGAAGGCTTTTGATCGGGGCGGTCAGGGCGCGCAGCATCAGCGGGTCCTTTTCGGATCGAGAAGCATGCAGATGAAGTCGGTCAGCATGTTGACGGCCAGCACGATCGACAGGAACACGACGGTGCAGGTCTGCAGGACCGGGAAATCGCGGGAAAAGGCGCCATCGACCATGAAGGAGCCGACGCCGGGAATGCCGAAGATCCTCTCCACCACCACGACGCCGCCGAGAATGTAGCGGATCTGCAGGCCGACCACCGTCAGATAGGGTACAAGCGCATTGCGCAGCACGAAATGGATGAAGATGAACCATTCGTTGAGGCCGTAGGAGCGGGCGGCCGTCACATAGGAACGGTTCATCGTTTCGATCAGCACGGCGCGCAGGGTTCGCGAGAAAACGGCGGCCATGGGGGCGGCGATCGCAAGTGCGGGCAGGAAGCCTGAATAGAGAGCGCCTGCAACGCTGTCGGCGGGCGAGACATAACCATAGGTCGGGAAGATGCCAAGGCTGAGGCCCAGCCCGAAGATCAGCACATAGCTCAGCCAGAAATCCGGCATGGAAATGCCGAAGACGGCAATCGACGTTGCAACGGTGTCGATGGCGCGGCCGCGGTTGAGTGCTGCAAGGCTGCCGAGGATCAGCGAGATGACCACCGCGAGCGTCAGCGCATAAAGCCCGATGAACAGGGTGGCCGGCAATTTGGTGGCGAGAAGAGAGGCGACCGTGCGACCGGAGGCAACCGCAAGCGAGGTGCCGAAATCGCCATGCAGCATGCCGGTGAGCCAGCTCAGATATTGCACCCAGACCGGATGGTCGAGCCCGTAATGGGCGCGGAATGCAGCAACGGCGTCAGGGGTTGCCTGTTCGCCGAGGGCGGCCAGCGCCGGATCACCCGGCGCCGCCTTCATGGTGAAGAAGATGACGATCGTGCCGGCGAGCAGGACGGCCAGCGCGCCGAGAAGTTTTACGGCAAACCCTGCCGCAATGCTTCCCAGGCCCTTGCGGGCTGCGCGACGCGCGGCGGTCTGGCCAAGTGGTTCACTCACCGGCGCCATCAGATCAGCCGACCTTCATGTTGGCGAACTGGTCGCCGAAGTTGGAATAGGGCTTCTGGGCGAAGCCATCGACACCGGTGCGCATCAGGTTATGGATATTGGAGCAGAAGCATGGGATCACAGGCACGTCCTGCATGACCATCGCCTCGGCTTCCTTGTAGATCTTGACGCGGGTCGCGGGATCGAGCTCGGCGCGGGCGGCTTCCAGCTTGGCGTCGACGCCCGGATTGGAATATTTACCGAAATTGCGCCAGCCGGTCGAGTGGAAAAGGTCGCCCATATATTCGTCCGGATCGACCATGCCGAGCCAGCCCCAGACGCCGGCCTGGAAGTCGCCGGACTTCTGGCGGGCGTAAGCCGCATTGGCATCCGTCACCTCGACGGTGAACTTGGTGCCCAGCACCTGATTGACCTGGGCAACGAAGATTTCGGCAAAACGCTTCCACCAGCTGCCGCCCCATGTGACGATGGCAACGGCGTGTTCGTCGGCCTTGTATTTCGACTTGGCGAGTTCAGCCTTGGCAGCCGTCGCATCGAACTTGGCGAAGTCACGGGCGCCCGGCGTGTAATAGTCGCCGAGAAGCGGCGGGAAGGCACCGGTCAGCGGCACGCCTTCGCCGAAGATCACAGCGGCAACCATCGCCTCGCGCTGGAAGGCCATCGACACGGCCCGGCGGAAATGCACGTCGTCGAAGGGCGGCTTCATCAGGTTGATCGAGATGAAGCGGGTGTTAAGGCCCGGCTGACGCAGCACCTTGACGGCCGGATTCTTCATCAGCTGCGGCACGTCCGCGGCAGGTGCGGTCGACGTCAGGTCGATCTGGTTGCCGAGAAGGGCGGTCACGCCCGAGGCTTCCTCGGTGATCAGCGGAATGTCGACCGTCTTGATCGCCGGTGCGCCACCGAAATAATCCTCATGGGCAACGAGCTTGAGGCCCGAGCCAGCGCTCCATTCGGAAAGCTTGTAGGGGCCCGTGCCGACCGGTGCCTTGCCGAAACCGTCCACGCCTGCTTTCTCGACGGCCTTGCGCGAGACGATCTGGGTGCCGGTACGGGCATTGGTGAGGAAGGTCAGGAGCGGCGCGAAGGGTTTGCTCGTGTGGATGCGCACCGTTAGGTCATCGATGACCTCGACCTTTTCGATCGCTGCGACCTTGCCCTGGTTCGGCGAGGCGAAGGACTTGTCGAGCACGCGTTCGATCGAGAACTTGACGTCGTCGGCCGTCAGCGCCGATCCGTCATGGAACTTGACGCCGGAGCGCAGCTTGAACTCAAGCGCGCCATCGTCGAGCGTCTTATAGGATTCGGCGAGGTCCGGAACGATCTTCATGTTCTCGTCGAACTTCAGCAGGCCGTTGTAAAGTGACCAAATCACATAGAATTCCGGGATCAACGTTGCCTTGCCCGGATCGAGCGTGTTGATCGCGTTATAGCCGGTAATGGCGGCGCGCAGGTTGGTGGCGGCGGCAAAAGCTGGCGTCAGCGGGATGCCGAACCCGGTGACTGTGGCCATGGCTGTCGCGCCTTTGAGCAGTGTGCGTCGACCGATCTTCATCTCAGACATCATTCCTTCACTCCTGCTGTTCGTGCGGTTTTTCCGCAGCGATTGTTGGTTCTTCCCTCTGGATCAGTATCGGCCTCAGTCGAGGCCGAGATTTTCACGCAGCGTGCTGCCCGAATATTCGCTGCGGAACAGGCCGCGCTTGCGCATTTCCGGCAGAATGAAGCGCGACAGGTCGTCCATGCCTTGCGGCAACATCGGCGGGCAGATGTTGAAGCCGTCGGCTGCGCCCGTCTCGACCCAATGCTGCATGTCGTCGACGATCTCTTCCGCCGTGCCGACCATGTAGCGGCCGGTAAAGCCGGCGGCGGCATTTTCGTACATCTGGCGGATCGTCAGGTTCTCGCGCCGTGCCTTCTGGATCATCGAGCCGGAAATGCTGATCTTGTCGCTGACGAAATCCTCCGGAATCGGCTGGTCGAGATCATAGGCGGAAAGATCGCCGCAATAGTTATACAGCATGGCAAGGCCGGCGACCGGATCGATCAGTGACTGCAGTTCCTCGAACTTCGCCTGCGCCTCCTCCCTGGTCTCGCCGACATAAAGCGTGATGCCCGGCATGATCAGCGGCGCGTTGGCGGTCCGGCCGTATTCGGCGGCGCGACGCTTCAGGTCCGTATAGAAAGTGCGTGCCTCTTCGATATCGAGTGCGACGGTATAAACGACATCGGCATGCTGGGCGGCAATGTCGCGACCCTTGTCGGAGGCGCCGGCTTGGACGATCAGCGGGCGCCCCTGCGGCGTACGTGCCGAGGTCAGCGGCCCGCGCACCTGGAAGAAGCGACCGGAATGATTGAGCACATGCAGTTTGTCCGGATCGTAGAACTGGCCGGTTGCCTTGTCATGCACGAAGGCATCACCCTCGAAGCTCTCCCACAGTCCCTTTACCACGCCGACGAATTCCGCCGCCCGGTCGTAACGCTCATCCTTTGCCAGCGGTGCCACACGGTTGAAGTTCAACGCTTCCTGATCCGACCAGGAGGTGACCACGTTCCAGCCGGCACGGCCGCCGCTGATATGGTCGATCGAGGCAAATTTACGGGCGACATGATAAGGTTCATTATAGGTGGTCGATGCGGTCGACACGAGGCCGATATGCTCGGTCACGGCGGCAATTGCAGACAGCAGCGTCAGCGGCTCCAGTTCGGCGTTGCGCATGTCGTGCGACAGCGCGCCGGCCGGCTTGTCCTCGCCGCGGACGGCAAGGCCGTCGGCAAAAAAGATCATGTCCAGCTTCTCAGCTTCCGCCTGCAGCGCCACGTCGCGATAGGCCGCAAACGAGGTCAGCGACGACGGGTTGAAGTCCGGGTGCCGCCACGCCGCGATGTGGTAGCCGAGATAGCGCATGGACAAGCCGAGCTTGATTTCAGTCATTGCTGCCGTTCCCTGCCGATCATGTTTCCATGCCGGCTTTTGTCTTTGTTTCGGTATACCCAATCAATGCATGACTTTAATTCTTTGGCAATAGTCAAATGAAGTTCGAAAGGGTCAAAATTTATGCCAGCCTTCATTTTGTGCATATTAGTGAATTTTATGCATGGAAAACAACGGCGATGGATTTCTCGTTTCTCCGTGAAGTTTCCGGATCAACGACCAATCAGGTCAATTGCCGGTTGACATTCTCATTTCGGTATACTGAACTGGAATTCAGCGTATTTTCGTTTGGCGCAGTCTGGAACAATCATGGTCGACGTAAATTCGATGCCGGAAGCCGATGACGCGTTTCGCGGCAGCACCGTCTATGTCGGGCTGAAGGAGCGTATCCTTCGTCACGAATTTCTGATGGGGACGCCGCTGCGCGAAGAGGATGTCGCCGGCTGGTTCGGAACCAGTCGCGTTCCTGCCCGTGAGGCCCTGCGTCGGCTGGCGCAGGAGGGGCTGGTCGAACGTGTCGGTCGCCGCTACACGATCCGCAGTTATAGTTATGACGAGATCGTCGTCGTCTACCGGCTGCGCGCGGCGCTTGAACATCTGGCCGTGGAGCGGGCGATTGCCAATCGCGACCGTGGGTTCGACAGGATCGCCTCCGTTCTCGATCGCCAGAGCCAGGCTGTGCAGCGGGCAAGCCGCGGCGAATTCAGCGCGCTCGATACCGAATTTCATCTCGCCATCGCCGATGTGAGCGGCCTGCCGATGTTGTCGCAGGAACTGGAACTGGTTCTCAACCGGGCGAGACTGATCCGCAGCAACGAGATCGGCCGCGATTCAGGTCCGCGAGCCGCCTATGACGATCACTGTCGGATTTTCGCGGCGATCGAGCGTGGCGATGCGCGCACTGCCAAGGCCGAACTCGAATATCACTATTTCACGACACTGCGCTGGCATACCGGCGCGGTCATTGCATCCGCGCAGCAGGACGACATTTAAGATGGATTACGCCAAGGATTGCCTCAACCAATTCCCCACTTTGTGGATGGACACTGCACAGGAGGCCGATCTTACGACGCCGCTCGATGGCGATGCGAAATGCGACGTGGTCATTATCGGTGGTGGCTATACCGGTCTTTCCGCCGCCATCACGCTCGCGCGACGCGGCGTGGACGCGCGTCTTCTCGAGGGCAGTTTTCCCGGCTGGGGCGGTTCGGGCCGCAATAGTGGCTCGGTGATCCGCGGCTTCAAGAACAGCCGCAGCGATCTGATCCGCACCTATGGCGAGGATCGCGGCCGGGCAATGGCCGATTTCGGCGCCCGCACGACCGATGTGGTGATGGATTTCATCACCGATTACGCTATCGAATGCGATCTGAAGCGCACCGGCTGGCTGTTGCCGGCCCATAATGCCGCCGGCATCCGCCGTGTCGAGGAGCGTGTCCGCACCTGGACCGCCGATGGTTTCGGCGGGCTCGATGTCGTCGGTCGCGAAGAGCTTGCGGCCCTGCTCGGATCGCGGGCCTATATCGGTGGCATGATCGACCGCGAAGGCGCCTCGATCAACCCGCTCAGCTATGCGCGCGGGCTGGCGCGTGCCGCAATCGGCCTCGGCGCCCATATTCATTGCCAGACGCGGGCGACCGCCATCAAGGAGACGGCGGGTGGCTGGTCGGTCCCGACACCGCGCGGAACTGTGACGGCCAAGGCCGTCATTCTGGCAACCGATGCCTATTCCCATGGCCTCAGTGCCGCGGTCGACGACAGCTATGTTTCGATCCACACCTTCATCGTCGCCACGGCGCCCCTGCCGGATGCCGTCGCCGATACGATCCTGCCCGGTGAACATGCCGCCTCCGACAGCCGCCGTATCCTCAACTACTGGCACAAGACGCCGGACCGGCGCGTCCTGTTCGGCACACGCGGCACGCTCAGTGGTCCGTATCGCGACGGCGATTTCTCACATGTGGAAAAGGCGATGCTCAACGTCTATCCGCAGCTCGAAGGTCAGCCGATCGAATACCGCTGGGCCGGCAAGGTGGGGCTGACGCGGGACTTCATGCCACATATCGACCAGCCGCAGCCGGGTCTGTGGACCGCCCACGGTTATTGCGGGCGCGGTGTGGCGATGGCGAGCGCCTATGGCACGCTGCTCGGGCAGACCGTGCTCGGCAATACGTCGCTCAAGGAACTGCCGATACCGAACACGCCGGCACCGCGCATGCCGCCGCCGCTGCTGCGCAATGTCGGTATCGTTGCCGCAACGCAGCTTTACCGCGCATTGGACGTAAATTTCTAAAGCTCTTGACGCCCACCGCCATGGCCGTCGGCAGCGCGGATCCACGAAGGGATATCAGATGAACCAGAATGCCTCGATACCGATGCCAAGCGAGCCGGTCTCCCTGTCCGCCTATCGCGCTGCCATGGCCAAGGTGGCAGCGCCCGTCCATATCATCACCACCCGCTGCGGCGAGCGAAACTACGGCATGACGGCAACGGCGGTCTGCAGCGTCACGGATACGCCGCCGCGCCTGCTGGTCTGCATCAACCGTACCGCCCAGTCCTATGAGCATTTCCTGACGTCGCGGGTCCTGGCGGTCAATACCGTGCAGGCGGCCGATCAGGAGATCGCGGCGGTTTTTGCCGGTGCAGGTGGGATAAAGGACATGGATGTTCGTTTCGGCCATGGCACATGGGATGTGCTGGAAACCGGCGCTCCGGTGCTGATGAGTGCCATATCCGCCTTCGACTGCCGGATCGTCGAAGCATCAAGGCAGGAAACGCACGACATCCTGCTCTGCGACGTCGTTGGCCTGCGCGTTGCAGAAGAGCCCGAACCGCTCCTGTATTTCGACAAGCGCTTTATTGCGCTGGCACGCCAGGGTTGAGGGCTGGAAAAGCGAAGCCCGCACTGCGGCAGAACCGTGGTGCGGGCCTCTAACCGCCATCATGGCGGCTGGAACAATGGGTGGAACGGCATCGATCCACCGTCAAATGAATATTTTGTAACTCACAGTCATGTTCGGTTGAAGCTGCTTGAGAGTTCATCCACAGGAAGAATTAGGTGCGACTAATGTTTGTCCTGCCTCGATGGACGCGCTGGAATCATCTGGCTGAGAAGCTTGAACAGCATTTTTGTCCGGCGATGCGCCGCTTGGTGATCGTTTGATATTGCGTTGCCGGCTCGACCACATCTCCGCCGACGATGGCGATGCGCCTGTGGCTGCGGATAAGCTCAATCACTTTGGCATTTGGCATGCCGTCCGTCGGTCCTAGGCATCAGGGGCCTGACTGTTGCCGTGAGCGGGGCTTGCCGGGCGGAAGCGGGAAGAGGCCTGATGGTCGCGCTCCATCGTCATGCGATACTGGTAACGGTCTGTCCGATAGAGGATGCGGATGAATTTTACCGGCCTGTCCTCGCTTCCAAGCACCGTGCGGGTAACAGCAAGCAGCGGCGTTCCGACCGGGATGCCAAGCGCCTGGGCAATTTTGGGATCGGCAAGAGCCGCGCTGAAACTCTGCCGCGCGCCGACGATCTCGATGCCGTTTCTGTCGAACAGGCTCATCAGCGAGGCGGCGTTCATATCCTCCTCGCTGAAGCGCCGGCCGATATAGCCGGGCATGAAGCTGGTCAGGTAGGAATAGGGCACATCATTATAGCTGCGCACCCGCACCGCCCTCTGGACGGGTTCATCCGGCCCGATCTGCAGTTCCTTCTGACAGTCGGCAGGCGGCAGCACGGAGCCGAATTCGAGCACCCTCGCATGACTGCGTGTTCCCGTGTCGGCGAATTTCTCCAGGTCGGCAAGGTTTTCCAGAGGCCCGTCGATATCCTCGGCCGGCATTTGCGGCATCACCTCGCGACTGATGATCCGCGTACCTGCTCCCCGCCGCCGGTCGACGAAACCCAGCTGCGCCAGTTCGTTGATGGCGCGCGATACGGTGATGCGTGATACCGTGAACTCACGAGCCAGCTCCACCTCGGCTGGAAGAAAACCGTTCGGTCCGTAAAATCCCTGTTCGATCCGCTCGCGCAATACCAGCTGCACCTGATGATAGAGCGGCGTCGGGATGCCGGTGGGCGAGCGCACCAGCGGGGTATCTGTCATGTGCAATCCTTCTCGCGCGGATTCGAGTCATGTCCTCGACCGGCACAGTGTCCTCCAATAGCCGGCGATGACAACACTCAACTTTAGGATGCGGCGTTGCGCTGATGGAGATGCTTCCGGTTCAGTCCGGTAGCCGGCCTGGCTCATTCGCGGCCGGTACCATTTCCGATAGGCAATCGTGATCCGGCGCCGAAAATGCATTGACAGCCGCGCGGCGACTGGCAATCATTTGTATACGAACAATGGGCGAAAAGACCCGGGGAACGACATGAGGATTGCAGCTGGTGATGACCGGCTACCGGCCTATGGGCCGGCGCTTGGTCGTATTTGTTTTCGATTGGAACGCTTCCCGCCGGATGCGGGCTGTCGGCACAAACCGCGATGGCTCTCTCGCCCCGGCGGGTGCAGACGTTGATGAAGACGCAGAGCATCCATCTCAAGGTCAACGGCAATAGCCATGAGCTCGACCTTTCTCCCGATACGCCTCTGCTCTACGTGCTTCGCAATGATCTCCGTCTGAATGGCCCGAAATTCGGTTGCGGGCTCGGCGAATGCGGTGCCTGCGCCGTTCTCGTCAACGGCAGGACGGTGCGCTCCTGTTCCATTTCGGTCGCCGCGGCGGAAGGCCGGGAGATCGTCACGCTTGAGGGACTGGGTACGGTCGATGCTCCCCATCCTGTCCAGCGTGCCTTTGTCGAACAACAGGCGGCGCAATGTGGTTATTGTCTCAACGGCATGATCATGGCGATCGCCGGCCTTCTCAACCGCAATCCTGAACCTGCCGAAGCGGATATCCGCGCCGCCCTGAAAAACCATCTCTGTCGGTGCGGCACCCATGTGGAAATCCTTGCAGCGGCAAGGCGCGCGGTCGAACTGATGCGGGAGACACAGGTCGAGGAGGCGCTGCCATGAGCGAACCGCGCGAGACGATCGCTTCCGCCTATTTTGATCACCCCGAAGCACTCCTCGTCGTTCGGCAGAATGCCGATGGCAAGCGGGAGCTTTTCCTGGCGATAGAGCCGGGCTGTCGTGTGACGGCCTTTAACGGCCATGTCGATCTCGGCACCGGCATCCGCACTGCACTGGCCCAGATCGTCGCCGAAGAGCTGGATATCGCCTTCGACCGCGTCACCATGGTGCTTGGCACGACGACGGCTGTGCCCGACCAGGGGCCGACGATTGCCAGCGAGACGATCCAGTTTGCCGCAAAACCGCTGCGCCAGGCCGCGGCCACCGCCCGTCGACATCTGCTTGAGCGTGCCGCCAGGCTTCATGCGCTGGAACCGTCAGCGCTTACTATCGAAAATGGGCTGATCCGGCCGACGGCCGAATCCAACTGGGAATTGGATTTCGACGAGCTTATCGCCGGCCGCAACGAACAGATCGAAATCGATCCGCTGGCACCCGTCAAGCCTGTCGCAGACTACCGGCTGGTCGGCAAGGGCCAGAAGCGCAGCGATATTGCCGCCAAGGCCGCCGGCACATGGTCCTATGTCCATGATGTGCGGGTGCCGGGCATGCTGCACGGCCGGGTCGTTCGACCGCCTTATGCGGGCTTTGACAGCGGCGATTTCGTCGGCCACAGCCTGATTGCCGTGGATGAGGCATCGATTGCTCACGTGCCGGGCATCGTTTCTGTCGTCATCGACGGCGATTTCATCGGCATTGTCGCCAGCCGCGAGGAATTTGCTGCCCAGGCCGCCCGCGAACTCAAGGTCACATGGCAGGCACTCCCCGACTTCCAGGATCTCAACGAGCCTGAAGAACCGTTGCGGATGAACCGCTCGAAGCCGCGATTGCTGCGTGATCAGGGCGATGTCGAGCGAGCGCTTGCCGGCGCTTCGCCGCTGATGGAACGCACCTATGTCTGGCCTTACCAGATGCATGCCTCGATCGGCCCATCCTGCGCCGTCGCCGACTGGAAGACCGGCAGTCTCGTCGTCTGGTCGGGTACACAGAACCCGTTTCCGATGCGTCGTGATCTGGCGCTTCTGCTTGGCATGCCGGAAAACCAGATTGTCGTCGAGCGACTGGAGGCGGCGGGCTGTTACGGACGCAACTGTGCCGACGATGTGACGGCGGATGCCGCACTTATGTCGCGGGCGGTCGGCCATCCGGTGCGCGTCCAGCTTACCCGCGAACAGGAGCATGCCTGGGAGCCGAAGGGTGCCGCCCAGGTCATCGATGTACGCGGTGGGCTCGATCTCGAAGGTGGCCCGGCCGGTTACGAATTCGATACCCGTTATCCCTCCAACCTGTCGCCGACGCTGGCGCTGATTCTGACCGGCCGCCTGCCGAACACGCCGGAGGTCGCCGAGATGGGCGACCGCACCGCGATCCCGCCCTATGCGTTCGGGGATATGCGCGTCACCGTTCACGACATGCCGCCGATCGCGCGGGCCTCGTGGTTCCGCGGCGTCTCGGCGATGCCGAACTCGTTTGCGCATGAGAGTTTCATCGATGAGCTGGCGGCGGCGGCGGGTGTTGATCCGGTCGAGTACCGGCTGCGTTATCTCACCGACAGCCGTGCCGCCGATCTCGTCCGCGCCGTCACCGAAAAGGCCGGCTGGAGGCCGCGTACCCGCTCTGGAACCGAGGGCGGCGAGGGCGACCTGCTCTATGGCCGCGGTTTTGCCTATGCCGTTTATGTCCACGGCAAATTTCCCGGCGTGGCTGCCGCATGGTCTGCCTGGGTGGCCGATGTTGCGGTGAACAGGAAAACCGGCGAGATCGCTGTCACGAAGATCACCGTCGGCCAGGATTCCGGCATGATGATCAACCCCGACGGGGTGAAACATCAGATCCACGGCAATGTCATCCAGTCGCTGAGCCGGGTCTTGAAGGAGAAGGTCAGCTTCGACGGCGCCAGGGTGGAAAGCGTTGAATGGGGCGGTTATCCGATCATGACCTTTCCGGAAGTGCCCGATATCGACGTGCTGATGTTGCCGAGGCCGGATGACGAGCCGCTCGGCGTCGGCGAATCCGCTTCCGTGCCAAGTGCTGCCGCTATCGTCAATGCCGTCTATGACGCGACGGGCC
The DNA here is from genome assembly GCF_057163345.1 of Aliirhizobium sp. YIM B11859. NCBI lineage: Bacteria > Pseudomonadati > Pseudomonadota > Alphaproteobacteria > Hyphomicrobiales > Rhizobiaceae > Aliirhizobium > Aliirhizobium sp. YIM B11859. Next base: position 330,316 of record NZ_JBXHAY010000004.1, read on the forward strand.
TGCGCTTTCGTGAATTGCCGCTGACGCCTGACAGGATACTGGCGGCACTGCGCGAGCAGCGCGGCGAATTGCTGCCCGCACCGGCAGGCAGGATGCGGAAGGAGCGCAGCTGGTGGAAGCTGCCGCTGGCGCTGACCGGCATCGCCGGGGCGATTGCCGGCGGCATTACGCTCGCCTCTCCCGTGCGCAGCGCATTCGCACCGATCCCGAGGCCCGATCCCGGCGTCTTCAGCGCCGCCACCATCGAAAAAGGCCGGCTGGTTGCCGCGGCCGCCGGCTGCAATGTCTGCCACGAAGGGCCGGGCGGTGCGCGCCTTGCCGGGGGGCATGCGTTCGACACGCCCTTCGGCACGGTCTATTCCACCAATATCTCGCCCGATCCTGTCCATGGCATCGGCAACTGGTCCTACCCGGCTTTCGAGCGGGCGATGCGCGAGGGCGTTGCCCGCGACGGCCGCCATCTCTATCCCGTCCACCCTTATACGTCCTTTGCCGGGGCTGACGAGGCGGACCTTCAGGCACTTTATGCCTATCTGATGTCCGAGACGCCGTCGGCGGCGAAAGCGCCTGCCAGCGAATTGAAGCCGCCGTTCAACATCCGTGGCCTGCTGGCGGGATGGAACGCACTCTATCTCGATCCGCAACCGTTCAAGGCCGATCCGGTAAAAACGGCATCCTGGAACCGCGGCGCCTATCTGGTGGAAACGCTCGGTCACTGTTCCGCCTGCCATAGCGAGCGTAATGCCATCGGCGCCGAAAAGCAGGGCAGCGCCCATCTCGCTGGCGGTTATGCCAACGGCTGGTCGGCGCCGGCGATCAACGGGGCGGGCGCCGGGCCTGTCGGCTGGACCCGTGCAGCGCTGTTCGATTATCTGCGTACCGGCCATTCGGCCGACCATGGCAGCGCCGGCGGCCCGATGGCGGGCGTCGTCAAATCGCTTTCGGCGCTGCCAGACGAGGATATCGCGGCGATCTCGGAATATCTTGCCAGCCGCGGGGACGCCGTGTCCGGCGAAGATGCCGTCCTCCAGAAAGAGGCACGGCTTGCTGCGGCGGAGACCGCCAGGGCTGCGGCCCTCGATATCTCTCCTGCCGGGGCCCGCATTTTCGACGGAGCCTGCGGTTCGTGCCATGAGGGCGCATCGCCGCTGGCAAGCCTCGCACTCAACTCCGGCCTGTCGGCATCGCGGCCCGACAACGTCGTCAACGCCATCCTTCAAGGCATGCATGCGCCGGCGATCCTGACCGAACATGCGAGCGTCAGGGATCTGGAAGTCATGTCGATGCCGGGTTTTTCCGGCAGCCTCAGTGATCGACAGATCGCCGATCTGGCCGTCTACCTGAGGGCAAGGTTTGCCCCGGGCGAAGCGCCTTGGGAGGGCGTGAAGGAGACGGTTGCGCGGGCGAGGGCATCGGCGACGGGAGGCTGAGGCCGTAGCCTGAATGGCGGCGGAGAGTTTGTTTTTTATTCACAAGGTCGTCTGCATGGACATCGTAAGCCCCGCCCTTCGCTTTGGCTCAAGGGGTTCGTCACTGCAATCGATCCGCCGGATCGATTGCTCGGGCTATGTCCGACCGTTCCTCACCCCACAAACGCCCGTTCTACGACAAATGTCGCCGGCTTGTTGTTGGCGCCTTCGATCAGTCCGAAACCTTCGAGCATGGCGGATGTGTCCTTGATCATCGCCATCGAGCCGCAAATCATGGCCCGGTCGGTCTCTGGCGAAATCGCCGGCAGGCCGGTCATTGCGAAGAAACGTCCATCGGCCATCAGCTCGGTGATCCGGCCCATCCGCGGGAATGTCTGGCGGGTCGTGCTGGTGAACAGCTTCAGCCGGCCCGCGATCATCTCGCCGACCAGCGGGTCGTCGGTCAGATCCTCGGCAAGGCGGGTGATATAGGTCAGTTCCTCGACTTCGCGGCAAGTCTGGATCAGCACCACCTGGTCGAATTTCTCGTAGGTCTCGGGATCGCACACGAGGCTGGCAAATGGCGCGACACCGGTTCCGGTCGAGAAAAGATAAAGCCTCTTGCCCGGCAAAAGCGCGTCGAGCACCAGCGTGCCGGTTGGCTTCTTGCGCATCAGCACCGTGTCGCCGGGCTTTATCCGCTGCAGATGTTCCGTCAACGGTCCGTCCGGCACCTTGATCGAGAAGAACTCGATCTCTTCGTCCCAGGAGGGGCTGGCGATCGAATAGGCGCGAAAGACCGGCTTTTCGGCATTCGGCAGACCGATCATGATAAATTCGCCGGAACGGAAACGAAAACTCGCCGGGCGGGTGATGCGGAAGCGGAACAGCCGGTCGGTGAAATGTTCGACGGCCACCACTTTTTCGGCAAACACATTGTCCGGGACCGCAAAGGTCTGCGCAACTTCCGCGACCACATGCAGTTTCGTGGCCAGACTGCCTTGCGTCATCATCTTCCTCGTGAAAGTCATTTGTATACAAACGATATTGCCGGGAAAACGTTGCGAGGTCAAGGGTCGGTCAGCCGACCGTCGGCGTCGACAGAAGCCAGAGGCCAAAGACGGTATAGCCGACCATGACCAGCGCCAGAAAAATCTGGCTTATTGTTGCGCGTGCCGGACTGTCAAAGCGCTGGAGCGCGATCATATGGGCAATCAGGATGCCGATGCAGTGGCCGCCGGCAATGATCGCTGTCTGCGCCGTCCAGACCTTCTCGACATTGTGGATGTCGATCAGCATCGATGCGGTGACATGCCACTGCGCGGTTCCGAGCAGATCCCAGCCCTGATGAAAGGGATCGGAAATCACGGCATAAAGATATTGGCCGTTCATCAGAAGCAGGCTGAGATAATGGGCGCCGTGGAAGGCGACCGAGATCGGCACGATCGAATAGACCAGATGCGCTGCAAGCGAGAGGCAGGTGTTGCGATCGCGCTTGCCGCTGAGCCATGTGCCGGCGAACACGGCGGCGAGATAGATAAGGGCGAGCACCGCGGGCGCCGCGATGAGCCCGAACGTGTTCGGCAGCGTAACGGCGCTGCGGCCTGGAAATTCGAGTGGATTGATGCCGATTGCCGCAAGCCACGTGAAGGTTTCCGAAAACCCGTCAAACGATGCGGTTCCCAGCGTCAGCAGCAGAAAAATTGCGGCGCTGATCGGCGGCGGCTCGTCGGTCACGCAGCGCTGGCCGGGCCAGCCGATCCTGACCGTCGTCCATATGCCGGATTTCGGCGGCTCGATCTGCAGCGGCGCAATCATGCCGATCATCCGGAAATAGACGGAGAAGGGTTCGCCGCGTTTGGTCCATTCCGCTTCGCCGAAGACAACTATTGCCGCCAGATTGGCGAGCCAGTAGAGCGTCGCCGCCAGCGCCAGCCGTGGCGGGTCCTCCGGCGCCAGCGAGATCAGTTCGTACCAGGCGAACAGGAAGAACAGCAGGATTGCCGGCAGATATCCGACGGCCGCGGGAAGTCTCGTCAGCGGTTGGCTGCCAAGCGCAAGGCCGGTCAGTCGCCGCAGGATGGCAAGTGGTCCGGTCCATGGATTGAACCAGGGCCACAAATTGCCGACCACCGCCTGCAGCAGCGTGAAGGCCACCCAGAATAGCGTCCAGACGAAAAGCGGCAGCGGGTTTTCCAGCGGATCGGCGGTGGAATAGATCCCGGTCGCCACCAGGCCTGCGAGCAGCAGAAAACTGGCCGTGCTGGTAAAGGCGACCGGCAGAACCGGTCTGTGATCCAGGATGAAGACGGCGCGGCTTGCCCGGCTGAACCATGCGGCAGGCACGAGAAGCAAGGTGATGAAGGTGGCGGCGACGACGATTGCGCCGCCAGTCATGTAATAATCGGTCGGCAGCAGCATCACCAAACCACGCTCGGTGCCATGGGCGGATGCATGACAGGGCGCCAGCAGGCAGAGGGTTGCCGGTGCCAGAGCTTGAAGCCGGCGGATCGCGCTGAATTTGCTGCCGTCCATTCGAAGTTTCATGCCACCCTCAAGCTGAACGGTCCGCCCCATGTTCCCTGTCCCGATCATCTGTAAACTTAAGGCCTTCCATGGCTTTTCATCTTCCGCCAGACTGCGGCGAATCCGGTCATTGCGGATGTTCAGGTTCATGGAGGTTCTATTCGTTGGCATACAAACAGGAGGCGCATCCGTTGTCCATGGCGGATCACCTAATTTTCAGCGCCCTCCACGTCGTGCTTGTCAATCATCAAACATCGTGATTTGTTGGTAGACGAATGATCTATCGCACAAGAATGACGGACGTTCTTTCCACTAAGAGGGGAAATTTCATATGACCGATAAGATAGCAGACCCGAAATCTTCATTGACTCGTCGCTCCACGCTTCTTGGAATGGGAGCGGCCGCCGGCGCCGGCGTGATGTCTTCCGTTTCGCCCGGCTTCGTACGTTATGCACAGGCCCAGTCCTCCGAGCCGATCAAGCTCGGTTTCGAATGTCACCGCACCGGCATCGGCGCATCCTATGGCCGCTGGTACGAGCGCGTCGCCAATGCCGCCGTCAAGATCATCAATGACGAGGGCGGCATCAATGGCCGGCCGGTCCAACTGATTACCGAGGATGACGGCACCGATCCCAAGCGGGGCGCCGAAGTCGTTGAGAAATTCGCCACTCAGCACAAGGTTGATGCCGTTTTCGGCACGCTGTTCTCGCATGTCGTTGTGGGTGCTGCACCGCGCGCCGGCGAACTGAAAATGCCGTATCTGGTCGTTTCGGAAGGCACGCATGTGTCGTCTGGCAGCCTCAACCGTTACTGCTTCCAGCCGGGCATTACCGATGTCCGAAGCCAGGTCACGTCGGTTGCGCCTTGGATCACCAAGAACCTCGGCAAGAAGGTCACAATGATCTTCCCCGATTACGCTTTCGGCTACGACCACCGCGACAATCTTCCGCCGGCGATCAAGGCGCAGGGCGGCGAGGTCGTCGAGATGATCGCCGTTCCACCGACGGAAACGTCGTTCACCCGCTACCTGCCGCGCATCCCGACCGATACCGACGTGCTGTATCACATCATGGTCGGCCCGGCGGTTCTGACCTTCGTCACCGAGCTCGGCCAGTTTTACGGCTCGCAGCGTCCGCAAATCTTCGGCTTCATCGACAGCGTCGAGGCGGTCGATCTGGCCACGCCGCAGCTTGGTTTCCTCGACGGCACCTATTTCTGGGAAGGCATGCCGCGTTATGCCCAGAAGGACCAGAGCCAGTGGGACAAGCTCTATCGTGCGGCTGTCGGCGTCAACGAGAACGGTGCCAGCGTCAAGGACCCGAAGGACATCTCCACCTACGCCCACATGTACGGCGTCTGGGAAACGCTGTTCACCATCAAGCAGGCCATGCAGGCGGCAGGCTATGCCGGGCCGCAGGACAAGGCCAAGTTCATCGAGGCCCTCGAGGCGATCGAGAAATTCGATGAAGGCCGCGACCATCCGCAGGGCAACAAGATCTTCAACGGCCGGAACCACCAGGCCTATGGCCACCAGAACATCTCCAAGGTCAACGGCACGCGCATGGACGTCGTCCATCGTACCTCGATCGAGGACGGCATGTATGAGGTGAAGGCCGACTATACGAAGATGGCGCTCTGACCGAGCCCTGAGCAGGGCGCCGCGATCAAGTGGCGCCCCCGTTCGTCTCTCGTGTTTCCTTTCCCAGTCCGTTATGAGATCCGGCAAGGGACACGTGTGTCCATGCATAAGGAGAAAGTCTTGGCTTTCGGTCCGTTTCTGCTGCTCGCGACATTGGAGGGATTGCTCCAGGCGGCGATCCTCACACTCACTGCGCTTGGCCTGTCGCTTGTCTTCGGCGTCATGCGGGTGGTCAATGTCGCCCATGGCGAGTTCTACATGCTCGGTGCCGTATTTGCCTGGTGGGTGGCGTCGATGTTCGGCATGCATCCGGCAATCGGATTCTTCGTCGCACTTGTCGTCAGTCCGCTGATCGTCGGGGCCATTGCCTTTGCCAGTGAGCGGCTGATCCTGAAAAGGCTGAATTACGATCCGGAATCCACCATCGTTGCGACGATCGGCATGCTCTATGTCATCCAGCAGAGCGTGCTCTTGACCTACGGCCCCGATGCGCGACCGGTGCCGGCCCCCTTTTATTACCGGATCCAGCTGCCGTGGTTCGGTTATTCCGGCTATAATCTGTTCGTCATTGCCGCCGCTGTCGTCCTGCTCATTGCCGTCTGGTTCGTGCTGAGCCGCACCCGGCTTGGCCTGATCATGCGCGCCACCCAGTTCGACCGCGAGACGGCGCAGGCCTTCGGCATCCCGATCGAGCGGGTCTATGCCTTCGTGTTTGCTGCCGGCGCCATGCTCGCCGCGATCGCTGCGGTGCTGATCGTGCCGATCCGCCAGGCGCATTACCTGATGGGGCTCGATCCGCTGCTCCTGTCCTTCATCGTCGTCATTCTCGGTGGACTGGGCAGCCTGAGGGGCACGGTCGTTGCAGCTCTACTGATCGGCTTGAGCGACGGCATCATCTCCGTCTTCTTTTCGCCGACGCTTGCCAAGATGATCTCCACCCTGCTCGTCGCCCTCGTGCTTGTGTTCAAGCCGGAAGGCCTGTTCGGAGCCAAGGCGCGATGATGGGATCCTCGACCAAACGCGTCATCGCGCTGCACGCCACGGTGTTTGCCGCGCTGTTCCTCGTCCAGTTCGTGCTGCCGGACTATCATTATCTCGCCATGACCCGCGTGATGGTTCTCGCCATCTATGCGATGGGCTACAACATGCTGTTCGGTTATACCGGCCTCTTGAGCCTCGGCCATGCGATGTTCTTCGCCGCCGGTCTCTACGGTGCGGGCATGACGGCCTATTATACCGATCTCGGCGTGCCGGCGGCCTTCCTGATCGGCATCTGTTGCGGTGCGCTTCTGTCGCTGGTCATCGGCCTGGTGGCGCTGCGCACCACCGGCGTCGCCTTCATGATCGTCACCATGATGTTCGGCCAGGTGGCTTATCTCACCACGACCTATTTCACCGATTACACCCGCGGGGAAGAAGGCCTTACCATGCCGATCGCGGCCCGCAGCTTCGATCTTTTCGGCCTGCATGCCGACCTCACCAACCCCGTCGTGCGCTATAATCTGGCGCTCGGGCTGCTTTTAATCGCACTTGTCGCCATCCTCGTCATCGTGCGGGGACCGATGGGCCGGGTGCTGATCGCCATTCGCGAAAACGAGCCACGCACGCTGATGCTCGGTTTTAATACGTTCAAGGCGAAACTCGCAGCACTGGTCGTCTCCGGCACGATCTCGGCCATGGCCGGCGCCGCCTATGGCCTGTTGTTTGCCTATATCGGCGCGAGCTTCGCCTCCATTCAGTATTCGATCGAGGCTTTGCTGTTCACCCTGCTCGGCGGTGCCGGCACCGTGCTCGGTCCGCTGCTCGGCACGATCGCGATGTTCTACATGATCGACATCGCCAGCGAATATACGGAAGCCTATCTGCTCGTCACCGGCGTGGCGCTGGTGCTGCTCGTCCTCTTCTTTCCGAAGGGCTTGCTTGGAACGATCCGCGAAAGGTGGCTGACATGGCTCCCGTGACCCTGCTTTCGACCAAGGGCCTCAGCCGCCAGTTCGGTGGTCTGAAGGCGGTCAACAATGTCGACTTCACGATCCGGCAAGGAGAAATCCGTGCGCTGATCGGCCCGAACGGCGCCGGCAAGACGACCTTCGTTTCTCTGCTTTCGGGACGTCTCGACCCAAGCGCCGGATCGATCGAATTTCTCGGAAACGAGATCACCGGAAAGCCCGCCTATAAGCGGGTGCGCGACGGCATCGCCTATACGTTCCAGATCACCAGCATCTATCCGATGCTGAGCGTCTTCGACAATGTGGCACTCTCGGCCCAGAGCGCGTTGCAGCGATCACAGGGCGCCAGCCGCTCGCTGATTGCGGAAAAGGCACTTGAGGCGTTGAGCCGTGTCGGCCTGGGCGATCGCTTGCGGGAAAAGGCCGGTACCATGTCCTATGGCCACCAGCGGCTTCTCGAGGTGGCGATGGGGCTGGCGCTGGAACCGAAGCTGCTGATCCTCGATGAACCGACGCAAGGGTTGTCTGACGGCGAGATCGACAATTTCTGTCGTCTGGTGAAGGAAATTGCCCGGTCTGCCACGGTGCTTCTGATCGAACACAACATGCCGGTCGTGATGAAGCTCGCCGATACGATCACGGTGTTGAACTACGGTGAAATCCTTGCCGAGGGAACGCCCGCCGATATCCGCGCCAACGCGGCCGTGCAGGCCGCTTATCTGGGGACGGGCTGACATGCTGGAAATCTCAAATCTCGACGTCTATCACGGCAGCAGCCAGACGCTGAAAGGTATGTCGCTCACCCTCAACAAGGGCGAAGTGCTCTGCCTGCTCGGCCGAAACGGCGCCGGCAAGACGACGACCTTGCGTGCCATCATGGGACTCGCCCGTGCCAAAGGAGGCAACATCCGCCTCGACGGGACCGAGATTTCCGGCCTGCCGGCGCATGAGGTTCCGCGCCGCGGCATCGGTTATGTCCCGCAGGGGCGCCGGTTGTTCTCCGAACTCACCGTCAGGGAAAATCTCGAAATCGGCATGATGACACGCCACAGCCCGCGCCGTGTTCTCGACGAGGCGCTGGCGCTGTTCCCGCGGCTGCAGGAAAGGCTTGGCCAGGTGTCGGGAACGCTTTCCGGTGGTGAGCAGCAGATGCTGGCCACCGCCCGTGCGATGTGCATCGACCCCTCCGTCATCCTTCTGGACGAGCCGACCGAGGGATTGATGCCGTCGATGATCGCCACCATCCGCGACGTTGTCGTCACATTGCGCGAGCGCGGCAAGGCCATTCTTCTGGTCGAGCAGCGTGTTGAGGCGGTACTGTCGATTGCCGACCACGTCTGTTTCGTCGAGAACGGCCGCGCCCAGGCGATACTGCCGGTTCAGGCGCTGAAGGACGATCCGTCCCTGTTGTCCCGTTATGTCGGCGTCGGATGATGTCAGGTGATCTTGCGCAGGAGTTCGATGAACATCATGCGTTCGGCCGAGGTCAACGGATCAAGGGTGTTTTCCGTCGCCTGGATGGCTGCGGCGAGATTGGTCTCGATCAGCGCATGGCCGTTATCGGTGAGTTTCAGCACCAGCCGGCGGCCGTCATTCGGGTCGGATGCGGTCTGGATCAGACCGCGCTTGACCATTCGGTCGACGACACCCTTGATGGTTGCGACATCCATTGCGGTCTCGCGGCCGAGCTGGTTTTGCGAGCAAGGCTCGATCTGCCTGAGTTTGGTCAATGCCGCCCATTGGGTCGTCGTCAACTTGTCGCCGATCAGCCCGTTGAAGATCGCCACATGCCGCTGGTTCGCCTGGCGAAGGAAAAAGCCGATCTGCTGGTCGACCTCGTAACCGGTCGTTTCGGATCGTTTGCTGTCCATCGTTTTCAAATCCCGGCGTCTGGCTGTGATGGCAGCGCCGGGCCGTGGCGCCGCTCATCGAAACGGGTTTAGCCCGGCAGGCGCGATTGTCAATGTCACAGGCCGAAAAGGCATGGTTTGCAGGCGTTGCGGTGCAGCCGGAGGCAATAGGCCAGATAGGGACGAATGAAGCTGTTGTGACGATCAGGCCCTTTGCGGGGCCGCTTGACAGTAGTATGAAGTCAATCGATACTTGTTAGTATACGAATGAAATAATCATGTTCGGAAACGCGTCTTCGCCGAATGACCCCAAGTGCAGTCACTTGAGGCGGCGGCCCTCGGGAAGGAGATTTCCTTGGTCAAGCAACTGGTCGAAAGCACGCTCAACGGCAAGATCCGCTGTGATGCCTGTCCCGTGATGTGTTACATCGCCGACGGCCGCTCCGGCGCCTGCGATCGGTATGCCAATGTCGCCGGCGACCTGATCCGTGTCGATCCGCTGACGATCATCGAGGCGACCGAGGCGGAGGGTGGTCCAGGGGGGCTGAAAGTCGTGCCTTTCCTGCCGGCGGGTGGCGCTGCGGATTGGGATGGCGACATCGTCCAGCCCCGCAACGCCTTCGTCACCGCCGTTGGTGCCGGCACCACCTATCCCGATTACAAGCCCGCCCCCTTTATCGTTTCCCGCAAGGAAAACGGCGTCGATATGGTGACCGTCGTCACCGAGGGCATTTTTAGCTATTGCGGCGTCAAGGTGAAGATCGATACCGACCGTTTCCTCGGGCCTGAATCGGCGCCGGTCAGGGTCGATGGCGAGCCGATCGGCCATGTCATGACCAGCGAATACGGCTCGCAGATGTTGTCGCTCGGCGGCGTGCATCACCTGACCGGCGGCTCCAAGAAAGAGGGCCGCGTCACCTGCGAAGCGCTCTTGCAACTCTGTAATCGCTCCTCCGTCGAGATGACCATCGACGGAGGGGCCACATTGGTCGTAGCAGCCGGCCAGCCGCCGATCATCAATGGCGAGCAGGAATATCGCATGCGTGTCGGCTGCGGTTCGGCGACGATCGGCATGTTCGCCCGCCAATGGCTCGGTCATGTCGATGAGGTCGTGGTCGTCGACGACCACATTACCGGCGTGCTGTCCGAACATCAGGCCGGCAAGCTTCTGGACATTCCTCCGACCGGGATCAAGATCAAGGGTCGCCGCTCGACGCCTGGTCGCTATTTCCAGGTGGCCGAACCCGGTACCGGCTGGGGCGGCACCAACATCACCGACCCGCTGGCCATTCTCGGAGACTTCGATGCGAAGACCGCCTATCCCGGCCTTCGTATGCTGATGGTCTCCACCACCGGCGAGCAATACGGCTATTATATTCTCGACGACAATCTGCAGCCGACGTTGCAGACGGTTCTGCCGGCGGCACTGCAGCAATCGGTCGAGGTGATCGAGGAAAATTGCGAGCCGGCGCTTGCCTCTGTTCTGTTTATCGGCGGTGCGGGCGGCAGTCTTCGCGCCGGCGTCACCAGCAATCCGGTGCGGCTGACCCGTTCGGTCAAGGATGCGCTGACCCATGTCTCCTGCGGTGGTGCGCAAGCCTATGTCTGGCCAGGCGGCGGCATCACCGTGATGGCAGACGTGATGGACATGCCGACCAATTCCTTCGGTTACGTGCCGACGCCCGCCTTGGTGGCGCCGATCGAGTTCACCATGCGGCTTTCCGATTATGAAGCGCTCGGCGGCCATATGGAGGCGGTCGTGCCGATCGAGCAGGCTGTTGCGCTGGCCGAGCGGAAGATCGCTCCAGTATCGTCCGGCGCATGGCCGACGGATGTCCGCAATTTCCGCTGGGGCGGGTAGGCGAAGCGGGAGGAGGTCATGGCGGGAGCGGCGGCATATTATCTCGACGGACATGCGGACGGGCGGCTGCATCTGCAGCACGGCCCGATCGATCTCGTCATTGGGGTGGATGGCCCGGCCCGTGGGATCAACGGCCAGCGTCGGATTGCCTATGAGGCTGCCCATGCCCGTTTTGCGACGATCCTCGAAGAACTCGTTTCCGAGCTTTCGCTGCTGAAGCAGCCGGCACGGCGGGGAGGGGCAGATCCAGAGGGATCGACTGCCCGTCGTATGCTGGCTGCCGTCCTGCCGTTTGCGGATAACCACTTCATTACTCCCATGGCCGCCGTCGCCGGTTCCGTCGCCGATGAAATCCTGGCGGCAATGCTAAACGCTTTTTCCGAAAGCGATCGTCCGGCACGCATCCATGTCAACAATGGCGGCGATATTGCCCTTCATCTCGATCCCGGCGCACAGTATGCCATAAGGATGGCGAGGGAGGACGGTATCTCCTTCGGCGATTTTGCGCTTTCTCACCAAGACCAGAGCCGGGGCATCGCCACCAGCGGTCGCGGCGGCCGCAGTCTGTCGATGGGCATTGCCGATTCCGTTACCACGATCGCCGCCGATGCCGCTGCCGCCGATGCAGCCGCGACGCTGATTGCCAATGCCGTCGATCTCCCCGGCCATCCGGCCATCACCCGGCAGCGCGCCAAAGATGTGGTCGATGACAGCGACCTCGGCGAAAGACTGGTCGTCATCGGTTGCGGTGCGCTTTCGGCAGACGAGATCGACAGGGCGTTGGCATCGGGGGGCAAGCAGGCAGAGCGCTTCGTCACCCAAGGTCTCATCCATCATGCCGCTCTTTTCCTGCGCAACGAGGGCAGGCTTGCCTCGGCCTCGCATAAGCCAGAGATTTCACCCATGATATCCATTCCAGCGGAGCATCGCCCCCATGCCTGAACCTATCGTGCGCAAATATGCGCTGACCGTCGAAGAAATATTTCACGAAGGCGGCAAGCCCGCTGACGTGCCGCTGAAGAAGGGCGTCATCCTCGCAGTGATCGCAAATCCGTTCGCCGGCAGCTATCACGAGGACATTGCCGGCTTCATGAAGGATCTCGAACCGCTCGGCGTTGCGATGGCGAAGCGGCTTGCGGACGCGCTGGGCGGTGCCGACCAGATCGAGGGTTACGGCAAGGGTGCGATCGTCGGCCAGGCCGGCGAGTTGGAACATGGCGCGCTCTGGCATGTGCCAGGTGGTTATTCGATGCGCGAAATTTTGGGCGATGCAAAGGCGATCGTGCCTTCGACCAAGAAGGTCGGCGCCCCCGGCACCCGTCTCGATGTACCAGTGACCCATATCAACGCTTCTTATGTGCGCAGCCATTTCGATGCGATGGAAGTCGGCATTCCGGATGCACCCCGCGCCAACGAGATCGTGCTCGCTTTGGTGATGACCACCGGTGCCCGCGTCCATGCCCGTGTCGGCGGCCTGAAGGCAGAAGAGATCAAGGGTGAGGACGGGTTGCGGTGAGTGCGCAGATCCGCAAGATCGCGGTCGTCATCGAGGAGTTGCTGACGGAGGCCGGCCAGCCCGTCTCCCCGCCGACACGCCGGGCCGCGGCGATGGCCGTGATCCGCAATCCGTTTGCCGGGCAATATGTGAAGGACCTTTCGATCCTGATCGACCAGGGTGCAGAGCTTGGTGATATTCTCGCGGCACGATGCATCGCAGCGCTCGGCATCGAGGTGTCTCAGGCCGAGAGTTACGGCAAGGCGGCGCTGGTTGGTGAGGATGGCGAACTTGAACATGCCGCAGCGCTTCTGCACCCGACGATGGGCAAGCCGGTGCGTGATGCGCTCGGCGGAGGTGCGGCGCTGATCCCGTCCTCCAAGGCCCGCGGCCCGATGGGCATGGCCTTCGACATCCCGCTCGGCCACAGGCATGCCGCCTTCGTCCGTTCCCATTTCGACGGCATGATGGTGCGCGTGAGCGATGCACCCCGGCCTGACGAGATTGTTGTTGCCGTCGCCATCACCGATAGCGGGCGTCCGCTGCCGCGTGTCGGCGGGCTGACCAAGGACGAGATCACCGGCAAGGACGGGTTGCGCTGAGCCAATCTTGCAAGTGCCGACCGGATCGACTATTTTCAAGGAGTGGAAGGTGAGCTTTCGCCCACCTTCCGTTTGGCTGCAAAATAAATTGGGCACGTATAACGAGGGTCCAGCTCGTTCGTGCCCTTTTTATTTCAAGCGTGATGCGGATCGGCCATAGCTTCATCGCACACCTCCTTGTTCGAAAACGAGGCTGTCGCCACAGCCAGGGAAGCCCATTTCCCTGGTCGCACCGGCTGGCCCCGGCGCTGCTGCTTTCTCTACCGACACACAATCAATTGCATCTTTAGGTTTTATCATCAAGCGTGATACGCGCGGGCGAATTCGTCGCTTGACAGCCTCGGCCTGTCGCCGCAAATTCGTTCGTATACAAATAATAATCGGGAACGATCGTGGACGAAAATACAGTGCAGAAGGCCGGCCGCCAGTCGCAGGTGGCAGGTATCGATGTCGGCGGCACGTTCACCGATCTGGTGTTGTTCGATTCCGAACATGGCACGGTCAGGCTGGCAAAAACGCCGACGACGCTCGACAATCAGGCGACCGGCGTACTCAACGCACTGGATGCGGCAGATGCCGATCTCGCTGCACTCGACCTCATTGTCCACGGCACGACCACGACGACCAATGCAGTGCTGGAGCGCAATCTCTGTCGGACCGGTCTGATTACCACGATGGGGTTTCGCGACGTGCTGGAACTCGGCCGCCGCACGAGGCCGCAGGCCTATGGCATGAAGGGGCATTTCGTCCCGATCATCCCTCGTGATCTGCGGTTGGAAGTGCCTGAACGGATGGATGCGCGCGGCAATGTGTTGACTCCGCTTGACGAGGAGGCACTGCGCGCCGCGATGCAGGACTTGATCGCCAGGGGCTGCGAGGCGCTCGTCATCCATTTCCTGCATTCCTATGCCAACCCTTTGCATGAGCTGCGCGCCGGCGAGATCGCCCGCGACGTTTGGCCGAATAACAATGTCACGATCGGCCACACGCTTCTGTCCGAAAGCCGGGAATTCGAGCGCGGCGTGACGGCGGCCGTCAATGCCTCGGTCCAGCCGCTGCTGCGCCGTTATGTCGAGCGACTGGCCGACCAGCTGGCGGCACGCGGATACCGGCATGATGTGCTGGTGATGAACGGCAATGGCGGCATGGTGTCGGCCCGGCATGTGGCGGCGGAAGCGGCAAAGACGGTGATGTCCGGTCCGGCCTCCGGCGTCATGGCTGCCGCCTATACCGGCCGCCGCGCCGGCATCCCGAACCTGATCACCTATGACATGGGCGGCACTTCCACCGATGTGGCGCTGATCCGCAATGCGGAACCTGCGGTCTCCAACGAGATCGAGATCGAATATGCGATGCCGATCCATGTGCCGATGGTCGATGTGCGCACCGTCGGCGCCGGCGGCGGCTCGATTGCCCGCATAACCGCGGCCGGCTTGCTTCAGGTCGGGCCGGAAAGTGCCGGTGCTGCGCCCGGACCGATCTGTTATGGTCGCGGCGGCACGCTGCCGACGATTTCCGATGCCAACATGCTGCTCGGTCGGCTCAATCCGGCGCGGCTGAATTCCGTGCCCGGCGGGCCGACGATCGACGGTATTGCGGCGATCTTCGAGGAAAAGCTCGGCGGGCCTCTCGGTATTTCCGCAATCGAGGCGGCGGCTGCCGTCATTCGCATCGCCAATACGCGGATGGCCGATGCCGTACGGATGGTCTCCGTCAGCCTCGGCGAAGACCCGCGCGATTTTGCGCTCTTCGCCTTCGGCGGGGCCGGCCCGCTGCATTCGACCGCGATTGCCCGCGAGCTCGGCATCCCACGCGTTTTGACGCCGGCACGGCCGGGCATTACCAATGCGCTCGGCTGCGTCGTCGCCGATCTTCGCCACGACTTCGTCAATACCGTCAATCGACCGCTGCATTCCGTTGATATTGCTGCGGTTCATGCCCTGTTCGAGAAGCAAGCCGGCGAGGGCAGGCGACTGATCGACAAGGAGGCGGTGGCAATCCGCGAGGTGCGGGAAATCTGGTCGGTCGACATGCAGTTTGTCGGCCAGACGCATCTGCTGCGTGTGCCGCTGCCGTCTCCGATGCCGACGATCGACGAGCTTCAGGCGCGGTTCGAGGAGGCTTATTTCCAGCGCTTCCGCGTCGAGCTGTCGGATATCCGGGCGAGCCTCGTCAACGTCAATACCTCGGTCATCGGCCGGCGGGCGGAGATCGACCTGTCTTTGCTGATCGATAATAACGGGCGCAAAGCCACACTTGCGGAGGCACAGACCGGAGAAAGAAAGGTCTGGTTTGATGCCTGGATGGAAACTCCGATCTACTGGCGCGATCATCTACCCTCCGATGCCATCATCCATGGCCCCGCCATCATCGAGCAGATGGACACGACGATCATAATCGAGCCGGGCGACGTGGGGACGCAGGACCACGACGGAAACATCATCATCACGCTTGGAGCAGGCGGGACGGGAGAGGCCAGATGAGTATCGATCCGATCACGCTCTCCGTCATCCAGTCGGGCCTGCAGCAGGTCTGCGACGAGATGGACCTGACCTTTTCCCGCGCCGCCTTTTCGCCGGTCATCGCGGAAGCAAACGACCGGTCGGACGGAATTTATTCCGCCGAGGACGGCTCGCTGATTTCCCAAGGGGTGACGGGTCTGCCGGTGTTTGTCGGCACGATGCAATATTCCACCCGCACGCTGATCGAGATGATCAGGGCGGGCAAGGTGGCCGCGCCGAAGCCGGGCGACATCTATATCGTCAACGATCCCTATCTCGGCGGCACCCACCTGATGGATGTGCGTTTCGCCATGCCGGTCTACCGCGACGGCAAGATCTTCTGCTGGCTGTCGAATACCGGCCATTGGCCGGATACCGGTGGCGCGGTGCCGGGCGGATTTTCGGCATCTGCGACGGCCGTCGAGCAGGAAGGTTTGCGGCTTCCGCCGGTCAGGCTGTTCAAGCAGGGCGTGCTGGATCAGGAAATCTATTCGATCATCTGTTCCAATATCCGCGTTTCCGAACAGCGGATCGGCGACGTCAAGGCGCAGGCCGCGGCATTGCTGGTCGGCGAACAGCGGTTGGCACGTATTCTCGACCGGTATGGTGACGACACGGTGCAGGGCGCGATTGCCGAACTTCGGGTAAGGGCAGCCGGCCAGATGCGGGCCTATGCAAGGCTGATCCCCGATGGTGTCTATCATTCGGTCGCCTATGTCGATAGCGATGGCGTGGTCGACGAACCGCTGGAGATCCGTCTGGCGATCACGGCAAACGACGGGGAACTGGAATTCGATTTCACCGGCTCGTCGAAACCCTGCATGGGGCCGATGAATTCGGTTCTGGCGACGACCCTGTCGTCGGTCTATCTGGCCATGCGCCATATCTTTCCCGACGTGCCGATCTCGGCCGGCGCCTTCGAGCCGCTGACGGTGATCAGGCCGGAAGGCACGTTTCTCGATGCGCAATATCCGCGGCCGGTCTCTGGCTGTGCGGCGGAGGTTTCGCAGCGCATTGCGGAGGCGGTGTTCCTGGCACTGGTCGAGGCTCTGCCGGACCGTGTGACGGCGGCGCCGGCCGGCACATCTGGCAATTTTGCGCTTGGCGGGTTCGATCCGGATCGCAATCGTGGTTTCGTCATGTACCAGATTTCCGGCGGCGGTTATGGCGGCAATATCGACAATGACGGGCTATCGAACGGTTGCTCGACGATCGGCATTTCCAAGGCGCCGCCGGTGGAGATCATGGAGCAGCAGTTTCCGGTTCTCTATCACCGTTATGCGCTGCGGGAAGGGTCGGGTGGGGCGGGCAGGCATCGCGGCGGTTTCGGGCTCGATTACGAGGTCGAGCTTTTGCGCGGCCATGCGACCGCCAGCTTCGTCATGGATCATGGCCGGTTCGGGCCGCCCGGTGCGCTGGGCGGTGGCGACGGCATGCCGAATTCGGTGACGGTGTTCAAGGGCGGCGAGACGATCGTGCCGGGACATCTGTCCAAGGCGCAGGACATTCCGCTTCTGCCCGGCGACCGGGTGCGGGTGGGCACACCCGGCGGCGGCGGTTACGGCGATCCGAAAGCCCGTGACCGGGCGGCTGTCGCGGAAGATGTGCGGTTCGGCCGGTATACGGCGGAGCAGGCGCGGGATCTGTTCGGCGTGGATATTGCCGATATGGCCGCAGAATAACATGCGTTAGAAAGTCGGGGACGACGTGAGTGTCCCCGGCGTGATTTTTCGGCTCGGTCGCGGCTGATGCCATCCGGACGATGCCGCAGCAGGAATGGCCGAGTGCGGGCCTCGCCCTTCGGCCGGTTCGCCCCGATCAGCGGATGGCGCGCATCGCCTCGATGAAGGTCTTTGCCTTGGCAGCGATTGCCGCCACGTCGTCACCCGGCTTGTAGAGCGAGCCGCCGATGCCGAAGCCGGCCGTGCCGGCATCAACGAAGGCTTTCATGTTGTCGGGTGTCACGCCGCCGACGGCAAGCACCGGGATATCCTTCGGCAGCACGGCCTTCCAGGCCTTGATGACATGCGGCGGAATGGCTTCTGCCGGAAACGCCTTGACCCCTGTCGCTCCGGCGCCGATCGCGGCAAAGGCTTCCGTCGGGGTTGCGACGCCCGGCAGGCTGACCATGCCTTTGGCGACGCTCGCCTCGATGACCGAGAGATTGGCATTGGGCGAGATGATCACATTGGCGCCGGTGGCGGCGACATCGGCAACCTGTGCCGGCGTCAGTACCGTGCCGGCACCGATCAGCGCCTTGTCGCCGAAACGCTTCTGCAGCCTTTCGATGCTTTTGAGCGGATCGGGGGAATTCAGCGGCACCTCGATGATGCGCCAGCCGGCCTCGATCAGCGCCTCGCCGACCGGTTCCGCCTCGTCAGGCGTGATCCCGCGCAGGATGGCGATCAGGTTGCATTCTTTGAGTGCGTCATGAAAATTCATCGGAAACGTCCTTATTTCGTCAATTGCAGATGGCCGGCGATCAGCTGGACGCCGCGCTTGGCGGCATCGGTTTGCACCGGCTCGACAGTCAGGTCGAAGAGGGGCGCGATACGGCTGTAGCGGCTGTTGAGCACATTGTTGCCGACAATGCCGATCGCCTCGCCGGGAATGAGCCAGCCTGCGGCACGGGCTTGGCGGAATTCCGAGCCGATGACCAGGCCGGAAACATAATCACCGATATCCTCCGGGTCGAGAATGCCGGCAAGAACGCCGGTGCGGGCGGAAAACACCGCCGACAGGAAGGCATCGGCAGAGCGGCTGTCGCTTGCGGCAAATTCCGCACCCATGTCGAAGGCCCACCAGACGGGTTCCGCGCCCGGGGCGGGGTCCTGTGCCTTGGCGATGAAGGAATGTTTGGTCAGAAGCGAAAAGATCTCGCCGGTCGCATAGGTCTGGAAACCGGCGATGCGACAGTTTTCGACGCGTGCCCATTTGCTGTGGGTGCCGGGCAGGACGACGGTGCGGTCCTTCTCCAGTCCGAAGCCGACGATCTGGGTTTCTTCGCCGCGCATGACATCGGGAAACGGTTTTGCCGCCGGATCGCGCATGCCGGGCAGGAAGGTGATGACGGCGCCGTTTTGCAGCGTCAACTGCGTGGTGCCGGCGGCAAGTTCGGCAAGGCCGGCCGGCGCGTCGACATAAGGCACCTCGACCCAGCCGTTGCGGCTGGTGATCATGCCGCTGGCGAGAACCGGCAGCGGGCCGTGCGCGGCAAACCAGACGCCGACCGTATCCATCAGTGCAGCTTCGAATGCGCGGTCCTTGACGAACTGGATGCCGCCGCTCGTCGTGTCGCGGGCATCGAGCGTCTCGCCGGTTTCCGCCACAAGCGCCGCACGCAGCGAACTCGTCCCCCAATCGAGAATGATCGATACAGGCTTTGGCATTACAAATTTCCTCCCGGTTATGTTTTGCCCTTGGATAGCGCGGGGGCGGGCTGCCTGTCGAGGGTTATCGCCTATAAAGTCATACTTTTAGGTGGGGTGTGCGGATGGTCACGGCAATGCCCTCACGCGATCGGATCGATCCGTGGCCGAAGCCTTCATGTCTGATGCCTTCATGTCTGGCATCTGTTCGGACGGGGCACTGAAAGCTGCCTCGTAAAGTAATTTTAAATTGGCACCTCTCAGTGCCCCGTTCGGCAGTTTTTATCCGCAACTGCGATCTCTCTGCCTCAGCCTTTCCAGATGGTGTTCGTCTGGCTCCACGAAACACGGGCGGAACGACTTACCGCCAACATTCCGTTTTGCCGCCGTCGGGCTCCTCGCTGTCGCGAGCGGGCTATGAAAGCCCGGCGAAACCATCCTTGAGGCCGCCCTGTGTGCCGCACAGGCACGCCCGGCGCGCCGTTCGGGCATCAGAAGCGGTATGGCCGGTCCGTAACCTCGTCCGCTTCCCCCGTGTCGCCGGAGGGAGACCATTTTCTGCGAACCCCGATGAGAGAGACTTACGTCCTTTCTCCCCCACCGGTGCCGGTCCCGCCTCGCCGGAACGACTTCCGGTGTATCCGCGACGGAACGGCAAGAGTATAGGCGCCCGGCAGACTGCGGGGATGGCGATCCGGTTAAACTCTTGATCGTGCTGACGGTGATGTCTGAAACGTCCTCGTGACAGGACGGCTCAGAAGCCCTGGAAGAGAAAATCCGTGGCTGCGGTGATCTCGTCCTGTCGGCTGGATAGGTCGAGGATGGAATCTCCAAGCACCCGCTTCGGCAAGGATGCCATTGAGGGGATGAGGATATAGCAGGGCCGCCCGTCCACCTCGATGCGAGGACTGAGCTTGACGAAGACAGCGCCAATCTGGCTGATTGGCACAATGGGAGCAACGATACGGGTTTCTATTGAGTCGAGAAGGTCGGCCTGCAGATCCATGACCAAGCCGTCCCTTCCCTTTATCCTATGGATATGGAACCGGGCCATCAGAACGAGCGATATTCTTCGAGGGGCAAGCCGTTCTTTTCGATATATTCGTTATAGGCCGCGATCGCCTCGGCATTTTCTTCCAGCCAGCGGCGTTCTCGCTCTGTCTTGACGGCCTTGGCAATCCCTTCTTCTGCGGCGCGCGACAGGTTGATGTCCAGTTCGCGTGCCTGGGCCAGAAGCGCACTGTCGAGCGAGAGGTTGGCGGCCTTGCGGGATGCTGTCGACATGGACGTCCTCCGAAATAATGCGCAGATTGTATGCGCATTTTTGCTTATTTCAAGCGGCGTACGCTGAGGTCGCGGTGCGAGAGCGGGCAAAAAGAAAGCCCCTCGCAGGGAAACGAGGGGCTAGCTGGCTGGAAAGTCAGATTGGAACTCCTAGAAGTCCCGTCTTCATGACAGCATATTCATTTAAGCGATGCTTCACCCAAACAGGTGAGGCGGTTGCATTAGGTGCCGCGTTTCACCTCAAGGTGAGGTAGGAAAGCGGCAGAAAGGCGATCGTGACCGCAAGGAAAACGATCGCGGCTCGGACGAACCGTGCCCGGCGCGCCTTTCGAGCATCCCACTCGTAGACCATGTTTTCTCCCGTTTTTTATCGGATACCGGCAGAGCCGTAGGCTTGTCGGGTATTCGATTACCTCCATCTGCGTGGAAGCAAGAGAGTGTGATAATATTCGAAACTTGCGCGGCGCAGGTTCAACCCTGGCGGACTCGCAGAAACAATGACGCTCGGAGCGGGTATCGCCGGCGGCTCAGGGTTCCGGGGCGAGAATGCAGCACTGTTCCGGCACGGGGACGAGAACCGCCTTTGCACCCGGCCCAAGCGGTTCCGACAGAATACCGTTAGCGGTGATTTCGCCGGCGGCCGTCTCACATTTGTACTGATAGGCACGGCCAAGATAGGTGCGGGTGCCGAGCATTGCCGGAATGCCTTCTCCGTCCCGCCTGACGAGCAGGCCGTCGGGCCGCGCCGCCAGCACGAAATCGTCGCCGATCGGGCCATAAAGGTCCTGCGACAGATGCATGCGGGTGCCGCCTGCGGCTTGCGCCGTGACCATGGCCCCCTTGCGGGCGACGACCGTCATCGGGATGAGGTTCTCAAAACCGACAAAGCCGGCGACAAAGGCGTTTGCCGGCTTGCGATAAAGTGTTTCGGGCGTATCGAGCTGCATGATGCGGCCGGCATTCATGATCGCCACCCGGTCGGAAATCGAGAACGCTTCTTCCTGATCATGGGTGACATAAAGCGAGGTCGTGCCGTTTGCCTTCTGCAACTGGCGGATCTCGACGCGCATGTCGACGCGCAGCCTGGCATCAAGGTTCGACAGGGGCTCGTCGAACATCAGCAGCGGTGGCTTGATGACCAAGGCGCGGGCCAGCGCCACGCGCTGTTTCTGACCGCCGGACAGAGCTGCCGGCAGCCGGTCGGCGAGGGGTGCGAGGCCGACGCGCTCGAGCATGGCCAATGCACGCTTTGCCCGGTCGGATTTCGCAATGCCGCGCTGCTTCAGGCCGAAAGCGACGTTTTCCATGACCGTCAGATGCGGGAAAAGCGCGTAGTTCTGAAAGACGAGCCCGATATCGCGGGCATGGGCCGGCAAAGCGATGAGATCGCGGTCGCCGAGCCGCACATGGCCGGATGTCGGCGCGAGGAAACCGGCAACGATCCTCAGCGTGGTGGTCTTGCCGCAGCCGGACGAACCGAGCAGCGATACAAGCTCGCCTGCCTGAACCGAGATCGACAGGTCGCTCAGCACCTGTGTCTGGCCGTAATGGGCGGAAAGATTTTCGATGGTCAGCGATACGGTCAAGCGGTTCTACCCGAGGGGTTATTTGGTCAGGAAAGTAAGGCCCAGCGTCATCTCGACGACCGCCATCACGCCGACCGTCACCAGCATCAAAAGCACGGAGACGGAGGCGATGGTCGGGTCGAAAAACTGTTCTATATGGGCGAGAATCTGGATCGGCAGGGTGGAAATGCCGGGACCGGTGAGGAATACCGAAATCGACACGTCGTTGATCGAGGTGATGAAGGCAAGAATGAAGGCGGCAATCACGCCCGCCCGGATATTCGGCAAAACCACCGTCATGAAGGTCTTGAGCGGCGGGCAGCCGAGGCTGATGGCGGCTTCCTCGACGGAAAAGTCGAAGGATGCGAGGCTGGCGCCGACGACCCGCACCGAGTAGGGCAGAACGAGCAGCGCATGGCCGAGAACGAGGCTCGGAAACACCGGCAGGCCGAGGCCGATGGTGATCGATTTCAACAGCGAGAAACCGAAGACGATTTCCGGCACCAGGATCGGCAGGACGAAGAGGGTGGACAGAAATTTCGGCAGCTCGATGCGATAACGCGATAACGCGTAAGCCGCAGGAATGCCGATCAGCAGCGACATGCCGGTGCCGAGGATTGCCACCTCGAAGCTGGTGATCGCAGTGGTGCGGAAGGCGGAGATGGCGAAGATGTTGGAAAACCAGCGCAGTGTCAGTCCTTGCGGCGGAAAGGTCAGATAGGTCGTGTCGCTCAGCGAAGCGCCAACGATGATCACCAGCGGCGCCAGCAGAAACAGGAAAACGAGGGCGGCAAAGGCGCCGAGAAGCGGATGGATGCGCGTGATCATCTGATCTCCCATACTCCCCTCATCATACGGCCATCGGATTGAGACGCCGCGCCATGCGGCTCATGATCGAGACGACGGCGATGGTGATGACCACCATGATTGCCGCAACGGTGGAGGCGCCGACCCAGTCGAAGGTCACCATGGCGCGCTGGTAGAGAAGTGTTCCCATCATCATCTGCCGTTCGCCGCCGAGCAGTTGCGGCGTCGCATAGGAGGTGAAGCTGCCGGTAAAGACCAGCACCGCGCCGACGATCAGCCCCGGCACGGCAAGCGGCAGGATGACCTGAAAGAACGTGGCGATCGGTCTGGCGCCGAGCGAGGCGGAGGCCTCGACCACGTCGCGCGGAATGCCTTCCAGCACCCCGGTCAATGTCAGGATCATCAGCGGCACGAACAGATAGACCATCGCGACGATCACCGAGGCTTCCGTATAGAGCATCGACAGCGGCTCGGCGGTAAACCCGAGCGACAGCAGCGTCGAGTTGATTATACCGTTCTTGCCGAGAATGATCAGCCAGGCGAAGGAGCGCACGACGACGCCGGTCAGAAGCGGGAAAACGGCGGCGATGATGGCGATCGATTTCAGCCGCGCCGGCATCTGGGCGATCACATAGGCGGTGAGGAAACCGACGACGAGCGAGATCGCGGTGGTGATCAGCGCGATCCTGAGCGTGCGATAGAGGATATTGGTGCGGAAACCGCTGTTGAAGAATGCGGCATAGGTGGAAAACACGCCTTTCGGCTCGCCGAATGTGCTGGCGATGGTGATCAGCACCGGCACGACGAGCGCCGCCAGCACGGCAATCGTCGCCGGCATCGTCAGTCCCCATTTGGTGAACCTGGTCATGCGTTCAGTATCTCTCTCGACCGTAGCCGCCCCTCACCCCGCCGCCGCTTCGCTCGGCGACCCTCTCCCCGTAAACGGGGCGAGGGGGCGGCTATGTTGCGGCTGTCCCCTTCTCCCCGCCTGCGGGGAGAAGGTCCCGGTAGGGGGGGAGGGGCAGGCCCTATGGCAGCTGAGGCGATTTTCACCGCTTGCGCATCACTGCGCAAACAGTTCGTTCCACTGGTCGATCCAGTCGGCCTTGGCCTCGTTCATCTTGGCATAATCGATCAGCGACAGGCTTTTCACCTGCTCGGCGCCATAGGTCCAGATCTTCGCCTGCTCCGGCGTCAGCTCGACCCTGGTGTTGATCGGTGCGTCGACGCCCTGTTCGGCTTCCTTCTGCTGGACATCCTTCGACAGGGCGAAATTGATGAACTGGTAGGCGAGTTCGGTGTTTTCGGACCCCTTGGGAATGTTGATCGTGTTCAGCGTGGCGATATCGCCTTCTTTCAGCTTGGCCCAGGTCATGGTCGGGACAGCCGCCTGCATCGAGGCGAGGGTGAAATCCTGGGCGAGCGCGACACGCACCTCGCCGGTAGAGATCAGGTTCACCAGTTCCGAACCGGTATTATAGGTCTTCACGACATTCGGCTTCAGCTCCTCGATTGCCGAAAAGGCGCTTTCGCTGTCTTCGAACGCATCGCTTTCGGCATGTTTGCCGGCCTGCAGCACAACCATCGGTCCGGCGGTGGTGGTGATGCCCGGCAGCGACACGGATTTTTCCAGGTCCGGGCGCCAGAGGCCGTTCCACGAGCCGATCGGCGGTTTTACCGTAGCCGAATCGTAGACGATGCCGACACGACCGATCGTATAGGCCGGACCGAACTTGCCCTGCGGCTGCCGGCCGAGCTCGTAGATTTCCGCCAGATTGGGGATTTTTGCCGGATCGATTTCGGCAAACAGCCCGTCCTCAATGCCCTGCTGGGAAAAACTGTCGGAGAGATAGATGACGTCGACACCCTTGCCGTCGCGCAGCTTGAGCTTGTTCAGCCGGTCGGCATTGTTGCCGGTCTCGAAGACGATGTCGCAGCCGCAGATTTTCTTGAACGGGTCGATGATATTGGCATTCATCTTCTCGCCATTATACCCCCACCAGGAGATGGTGAGCGTCTTCGTCTGCGCGTTGGCCGCCAGGGCTGTCGCAACGGACGCGATCGCGGCAAGCGCCGAGACGCGAAGGATGTGGGACACGTTCACGGGATGGATACCTCTCGCAAAAACGGTTGACCGGCAGCTCCGGACCTTGAGGCGTAATTCTATTTTTTGGGCTGTCGGGCCGCAAGCCCGTTTGCCGGGCACTCCACCCTTTTCACATTTCCGCGAAAATGCGCTTGCACCTCTAGTGACTGGAGGTTTTAGAAGTGTTGCTCTAACCAGCACGTGGAGAGCGACATGACTGCCACCAATCACCCCCAGAACCAGGCCCGTTACAAGGTCGGCGGGATGGATTGCGCCAGCTGTGCCGCAAAGATCGATACGGCGGTGCGGCGTGTACCGGGCATTGAGGATGTGTCCGTCTCGGTTGCCGCCGGCACGATGACGGTCAGCCATGACGGACGTGCCGATCTCGGGCTGATGGAAAAGAAGGTTTCCGGCCTCGGGTATTCGCTCAGGGCATTGGGGAAGAAGGCACCGTCGCCGCAGGCTGGTTCCCGCGATCATGACCACCAACATGGCCCCGGCTGCGGCCATGACCATCACGACCATGGCCATGATGGTGGGCACGATCATTCCGCCCACAGGCATTCGGGCGATGGTCAAGCCGAGGTCGAGGGCCTGCACGGGCATGATCACGGACCGACGGATGGGCCGTGGTGGAAATCGCGCAAGGGCCGGCTGACCATCCTTGTCGGTCTGGCGCTCGCCGCCGCTTATGGGCTCGGCCATCTCTTCCCGGCCTATGATCTCTACATCTTCACTGCGGCAATGCTGATCGGGCTGGTGCCGATCGCGCGGCGGGCGATCATGGCCGCTTTGGCGGGCACGCCGTTTTCGATCGAGATGCTGATGACGATCGCCGCTGTCGGAGCGGTCGTCATCCATGCTTCCGAGGAAGCGGCGGCCGTGGTTTTCCTGTTCCTGGTCGGCGAACTTCTGGAAGGCGTGGCGGCCGGCAAGGCGCGCTCGAGCATCCAGAGCCTGACCGCTCTGGTGCCGAAGACGGCGCTGATCGAAGAAAACGGCAAGACCCGCGAGGTCCAGGCGGAAGAGCTTGCCGTCGGTTCGATCATCCTTGTGCGACCGGGTGACCGGATTTCCGCCGATGGCATCATCGTTTCCGGCGACAGCGCGATCGACGAGGCGCCGGTGACGGGCGAAAGCACGCCGGTCCGCAAGGGCGAGGACGATCGGGTGTTTGCCGGCACGATCAATGGCGACGCCGCTTTGCGCGTGCGCGTGACCGCCGCGGCGCAGGACAATACCATTGCCCGGGTGGTGAGGCTGGTGGAGGAGGCGCAGGAGAAAAAGGCGCCGACCGAACGCTTCATCGACCGTTTCTCGCGGTATTATACGCCGGGCGTCGTGGCGGTTGCCGCACTCGTCGCGGTCCTGCCGCCGCTTCTGGCCGGCGCCGACTGGAACGAATGGATCTACAAGGGGCTGGCGATCCTCCTGATCGGCTGCCCCTGTGCGCTGGTGATCTCGACGCCCGCGGCGATCGCCGCCTCGCTGTCGTCAGGCGCCCGCCGCGGCCTGCTGCTGAAGGGCGGCGCCGTGCTGGAAACGCTCGGAGAGCTGACCGTTGTCGCATTCGACAAGACCGGCACGCTGACATCCGGCAAGCCGCAGGTGACGGATGTGATCGCCTTCGGCCGCAATGCCGAGGATGTCCTGCGTTTTTCCGCGGCACTGGAAACGGGCTCCAGCCACCCGCTGGCGCTGGCGATCCTTGCCAAGGCTGCCGAGGACGAGGTCGATATCCCGCCTGCCGACGAAGCGAAGGCGCTGGGCGGCAAGGGCGTGACCGCGATCGTTGCCGGCGAGGAAGTTTTCCTCGGCTCCCCCAAGGCGGCGGCCGAGCGGGTTTCGCTGCCGATGGCGCATGGGCGCCGCATCACCGGTCTCAATGACGAGGGCAAGACCGTCTCGGTACTGATCGTCGGTGGGGTTCTCGCCGGTGCGATTGCGATGCGCGATGAACCGCGTGCCGACGCCAAGGCCGGCCTCAAGCTCTTGATGGATGCCGGCGTCAGGACGGTGATGCTGACCGGCGACAATGCCCGCACCGCTGCGGCGATCGGCAAGGATCTCGGGATCGAGGTGCGTGCCGAACTGATGCCGGAGGACAAGCAACGTATCGTCGGTGAATTGCAGCACGATGGTTTCGTCGTCGGCAAGGTCGGCGACGGCATCAATGACGCACCGGCGCTCGCAGCCGCCGATATCGGTATCGCGATGGGCGGTGGGACAGATGTGGCGCTGGAGACCGCCGATGCGGCGGTGCTGCACGGCCGGGTGTCGGATATTGCCGGCATGATCGATCTGTCGAAGCGGACGATGCGCAACATCCATCAGAACATCACCATCGCGCTCGGTCTGAAAGCGGTATTCCTGGTGACGACGATCATCGGCGTCACCGGATTGTGGCCGGCAATCCTCGCCGATACCGGCGCCACCGTTCTCGTGACGATCAACGCGCTGAGGCTGCTGCGCGGTTAGGTCTCACGCCCGTCGACGTCTGACCGGCTGCTCTGCCTGTGCGGTTTCGGCGGGCGGGATCCGGCCGAACAACACCACCGAGCCGCGGTTGAAGGATTTGGCCTGGTAGAGGGCAGCATCGGCTGCCCCGAGGGCGGTATCGCAGGAGGTCTCGCCCTTCTCGACGCTTCTTATGCCGAACGAGGCTGCGATCGACACCTTGGCCCCCGGCAGATCCATCCGCTTTTCGAGCGATGCCGCGATCGTCTGGCAGATTTCCTCGGCCCGGTCGGCCGAGACATCCGGCATGAAGATGGCAAATTCGTCGCCGCCGAGGCGGAAGAGGCGATCAGTCTCGGCAGTTGTCTCGCGCAGGCGCGCGGCGACGACCTTCAGCAATTCGTCGCCTACGGCATGGCCATAGGTATCGTTGACTTCCTTGAAGCCGTCGAGGTCGAGACAGACCACGGCCAGCGGCCCCTTCTCGCTCAGAGCCCGGAATTCCGGCTCCAGCAGAGCGCGGTTGGCAAGCCCGGTCAGGAAGTCATGGGTGGCGTTGTGGCGCATGCGTCTTTCGCGGGCGACAAGCATCCGCGCCGTGTTGCGTGACATGCGCAAGGTGAATATGCCGGCGGCCAGCAATGCCGCGCCGACCGTGATGAGCAGCGGAAAGGCGCGATAGAGCAGCTCGGAGGCCGGAGCCGGCGGGCGCCAGGACAGAACCATGTTTTCGCCGCTTGGATTGACGGCGATCTCGGCATAGGCCCGATCCGGGGTGACGGCATCGAGCGGGCTGACGCGGGCATCGTCAAGAAGAAACCTCGTACCGAAGAATTCCTGCAGGCTGCCGGTAATCGGCATGGCCGTGATGAGGATCGGGGCGCGCTCGCCTTTCGGTTTGGCGGTATTGAAGTCGGGCTGGAAGAGCGTTGCGGTCATCAGCACCGCGTCGTCGCCCAATATCTCGATGCGGCTGATGCTGACCGGTTTTGGAATACCCGTAATCGCGCGCCCCAATTCCCGGGAACGCACATTTGCCACCTGCGCCGAGGCATCGGCGACGATGGCATCCGCGCCTCTTTCGAAGAACCCGCGGCCTTTGACGCTATCGTCGGTGCGCCAATAGATCAGCTTGTCGTCACGGTCGATGACCGCCGCAAAACGGGTGCGTGACGTGCCGATCAGCGAGGCGCCGATATTGCGGTCCGTCCATTCGAAATCGAAATTGTTGTCGATCTTGGCAATGGATTCGTCCCAGATCGTCCAGGCGGTGAGGGCGAATTCAATATCGGTGATCCATAGATCGATATTGTGCCGAACGAGGTTTTCCTCGCGCTGGCGCAGGCCGGCGTCGATCTGGGCAATGCCCACATAGGGAATGCTGGCCATGCCGGCGATCAGCACCGCGATAGCGATGAGGGCCGGACCGACGAGCCTGAACTGGATGAAGCGCATTGGGGTGAAGACGCCCTTCGAACTTGGCCTTAAGCGGATACGGGGCTTTATCGGGCAAAAGTTCTTACGATGGGGTTATCTTCGATAGCTTATGTAGAGGTCGAAGAGATTTCTTCGGCAGATGGCGGGGGAAAGAACGGCTTGTGTGAAAACAACAGGCGTCGACAACCGTCCGCAGCTCTGCGGCCGTGTCCCGTAAAGATTGCATTTAGGATTTCCCGGTAAGGTCCTGTTAGTGAAATCCCGCGTTGCATCCACCGGACGGGTGGCGCTCCCGGGATCTGGTATCTTGCGTACGGGTGCTCATGCGTGTTTCTGCTGCTCTTTCGGCAATCTTGATCGCCTGTCTTGGCGTCTCCAGCTGCACCTCGAGCTCCAGCACGGAGACGGCACTCACTGTGCCGCCCGCGTCGGTGAAGACGGCGCGGCTACAGTCTTCTGCCGGTATGGCAATGCCGTCGACACCGGTTCCCGCGACCTCCGTTCCCGATATCGACCCGACACCGGTTGCCGCGATCACGCCGCCGGCCGGCGTTAACGACCCGCATGCGCTGGCATGGAACGGGCAGGCGAACGAACCGCACGCCTTCGACGGCATGGCCACGACAGTCGGCATGCCATTGCCCTCGCAGCGGCCCGTTGCGGGACTTCGCCCGGCGGTCGAACCGTCCTTTGCCCAGCCGCCGCTGCGCCGCGGGCGGGCCGAGCGCCTGAAGGTCTACGGTCATCGCTTTCGTGATGCCAAGCCGATGGATTTCGGCCGCGTCGCACCCCGGCAATTTGCCGTTCACGGCGTCGATGTTTCGCGCTGGCAGGCCAATATCGACTGGCCGACGCTGAGGACGCAAGGCGCCAACTTCGCCTATATCAAGGCAACCGACGGCGGCGATCATATCGACCCGATGTTCAAGACCAACTGGCGCGGGGCAAAGGAAGCCGGTATCCGCCGCGGCGCCTATCACTTCTTCTACTGGTGCCGTACCGCCGGCGAACAGGCCGACTGGTTCATCCGCAACGTGCCGCGTGACCCGGATGCCCTGCCGCCGGTGATCGACGTCGAATACAATCACCAGTCCGACTGCAAGATGCGGCTGTCGACCGAGCGGGTGCTCGAGAAGATGCAGGTCTTCATGGACAAGCTGGAAAAACATTACGGCCAGCGCCCGGTGATCTATACCGCGCCCGACTTTTATGCCGATCATCTCAAGGGCCAGTTCCGCGACCATCCGTTCTGGCTTCGCTCCGTCGCCGCCCATCCATCGAAGATCTACCCGGACCGCAAATGGCTGTTCTGGCAGTATTCGGGGTCAGGCCTGTCGCAGGGCGTCGACAACAAGATCGACCTCAACGTCTTCAACGGCAGTGAGAATGGCTGGCATGACTGGGTGGCACGCACCACCTGGTCGGGAAGCGCTGTTGCCGAGCGCTAAGCGACCCGATCAACAGTGCGGCAGGATCGCTTCAGGCGCCTAAGCCGTCTGATGAAGAGCATCCGTGCTATTTTCAATCAATAACGCCCCGCGCCGGGGACACTGAACAGGCGCGGGGCGCATTCCGTCCGGGTCGGACGCAGGCTCGCTGACGAAGGTCAGTCTGCCTGTGCCGTTGCCGTTCCGCCTTGCTGCGCGAGGTCTACGCGAGCAATTACCGACATGCCGGGAACAAGCCTGTCGGTGAGCGGCTGGTTCGGGTCTATCGCGATCCGGACCGGAATTCTCTGGGCGACCTTGGTGAAATTGCCGGTCGCATTGTCTGATTTTATCACGGCGAACTCGGAGCCGGTCGCCGGCGCGAACCGTTCGATACGGCCCTTGAAGCTCTGGTGGCCGAGCGCGTCGACGGTGAAAGTGACTTCCTGGCCGGTCTTCATGCCGTCGAGCTGGCCTTCCTTGTAGTTGGCGACGACCCAGACGTGATCGGGCACAAGCGAGCCGATCTGCGTACCGATCGACAGATACTGACCGAGCCGGCCGGTGACTTCACCGAGATGTCCATCCTGCGGGGCCGTGATGCGGGTATTCTGCAGGTCGATATCGGCAAGCGCGACGGAAGCCTTGGCACTGTCGACGGTTGCCTCCAGCGACCGACGATTGACGACGATCGTGTTGAGATCCTGTTCGGCGACGAGTTGCTCGGCCTCGGCCTGGTGCACGGAGGCCTGTGCCTGATCGTAGGTCGCCTGCGCCTTTTCGAAGTCGCTCTGGGTCGAGACATTGCTCTTGAGCAGCGACTGGGTGCGGTTATAGGCGGTCTTGGCGGCGTTGAAGGCGGCCTGGGCACTTTCGACGGCAGCCTTGGCGGAGACGATCTTGGCGTCGGCGGACTTGCGGCTCTGTTCGGAATTGGCGAGCGAGGCCTCTGCCGATTCAAGGCCTGCTTTCGCCTGCTCTAGCTTCTGGGCGTAGATGCGGTCGTCGATGCGGGCAATCAGATCGCCCTGCTTGACCTTCTGGTAGTCCTGCACCGGCACCTCGACCAGGTAACCGGCAAGCTGTGGACTGAGCAGCGTCACCTGCCCGCGGACATAGGCGTCGTTGGTGCTTTCGACCGAGCCCTTGAACGGCGGCAGGTCCCAGGCGTAAAGCACGAACAGAACACCGGCTATGCCGACTGCTGCCGTGATATAGGTGGCGATGGAGCGAAATACGGAATTCATGGGGTTTCTGCTTGTTCTATATGGCCGGTTGCAGGGGTTCAGGCAGTTCGAGGCACGTCTGCCGTACCCAGCAGCCGGTGGCGGTTTGACCAGAGAATGTGGATCACCAGCAGCGCGATGGCGGCCAGTGCGAAGAGGAATGTGGCGAAGAAGGCGTCGTTATAGGCCAGCACATAGGCCTGCTGCTGCACCTGCTTGGCGAGGGTGGTGGTGCCCTGCACCTTCTGCATGGCCGCATCGGCGCTAGAATGGGCGTAAGCCGCCGTATACTGGCTGATCCGCTGCGTCACCAGCGGATCGGTCGGCAACAGCCTCGCGGTGATGATTGCCGAATGATATTGTTCCCGCCAGGTAACAAAGCTGCCGAACATCGCGCTGCCGATGAAGGCACCGACCTTCTGGGTGAAGAGGAACACGGCGATGAAGCTGATAATATAGGTTAGTCCCTTCTTCAGCGCCGCCGCAAAACCGACGGCCATGGCCGGCGGCAGGAAGAGGCCGCTGCCGAAGGCGATCAGCGACTGGCTGACATACATCTGTTCCGGCCGGGTCAGGACGGTGGAATAGCTGTCCATCAGCGTGCCAATGGCGATCAGCACCAGTGCCAGAAGATGGATGAAGGCCTCCCGGCCGGGCTTCATGATTGCGGCGCAGAGCAGGCCCGAGGCGACGCTGGCGACAAGGATCAGCCAATACATGCCGGCCATTTGTTCGTTGAGCAGGCCGATCTGCTTGAAGAAGTTGATGGCACCGGTCGACTGTTCCGTCAGCAGCATGCGGAAGACCAGCAGCACCCCGGCAAAATGGACGATTTCCCAGGTGCCGATCCAACGCACGTCGATCAGGTTGTTCTTGCGGTTGAGCTCCAGCATGATGCAGAGCATGCCGGTGACAATGCCGCAGATCAGCACCCAGGCGAGCCAGTCGGCCTCCAGCCACCAGTAGAGACGACCCATGGTGAAAAAGATCGCCAGACAGCCGATCGAGGTCGCCAGCAGGCCGTAGCTGACATAGTCCATCGACGAGATGACCTTGGCGCGCGGCGGAGAGGTCAAAGGCAGATTGTAGATCAGGCAGAAAACGATCAGCGCCAGTCCCATTTCGACGAGGTAAAGTCCGCGAAGACCGTGGAAATCGAGAAGCTGCGGGGAAATCAGGCCGGCGATCGGGGTGGGGAGCGACAGGCCGATCAGCGCAAGGCAGAGGCCGATATTGAGCTTCTTTTCCGGCGGAAAGATCTCCAGCATGTAGAGAAAGGCGATCGAGGAGATCGGTGCCGCGGCCGCGCCGGCGAAAAAGCGCAGCGCGATGCTGAGCCCGAGATCGTTGACCCACAGATGCAGCAGGCTGATGATCACAAAGGGGATGATGGCGAGTTCGGCGAACTGCCGGATGCCGTATTGGGTGCGGACCTTGAAGAGAAAAAGGCCGAGGCTGGCATTGGGGAACAGATAGGCGGCCATCAGCCACGCGGCTTCGTTCTGCGTCGCCTCGAGCGGGCCGGCGATCTGCTGCAGGTTGGCAGAGATCAGCGAGGTGCCAAGCCCCTGCATGACGGCGGCGACGATGGAGGTGAAGGCATAAAGAAGCTTGATCGGCAACGGCCGTGGCACGAAGGCGGGTGGCGCTGCCGGGGCGGGTGCGGCGGCGGCTGCTGGTGCCGCCTCAGGCGTCCGCTCCTGCTTATCCTCGATCCGGGCTGCAACCTCACGCGGGGACATTTGCATCCTCCAGGCCGGACACGTTCGCCGAAATCGCCTGAAGCAGCGCAATGCCGTCTTTCAAAACGGCATCGTCGACGCCCTCGAAAAACTGGTGGCGGATCTGGTCGGCCAGTTCGCGTACGAAAGCTGCCTGCTCCTGTCCGTGTTCGGTCAGCACGATAAGCTTGACTCGGCGATCGTTTGCATCCGGACGGCGCTCGATCAGCCCGTTTTCTTCCATGCGGTCGAGCAGCCGGACCATGGTGGCCTGTTCGACCTCCAGCTCGCAGGCAAGCTCCGTCTGGGTCATGTGTTGTCTTTTCGCCAGCCGGAAGAGGGCGCGGGCACGCGGATAGGTCAGCCCGTGGGCTGTGACCTTCTGATTGAAAACCGTACGGATCTTGCGGCTGACCTTGGTCAGCTCTTCCAGGAACTCGGATGCGGATTGATCGCTGTAAGGCATAGTTAGCACACTAAGTTTATTTGCCGCACTAGTTAGCACGCAAACTATATGTGTTCAATCCTTGACGATGGGCAAACCTGACCTCTGATTTTTGCATGGGTCGAGATGCGCGCACCGACAGGGTCGGTGCGCGCAAGACAGAATCAGCGGCAGACTTTCGTCTCGCGAATGAACACCTTGCCGTGGCGATAGGTCTTGACCTTCTCGACATGGCAGACGTGGCGAGGGCGGACATGATGACGATCAACGACATGGTGACGCATGGCCGGGCGGGTGTCGGTGGTGACGATGACGCTGGCGGCCTGCGAGGCGGTGGCGGCGGACAAGAGTGTGGCAAGCGAAAGTGCTGCTGCGGCGATAATGGTCTTCATGGACAAGTCCTCATTTATTGGCCCCCGATAACGCGGCCGGGACCGGGCGGTTCCACAAGGCCGGAAAGTCGCTGTCACCGCAGCAATCCCTGTCCGCCGTCGACATAGACCGGCGTGCCGGTGACGTGGCGCGACTGGTCGGAGGCCAGAAACAGGATAACCGATGCCACGTCGTCGCTGCCGCCGGCCTTGCCGCCGGTGATGGGAATATCGCCATCGGGAAATTCGACCGGCACCGCCGTCTGTGTCTCGCCGCGGACCCTGGTATTGTCGTTGATGCTGGTATCTATCGCGCCGGGGCAGACGGCGTTGACGCGGATCCGGTGCCGGCCGAGTTCCAGCGCCAGCTGCTGGACCATCGCCACCTGGGCCGCCTTGGTCGCCACATAGGCGGTGGCGCCCGGCGTGTTGAACGTGCGATTGCCGTTGATCGAAGACACCACGACGATCGAGCCGCCCTGTGTTTTCAGATAGGGCACGCTGGCATTCAGGGTCAGATAGGTGCCGCGCAGATTGACCCGGATCGTCTGGTCCCATTCATCCGGCCTGAGATCGTCGATCGGCGCCCAGACGCCGTTAATGCCGGCATTCGCAACCACGATGTCAAGCCTGCCGGTCTGTGCCACCAGTTGCCCGACCGCTTCGTGCATCGCCGTCTCGTCGGCGATATCGGCTTCGAGAACGATGGCCTTGCCGCCGGCGGCCTCTATCTCGGCTGCCGTCTTTCGAAGCTCTTCGGGCGTGTGGCCGAGTATGCCGACGACGGCGCCGGCATCCGCAAGCTTGAGGGCCGAGGCCCGGCCTATGCCGGATCCGGCACCGGTGACCAGAGCGACGCGTGATCGAAATTCCATGAGCCATCCTCTCGCGTTCCACGGTATTCCAACCGCCGCAACGAAGGACAAAGCCGCAAGGTTCCGGTCTAGCGGGGCAGTTCCTCGGGATATTGCGCGACCAGAATGCGCAGGCCTTCGGCGAATTTGCCTCCGTCGCCGCCCATCTGGCGCATCTGCCCGAGATTATCGGTGAGATCGGCGCGCTTGACCGGCCGCGCAAGCGGGTTGTCGATCGAGCGTCGGACGAAATCGAAATAATCCTCGCCGTCACGTTTGCTCATTGCATCGACGGCGTCGATGACGCGCGGGGAAAACCCTTCCTCGCGCAGCCGTTCGAAGGTCCAGCCGGGGCCTTTTTCGACCACATCGTGGAGCCATGCGACAAGCGTCTCGTCCTCTCCCGTCACATGTTCGGCCACGCGCCGCACATGATCGATGAAAGGGCTGCCGGTCTTGCTCGATTGGCCCTTATGGGCCTTGGTGGCGATATCGATCGCCTTTTGCAGTTGCGTCTCGTAGCTCATCGAGGTCTTCCGGGACTGATTGTCTTCTGGCGCGAAGGCATAGCAAGGAGCTGCGACGAAAGCGATAGCGGTCTGGGCCGGTGATGCGATCAGTCACGCTGCTGGGAGCGGAGCAGGGCGGCGAAATCGTTGAAACCGCTTCCCTGAACCTGGACATGATCCCGGGCGATCATCGCCGCATCGTCCTGCCGTGCCTCGAAAATCGCCTTCACCAGTGCCTCGTGTTCGTCCAGCGAGGACAGAATGCGATTGGGCAGGCGCAGTTGCAGACGCCGGAAAGGGCTCAAGCGCAGCAGCAGCGCATTGCACTGTTCCTCCAGGTAGAGGTTGTGGCTCGCCCGGTAGATCGACTGATGGAATTCCTCGTTGCGGTGGTAATAGTCGTCGGGCGTGTCGTTAAGGGCCGCGGCACGACAGTCTTCCAGCGTCTTCTGGATCGCGATGCGATCGGCCTCGGTGAGGCGCCGGGCGGCGAGCCGCGCACCGGCCGCTTCCATCTCGGCCATGACCTCGAACATCTCAAGCACCATCTGCGGCTCGACGCGAGGGACGATCGCGCCCTTGCGCGGCATGATCTTGATAAGGCCGGCCGCCGCGAGCTTGTGCAATGCCTCGCGCACCGGCGTGCGCGACGTCTCGAAGCGGTTGGCCAGTTCCACCTCTTCGAGCCGTGTTCCGGGCAGGATCTTGCCGGTGACGATGGCGTCTTCGAGGCTTTCCTGAATGTGTTCCGAGCGTTTGCGTGTCACGCTGTACCTACCCTTTGTCGTGTCCCCAAGCCTTGTTACCCGGTTTGTTAGCCGGGTATGTCGACCTGTGGCAAGATGCGACGAAATGTACCTCGCGCCATGTATACATGATACTTGCGGAAAAATACAATCGGCGTAGATACGAATGCACCCGAGCCGTCTGGCCGGGTTCACGAAGCGGCGCCTCTGCGGCCCGACATGCCGTTGGCACGCCCTTCATCCTCTTCAATGACCGAGGATGCCATTATGGATAATCAGATACTTGCTCCTCTGGAGCGCTCCTGGACCACCCGTCGCGACGACAAGCTGAAACGGCTCAAGGCCGCAGCTCCCTATGCCGACGGAAAGATCCTGAAGGGTCGCGATATCGTCGCGGCACTCGAAGCCATCATCCAGCCCGGTGACCGCGTTGCGCTTGAGGGCAACAACCAGAAACAGGCCGACTTCCTGTCGCGCTCGTTCGTCCAGGCCGACCCGGCCAAGCTCCACGACATCCACCTGCTGATCTCGACGATCAGCCGGCGAGAACATCTCGATCTGTTCGAACGGGGCATTTGCCGCAAGCTCGACTTTTCCTTTGCCGGTCCACAGAGCCTCCGCGTGGCGCAGCTTCTCGAAGACGGCAAGCTCGAGATCGGCGCGATCTACACCTATATCGAGCTTTATGCCCGCATGTTCGTCGACCTGACCCCGAACGTTGCACTGGTCTGCGCCGTGCAGGCCGACCGGCACGGCAATCTCTATACCGGTGCCAATACCGAGGATACGCCGGCGATCGTCGAGGCCGCCGCATTCCGCCACGGCGTCGTCATCGCTCAGGTCAACGAGATCGTCGACGAACTGCCGCGCGTCGACATCCCAGCCTCGTGGGTCGACTTCGTCGTCGAGGCCGACAAGCCTTTCGCCGTCGAGCCGCTATTTACACGCGATCCGCGCCATATCGGCGAATTGCAGATCCTGATGGGGATGATGATCATCCGCGGTGTCTACGAGCGCCACGGAGTGACCGCGCTTAACCACGGCATCGGTTTCGACACGGCGGCCATCGAACTGCTGCTGCCGACCTATGCCACCTCCCTCGGCCTCAAGGGCAAGATCTGCAGGAACTGGACGCTCAATCCGCATCCGACGCTGATCCCGGCGATCGAAAGCGGCTGGGTCGACAGCGTCCATTGCTTCGGTTCCGAGGTCGGCATGGAGGACTATATCCGCGCCCGGTCCGACGTGTTTTTCGTCGGCCATGACGGCAGCCTGCGCTCCAATCGCGTGTTCTGCCAGCTGGCCGGACAGTATGGCGTCGACCTGTTCATCGGCTCGACCCTGCAGATGGATGCCGACGCCAATTCCTCCACCGTGACGCTCGGTCGTCTGGCCGGTTTCGGCGGCGCCCCCAACATGGGCAGCGACCCGCATGGCCGCCGCCATTCCAGCGACGCGTGGCTGAGCCTGATGACCAAGAACGAGCCGATCGCCCGCGGCAAGAAGCTGGTCGTGCAGACGCTTGAAACCTTCAAGGCGGGCGGCGAACCGGCCTTTGTCGACAGCCTCGATGCCATCGAAGTCGGCAAGAAGAGCGGTATGCCGATCGCTCCAGTGATGATCTATGGCGACGACGTCTCGCATGTCGTGACCGAAGAAGGCATCGCCTATGTCTACAAGGTCGACGGAGAGGAACGCCGCGAGGCGATTGCAGCGATTGCCGGCGCAACCGAGCTTGGCCGGCGGGCCAACCCGAAAAAGAGCGCCGATCTTCGCGCAAGGGGGATTGTCGCCCTTCCCGAGGATCTCGATGTCAGTCGCAATCAGGCCAGCCGCTCGCTGCTTGCCGCGCGCAGCATCGACGATCTGGTTGCCTGGTCGGGTGGGCTCTACACGCCGCCGCCGCAGTTCAGAAGCTGGTAAGCGGAGGTCACGGTGATGACAATCGCCTTCACCCATGGCGGCGCGAATGCCGCCTGGACCACCCGGCTCGACAGCCCGAGAGCCGCCTGGCTCGCCGACCGGGCCGTCGAAGCGCTGATCGACGAGGTCGAGCTGTGCCCCAAGCCCGCTCTCGTCGACAGCCGGGGTTCCGGTGCCCATGAGGACCTGACGCTCGACAGCATGCGCCGCTCGGCGCGGTCGCTGCACCCGACCTTCCTTGCCATGGGGCTTTGCGCCGAGGGGCGCAAGGCGGATCGTTCGCTGCGCGAGGATCTGGCGGCCATCGGGCGGGCGGGCGAGCCGGCGATGATGGCGGCAACTGGTGGCAGCAATGCCCATCGGGGCGCCATCTGGGCGGTCGGCCTGCTGCTTGCGGCATCCGCCATGCTGCCCGATGGCGATGCCGGCGAGATTGCCGCTCTGGCGGGGGAAATTTCCCGCCTGCCGGATCGCTTCATACCGTCCGCCCCTTCGCATGGGCAGAGGGTGGCGGCAAGCTACGGCGTGCCGGGTGCGCGCGGCGAGGCGGCGATGGGCTTTCCCCATGTCGTTTCCGTCGGATTGCCGGCTCTGCGGCAGGCCCGGCATGACGGCGCAGGCGAAGAACATGCCCGTCTCGATGCCCTGATGGCGATCATGGCAAGCCTCGACGACACCTGCATCCTGCACCGGGGCGGAAAACCTGCCCTTGATGTCGCCAAGGCTGGTGCCGGCCGGGTCCTTCGCCTGGGTGGAAGCGCAAATGAAGCGGGCATGAAAAAGCTCCTGCGCCTCCATGATGAACTGATGGCGCTTAATGCCTCTCCGGGAGGGGCCGCCGACATGCTGGCGGCTACTCTCTTCCTCGATCGGGTTGCCAGCGCCGCTGCGCCAACCCGCAACTGATGGAGATATTCCTATGGAAATCCTGAAATACGACTATCCGGCCGCGAAATCCCCCTTCGCCGGACAGGTCCATGTCGGAGTAGTCGGCTCCGGCGACCTGGAGGTTCTGATCGAGCCTTCGAAGGACGGAGTGGCGCATGTCGTGGTGACGACCAGCGTCAATGGTTACGGCCAGATCTGGAAAAATGTCGTCGACCGGTTCTTTACCGAGTTCGACGGCGCCGCATCGATTGAGATCAATGACTTCGGCGCAACGCCCGGCATGGTCGCCCTGCGCATGCGCCAAGCTGTGGAGGCCTCGAAATGAGCAATGCCCAAAAATCGCGTCCCGATTGGGAGCATTTTCTCGCCCGCAAGAGCTTTATCGAGCTGAGGGCCGCCGATCGTGCCGCCGCGATCCTCGACGAAGGAACCGGCCGGGTTCTGCTCGGCCCGTTCGACCGGCTGACCTCGCCCTGGCTGCCGCAGCAGAATATCGTCACCCAGGCCGATGACGGCGTCGTCCTCCTGAAGGGCAAGATCGATGGCAAGCCGGCGATCATCGCCTCGATCGAAAGCGCCTTCCAGGGCGGCAGCATGGGCGAAGTGGCCGGTGCCAAGATCGCCGGCGCACTCGAACTGGCCTTGAAGGACCACGAGAACGGCATTCCGATCCGTCCCGTCATTCTGTTCGAGACAGGCGGCGTACGGCTGCAGGAAGCCAATCTCGGCCTTGCGGTGATTGCCGAAATCCATGCGGCGATCGTTGCCCTTCGTCCGCATGTGCCGGTCGTCGGCGTCGTGGCCGGCATGGTCGGCTGCTTCGGCGGCATGTCGCTTGCGGCATCGCTCTGCAGCTATCTGGTCGTCACCAGTCAGGGACGTATCGGCATGAACGGTCCCGAAGTGATCGAGCAGGAAGCCGGCATCCAGGAACTCGACGCTTCCGACAAGAAGCTGATCTGGAGCTTGATCGGCGGCGAACAACGCGTGGCGATCGGCCAGGCCGATGCGCTGGTCGAGGATGACGCGGAAGCCATTGCCGAAGCTGTCCGGGCCGCCTTCCGCCAGGGTGTCGTTGCCGAACCGCGCAGCGCCCGTGTCGCCGAATATCTCGCCAAGCTTGACGCTTTCGATCCCGCCGGCCCGGCCGAGCCTCTGGCTCTGCGCGCCGCATGGGGACAAGGAGAAACAAAATGAGCAACGCTTCTTCAAGCCGTGGCCGTCTATGGCTCGGCCAACTGACCAAGAGCGAAGGTGAAGCCGCCTTTGGTAAGCCCTCGGTCCTCTTCGCCGATGCCCTTCTCGGCGAAGAGACCGCCCGCTTCATCGCCGTTGTGCCCGATCCGGCCAACCGTTTCCCGCGTGCGCGCACCGGCGAAGTCGGCCTCGAACAGGGCTGGATCCTTGCAAAGCTTGTGCGCGAGACGATTGCCGCCGATCAGGACGGCAAACGCCGGCCAATCGTTGCCGTCGTCGACGTGACGAGCCAGGCCTATGGCCGCCGCGAGGAAATGCTCGGCATCCAGCTTGCCTGCGCAGCTGCCGCCGACGCCTATGCGCAGGCAAGACTTACTGGTCATCCGGTGATCTCGCTGCTGGTCGGCAAGGCAATGTCCGGCGCTTTCCTGGCGCATGGTTATCAGGCCAACCGGCTGGTCGCGCTCGACGACAAGGACGTGCTGGTGCATGCGATGGGCAAGCAGGCTGCCGCCCGCATCACCCGTCGTCCGGTATCGGAACTTGACGAAATGGGCGAACGCGTGCCGCCGATGTCCTACGACATTCGCAACTACGCCAAGCTCGGCATTCTGCATGAACTGATCTCCGGCGTAAATGCCGGTGCGCCGTCCGACAGCGATGTCGGCAAGGTTCGCGATGTGCTTTCGACCTGCGTCGCCGATGTGCGGCAGGCCGGCCAGCGCGATCTTGCCAATCGCCTGACGTCGCCAGCAGCGCAAAACCTTCGTGCTGCCTCGATCGAGGTTCGCAAACGGCTCGCGGCCCAGTGGGCCGACGCCATCTGAGATGACGGCTGCCGGCTTCCTGGCTGATGACGCCCGGAAGCCGGCAGTCCTGCCCGGATCCATTTTTCGGATCACCGGCAGTCGGCCCGTTTTTCAACAATTTATTCCAGCCATCAATCAATCTGCCGCGGGGCAACCCGGCGGTCAGGGAAAGGTATTGCTATGTCCATGATCATAGCCTCGGCGCTCGTGCCGGTCTTTTTCGTCATGCTGCTCGGTTATTTCGCCGGCAAAAGACGCATCGTCGACAACACCAACATTGCCTCTTTGAACCATACGCTGATGATGTTTGCACTTCCGGCCGCATTGTTTA
This sequence comes from Aliirhizobium sp. YIM B11859, assembly GCF_057163345.1. Lineage (NCBI taxonomy): Bacteria > Pseudomonadati > Pseudomonadota > Alphaproteobacteria > Hyphomicrobiales > Rhizobiaceae > Aliirhizobium > Aliirhizobium sp. YIM B11859. The sequence continues at coordinate 371,602 of NZ_JBXHAY010000004.1, forward strand.
CGGCGATCGCGCGTACCTCGCGCGAGGTCATTGTCCAGAACGCTTCGCTGATGCTGGTGCTCGCCATCGCACTGCTCACCGTCTTCATCGTCATGGCGGTTCTGCAATACAAGGCTTTCAAGCTGTCCCAGGCGGATGGTGCGGTTCAGACGCTGACCGTTTCTTTCCCGAATTTTGCCTCGATAGGCCTGCCGCTTCTGGTCAGCGTTTATGGTGGTGATGCCGCGCTGCCGGTCGCCGTTGCGATCGCCACCGGCTCGGTCACCATTTCGCCGCTGACCCTGACCCTGCTCGAACTGTCCAAGCAGGACGGCGCCGGCAAGTCGGGTATTGCCCGGTTCTTCGGTGCGTTGCGCAAGTCGGTCTCCAAGCCGATCTTCATTGCCCCGCTTCTTGCCGTCATCCTCGCGCTTCTGGGCATCCACATGCCGCCGCTGGTCGACAAGTCGCTCGGCGTCATCGGTGCCGCCACCGCCGGCATGGGCCTGTTTTTGACCGGCCTGATCCTCTCGGCACAGCCGATCCGCATCACCGGCAATGTCGTGCTTGGTGCCGCGCTGAAGAACATCATCCAACCGCTGATCGCACTTGCTGTCGTCAAGGCGCTCCATGTCCCCGAACCGCTTGCCGGGCAGGTCGTGCTGCTGGTTGCCATTCCGGCGGGCTTCTTCGGGCTTGTTTTCGGCGCCGGTTACGGCTCGCGTCCCGCCGTTGCCGGATCGACCCTGGTGGCATCGTCGCTGCTCAGCATCGTGACGCTGGCCGTCGCGATCGCCTATGTCGCTCCCCATTGAGGTAAGGCCATGACTTTCGCCGCAGCAATATTCCGGACACATGATCTTGTTCGCTTCGATCCTTCTGCCCTCAAGGGCGAGGACGTGCCGGATTGGGTGATAGGCTCGGTAGAGGCTGCGGCGTTCGCCGTCGTCAGACGCATGCCGTGCCGGGACGGACAAGTCCCGATCGGCATGCGGGGTGGCGAGAGACATCAACGCTGGGGCGGCTGGCTCGACCGGTCAGCTATTGTCGAGTGTCTCGAACCCGAGGCGCTCGTCTCGCGTGCCGCCAACCTGCCGGCTGACAGGCTGGCCTCCATTGGCGCGCTGTCTGCGCTTCCCGAGCTGATTGCACGGCTTTCGTCTTCAGGTTGGCGCTGGGGACCGACCGGCAGTGTCGGTTTTGAACTGGCGAGCGGCCGGCCGACGGCAACACCGAGCAGCGATCTCGACCTGATCGTTCGCTGCGACGAGCCGATCACGGCAGACGCGGCTCGCGCGCTCTTGGGGCATACGAGAGCTCTTGGAGTTCGTTGTGACGTGCTTCTGGAAACACCGGTCGGTGCCACCGCGCTTGTCGAGTTCGCAGAGGCAAAAGGGCCGGTCGTGGTGCGCACGGCGTCCGGTCCGCTCTTGATGGCGACGCCGTGGTCAAAGGAGTTAGGACAATGACTGTTTTTTTCTTTCCCGGTCAGGGCGCCCAGACCGCGGGTTTCCTGCATGCCCTGCCTGACGACGAGGTCGTCTGCGAAACGCTCGCCCAGGCGAGCGAAGCACTGGACCTTGATGCGCTGAGCCTCGATACCGAAGACGCGCTGAAATCCACCATCAATGTGCAACTCGGCCTGCTGATTGCCGGCACCGCATCGGCGCGGTCGCTGGCAAAGCGCGGGGTGCTCCCGGACAGCGTGGCCGGCATGTCGATCGGCTCGTTCGGGGCAGCCGTTGCCGCCGATGCGATCGACTTCAAGGATGCCCTTGCGCTGGTCAAGATGCGGGCGACGCTGATGGAATGGAGTTACCCGACGGGTTATGGAATGGCTGCCTTTGGCGGGCTTCGGCAAACCCGTCTGGAACAGCTGGCGGACAAGGCGCGGCGCGCCGATGAGCCGCTCTATCTGGCAAATTTCAATGCTCCGTCCGAGATCGTTGTGACCGGTGCCGCCGCCGCGCTGGAAAGGCTGATCACCCTTGCAAAAGAAGAGGGCGCAAGGCGGGCGCAGCGACTGGCCGTCAGCGTGCCGTCGCATTGCCCGTTGCTTGCGCCGGTTTCCGAAGCCCTTGCGAAAGCCGTTACGCAATATGAAATTCGGACGCCGAGGATCAACTATGTCGGCAATCGCACGGCGCGGCTCCTGCGCGATGCCGGGGCTGTTGCGGACGAACTCGCTCGCAATGTCAGCCATCCGGTGCTGTGGCACGATTCGACGACACTGCTGTTTGAACTCGGAGAACGGCTGTTCATCGAAATGCCGCCGGGCAATACGCTGACAAATCTGGCGCGCGACGCATTTGACGAGGCGCAGACAAAGGCGATGAGCGACACGCCGGTCGATACCCTTGTCTATCTTTCCGGCAAGCTCAAAAAAGCGACGGAGTTTTAATTCACCCGCTAGCGGATGTTCAGGGCGGCGCGGATGTCGGCGTCGTTTTCGAGCTTCTGGACCACGACGCCATACCAGCCGAGCCCGTCGTAATCCTCGTATCCGAGCGTTTTCGCATAGGCGACGATCGAACCATTATTGTCGTAATAGCTGCCGGAGGCCTGTCCGGCCGGATTGGCGAGTACGAAATGGCTGAACAGCAGGCCGGGGCTGGTCGTCGCGATGACGCGGCTATTGCCGTCGAGCAGCAGGACGGTGGTTCTTTCTGCAACATGCGGCGGCAGGTTCGCCTCCTTCTCGACGATCGACTGGCCCTGGTTCTGCCAGTCGAAATAGACGCCGAGCGTGCCCAGCAAAGCACCATCGACCTTGCCGCCTTCGCGGATGCCGGTGGCATAAACGAGGGCGGTCCGGTTGTCGTGCTGGGGTGAATGCTTGACCTCGTCGACGATATAGTCGTCGCCCGAGGCGCAGTTGCGGGCTGCGGCGAACCAAGGCTCGTCGGCGACCGAGACACCGGTCAGCTTGCGCTGGAACTTCGGATTGGCCGAGGCGATGATCCTGCCCGAAAGATCGGTCATCACCAGGTCGAGATAGACCGTATAGAAGCGGTTGATGACGCCGAGGCGTTCGGCGGCAAAGGCGCGTTTTTCGGGGTCCGGTACGGCAAGCGCCTGCCAGAGTGCCGTATCGGTCGCCCACCAGCGGACATCGGCGGTGCGCTCGAAAAGGTTGCGGACGATCAGTTGCACGAGCGTCTGGGCGAGATCGGTAAGCCTGACGCCCTCCATCTCGTTGACCAATTGGTCGGCCATCATCCGGGTCAGGCCGATGCGGCCGAGCACATTGCTTTCGAATTTCGCGGCGATATCGGTGGCGATCTGAGCCAGACGCTGGACTTCGTTGGCGACAACCGCGAATCCCTTGCCCATTTCGCCGGCACGGGCGGCCTCGATCAGCGCGTTGATGGCGAGAAGCTTGATCTGTTTGACGACATGGGTGTTGTCGGCGCTGAAGCGCTCCAGATCCTTGCCTATGCCGTCCGTGATGACCTGCATCGAGCGGGGCGTGGCTGCATGCTGCGGCTTTTCTAGCTCGGCGGGAATCATAAGCAAATCCTGAAGCAAAAGAGTAAATGTGACAATGTGTCCATAATTTACACGCTCTGGTTTTTACTTGGTTAACTAGAAGTGGTTCCGGCCTCGGTGGGGCCTTATTTTGTCTTATTTTTACGCGAAGGGCGAAATTGGCGTTTTTGACGGCAGCAAGTCTTGGATCGAGGCGGCGGCTTGTGATCGGGCCTGCCCTGAACGCAAAAATGCGGCGATTGCTCGCCGCATTTTCAAGCTTCGAATATCGGGCCGTTACGCCTTGATGAAGGCCAGGAGATCCGGGTTGATGAGGTCGGCATGGGTGGTGAGCATGCCGTGCGGGTAACCCGGATAGACCTTCAGCGTGCCGTTCTTGACCAGCTTGACGGAAAGCCGGCCGGCGTCATCGATCGGCACGACCTGGTCGTCATCGCCATGCATGACGAGGACGGGAACGGTGATCGCCTTCAGGTCCTCGGTCTGGTCGGTTTCCGAAAACGCCTTGATGCCTTCGTAATGCGCCTTGGCGCTGCCCATCATGCCCTGGCGCCACCAATTCTGGATCACGCCCGGATAGACCTTGGCGCCTTCGCGGTTGAAACCGTAGAACGGGCCGGTGGGGAAATCGACGAAGAGTTGTGCGCGGTTTTCGGCAACACCCTTGCGGATGCCGTCGAACACTTCGATCGGCAGCCCGCCCGGATTGGAAGCGGTCTTCAGCATCAGCGGCGGAACGGCCGACACCAGAACCGCCTTGGCGACGCGGCCGGCCGGCTGGCCATATTTTGCAACGTAACGGGCAACTTCGCCGCCGCCGGTGGAGTGGCCGATATGGACGGCATTCTTCAGGTTCAGGTGCTCGACGACGGCAAAGGCGTCGGCGGCGTAATGGTCCATGTCATGGCCATCGGAGACCTGGCTGGACCGGCCGTGGCCACGGCGGTCATGGGCGACGACGCGAAAACCCTTGGAGAGGAAATAGAGCATCTGGGCGTCCCAGTCGTCCGATGACAGCGGCCAGCCGTGGTGGAACATGATTGGCTGTGCGTCCTTGGGACCCCAGTCCTTGTAGAAGATTTCGACGCCGTCCTTGGTGGTTACGTAAGCCATGGTCTTGTTTCCTTCGGTGGGGTGCTTGGTGGACGCAGCATTGGCTGCGGGGGTGAACGTGGTAGGCAGTGCGAAAGTTGCGGCGGCAGCTGCTCCGGAGAGCAGGGCCCCGCGGCGGGTGATGGGGAATTGCTTGTCGGTCATCATCGGCTCCTGTGATCCCGGCCTCTCGTTGCGAGCGACCCTAAGCGTCTCTGGTGGGTGAATATTGTCGAAAAATATTGCCGCCAACAATTGAATTAATAATCACGAAATAATTGCGATTATTGGAATAATGAGGCGGCGGGTCACGCCGCCTCAGGCAGGGATCGTCAGGCCGCTCCCGGCCGGTTGATCGTCAGGAAGTGGCGGACGACCGGCTTGTCCGGGCCGGAGTGATAGGCGAGCACCTTGCCCTGCAGGTCGGCATCGGCGTTGGAAACCCGCTTGTGCTGGCGAAGATGTTCGGCCCAGGATTCGACCATGAACCATTCGACCAGCTTTTCCGGATCGGCCGAATCCTCTGTCACGCCCCAACCATAGGCACCGTCGCGGCGGCGTTCCTGGGAGAGTTCATCGAGCGCATGCAGGAAGGCGGTGCGGTGATGCTTTTCGACATGGTATTCGATCAGGATGAGGACAGGGCCACGGTCATGGGCGACGGGTTCCGCGACGAGCGGTTCGGGCCAGTGATTGGACGGCACCATATCCGCCTCACCGGAAGGCAATTTGATCCGGTGCATGATAAAACCGGCAAGGAGTAGACCGACGGCGCCGATCAGCAGCGTGCCCTGTATGCCGGCGGCCTCACCGATCGCGCCCCAGCCAAGGCTGCCGGCGGTCATGGCACCGTTGAAAACGGTCAGATAGACAGCCAGACCGCGACCGCGCACCCAGTTGGGAAGGACGGCCTGGGCCGCGCCATTGAGCGTGGTGAGAGCCGTGATCCATGCGCCGCCGAGAAACAGCAGCGTGATGATCGCAATCCACTTTGGCGGCGCAAGTGCCAGCGCAGCCATGACAAGCGCGGTGATGACGGCGGCGCCGAGAAGCAGGCCGTCGGCATCGAAGCGAGCACGCAGTTTCGGCATGACGAGCGCACCGCCGATCGCACCGGCACCGACCGCACCAAGCAGGATGCCGTAGAAGCTGGCGTCGCCGCCGAGCAGCTGGCGTGCGACGAGCGGCAGCAGTGCCCAGACGGCACTGGCAAAGGCGAAGAAGATTGCAGCCCGCAATAGCACGATATGCAGTGGCCGGCTGGCACGGGTGTAACGAAGGCCGGCACGGAATGCGCCGAAGAAACCCTCGGCAAGCGCATCATTGGCGTTTTTCGCCCGCGGCCACCAGACAAGGGCGGCGATGACGACGAGATAGCTTGCGACGTCGGCGCCGTAGGTGACACCCGCACCGAAGGCGGCAAGCAGAAGGCCGCCTGCGGCAGGCCCGATCGATCGGGCGATATTGATGCCGAGCGAATTGAGCGCGACGGCGCTTTTCACATCCTGTCGCGGCACGAGTTCCGGCACGATCGCCTGCCAGGTCGGTCCCATCAGCGCGGCACCGATGCCGCCGAGAAAGGTGAGCCCGATCAGGGCGCTGACGGAGAGCATCCCGGTGTTTGCCAGAACCATCAGCGTGATGCTGACGGACGCAAGCAGGATCTGCACCGCGATGAGGAACTTGCGGCGGTCGAGAATATCGGTGAGCACGCCGGCCGGAATGGCAAGCAGGAAGATCGGCAGCGTGCCGGCTGCCTGGACGAGCGCTACCGCGGCGGGCGAGGCGGAGAGATCCGTCATCAGCCAGGAACTTGCGACGTCGCGCATGAAACTGCCGGTATTGCCAAGCACGGTGGCGGCCCAGAGGATGGCGAAGACCGGCTGCGCGAGAGGCGCGAAGCTGCCTCCGGATGACCGTGGGGCGGATTTTGTGGGGCTCATTTGCCTGCTCCTTTGGTTAGATCAATTGCGGCGACAAGCACGAAGGCGCCGGCGAGGCCGAGATGTTCGAAGAAGGCGTTTTCCGCCATCAACCGGTCCATGCCGGGGGCCATTTCCCAGAAACGCAGGGCGATGAAGGTTGCAACAAGCGTGAAGCCCGCGAGCGCAAGGGCGGCTGCCCAGCGCAGGATGCCGGACACGACCATGGCGGAGGCGGTAAGCTCGAAGGCGATGACAGCGACGGCGAAGACGCCGGCCGGATGGAGGCCGAAATGCTGCATCTCGGCGATCGCGCCATTGAAATCGAAGATCTTGGTAAGCGGCCCCTGGATATAGGCCGCGCAGAGCGCCAGAAGTGCGGCGGTGCGTATCGCCGGTATGCTGGCGATTGCCTTGAGCGGCGTGCTCCAGCTTTTTAGGGATGATGCCTGGTCGGTCATGTGTGCTCCTTGAAGGTTGGCCGGTCTGGCTGAGCGGCTTTGTCTGCGGCTGATGGAGCGATATTGGCCGGAAAGATTGTCGCCAACAATTGCATCAATAGTTTCGATATAATTGCGATTATCGCAATTTACTAATTGGGTGTTCTTGAGTTTTGGCTACCCCGCAGTCGTCATCCTCGGGACGAGCCCAAGGATGACGTTGGAGACTGCGACAGCATTCCGTCCGCCTTACACGGCCCAGCAGGAGCAGCCGAGGGCGCCGAAGAAGCCCTTGAGATCCGAGATCGGCAGTTTCGAGGTCCAGGCGCCGGCATGGTCGTGGCCGTGGACGCCGCAATCGCTGGTGCAGCCGCAGGTCGAGATGGCCGTGCGGCGCAGCGAACGGGCGCCGGCACCTTCCGGCTCACCCCAGGCGGCATAACCGCCGAATTTGCGCACCGGCGACCAGTCGGGCATGGCGGGGGGAATGTTGCTCTCATCGAGTCTGGCGAAATCGCCGGCGCCATAAACGATCTTGCCGCCGACCATGGTCAGTTCGGAGGTGAGGAAAGAGATCTCGTCTTCGGCGCAGGCGAAGAAATCCTTGTCCGGTACGACGAGATCGGCGAACTGGCCCTTTTCGATACGGCCCTTCTTGCCTTCCTCATTGGAGAACCAGGTGACCTTTTCGGTCCACATCCTGAGTGCCGTCTCGCGGTCGAGGCAATTGGCGCGCGGATAAAGCTGCATGCCGCCGACTGTCTTGCCGGTCACCATCCAGGACAGCGAAACCCAGGGATTATAGGAGGCGACGCGGGTGGCATCGGTGCCGGCCGACACGTTGACGCCCTTGTCGAGCATCCGCCGGATCGGTGGGGTGGCCTCGGCCACGCCATGGCCATAACGCTCGACGAAATATTCGCCCTGATAGGCCATGCGGTGCTGAGTGGCGATGCCGCCGCCAAGCGCCGCAATCCGGTCGATCGAACGGTCTGATATCGTCTCGGCATGATCGAAGAACCAGTTGAGGCCTTCGAGGGGAATGTCCTTGTTGACCTTCTCGAACACGTCGAGTGACCGGCTGATGGTTTCGTCATAGGTCGCATGCATACGCCATGGCCAGCGGTTTTCGGCGAGAACCCGCACGACCTCTTCGAGTTCACCTTCCATCTCCGGCGCCATTTCGGGCCGCGGCTGGCGGAAATCCTCGAAGTCGGCGGCGGAGAAGACCAGCATTTCGCCGGCTCCGTTGTGGCGGAAATAATCGTTGCCCTGCTTGTATTTGACCGAAGACGTCCAGTTGAGGAAATCTTCCTTCTCGGCCTTCGGCTTCTGGGTGAAGAGATTGTAGGCGAGCCGGACGGTGAGCTGGTTCTCATCCGAAAGCTTCTGGATGACCTCGTAATCGTCGGGATAGTTCTGGTTGCCACCGCCGGCATCGATGACGCCGGTAATGCCGAGGCGATTGAGTTCGCGCATGAAATGGCGGGTGGAGTTGACCTGATAATCGAATGGCAGCTTTGGCCCCTTGGCCAGCGTCGAATAAAGGATGCCGGCGTTCGGCTTGGCGATCAGCATGCCGGTCGGATTGCCGTTGGCATCGCGGGTGATTTCGCCACCCGGCGGGTTCGGCGTGTCGCGGGTGTAACCGACGGCGCGAAGGGCAGCGCCATTCAGAAGCGCGCGGTCATAAAGATGCAGCAGGAAGACCGGCGTATCGGGGGCGACTGCATTGATCTCCTCGATTGTCGGCAGGCGCTTCTCAGTAAACTGATGTTCGGTAAAGCCACCGACGACGCGTACCCATTGCGGGGCAGGGGTGATCGCTACCTGGCGCTTCAGCATGTCCATGGCGTCGGCAAGCGAGCGGACACCATCCCAGCGCAGTTCCATATTGTAGTTGAGACCACCGCGGACCACATGGGTGTGATTGTCGATCAGGCCCGGCAGGACGCGCTTGCCCTTGAGATCGACGATCTTCGTGTCGGGACCGGCCAGCGCCATCACCTCGGCGTCGGTGCCGACTTCGACAAACGTGCCATCCTTGATGGCGATGGCGGTGGCATTCGGATTGGCGCGATCAAGCGTGGTGATCAGGCCGTGGTGAAGGATAAGGTCGGCGTACATGGCTTTGCTCCAGACGACGGAATTTCAATCGGGATGGCGAGGAATGGAAACGAGGCGGGTGTGCCCCCTCGTTTCCTTGCCTCAGCTTTCAGTGCTTGTCGGCGACGGCTTGGCCTCTGCCACATCCGCCTTGGTGCCTGCCGACACGCCCTTCGGCAGATGGCCGAACATGTGAGGCTTGATCTGGTTGATCCACGAGACGGCCGCCGGCTCCTTGCTCCAGAGGGATTTGGCAAGGGGGATGACCTGTTCACCGACAAGGATGCCGAGCAGGCCGACGAGAGCCACGATTGGCGGGGCAGGTGAGCGGACATTGAGGAGGCTGTAGACGATGCCGACCAAAAGACCGGCGCCCAGCGACAGAAGATAGAGTTTCATCGGATCGTCCTCGACATGGGGGAGGCCGCTTCGACAGGAAGGTAACGGGCTGTCGAAGCGGTGTGGCTGATGGCTTACTTGGCCGGGTTCGGGCCGATGCGTTTGCCGTGGGTGACGCGCTCTGCGGCGTTGTGGACCATGGTATAGGCGTAATCGATGCCCATGCCGTAGGCGCCCGAATGTTCCTTGGCGAGCGAGGTGACGGCATCATAGGTTTCGCGATGCGCCCAGTCGCGCTGCCACTCGAGGAGGACCTGCTGCCAGGTGACGGGGATGACGCCAGCCTGGACCATACGGTCCATCGCGTATTTGTGGGCGTCGGACGACGTGCCGCCGGAGGCGTCGGCGACCATGTAGATTTCATAATCCGGCCGGTCATGCATGGCAGACAGCGAGAAGGTGGTGTTGCAGACTTCGGTCCACAGGCCGGAGACGACGATCTTCTTGCGGCCTTCGGCGACATTCTTGTCGAGCGCATCGCGGACATTCTGGTCGTCCCAGGAGTTCATCGAGGTGCGTTCGAGAATGTCGTTTTCCGGGAAAACGGCGAGCAGTTCGGGGAAGGTATGGCCGGAAAAGGAGAGGGTTTCTACGGTGGTGATCGTCGTCGGGACGTTGAAGATCTTCGCTGCCTTGGCGAGGCCGACGACATTGTTCTTTAATGTCTGGCGATCCATCGACTGGACACCCAGGGCCATCTGCGGCTGCTGGTCGATGAAGATGAGCTGGCTGTTCTTCGGGGTCAGGACTTCGAGCTTCTTGGACATTTCAGGTTCCTCTTCGGTTGTTTGGACCGCGGATGCGGCAGGTTTCGTCGGCGCAGCACCTGCCGATCGGACGCCGGGATGTCTGGCGCTCGTTGCGGAGTGTTGGTGAGTGCCCGGAGCCGGTTCATCGGCCCAGCTGCCGGTCACTCTTGGTTGTCTTGGCTGCTGAAAATAAATCTAGAACGATTTCGTAATCGGCGAAATTGCAATATTAATTTCGATTGAATTGTGATTTTCGCAATAAACGAGATCTGCCTTCGTGTCGCTCATGCATCCACCCATCGCTCCCGCCTCGTGACCTTTCGTGCCGCGGAAAATCGCTCAATTGGCGATGCGGGTCTTGTCTCAAAGTCGGGTCGTTTGGACGAAAGGCATGTGGTTTTGATAAAAGGCAATAATGCGCCGCCGTCGGACAACGGGTTGTCCGACGATTTCAGCCGTATCGATTAGGACCGCGGCCCCATTTTTCGACCTCAGGAATTGCGCCGCCAGTTGCCGGGGGGCGTTCCGACGACATTGGTGAAGACCCGGGTGAAATGGCTCTGGTCGGCAAAACCGCAGGAAATAGCCACTTCGGAAAGCGAGATGCCGGGCGCACGCATCAGCTCGCGCGCATGAGAAATGCGCTCGTTGAGCAGCCATTGATAGGGCGTCATGCCCGTCGTCTCGCGGAAGGCGCGGATGAAATAACCGCGCGACAGGCTGCAAGCCTGTGCGACGTCGAGGACGGATATGTCACCATCGATATTTTCGAGAAGAAGAGTCTTGGCCAGCATTTCCTGCGATCGCGACAGCTTTCTGGAGCGCGTCGTGGATGTCGGCGACCTGCCGCCGTAACGCTGGACCATATGCGTCCCGATCGCCGTCGCCAGCTGGTCGACGAACAGCCTGCTTGCCTCTTCCGGCCGTTCCAATGCCGGGATCAATGCGCGCACAAGATTGGCGAGAACGGGGTCTGTGGACGCGGCTTCGGCTTCCAGCGAATTTACGCCGGCAAAATCGGCCTCCTGGGCGATGCGGCTCAGCGCCGCCGGTGAAATTTCGAGCAGCAGGAAGTCGAAAGGACCTTCCAGATCAGCCTTGTAGGGGTCGGCAAGGTTGCGGATATAAAGCGCATCCTTGGCAAACTCGTGAGTGGTTGCGTGATGCTCGTGGAAAATGCGGCGGGTGTGGCCGGCAAGTGTCGAGACGCCGATGGCAAAACCGCGATCGCTGGCCGGCGTGACGACCTGTTCGATCCTGCCGTCCCTCGTTCCTTTGCGGAAGAAGCTGATATCCGCCCCATGCACGGACTGATCCTTGTAGAGCTTGTCGAAGGGGCAGCCGAAACTGTCGGTTGTCGGATCGGCAGGGGATATGGTGCGAGCAATGGATTTACGAAGCAAGGCGCGCTACTTTCTCTTTCGACCCTTCAAGGGCGGCATCTGGCTTGATGCCAGGGCTGGCGGATCTCGTGTGCATATGTTCGCCGAATTTGATCGATTGCGCCATGCCGCATAAGTCTGAATTATCATTCAAACAAAGTGAGGCATGTTCCGCGACCATTTCAATCCGAGCAGCCCGGAATGCCGGACCCAGGATCGGGAACAAAATCCGGAGAGCGGAATGCGCAGTTTCTAAAATACTAAAATTCTCTATCTGCGTTATATAGTGAGCACGGCGCTTTAGAGGGCGCCAGCGAAATGAGCGAGACACATGTGAGTGAAGCACTGGCCGCAGGCGAAAAAATCGCAGAATATTTCAAAACGCAAAATGCCCGATTTCTGGTGAGCAGGCCGCTTCGCCGGGCCGAACTCGCCATCACTCATCTCTGGCGTCACTATGACGATGGCGACAATCTTGTTGTGCTGCCGCCGGATGATGCATTTCTCGTCGTGCTTTATCTGATCGATGTCGAGCATCGTGATGTCTGGCCTGATCGCCCGGCTATGCCGATCAGGACTTATCCGCAAGGATCGATCTGCCTTATCAGTCTGCAGCAGGGAGCGGCCATCGCAATTCGCGGCAGGTTCGAGGCTTTGGTTTTCCACGTGCCACGGGCGCATCTTGCCGAATTGGCAGAGGAGACAGGAGAGCCGCGCGTCGACGACCTTGCGATCTGCCGCGGAATGGAAGACCGGACCGTTCGCGATATCGGCGCCGCTCTGATGCCGCTTTTCGATATGGCGGATGATGTCAGGGACCGTCTCCTGGCGCATGTCGCGCTGGCGTTCAACGCCCATATCGCCCATCGTTACGGACGTTTGCAAAATACGCACTGAAGCGCCGCAGGTCCTTCAGACCCACGGCGCCTCAGATCTCTCGGGTTTGGCCGACGAAATGCCGGATCAGGCCGCCAGCGGCTCGAGATTGGCCGCGATCTGGTCGCGGAACGGCTCGTAGCGGCCCGGCAGTTTCAGCATTTCGCCCAGATGCGCGGTATCCTCGTCGCGGTTGAAACCCGGCTCGTTGGTGGCGATCTCGAACAGAACGCCGCCCGGCGTGCGGAAATAGATCGCCCAGAAATAATCGCGGTCGATCACCGGGGTGACCTGATAGCCGGTATCCATCAGCGCCTTCCTGACTTCCAGCTGTTTTTCGCGGTTGTCGACGGCAAAGGCGATGTGATGCACCGAGCCGGCGCCCTGGCGGGCAAACGGCGTTTCGGGCAAAGCCGCAAGATCGATCGTATCGGCACCATTGCCGCCGGGGATGGTGAAGCGGGTGACGTCACCTTGCTTTTCAGATCGCTGGTAACCCATGAAGCCGAGCAGTTCCTCCGTTGCGGCCGTGTCATGCAGGTTGAGACGGGCGCCCGAGAAACCGCGGATGGCGGCATCGTCCGGCACGCCGGCAGCAGTCCAGGGGAGACGGGCATCATCGGCAGTCTCAATCAGGGCGAAACCGTCGCCGTCCGGACCGGTGAAGCGCAGTCTTTTGGCGCCGAAGACGGTGTCTTCCTGCAGCCCGCCGACGCTCTGGGCGGCAAAGCGATCGCGCCAGAACGACAGCGCCCCCTTGGGAACCGAGAACTGGGTTTCGCCGACTTCGCCGACGCCAGCGCGGCCGCGCATCATCTGCTCGAACGGGAAATAGGTCATGACCGTGCCGGCCGAACCGTTTTCATCACCATAATAGAGGTGGTAGACGCTCGGGTCGTCGAAGTTTACGGTCTGCTTGACGCGGCGCAGGCCGAGTGTATCGGTGAAGAACCTGTTGTTCTGCCGTGCATCCGATGCCATCGATGTGACGTGGTGCAGTCCCTTGATGTCCTTGATCATGTCGGTGCCTTTCTCTCGGCGTGTATCTGTGTTCGATGGAGAGAGATCTATGCCGATTGATCCTTCGGTGGAATTGCAATATTAATTCCGATTGAATTGCCGTTTTTGAAATAATCGAGATGAATGACTATAAAGTCCTGAAAACCTTTCTTCTTGCGGCCGAGAAGCGCAACTTCGCCCAAGTGGCGCGTGAACTCGACATGACGCCGGCTGCCGTGACGCGGGCGATCGCAGCACTTGAGGCGGATCTCGGCGTCCAGCTATTTGTCCGCACCACAAGGCAGGTATCGCTGACCACCGACGGGGCCGTGTTCGCAGCCCAGATCCAGCCATCGATCGCGGCGTTGGAAGAAGCCCGCAAGGATGTGATGAATGCCCACAAGGCGGATCAGGGGCGCCTCAGGATCAGCGCGCCGACCTGGTTCGGCAAGGCGGTGCTGCCGCCGATCCTGTCGGGTTTCAAGGAGCGTTATCCGAAGATGAGCTTCGAGATCTCGTTGTCGGACGGGCTGGTCAATATCGTCGACGACGATTACGATCTGGCGATCCGCATTTCCTCGCAGCCATCCGACAAGTTCACCATATGGCGCAAGATCCGTGTCGTGCCGCGTATTCTGGTGGCCGCCCCCGGAAGCCGGTTCGTCGGCATGTCGCATCCGAGCGAACTGACGCCCGACGATTGCCTTGCCTATAGCGGCGAGAGCCGGCGGGAGAATTGGGTCCTGTCTGATGGCGGATCGAGCATGACGATTTCCGCCGGCCGCGCCTTCAGCGCCAATAATGGCGAGGTGCTGGCGGATATGGCAGCCGATGGTGCCGGCGTCGCCATGTTGCCGGGTTTCCACATTGCCGAACATTTGCGAACAGGCCGGCTGGTGCATGTTCTCAAAGGCTGGGCGCCGCCGGACCTGTGGTTGACACTCTATTACCCACCCTATCAGGCGCTGCCGCCGCGCATCGCCTCGTTTTCAAAATTCTTCGAGGAACAGGTGGCGTCCCACATGGTCATGCTGGATTGATCGGGGCTACAATTCGTCGAGTGTCTCGTTGAAGGCTTCGATCGTGCGAAGCCGCTTGCGGCCTTCGACACCGGCCTGTTCGAGACAGCGGGTGATCAGCGCATGGCAGAGTGCCATCACCGCCGTGTGGTTGAACAACGGGCCGGGCGCCAATGTCTGGCAATGGAAATGCCAAGTCGCAGCCTTTTCGAAGGGGGCGCCTTCATCGGTAATATAGATGAGCTGGGCGCCGGATTTCTGCACCTGCTGCAGGATGGCGTCCGATTGGGCGATGCGCCGGCGCATGGCGAAAAAGACGACGAGATCGCTCTTGCCGAGGCTGACGAGATGTTCGCCCATCGTCTGGCCGGGGCCGGGAATGGCAACGATATTCTCGATCACCTGTGTCAATTGCCATTGCAGATAGGACGCGAAGGATTGGCTCGCGCGGTAACCGATGACCCAGACCTTGCGTGCCTGCATGATCGCAGCCGATGCGGCATCGATCTGGCCGTCGGAAATCGAAACGAAAGTCGCCTCGATATTAGCGATGCCCTGCGCCACGTGCGAGTTGAGCGACTGCGCCGATGCGGCATCCGCCGATGCCGTCAGGAACAGCCGCGAGCCGGTATGTTTTTCCTGCCGCGCGTGACGACGGGCTTCCTCGTAGGTTTCGTAGCCGATCCGCTGGATGAAACGCGTCACCGTTGCCTTTGAGACATGCGCCAGTGCTGCCAGCTCCTGCGCCGAATAGCTCGCCAGTTCTCCGGGAAAATCGCAGACGAATTCTCCCACGCGCCGTTCCGCCGGGCGAAGATCCGGCAGCGCCTGACGGACACGGAAGAGAAAGGACTTGTCCTTGGGCACGATCTACTCCGGCATGTCATGGTCGGCCGACAGGCCGCGCGTCCTGATCTATCTGATTTGCGCAATTTCGGACGCAAGACCGCTGCGCGCGTTTGCTGGAACTGCTCTAGCGGCCGTCGCGTATCGCGGCAACCGGCTTGCTTTTCATTTGTTCAACAAGCATCTGCGCTGCCGCCGCAATCGGCGCGATCACCGGAACGGTGAAAAGCTCCCGCAAGGTCTCTGCCGCCTGGCCGAGCGGACCGCCGCCGATGATGACGGCCTCGGCACCATCTTCCTCGATACATTGCCGTACGGCAATCGCCAAGGCCGCGTTCAGCCGCTCCGGATCGCCGGCAAGCAGCAACGGATCTCCTACCGTCAGTCTTGTCCCGGTGAAAAACGGCGAGAGACCGAGGCCTTCGGCTTTTGCGGCAAAGCTTGTGACCAGATGCGGCGTCACCGTGGCAATGCCGAAGCGTCGGCCACCGCGGGAAGCCTCAAGCAGGCTCGCCTCGCAAAGGCCGGTGACCGGGGCGGAAACCTGCGCCCTGAGGGCTTCGATGCCCGGATCGCCAAAGGCGGCGATGACGATGCCGTCGGCCAAGGCTGCTCGCCCCATCGCCACCACGCCGTCCGCTGCCGCGGAAAGTGCTGCCTCGTCAAGGATCATCGGTTCGCCCGACGATGCCGTCAGCCCGGTTACGCAATGGTCCTGCGGCAGATATTGGCGCAGGATCCCGGTCATCATCGCAGTCGTCGCCTGCGACGTGTTGGGATTGATAAGTATGATCTTCTTCATGTCTCGGAGCGCCGGCCGGCGCTCTCTCCCTTGCTGTTCTATCTGTCTCTAGAGCCCGTCCGCATAGTGCAGACAGGCGACCTTTCTGGTCTTCTCGGTACCGACCAGACCCGGAACATTCAGACGGCAGGCATCGAAGGATTCCGGGCAGCGGGGCGAAAACGCGCAGCCGGCCGGCATGTTGGCGAGATCCGGCGGCGAGCCGGGGATAGTCACCAGCCGGTCGCGGCCATGGGCAAGTTCCACGCGGGCACCGAGCAGGCCCTTGGTATAGGGATGTTTGGGATCGCGGATGATATCGCCGACCGCACCTTCCTCGACGATCCGGCCCGCATACATGACGGCGATCCTGTCCGCCACTTCGGCCGCGACGCCGATATCATGGGTGACGAAGATGACGGAAAGCCCGTATTCCTTCTGCAATTCGCGGATCAGCAGCAGGATCTGAATCTGGACCGTGGCATCGAGCGCCGTCGTCGGTTCGTCGGCGAGCAGTACTTTCGGATTGCAGGCAAGCGCCATGGCGATCATTGCCCGCTGCAGCATGCCGCCCGACATTTCATGCGGATAGTTCTGCAGGCGCCGTTGCGGCGAAGGAATGCGAACCTTCTCGAACAGCGCCAGCGCGCGCCCGGCGGCAACCTGCCGCGACACTTTTTCGTGCCGCATGATGGTCTCCTCGATCTGCTGGCCGATCGTATAGACCGGATCAAGCGCCAGTCGCGGCTCCTGGAACACCATCGACACGACGGCGCCGCGCAGATTGCCCAGTTCCCGTGACGAAAGCCCGATGATGTCGCGCCCGCCGACGGCCATGCTGCCGGTGATGTCGGTGCCTTTCGGGTGCAGCCTCAGCAGCGAGCGCATGGTGACGCTCTTGCCGGAACCGGATTCGCCGAGAAGTGCGACCACTTCGCCGGCCTTGACCGACAGGCTGACGCCATTGACCGCTTTCACCGGCTTGCGGCCGCGATGGAAGGTGACGGAGAGGTTCTCAATATCGATGACTGTCTGCTGATCGCTCATCTCATGCCCCCGCAAAGACCGGTGCCAGCGCCGGAGCGCGGCTGTGGCCGGAACCCGGAACCGCCATCAGGCAGGCCGCCTGCTGTTCGGCAGAGACCGTAGCAAGCAGTGGCGGGGTCGTCGCGCAGACGCCTTCGGCAAGACTGCAGCGGGTGTGGAAGCGACAGCCTGATGGCGGGTCGATCGGGTTCGGCGGGTCGCCGGAGAGTGGCGGCTCTTCGGTCCTCTCTGCCGGATCCATCTTCGGCATGGAGGCGAGAAGCGCTGCTGAATAAGGGTGCTTCGTATTGTCGTAGATCGCGTCGCGCGTGCCGACCTCAGCGACCTTGCCGAGATACATGACCATCACCCGGTCGCACATGAAGCGCACAACATTGAGATCATGGGAGATGAACAGGTAGGTGAGGCCGAAATCGCGCTTCAGGTCCAGAAGCAGGTTCAGCACCTGCGCTTCGACCGACTTGTCGAGCGCCGAGACGGCCTCGTCGAGGATCACAAGGCGCGGCTCCAGCGCCAGTGCGCGGGCGATATTGACGCGCTGCCGCTGGCCGCCGGAAAGTTCGTGCGGGTAACGACCGGCGAACCGGACCGGTTCGAGGCCGACGCGGTGGAGCAGGTCATGGGCGCGGGCGATCGCCTGGGCCTGCGGCACGCCGTGGACGCGCGGGGCAAACGCGATCGATTCCTCGATCGTCAGGCGTGGATTGAGCGAGGCATAGCTGTCCTGGAACACCATCTGCACCTGCCGGCGGTACTGGGCGAGAGGCAAGGCGCCGCCCACCGTTTCGCCGTCGAACAGGATGTCGCCGTGATCCGGCATGATCAGCTGCATCAGCAGCCGTGCAGTGGTCGACTTGCCGCAGCCGCTTTCGCCGACCACGCCGAGCGTTTCGCCCTTGAGGATATCGAAATCGACGCCATCGACGGCGCGCACCACCTTTTTCGGTTGCAGGAAGCCGGAACCCTTGACCGGGAAATGCTTGATCAGCCCGCGGGCGGAAATCAGCGGCTGGGCAGGGCCGCCGCGTTCGCCGAGCGGCAGGTCTGGAATGGTTGTTTCTGCGACTGTCCTCATGACTTCACATCCATGGCCGCACGCAGGCCGTCCGAGAAAAGGTTGAAGCAGATCGAGGTGATGAAGATCATCACGCCGGGAAGCGCGGCGACAGCCGGATTGTTGTAGATCGCGGTGCGCAGCGTGTTCAGCATCAGCCCCCATTCGGCATCCGGCGGACGTACGCCAAGGCCCAGGAAGGAGAGGCCGGAGGCAAGGATCATCGATACCGAGATCAGGCTGGTGGAAAAGACGAAGATCGGCCCGAGCACGTTGCCGAGCACATGGACGCGGATGATCGTCATTGCCGGGGCGCCGGAGGCACGTGCCGCATCGACATAATCCAGGCCGCGGATCTGAGTCGTGACGCTTTCCGCGACACGGGCGATCTGCGGGATGAAGACGACGGTAAGCGAGACCAGCGCGTTCGTCAGTCCCGAGCCGAGCGCCCCGGACAGCGCCACTGCAAGCAGGACCGAGGGGAAGGCGTAGAAGACATCGACCGTGCGCATGATCAGCGTGTTGACGATGCCGCCGGCATAACCCGCAACGATGCCGATGATCGAGCCGATGACGAAGGCGATCGGTACCGGTACGACCCCCATGATCAGCGACAGGCGGGCGCCGTGGATGAGCCGCGAAAGCATGTCGCGTCCGAGTTCGTCGGTGCCGAGGAAAAAGCCCGGCGTGCCGATCGGTTTCAGTCTTCGGATGACGCTGCCCTTGGTCGGGTCATAGGGTGCGATATAGGGCGCGAGGATGGCGACCGCGACGATGACGATCAGGACGCCAAGTGCAGTCAGCGCGACGGGATCACGACAGAGACGGCGGACCACGCCGCTCCAGAAACCTGGAGATTTCGGCACGGTAATCGGCGTGGGCAAGATGTCGGCGGTGATGACGGCCATGCTCAGCTCCTCTGGATGCGCGGGTCGATGGCGCTTTGCAGCACGTCGACGACGAGATTGACGGTGACGAAGAACATTGCGAGCACGAGGATCGTGCCCTGCAGGATCGGCAGGTCACGGGTAAAGATCGCGCCGTTGAGGAGAAAGCCGGTGCCCGGCCAGGAAAAGACGGTCTCGATCAGGATCGAGCCGCCGAGAAGATAACCGAGCTGCAGGCCCATGACGGAAATCGCGGTCGGCGCGGCGTTGCGGATGACATGACGCATGACATGTCTGGTCATCAGGCCTTTGGCCGCAAGCGCCTGGACGAAATCCTGCGACAGGATGTCGGCGACAAGCGAGCGGATGGTGCGGGCGATAATGCCCATCGGGATGACCGACATGGTGACCGCCGGCAGGATCAGATACTGGATATAGTCCCAGCTGAAGGCACGGCCGTCCGAGCCGCCCGGTCCGCCGCCCATCGCCGGCAGCCAGCCGAGCGAGACGGAAAAGGCGATGACCAGCACCATTCCGAGCCAGTAATGCGGCACGCTGACGCCGAGCATGGCAAGGCCCGAGGCGATGCGATCGATCCAGCCGCCGCGAAAGACGCCGGCCACGAAACCGAGTGCTGCGCCGAAGGTGAAACCGATCAGCGTGGCGGCAACCGCAAGAATGATCGAATTGACCGAGGCGCTGAGAATTTCCTGCAGAACCGGACGACCGGTGGCAATCGAGGTTCCGAGATCGCCATGCAGCGCGTGCCATGCCCAAAGTGCGTATTGCACCGGCAATGGCTGGTCGAGACCGTAGAAGGTGCGCATCTGCGCCTGCATTTCCAGTGACGCATCGGTCGGCAGGATGGCCGCGAGCGGATCGCCGGGCGCGATATGGATCAGCATGAAGCAGACGATACTGACCCCGATCGCAACGGGGATGACATGCAGCAGTCGTTTCAGGGCGTAGACCAGCATGAACTTCTCCGGAAAACCTGAACGGGGTGGACCGCGCCCTGAAGGGCGCAGTCCGGCGATGCGGTCTTAAGAGACGGCGATCAGGGGTCGACGGAGATCGGCGAGAAATCCTGGAACCAGTTCTGTGCCTGGACGAAGCCCTTGACCTTGGTGGTCATGGCGCGCGGGTTGACGTCATGCGTCACCATCAGAAACAGCGCTTCGTTGACATATTTCTCATGGATCTGCTGCAGCACCTTGTCCTGTTCGGCGGCATCGAATGTGGTGCGCACCTTGCTGAACAGGGCATCCATTTCCGGATCACAATAATAACCCCAGTTGGTACCGTTCGGCGGCGCGAGATTGCACTGCGACTGGCGGATGAGGGCCGTGAACGGGTCCTGGATGAAGTAGCTGTAGTTGATCGCGGTCGCACCCTTGGCACTTGGATCCTTGGCACCGGCACGCCAGACGTTGATGACGGTGTTCCAGTCCATCACTTCGTATTCGACATCGATGCCGATTTCGGCGAGCGTCTGCTGGATATATTCGTTCATGGCGAGCGGCAGCATCTGGCCCGAGCCGGAGGACGAGATGATCACCTTGGTGTGGATCGGCTTGTCCGGACCGAAACCGGCCTCCGCCATCAGCTTCTTGGCTTCCTCGATATTGTATTCGAGCTTGAAGGTCGGCTTGCCGAACCACTGGTGGCCGGGTGGCAGATAACCCTGGGCCGGGATGGACAGGCCCTGCAGCAATTCGTTGATGCCGTCGCGATCGACGGCAAGGTTGGCTGCCTTGCGGACGCGGATATCGTTCCACGGAGAACCTTCGACGCGCGACAGGTGCCAGGTCCAGTTATGAGGATAGGCATTGGTGACGATGGCGAAACCTGCATCCTTCAGCGACTTGACGGAATCCGGTGCCGGTGCCTCGATCCAGTCGACCTGGCCGGAGCGCAGGGCTGCGACGCGGGTATTCGGTTCCGGCAGCGGGATCAGCACCAGCTTGTCGAGCTTCGGGATGCGGTCCTTGTCCCAATAGTCCTTGTTGGGCGTCAGTTCGGCGCGTTCGCGTGGTGTAAAACCGCTTTCCATCTTCCAGGGGCCGGTGCCGGACGGATGCTGCGCGACCTTTTCCCAGCTCTTGCCCTGGGCTTCCCAGTTGGCCGGCGAGGACATGACGATCCAGCTGATCTGGTAGGGCAGGGTGGCGTCCGGCGACTTGGTGATGATCTCGACCGTCGTGGGGTCGATGACCTTGTAGCTGGCGACTGCCGGAATCCGCGACTTGCCTTGGGCGGACTGGCGCTGGTCGAATTGCGGTGCGTCCGTCTTCAGCAGCTTGTCGAGATTCCAGACCACCGATTCGGCGGTAAACGCACTGCCATCATGGAATTTTACGCCTTCGCGCAGCTTGAAGGTCCATTTTGTCTGGTCGGAGGGGTCCACCGTCCACGATGTCGCCAAGCTCGGGATCAGCGCCGAAGGTTTGTCGGCCTTGGTGAGGTCCCATTCGATCAGCGAGTTATAGACGGTATAACCCATGAAACGCTGGCCTTCGCCGCCCTGGTCGGTCTGGCCGGTCGTCAGCGGGATATCGGAGGCGGTCATGCCGATGCGCAATGTGCCGGCGGCAAGGCTCACGGCCGGAAGCGAGGCGGCGAGCGTCAGTGCGGCTGCGCCCGCCAATGCCAGGCTGCGCAGGCCGGAGGCAATCGGCAGATGGCCGAAACTCTTCCCTGAAATCATCTTCATCTTATCCCCTTTTCTTTTAGGCGCCGGGCGTTCACCCGATCATGAAAGGAGAAGCAGATTTCATGCCAGATTTTATGAAACTGAAATTTCATATGTATTGCAGATGCATAGAGATATTTCGGTGATTTTATCTTCCATTTTTGAAAATCGGACCTGCTTCTTCTGTGGGCGCTGGGCAGATCGTTTTGCCAGCCTGAGAGGCATTTTGGGGCCGTCTGGGCGGATTATGGGCGTAATGGTGACGTGTTGCTTCGGCACCTGCCGGCGAATGAGCTATGGCGCGTCGCATGCTCGGGCCGATGCAAGTTAAGTTCACCACGGTCGCGACAATTTGATCGGACGGCAGATATGCATTCCCCTCATCCGATACAAAAAAGGTATCGCGATTTCAGGCGGATATGATCGCAATCCGTGTCGGTTTGTGCAGTTTTCGCCGCTCGATGCCCTCGAAACGAGCAAGCCCCACGATAATTGCAAGGGTGGTCAAACGTTTGCGCGACATCAAACCGCATTGTAAGGCTTGAAAACAATCAAGTATTGGGCCAAACCGTGTGACAGAGATCGAATGATCTCGACCTTGATAAAGGAGTCTCACTATGAAGTGGTCAGCACCTAAATTTGTCGAAGTGACCTGCGGCATGGAAATCAATCGCTATGCTCCGCCGGATGGCGACGAACCTGTCCTGTTCTAAGACTGCAGAGCACGGGATTCATGGCTAATCTCAGGTTTCTCGTGCTCGGCGCCGCCGCCGGTGGCGGCCTGCCGCAATGGAATTGCAATTGTGCCAATTGCGCCGCTGCGCGCGATCCGGCCTCGGGGCTTCGTCCTCAGACGCAATCGTCGCTGGCCGTCAGTATCGACGGTGATAATTGGGTCGTGTTCAACGCCTCCCCAGATATCCGCCAGCAGATACAACAGACGCCGGCACTTCATCCCAAAGCCCTTCGCCATAGCCCGATCCGGAATGTCGTCATCACCAATGCCGATGTCGACCATATCGGTGGGCTTTTGACCGTGCGTGAAAAACAGCCCTTCGGTCTTTTCGCCACTTCCGCGATCGAAAAGGTGCTCGATGCAAACCCGGTCTTCAGGGTTCTCGATCCCGCTTACGTGACGCGCAACACGATCCGTCTCGACGAGGATTTTTCCCCGCTCGACGGACTGCAGGCGCGAATCTTTGCCGTGCCCGGCAAGGTGGCGCTGTTCCTGGAGGAGGGCGAGCCCGAGCTTGGCCTCGAAGGCGAGCAGACGATCGGCATAGAATTTGTCGCTGCCGGAAAACGGGCCTATTATATCCCGGGCTGCGCCACGCTTCCGGATTGGCTGGCGGAGCGTATTCGTGGCGCCGATCTCGTCTTTTTCGACGGCACGCTGTATACTGATGATGAAATGGTCAGGGCGGGAACAGGTGCCAAGACCGGGCAGCGCATGGGCCACATGTCGATTTCCGGACCGGATGGCAGCCTTGCGCAATTGTCCAAGCTGGATATCGGCCGGATGGTCTATGTCCATATCAACAATACCAACCCGATCTGGCGTAACGGGCCGGAAAGGGAGGCCGTCGAGGCGGCCGGATTTGCCGTCGGATTTGACGGCATGGAGATCGATCTTGCCTGATATTCAGACTGCCGCTCAAAACAGAACCGACTTCGAAGCCCGGCTGCGCGCCATCGGCGATGCCCGCTATCACGACAAGCACCCGTTCCACGGCATGCTGCATGGCGGCCATTGCAACATCACGCAGGTGCGCGCCTGGGTGATAAACCGCTTCTATTACCAAAGCCGTATCCCGGTGAAGGACGCGGCCTTCATGTCGCGCTGCGAAGATGCCTCGATCCGCCGTGCCTGGCGCAAGCGTATCGAAGACCATGACGGCGGCGTAGAAGAAGGTGGTGGTATCCGTCGATGGCTGAAGCTTGCCGAAGCCGTCGGCCTCGATCCCGATTACGTCGCCTCCAATCGCGGCGTGCTGCCCGGCACCCGTTTTGCCTGTGATGCCTATGTCCGCTTCGTCCGCGACATGCCGATGATCGACGCGGTCGCCGCTTCGCTGACCGAGCTTTTTGCCCCCACCATTCATAAGAACCGTATCGCCGGCCTGATCGAGCATTACGCCTTCGCCAACGAACAGGCGCTGTCCTATTTCCGCAAGCGGCTCGACGAAGCGCCGGTCGATGTCGCCTTCGGCCTGAACTATGTGCTCAACCACGCTGACACGAAGGAAAAGCAGGATGCGGCGGCAGCCGCGCTGACCTTCAAGACCGATGTGCTGTGGGCGCAGCTCGATGCGCTTCACCATGCCTATGTTTCGCCCGCGCTGCTGCCGCCGGGCGGCTGGGACGGCAAGGAAGGCGTGATCGGCGATCTCTACCAGCCGGCGCTGAAGCAAGAGGTCAAGGGAGCAGCGGAATGACGGAGCCCGCAGCCGTCATCGTAACGGGCGCGACCATTGCCAAACTGGCGCGCGGCGTCCGGTTGCGGGAGGATCCCGTGCGCGGCCAGAACGTGCTGCTGGCGCCTGAGCGGGCGCTGGCGCTCGACGAGATCGCGGTGATGATCGTCAATGCGCTGGATGGCGAGCGCAGTCTCGATGCGATCGCCGAGGATTTCGCCTTGAAGTTCGGAGCACCGAAGGAACAAATTCTTGCCGACGTGATTGCCTTCGTCGACGAGTTTTCCAAGCGTCGAATGCTGGAGCTGAAGTCGTGAACGAACATGTGACGGTGCGGCCGACGAGCGAATGGACCGATCAGAACGGGGTTGTAGGGCGTATCCGCATCCCGGCGCCGATCGCCATGCTTGCCGAACTGACGCATCGTTGCCCGCTTGCCTGTCCCTATTGCTCCAATCCGCTGGAGCTGGAAGGGGTCAAGAGCGAGCTTTCGACGCAGGAATGGATCAGCGTTTTCCAGCAGGCAGCCTCGCTCGGCGTGCTGCACCTGCATCTGTCCGGCGGTGAACCGGCATCGCGCCGCGATCTGGTGGAACTGACTGCTGCCGCTGCCAAAGCCGGTCTTTATACCAATCTGATCACCTCGGGCATCGGCCTGACCGAAAAGCGCATCGCCGAGCTTTCCGAAGCTGGGTTGGACCATTTGCAGCTGTCGATCCAGGGCGCGACGCCCGAGCTTGCCGACAAGGTCGGTGGCTACAAGGGGGGGTACGCCCGCAAGATAGCGGTTGCCGAATGGACCCATGCAGCCGGCATTCCGCTCACCGTCAATGCCGTCTGCCACAAGCAGAATATGGACCAGATGGGCGATATGCTGGATCTGGCCGTCAAACTCGGCGCCCGCCGCATCGAGATTGCCACGGTGCAGTTCCATGGCTGGGCAGACAGGAACCGCAAGGCGCTGATGCCGACCAAGGAACAGTTCCTCAAGGCAAACGCCTTCGTCGCCGAAGCGCGCAAACGTCTCGAAGGCATCATCGTCATCGACTATGTCGGGGCCGATCACCACGCCTCCTATCCGAAGGCCTGCATGGGCGGCTGGGCACGCACTGGTCTCAACATCACGCCGTCGGGTAAGGTCCTGCCCTGTCACGCTGCCGAAACCATTCCTTCGCTGACATTCGACAATGTGCGAGACAAGACGCTCGACGCGATCTGGTACGAGGGCCAGGCGTTTAATGCCTATCGCGGCGATAGCTGGATGCCGGAACTCTGCCGCAGCTGCGACCGCAAGGCGATCGATTTCGGCGGCTGCCGTTGCCAGGCGATGGCGCTGGCCGGTGATGCGTCGGCGACCGACCCGGTCTGTATCCGCTCGCCGCTTCGCCATCTCCTGACCGAGCAGGCCGAGGCCGACAGCCTCGCCGAGCCACCGCCTTTCGTTTATCGCGGTCGCTGATTTCAGGATCGCCCGGCTCCCGCTCTCCTTAACTCCATCGGCCTCACGGCCAGACCCTTCGGTATCATCCTTTTCGTGTTTTCGGCGGATGCCGATGATCGCACGAGGGGCATGTCGCGGAGCGCCGGTCTAGAGCCCGATCTATCGAGCTTTTGACCGCTCCTGCGGCCAGCCTCGTTGGTCTTCGAAAGACCTGCAATCAATCCGATACAGCGTCAACTTGCCTCATCACTGCGGCCGCATGCGCACTTTCGCGCAAATCCAACTGATATATAAATATACACATCTTGCAGATGATGGGTTTATCTCCGTCGTTCCGGATCGCTTTAGGGGAGGCGCTTCGGCTGGTGCGAGGGCTTGGGTTTACGCCCGCCGATGCGGGCTGCGTGGGGAGACGCACCGACAATGTT
The DNA here is from genome assembly GCF_057163345.1 of Aliirhizobium sp. YIM B11859. Taxonomy (NCBI): domain Bacteria; kingdom Pseudomonadati; phylum Pseudomonadota; class Alphaproteobacteria; order Hyphomicrobiales; family Rhizobiaceae; genus Aliirhizobium; species Aliirhizobium sp. YIM B11859. Next base: position 397,644 of record NZ_JBXHAY010000004.1, read on the forward strand.
TCAACAGGTTTACGATCCTATCGCTCAGTCGCTCGGACTGAGCTCCATCTTTGCGGCATTTCCGCTTCTGACGATGTTCGTCATGCTCGGAGGGTTCAGGCTGTCGCCTCAACTGTCCGGTTTCTGCTCGCTGGTCGTCGCCATGATCGTGGCGATTGCCATCTACGGCATGCCGTTCCAGGTCGCCGCCAATTCCGCGCTTTATGGTGCGGCGTTCAGCATCCTTCCGATCATTCTGATCATCATCAATGCCATCTGGATCCACAATATGATGGTGAAGTCGGGCTATTTCGACGTCCTGCGTCGAAGCTTCGGCGTCATCAGCACCGATCTGCGCGTCCAGTCGATCATCATCGCCTTCTGCTTCGGCGGTTTGCTGGAAGCGCTGGCCGGTGCCGGCACGCCGATCGCGATTGCCGGCGTGATGATGGTGGCGATCGGCATGGACCCGCTCAAGGCGGCTCTTTGCGCGCTTGTGGCGGATACCGCACCGGTGGCCTTTGGTGCGCTGGGTGTGCCGATCACCACATTGGCCGCCGTCTCGGGCCTGCCCTATGACGAGCTTGGCGCGATCATCGGTCGCCAGACGCCAATCCTGGCGATGTTCATTCCGCTCATTCTCGTCTGGATCGTCGATGGGGGACGGGGGCTGCGTCAGGCATGGCTTCCCGCCATGGTCGCCGGTGTTGCCTATGCCGTGACCCAGTTCGTCAGCTCGTCGTGGATCTCGGTGCCGTTGACAGATGTTTTGGGCGCGCTGGCGGGTGCCTTGGCTCTCGTCGCGTTCCTGCAGGTCTGGAAGCCGAAGGAAACCGTCGAATGCGCCATCGTCAATGAGAGCGAAACCAGCACGATACCGTTCAGCAGCCGCAGCGTGACGATTGCCTTCCTGCCCTATGTCGCGATCATCGTGATCTTCACACTGTCGCAACTCGGGCCGATCGCCCAGGCTCTTTCTGTCGGTGTCAGTAAATTTGCCTGGCCGGGTCTGTCCATCGTCAGTCCGTCAGGGGTGGCCATCGGCACATCGCTGTCGCTGCCCTGGTTGCCCGGTACCGCAACGCTTCTCGGCGTCGCCGGACTGTTTGCGATGCCGTTCCTCAAGGTTTCGCCCGGTGCCGCCGTCGAGACCTATGGCGCGACGCTCAAGCAGCTGAGATGGGCCATTCCGACGGTTCTCTGCGTGCTTGCCGTCGCTTTCGTCATGAACTTCTCCGGACAAACCATCACGCTCGGGCGCTGGCTCGCCACGACCGGACATGCCTTCGCATTCCTGTCGCCGGCCATCGGCTGGATCGGGGTGGCGATTACCGGATCCGACAATTCAGCCAACGCGCTCTTCGGTGCTCTGCAAGTCGCTGCGGCTCATGAAACCGGCCTGTCCCCATCGCTTCTGGCTGCAGCCAATAGCTCGGGTGGCGTGCTGGGCAAGATGATCTCGCCTCAAAGCCTGACGATTGGGGCTGCTGCCGTCGGGATCATCGGACGCGAAGGGGATATTTTCAGAAAGACACTTCCCTGGAGCATCGTACTGACGCTCGTCCTTTGCGCGATCGTCTACCTTCAAACGACGCCAATGCTTGCATGGATGCTTCCATAAGCTTGGATCTGATCGAGAAATAGGAGAAATAGCCATGGTCTACCAGGCAACAAAAAAGTCGAAATATTGCTACACCATCGAGGAGATCCCGCTGGTTCCGCTGACGGAACAGTCCAGCACGCGGTTCGTTGCTGCAGGCCCGGCTCTGCTCAGCTTCATCACCAATCCGCCCGGATGCGTGTTCCCGATGCACAGCCATGAAGCCGTGCAGATCCTCGTCATCCTGGAAGGCACGGAAGAACATACCTGCGGTGACGAAACCTTCCTGATGGAAGCGGGTGACGTCTGCGTCCATCCCTCCAACGTACCGCATGGCGGGCGCACCACGACCGGCTTCCGCGGCATCGACATCTTCGTTCCGCCACGCGAGGATTACCTGCAGCTGATGGCCAAGCATGGCCTTCCAATCGAGGGCCCCAAGTGATATATTAAAATCCAACTGGCATTCATTGCGCCCCCTAGCGCCTTGAATGCCTGATCGGAGGAGCGGAATCGGCGGGGCTGATCACCTTGTCCCAACTCCGCTCCTTTGAATTCTGGGGGGCGTCAAATGCAGGCGCGGCAATTCATTTTTAAATTCATTATCGAAAGCGATTGGAATGGCTATGACACCGGGTTCAAGCTGGGATTTCAGACTACCGACCGAGATTCATTTCGGCTGGGATCGTCTATCAACCTTACCGGTTATCGTTGCAGATTCGAATGGCCGCCATGTGTTCGCGATGATTGGACGCAGCTTCCTCGATCGCGTCGGTGAGGCTGGGCTGAGGGATCTGCTGGGTGCGGTCGACCTGACGATCTGCACCGATATCGAGGAAAACCCTTCGATCAATACGGTTGATGCGGCGGCGAAGCGCTGCCGCGACAGCGGTGCCGACGTCGTCGTGGCGATCGGCGGCGGCAGTGTTCTCGATGCGGCCAAATGCGTGGCCCTGTTGCAGAACAACGAGGGCTCGATCCGCGACTATCTTTATCAGGTCAGAAAGCCGCAGCGTCGCGGTCTTCCGCTGATTGCCGTGCCGACGACGGCCGGGACCGGCAGCGAGGTGACGCCGTTTGCCGTCATTACCGATCTTGAAAAGAACGCCAAACCAGCGATCTCCTATCCGGAAACCTTTCCCGACCATGCGATCGTCGATCCGGCACTGACGATCAGCATGCCGGTGCCGGTGGCCGTCTCGACCGGGCTCGACGCGATGACGCAGGCGCTGGAAGGGTTCTGGTCGACGCGAGCAACCGACATGACGCGGGCGATGGCGTTTCGCGCGATCGTTCTGATCTACCGGAATATCGAGGCAGCCTGCCTCGACAAGGATCGCGATGCGATCGAGAAGGTGACGCTCGGCAGCGTGATCGGCGGAACCCAGATGGCGATGATCGGCAACACCGCGCTGCATCCCTTGTCCTATCCGTTGACGCTGGATTATGACCTTCGCCACGGTCTCGCCTGCGCGATCTATGTTCCGGCTTTCCTGCGTTACAACCAATCCGCACTTGGCCCCTGGTTCGACGATCTCCTCATCGTTCTCGGGCTCAGCTCCGTCGAGCAATTCGCCGCCGGTTTCGAGGAAAAGATGGAGAGGCTCGGGGCTCCCACACGTCTGTCGACACTTGGCGTCGATCGCGGTGCGATCCCGCAGATCGTCAGAAACGGCGTGGGCCGATCGACGGCGTTCAATCCCCGGCCTTTGACGGAAGAGATCATGGTCGAAATCCTCGTGACCATGCTTTAGGCTCGCAAGGGCGTCCGCCTTTGACAATCCCGTCGCTGCCGGGCCATGCTTGGCAGCGAAAATGGCCGGATTCGCACGCGTGATGTCAATCGCCGGGGACGGTTCCTCATCATACTACCGCTTATAAGAAGGTGCCCATGGAGGATACAGCTCCCCCGCAAGAGCAGCGAAAGAACCTGGCGAGTATTCGCGACGAACTGGACTTGCGAACCGCAAGCACGTCGGCGCTGATCTACCAGGTGCTGTGGAACGATATCGTCTCGCTTCGCCGCTATCCGGGAGAACCTATCCTGGAGAAGGAAATAGCCGGTCAGTTCGGTGTCAGCAGGACGCCTGTGCGTGAGGCGATCCTCAGGCTTTCGAACGAAAAACTGATCGAGATTCTGCCCCAGTCGGGAACCTTCGTGGCGCGTATCGCGCTCGATACGTTGCCGGAGGCCATCGTCATCAGGAAGGCGCTGGAAGACGTGACTGTGCGGACCGCGGCCGCGAAGGCAAGCCGCGCGCAGATCGCGATCCTGCGCGCAAATCTCGAATTGCAGAAGGTCGAGGCGGCAGAGGCCAATTACGAGGGGTTTCGCAAGACCGACGACACTTTCCACACACTGATCGCCGAGGCAGCCGGTTATCCCGGCATATGGGACATCATCAAGTCGGTGAAGATCAAGGTCGACCGGTATTGCCATCTGAGCCTGCCGAAGCCAGGCCGGATTTCACGGCTGATCAAGGAACATACCGCCATCTACAACGCCATTCGCGACCATGACGGCGATCGCGCCGCGGCCGCCATGCATGTTCATCTCGATGCCATCATGAGCGGCGTCGAGATGCCGGAAAACCTGGCAGTGCTGTCGGTCACCCGATAAGGGCAGGCGGCTTGCGGGATCAGGGAATGTGCCGGAGCCATTCTTCCCTGGAAAACTTTTCCGCCGCCAGCGTTTCTGCCTGCGCATATTCGTCGTCGGAAATCGTGCCGCTGGTGCCGCCATTGAGAGAAACGAACGTCTCCTTCATCCGCCGGATGATCTCCTCGCGCGGCAGGCCCGTCTGGCTGCGCAGAGGGTCGACACGCTTGACGGCGCTGGTTGTTCCCTTGTCGCTCAGCTTCTCACGGCCGATGCGCAGGACCTTGACCATTTTCTCGGCATCCATGTCATAGGCCATGGTGACGTGATGCAGCACGGCGCCGGAGGAGAAACGTTTCTGTGCCGCACCGCCGATCTTGCCCTTGGAGCTCGAAATGTCGTTGAGCGGTTTGTAGAAGGCATCGATGCCGAGTGAATTCAGGGCCTTCAGCACCCAGTCATCAAGAAACGCGTAGGAGTCGGCAAAGCTCATGTCGCGCACCAGTTCCGTCGGCGCGTAAAGCGAGTAGGTCACCGTCGTGCCCGGTTCGACGAACATCGCACCGCCGCCGGTGACGCGGCGCACCGTCTCGACGCCGAATTCGGCGGCCGCCTCCATATCAACCTCGTTTCGCAGGGACTGAAACCCGCCTATGATGATCGCGGGGCGCTCCCACTCCCAGAACCGCAGGCAGGGGCCGCGGCGTCCGCTTGCGACCTCCCGGGCAAGGACCTCGTCGAGCGCAAGATGCATGGTCGGGGTCTGGGCGGGGGCTTCGATGATCTGCCATTCATAGTCGCGCCAGGTGCCGGTGACGCCAAGCGCGCGGCGGACCGCTATCGCCACCGCCTCGGGGCTGAAACCGATCATCTCGGCGCCGGGACGCAGGCCGCCGCGAATGGCGGCAATGATATCCTCGACGGTCGCCGAGGTGGAAAGGCCTTCAAGCGAGGCACGGATGTCGTCCAGTGCTTCCGCCGGCTCGAGGAAGAAGTCGCCGGATACCTGAACCTCCGAAAGGAGGTTTTCGCTGATGTCGAGATCCACGACGACGAGTTTTCCGCCCTGGACCTTATATTCACCGTGCATGGCTTTTTTCCCGTTCTAAATCATACTGTTATTCGACTTCGCTGACCGTCAGGGAAAAGAGACGAGGTCTCCGTAAAGCGATCGAAGCTTGGCCTTTACAGCCTCCGAATTGCGGTAAATGTCAACGAATTTGCGCAGCCGCGGATCGTCGCGCATGTCCGGCCGGGTGACGAACTGGAAGGCGTAGACCGGATCGTTTTCGAAGATCAGGCCGGATGCCGGATCGAGCCCCGCAAGCTTGGCAAAGGTCGGGTAGGTTGCTGCCGCATCGACATCGTCGAGCGCACGGGCGATCTGCGGCCCGTCGAGCTGCACGACGCGCAGCGGCTTGTGCCAGGCGGTGACATCCTCAAGCGTTGCGCGATGCCCGACGCCCGGCTTGAGATCAAGCAGTTTCGCCTTTTCCAACAACAGCAGCGAGCGCGCGGTGTTGACCGCATCGCCGGAGAAGGCGATCTGGGCATTGTCGGGAATGTCTTCCAGCCTGGTATATTTCTTGGAATAGAGCCCGAACGGCGTGCTGAAGGCTGGCGCGATCGCGACGAGGTTGCGACCGCCATTCTCGTTGGTGAATTCGAGATAGGGGATATGCTGGAAGAGATTGGCGTCCACCTCGCGATCCGCCACCGCCATATTGGGCGTGTTCCAGTCGTTGAATTCGATCAGTTCGACCTTGAGGCCTTGGGTTTCGGCCTCCGCCGCCGCGATCTCGGCTGCCTGGTTGGAGATGCTGGTGGCGAGCGCGATGCGCAGCGGTGGCTGGTCCTGGGCAAACGCAACCGGAGCCGCGAGCGAGCCTGCGAAAAGAGCGATAATATTGAGAACCGAACGACGAGTAGCCATGAACCTGAGCCTTGGCGTCATCCTGCGACGATGACGGTGCGCGATCGCGGGCGGCGCTTGTGACATAATATCGCCGTCGCGCCGGATTGAACCTTCTATATTGCCAGCGGACGCTTTCTATGGACTGGATTGAAAGTCAACTGGAATTGTCACGTTCGTTCCGGGTGGCCAATAAATACCTCGAATGTCCCGGTTATTGTGCTCGATGCGACTGTTCGGCACCGATGGATTCCGTGCCGTCCGCTAAAGCCAGCGGTAGAGATTTGACGCAGTATCTGCCGATTTCTGTCGGAAAAGTGATCAAATACAACTTCACAAGACAAAGCTCTTCGGCACGAGAATCCTGGGAAGATGCGGAGCAGGCTCAGGCACATGCCGCATCTCGCAATCGCCTGGGCGTGATTCGGAAATTTCTTCTAAGCTGTTGCCAGGGCGACAATTTTTGCGACTTTGTGCAAATTTCGGTATCGCTGGGCCAGCGGTTTTTCCGATTCTGGCAAGAAATATCTGACGCGATTTTGCCGACCGCCCGCCGGCTATTGACAGTATCCTTACTCAACCAGCAGGATGTTCACACCAGCCCTGCGCTATTTTATATACGTATTGGTTTGTATGTAAATTATTCTCCCCCTTTCCGTTGGAGCTATTCGATGCAGAAGACGCCGTTGCGCGCTCTCTTTTTATTGTCCGGTCTTGCGTTTCTGGCTGGCTGTCAACAGGAAGAACAGGGACAGGCCAAGCAGGCGCCGCCTCCCACGCCAGTCGGCGTGGTGACGATTGCGGCTGAAGCATTGCCGATCATCAACGAACTCCCGGGTCGCATCGCCCCGACACGCCTTGCCGAAGTCAGGCCGCGCGTTTCCGGTATCGTGATCGAGCGCGTCTTCGAACAGGGCTCGCAGGTAAAGCAGGGCGACGTGCTCTACCGCATCGATCCGGCGCCGTTCCAGGTTCAGGTCGACAGCGCCGAAGCGACGCTCGCCCGCGCCAAGGCCGCTCAGCTCCAGGCGCGCCAGACGGCCGATCGCCAGATCCAGCTTCGCAAGTCGAATGTCGCGTCGCAGCAGGAATACGACAACGCTGTGGCGCTGCTTGCGCAAGCCGATGCGGAAGTCGCGGTGGCCGATGCCGGTCTTGCCGATGCAAAGCTCAATTTCCAGTATTCGCATGTGACGGCGCCGATCAGCGGCCGGATCGGACGTGCGCTGATCACCGAAGGCGCGCTGGTCAGCGCCAACTCGACGGAAAACCTTGCGACCATTCAGCAGCTCGATCCGATCTATGCCGACTTCACCCAGCAGGCCGCCGATCTGATCCGCCTTCGCAAGGCGCTTCAGGACGGCAAGCTGATGACCGGCGACAACGAGGCGGAGGTCAAGCTGCTTCTTGACGACGGGACACCCTATGACGTTCCGGGCCGCCTGCTGTTTTCCGAAGCCGCCGTCGATGAAACCACCGGTCAGGTGACGCTGCGCGGTGAGTTCCCCAACCCACATGGCGATCTTCTGCCGGGCATGTATGTCCGCGTCCAGATCCAGCAGGGTGTCGAAAAGGCTGCCTTTGCCGTGCCGCAACAGGCCGTTCAGCGTGATGTCGGCGGCCAGGCGAGCGTTCTCGTCGTCGGGCAGGACAATAAGGTCGAGCAGCGTCGGGTGTCCGTCGGGCGTACGCTCGGCGATCGCTCGGTCATCTCGCGGGGTCTGGCGGCAGGCGACCGTGTGATCGTCGACGGTTTCCAGAAGACCGCGCCGGGTGCCACCATCCAGCCGCAGCCCTGGAGCCCGGCAAAGCCCGCGGCCGAACAGGCTGCCGGCGGCGACGCGGCGGCAACGACCCAGCAGAAGTAAGGATCCGATCGCATGGCAAGTTTCTTTATCGATCGGCCCATTTTTGCCTGGGTCGTGGCGATTTTCATCATGCTGGCCGGGTTCCTTGCCATTCCGATGCTGCCGATTGCGCAGTATCCGAATGTCGCGCCGCCGCAGATCACCATTTCAACCAACTATCCCGGCGCGTCTCCGGAAAACATCTATCAGAGCGTCACCCGTCCGATCGAAGACGAGCTGAACGGTGTTCCGGGCCTTATCTATTTCGAGTCGACCTCTGAATCGTCGGGCCGCATCTCGATCAACGTCACCTTTGCCCCCGGCACCAATATCGGCGAAGCGCAGGTTGAAGTTCAAAATCGCATCGCCCGCGCGGAGCCGCGCCTGCCGCAGACCGTGACGTCTCAGGGCGTGCGCGTCGAGCGCGCCGGCACCTCCTTCCTGATGGTCGTTTCGTTGACTTCGACGGACGGCAATACGGACGCGATCGGGCTTGGCGACTATCTGCAGCGCAACGTCATCGGCGAAATCCGCCGCATACCGGGCGTCGGCAGTGCCCAGCTGTTCTCCACCCAGCGCTCCATGCGTATCTGGATGGATCCCGACAAAATGGTCGGTCTCAGCCTGACCTCCTCCGACGTCGTCAGTGCCATCCAGGCGCAGAACGCGCAGGTTGCGGCCGGCCGTATCGGTGCCACGCCGAACCCGATCGGCCAGCAGATTTCCGCGACGATCAACGTCGAGGGGCAGCTGACCTCGCCGGAGCAGTTCGGTGCGATCGTGCTGCGCGCCAATCCCGACGGATCTTCGGTACGTCTGCGCGATGTCGCCCGCATCGAGGTTGGCGGGGAAAGCTACAACTTCTCCAGCCGCCTGAACGGGAAGCCAAGCGCTGCCATTGGCGTCCAGCTTTCGCCGACTGGTAACGCGCTTGCGACATCGGAAGGCGTCAAGGCGCTGATGGAGGAGCTCGCGCAATATTTTCCTCCCGGTGTCCAGTACGAAATCCCCTATGATACCAGCCCGTTCGTGGCGGTCTCGATCGAAAAGGTCATCCATACGCTCATCGAAGCGATGATCCTCGTCTTCGTCGTGATGTTCGTCTTCCTGCAGAATGTCCGTTACACGGTCATTCCGGCACTGGTCGTGCCGGTCGCTCTTCTTGGCACCTGTGCGGTGATGTATGCCTCGGGCTTCTCGATCAACGTCCTCACCATGTTCGCCATGGTTCTGGCGATCGGCATTCTCGTCGACGACGCGATCGTCGTCGTCGAAAATGTCGAGCGCATCATGGCAGAAGAAAAGCTGTCGCCGAAGGAAGCGACACGCAAGGCGATGAGCCAGATTTCCGGTGCCATTATCGGCATCACGCTGGTTCTGACGGCGGTGTTCGTGCCGATGGCCTTCTTCCCCGGCGCAGTCGGTATCATCTATCAGCAGTTCTCACTGACCATGGTCGTCTCGATCCTGTTCTCGGGTTTCCTTGCCTTGTCCCTGACGCCGGCGCTTTGTGGCTCGTTCCTCAAGCCGATCAAGGAAGGTCACCACGAAAAGAAGGGGTTCTTCGGCCTCTTCAACCGTGGTTTCAACAAGGCATCGCACGGTTATTCGCGCTCGGTGGGCGGCATCATCAAGCGGTCCGGCCGCTTCATGATCATCTATCTGGCGCTTCTTGTCGGTCTCGGCTGGGCCTATATGCAGCTGCCGACATCTTTCCTTCCCAACGAAGACCAGGGTTACCTGATCGTCGACGTTCAGGCTCCCGCCGAAGCCAGCACGGACAGAACGGTCGATGTGATCTCGCAGATCGAGAAGATCGCACTCAGAGAAAAGGCCGTCGACCGGATCATCGCGATCAACGGCTTCTCGTTCTCCGGTAGCGGCCAGAATGCCGGCCTCGCTTTCATCACCCTGAAAAACTGGGATGAACGCGGTCCGGAAGATTCCGCTGCCGCCATCGCCCAGCGTCTGAACGGCAAGATCTTCGGCATCCGCGATGCGATTGCCTTTTCGCTTTCGCCACCACCGATCCAGGGTCTCGGCAACTCAAGCGGCTTCACTTTCCGTCTGCAGGACCGTGCGGGTCTGGGACAGACCGCACTCGCGGCCGCGCGCGAACAGTTGATGGCCGCGGCACGCAAGAGCCCGATGCTGGCAGGCCTTCGTATCGAAGGCATGCCGGATGCAGCTCAGGTCAACCTGATCATCGATCGTGAGAAGGCCAACACGTTCGGCGTTACCTTTGGCGACATCAACTCGACGATCACCGCCAATCTCGGTTCCACCTATGTCAACGACTTCCCGAATTCCGGGCGCATGCAGCGGGTGACCGTGCAGGCTGACGGCAATCAGCGCATGCAGACTGCAGATCTGATGAAGCTGAACGTTCGCAACGCAAGCGGCGGCATGGTGCCGATATCGTCCTTCGCGTCGGTTGAATGGATGCGCGGACCAGCACAGGTGGTGGGCTATAACGGTTATCCGTCGATCCGCATCGCCGGGCAGGCAGGCCCGGGCTATTCTTCAGGCGATGCGATTGCCGAAATGCAGCGTCTTGCCGCCGATCTTCCAAAGGGCTTCGGTTACGAGTGGACCGGTCAGTCTCTGCAGGAAATCCAGTCAGGTTCGCAGGCTCCGGCCCTGATCGGGCTCAGCGTCCTCTTCGTCTTCCTGCTGCTCGCAGCACTGTATGAAAGCTGGTCGATCCCGATTTCGGTCATGCTCGTCGTGCCGCTCGGCGTGATCGGTTGCGTTGCCGCAGTGATGATACGGCACATGCCGAACGACGTGTATTTCCTTGTCGGACTGATCGCGATCGTCGGCCTGTCGGCGAAGAATGCCATCCTGATCATCGAGTTCGCCAAGGACCTGCGCGCCGAAGGCCGCACGACCTACGAGGCGACAGTGGAGGCCGCGCATCTGCGTTTCCGCCCGATCCTGATGACGTCGATGGCATTCACGCTGGGCGTCGTGCCGATGGCAATTGCCACCGGCGCCAGCGCCGCCAGCCAGAACGCTATCGGTACCGGCGTGCTGGGGGGCATGATTTCGGCGACGATCCTCGCGATCTTCTTCGTCCCGGCCTTCTTCATGTTCATCATGCGGTTGTTCGGTGGAGCCCGAAAAGAGCCGCTGATCCGCGAGAAAACCGAAGAGACGGATGCCAAGTCGGCACATTGATAGCGATCGAACCCGGAAGCCGGATCGGCTTCCGGGTTCGATGATCATATCGGCCACCGGTTTGGAGTGCCTGGGCTGATGGAAAGGGGGAGGGATGAGACGAACCAAGGCTGAGGCCGCGGAAACGCGGTGTTCTATCCTTTGCTCCGCCGAGCAACTGTTTTTCGAAAAGGGCGTCGCCAACAGCGCGCTCGACGAGATCGCGACTGCTGCCGGTGTTACCCGCGGCGCGATCTACTGGCATTTCGCCAATAAGAGCGACCTTTTCCTCGAGCTATACAACAGCGCACAGCTGCCACGGGTCAACATGGCAGATGTCGACGATCCTCTGGAGGAAGGAGAGGATCCCCTGGCGAGAGTCGAGAAGATGGCATGCGGCTGGCTGGAAATGCTGTCCGTCGACCGCCACCGCCAGCGGCTTCTTTCCATTCTCCTGCGGACCAATTTCACGCAGGAATTCGAACCGGTCAGGCAGGAGATGGACGCGCTCGACCGGGAGCATACGCTGCATCTGGAAGGCACGTTGGCACGAGCGGCCCGCCATGGCGGCCTTGCAGACGGCTGGACGCCGCAATCTGCCAGCAAGGCGTTCAAATGGATGATGAAGGGGATATGCTGGGACTGGCTTCTTTTCGGCCAGAAATTCGACCTGGTCGCCGAAGGTGGCGACAAGGTCAGGCGTCTGCTCTCAAGCTTCCGCAACAATCCGGTCTGACGGATCGTCCGGGCGCTACGTGATGAAATGAGCTTCCAACGTCGGCAGATATCAGCGGGTCAGCCGCGCCATTGAGGGCCGCTGCCACTGCCGCTCAACAGCCAGGTCACGCTGACCTGCAATACGCCGGCCATCATGTCGATGCGGTTGGAGCGCGGCTCTGCGCGATCGTTTTCCCAGTCGGACCATGTGCCCGGCTCCACGCCAAGCACATGGGCGGCCTCGTCGACGGAAATGTTGCGGGCATCGCGGGCAAGCGAGATGCGCCCGCCGAGCGTATCGTCCACGCCGTAGACGGGTTCGAATTTTCGATTGCTCATCCAGATATCCCCATGGTTCAGACGGCGGCCGCCCGCATGACAGGCAGCCGCCGGTCGAACGTTAGCCCTTTTCCCCAACCCAGTTTTTGATCTGGTCCGGATGGTCCTTGATGTATTTTACGATCGCCTCGTCATAGGAGGTCTCCTGGGCATTGAACATGCCGGCCTCCAGATCGGAAATCGGCAGCTTCATGCGCGACAGGAAGCCGGCGACCTTGGGGTTGTCGGTCTTGAAATCCTTGCGGGCTAGCACATCCACGTGTTCGGCTTCACCGAGTGATTTCTTCGGATCGGCGATATAGCGCAGCTTGTATTTGCCGAACATCCAGTGCGGGCTCCAGGCGGTGGCGACAAACCACTTTTCGGAGCGGACGGCACGATCCACAGTGGTCAGCATGCCGGCTTCGCTGGAAATCTGCAGCTTGTAGTCGCCGAGGCCGTAATCCTGAAGTGCCTGCTTGGACAGACGGGTGAGGCCGGCGCCCGGATCAATGCCCTGAACGGTGGCGGCAAGTTTCTCCTGCACTTCGGGCTTCTTAAGATCCTCGATCGAGGCGATCTCGCTTTCGGGAATATAGGCAGGCACGATCCAGCCCAGCTTTGCGCCGTCATATACGGTGCCCAGCGTCTCCACCTTGTCCTTCACCTTGGCATAATAGTCGGAATGCGTATTCGGCAGCCAGGCCATCATCATCGCGTCGACATTGCCGCGGCTGACACCTTGATAGAGAGGAGCAACATCCGTCTGGATCAGTTCGACATCGGTGCCGAGTTCATCCTTGATAAGCTTTGCGGCAAGCTTGGTGACGAATTCGGCATCGGCCCAGGGACCCCAGCCGAGCTTCACCGGCTTGGCATCCTGCGCCAGGGTCGGCAGGGCCGAACCGGCCAGAAGCGAAGCGGCGAGCCCGAGGGTTGCGGCGAGCGTCGCACGGCGGGTCGAGGAAAAAGTCTTGAACATGCGTTCTCCTTTTTGGGAGGTTTGATTTCGCGGGTTCGGCACCCGCATGGTTGGCGTGGGAAAGGCTCAGGCGATGGCCGTTGCCATCTCCTCACGCTCGTTCTTCTTGAAAAGCAGGCCCCAAAAGGCGGCACGCGGCTTTCCGAGGGACTGGGTAAGACGATCGAGGATGACCGCCAGGATGACGACGGCGAGGCCGCCTTCGAAACCGGTGCCGACGTCGAGACGCTGGATGCCGGTCAGGACCGTATTGCCGATGCCGCCGGCACCGATCATGGAGGCGATCACCACCATCGACAGCGACAGCATGATTGTCTGGTTGATGCCGGCCATGATCGACGGCATCGCATTCGGCAGCTGCACCTTGAACAGAAGCTGCCTCGATGTGCAGCCGAAGGCATTGCCGGCCTCGATGAATTCGGCATGCACCTGGCGGATGCCCAGATTGGTCAGCCGAACGACCGGCGGCATGGCGAAGATGACGGTGGCGATTGCGCCCGGCACGGCACCAAGGCCGAAGAACATCGCGGCCGGGATGAGATAGACGAAGGCCGGCATGGTCTGCATCAGGTCGAGGATCGGGCGCACAATGGCCGCAACGCTATCCCTGCGCGCCATGGCGATGCCGAGCGGCAGGCCGATGAGCATCGCCATCAGCGTCGAAGCGATGACCAGCGACAATGTTTCCATCATCGCGCCCCACAGCCCCATATGGTTGACGAGCCAGAGCGCCACACCGGTCAGTACGCCGAAGCCGAAGCCCACGCGCCAGAGCGAGAGAAGCACGAAAATGGCGATGCCGACCGGCATCGGTATGGCTGTCAGTGCGTTCTGGATGCCTGACGTGACGAAACCGATCACGGCGGCGATGAAATCCAGCGCGGGTGAAAAATTTTCGAGGATGTAATTGACGGCGGCGTCGATGCCGTCACCGATATCGAAGTTCATAGTCTGTCTCCGGTGGTTGGCCGGTTATAGGGGGAGCTGGAATCAGCCGGCGCGGTCGAGTGTTTCGAGCAGCGTCGATTTGCTGATGGAGCCGACATAGCGCTTGCCGTCATCGATGACGGGCACGGGCCACGGACTGGCGGCGACCCTGCCAAGCACATTCGACAGCGGTTCGTCGGCCGGTATCGGTTCGATTTCCGGCAGGAAGGCTCCGCGATAGGGATCGGCCGCCTTGGAGCGGATTTTCTCAACCAGTGAGGTCTGGCTGACCACGCCGTGATAGGTCTTGTCGCGGCCGAGGATGATGGCGTATTCGCGGTCGAAATTCTTCATCCGCTCCAACGCCGCAGCAGCGGTCATACCCTGGCGCTCGATGATGGTGATCTGCGTCTTGCGCGCAACATCGCCCGCCTTGAAGACCTGGCTGACATCGACATTGCGGAAGAAGGAACGGACATAGTCATTGGCCGGGCTCATGACAATCTCGTCCGGTGTCCCGACTTGAATGACGTTGCCGTTCTGCATGATGCAGATCCGGTCGCCGATGCGCATCGCCTCGTCGAGATCGTGGCTGACGAAAACGATGGTGCGGCTTTGTTCCGACTGCAGGCGGACAAGCTCGTCCTGCATCTCGGTGCGGATCAGCGGATCAAGTGCCGAAAATGCCTCGTCCATCAGAAGGATGGTCGGTTCACTGGCCAGCGCGCGGGCAAGGCCGACACGCTGTTTCATGCCGCCTGACAGCTGGTCCGGCATGCTGTCGGCATAACCGTCGAGGCCGACGGCCTTGAGTGCCGCAAGCGCTTTTTCCCTGCGCTCGCCCTCGCCAATGCCGGCGACTTCAAGTCCGAAAGCGGCATTGTTGATTACCGTGCGGTTGGGCAGGAGCGCAAATGACTGGAAAACCATGCTGATGTCGCGGCGACGGACATCGATGAGCTCGCGACGGGACATTTTGGTAATGTCGCGGCCATCGATCTCGATCGAACCGGATGTCGGCTCGATAAGGCGGTTCAACAGGCGCAAAAGGGTTGATTTGCCGGAGCCGGACAGGCCCATGATGACAAAGATTTCGCCGGCCTTGATATCGAAGCTGGCATTGTTTACGCCGACCGAGCAACCGGTCGCGGCGTGGATTTCGGATTTCGTCTTGCCGGCGCGGACCATGTCCAGGGCCTTGTCAGGCCGCTCGCCGAAAATCTTGTAGACGTTGTTGATACTGATCTTGGTCGGAGCCGGCGAAGCCGACGCGTCATTTTCAGTTGCAAAAGCCATTCAATCTCGGGCCCGGGCTCGATAGCTCGGGCATTCTCCTTTTGTGATTTCCTTGAAGAGTGCGCCTGGACGGACCGGTGCAAAAGGATATCAATACAATAACTGGCGGCAACCAAGTATCGCCACCGCGGATGTAGGCTGCAGACAATGCAGAAATGCATTCGTCGATCTGCATGAAACATGCGGATCGGCTCCGGCGTGGTTTACAGAAGAAATACGTCAGACTGGCCGATGACCTACATGGAAGGTAGGGAGGTTGGGTCCAGAAGTCCATAAAAAAACATAATTGTATTATTGCGCGGCGCGAACGAAACTGCTTCGACATGCCGCCATCCTCCGCAATGGCAGGGGTTTCGGCACAAGGTGAAGCGGGCGAAATCTGGCGATCACGAAGCCGTGAGTGGTCGCTTGCTCGCGTTCGGTCGCATGGCGCAGCTATGCCGTGGCGTCTAAGGCTATTGGCGGCACCACGAGAAATAAAATCATGAATGCTTATTTTCTAGGCGCTTCAGCTGCTTGACACTGTTTTGAGCGCTGCCTACAGAATTGACCAAATGGTAAAGAGGGGATTTCGACCATGACCAGTGAATTCAGATTGTCTCGCCGTACGCTTATCGCATCCGCCGCTGCGTTCAGCGCCAGCGCCTTCATTCCGGCAGCCCGTGCAGCCGCTCCCTTGAAGGTCGCCGGCATCCATGGTTCGCCGGTCGAAAATGCCTGGAACTCGGTGCTGCATGCGGCACTGCAGGAAGCCGCCAAGGAAGGCGTGATCGAATATGTCTTTTCCGAAGGCGTTTCCGGCACAGATTATGGCCGCGCCATGCGCGAATATGCCGAACAGGGCAACAAGCTGATCATCGGCGAAGCCTATGCTGTCGAAAGCGAAGCCCGCGAAGTGGCCGGGGAATATCCGGAGACAGCCTTCGTTCTCGGCTCCAGCGGCAAGCAGGCCGGCGACAACTTTGGCGTTTTCGGCACCTGGAATCATGATGGCGCCTATCTCGCTGGCATGCTGGCCGGCAAGATGACCAAGAGCAATACGGTCGGTGCCGTCGGCGCCATGCCGATCCCGGAAGTCAACATGCTGATCAATGCGTTCGGTGAAGGCGTCAAGGCCGTCAACCCGAATGCCAAGCTGCTCGTTTCCTTCATCGGCACCTTCTTCGATCCGCCGAAGGCGCGCGAGGCAGGCCTTGCCCAGATCGACGCCGGCGCCGACATCCTGTTCGGCGAGCGCATCGGCACGGCAGATGCTGCCAAGGAACGTGGCATCAAGGCCGTCGGCTCGCTGATCGACTACACGCCGCGTTATCCGGACACGGTATTTGCCAACGCACTCTGGGGCTTCCGCCCGATCCTCAACGCGGCGATTGCCGATGTGGCCGCCGGCAAGCCGGTCGGCAAGGATTACACGGCTTTCGGTCTTCTGAAGGAAGGCGGCAGCGACATCGCCTACACGAAGGGCGTTGCGCCTGCCGATGCGGAAGCTGCGATGGAAGCCAAGCGCGCCGAAATCAAGGCCGGCACGTTCGAAGTGCCGCGCAACATGAACGAACCGAAGTAAGCAGGCACCGATGCAGGCCGACGCGACAGCACTTGCCGAAGCGATCGGCCGCCGACAGATGACGGCGCGGCAGGCGATGGAAACATCGCTTGCCGCTGCCGAAAACCATCAGGCGCTCGGCGCCATATGTTACCTCGATGCCGAACAGGGATTGGCCTTAGCAGATGCGTTTGACGCATTGCCGGCCGACCAGCGGAAGTCGATGCCTTTCGGTGGTGTGCCGACTTTGGCAAAGGATCTCGGTGGTCCTTTCAAGGGCTTTCCGATAAGCGCCGGGTCGAAATCTCTCCCAAGGCAGGATAGATTGGCGGATTCCGACCTTGCCGCCCATTTCCGCAATGCTGGATTTTGCCTGTTCGGTATCACGACGACACCGGAATTCGGGCTTTCGCTGGCGAGTGAACCGGCGATCGGGCCGATCTCGGGCAATCCGCTTGATCCTTTTCTGACATCAGGCGGCTCCTCGGGCGGTGCTGCAGCGGCCGTTGCGGCCGGCATTGTTGCAATCGCCCATGCCACCGATGCCGGCGGCTCTATCCGGGTTCCGGCCGCCTGTTGCGGCCTTGTCGGCCTGAAACCCGGTCGTGGGGCAATGGCGGCCGGGCCGCTATTCACCAATCATCTCGGCGGGATTGCCAGCGAGCTTGCCGTCTGCCGCTCGGTGCGCGATGCGGAGCGCGCGTTTTCCGTCCTTTCGGGGGCTGCACGCGGGCCTTATCCGCCGGTCGATCGGGCCGTCGCTCCTGCCGGAAAACTTCGGGTCGGGCTACTGAATGATCTTGGACCGGCATTTGCGATCGATCCGATTCGCGCCGAGGCGATCGAGAATGCCGCGCGGATGCTGGAAGCGGAAGGGCACGAAATCGCTTCGCTCACCTGGGACGATATCCGGGCCGTTGTCGACGCATCAGGCCGGGCGTTTCGCGATGTGATTGCCATCAATCTGGCGAGCTTGGCCAAGATCCCCGGTATCGATGCCTCGCTTTGGGAACCGATGACACAGGCCGTTGCCGAGGAAGGCAGCTGGATGAGCGGCGTGCAGGTCTGGGATCTCGTGCAGGCGATGGTTTATGTCAGCCGCGATCTCTACGCTCTGTTCGACCGTTTCGACGCGTTGCTGACGCCAATGCTGACCTCCGCGCCAATGCCGATCGGTTCATTCCCGAGCGATCATCGGGATACCGACCTGCATTTTGCCCGCATGGGGTCTTTTGCGCCGCTGGCAGCACTCGCCAACATATCCGGATTCCCGGCAATCACCCTGCCTTTCGGGGTGGACAAGAGCGGCTTGCCCTTGCCGGTGCAGATGATTGCTCCTATGGGGCATGAGGCTCTGCTTCTGGCGCTTGCCGCAAGGCTTGAGCGTGAAGAGCGCTGGTCACACCGTTTTCCCATTGCAGGCCTTGGATAATGACTGAGACCGTTCTCGACATTTCGAACGTCAGCAAGCGTTTTGGCGACAATCTTGCCAATGACGATATCTCGCTGTCGCTCGGCAAAGGCGAGATCGTTGCGCTGCTGGGCGAAAACGGCGCCGGCAAAACGACGCTGATGAGCATTCTGTTCGGCCATTACGTGCCCGACACGGGTTCGGTCACCATCATGGGCGAGGCGCTGCCGCCTGGAAAGCCGCGCGCCGCAATCCGCGCCGGTATCGGCATGGTGCATCAGCATTTTTCACTGGCACCCAACCTGGCTGTGCTGGAAAACGTCATGACCGGGACGGAAAGTCTCTGGTCTTTCGGCTCCAATGTGTCTGCCGGGCGCAAGAAGCTGATCGAGATCTCGCAGCGCTTTGGCCTCAAGGTCGATCCCGGAGCAAGGCTTGGCGATCTTTCCGTCGGCGAGCAGCAGCGGGTGGAAATCTTGAAGGCGCTCTATAACGATGCGCGCATTCTTGTGCTCGACGAACCGACGGCGGTTCTGACCAAGCTCGAGGCTGAAACGCTGTTTTCGACGCTGAAGGACATGGCGCGGCAGGGCCTGTCGCTGATCTTCATTTCCCACAAGCTCGACGAGGTGATGGCGACCGCCGACCGGATCGTCGTGCTGCGTAGCGGCAAGCTGGTCGCCGAGCGCCGGGCCGGCGATACCAGCAAGGCGGAACTGGCTGAACTGATGGTAGGCCGCAAGGTGACGCGGCCAGTACGCGAGGCCTCGACGCCCGGTGAGATCGTGCTGGAGGCAGCCGGCGTCACGGTGCGTGCCAGCGGTATCGATCGTCTGAAGTCTATTGATTTTCGCCTGCGGGCCGGCGAGGTTCTGGGCATTATCGGCGTTTCCGGTAACGGTCAGGCCGTGCTGGCCCAGCTCCTGAGTGGCACGATCAGCCGCAGCGCCGGTGATCTGGTGTTGTTCGGCAAGGGTGTCGGCGATCTGACGGTGGCGGACGCGGTTTTGGCCGGCATCGGCCGCATTCCTGAGGATCGCAACCGAGACGGTGCGATCGGCGAGATGGCGATCTGGGAAAATGCCGTGCTCGAACGTCTGTCGCGGTTTTCGAAAGCGGGGTTGGTCGATCGCAAGGCGGGGATAGCCTTTGCGCAAAAGATCATCGATGGTTTTGACGTACGCGGGGGAACGCCCACCAGCCGTATCCGGCTCCTGTCCGGCGGCAACATGCAGAAGCTGATCCTTGGCCGCAACCTGATCGAACATCCGAAAATCCTTCTCGCCGCTCAGCCGGCACGCGGACTGGACGAAGGGGCGGTAGCCGCTGTCCACGAAAGGATACTGGCTGCCCGCAATGCGGGGGCGGCGGTGCTGCTGATATCCGAGGATCTCGACGAGGTGATGGCGCTGGCCGACCGCATCCAGGCAATCGTCGGCGGCAGGCTGTCGCCCTCGGTCAATGCGGAGGATGTCGATGCGCAGAGGCTCGGCCTGATGATGGCCGGGGAATGGGATATGCCGGGCATGAAGGACGCGACCGATGCGGTTTGAGAGGCGCGAACATCGCTCGACGCTGCTGGTGATCGCGACACCAATTCTGGCTGTGGTCGCAGCCCTTGCCATTGCGGGCGTGCTGATCGCGCTGGCCGGCGCGCCGGTGTTCCAGGCCTATTGGAAGATCCTGACCAGCGCCTTCGGCTCGCGGCTGTCTGCAACCGAAACGCTGACGCGTGCCTCACCGCTGATCCTGACCGGTCTTGCCGCGGCCGTCGCCTTTAGGGCGCGGCTTTGGAATATCGGCGGGGAGGGGCAGTTCTATCTCGGCGCCATCGCGGCCGCCGCCGCCAGCGTGCATCTTTTCGCCGGCCTGCCGTCGCTCTTGCAGATCCCGCTGCTTTTTGTTGTCGGCGCGGTCGCCGGCATGGTTCTGTTGCTGATGCCGCTGTGGCTGCGTCTGCGCTTCTCGGTCGATGAAGTGGTGACGACGCTGCTTTTGAATTTCGTGGCACTTCTGTTCGTCTCGATGCTGATCGACGGCGTGCTGAAGGATCCGGCCGCCTTCGGCTGGCCGCAATCGGAAGCGGTGGATGCCGCCGCCCGCCTGCCGAAACTGCTGGCCCGCTCGCGCCTGCATATCGGCCTTGGCATTGCCGTCGTGATCGCCTTCCTCATCTATTTCGTCCAGACGCGCACCGTCTTCGGCGTACAGTCGAGGGCTGCAGGTCTCAACCCATCCGGTGCTGTTTTTGCAGGCGTGCCGCTCGGCCGCACGTTGGTGATCGTCGCGATGATTTCCGGTGGTCTGGCGGGCCTTGCCGGCACGATCGAGGTTCTGGGCGTCAAGGGTTACGTGACGACCGACCTGTCGCCGGGTTACGGTTATTCCGGCATCGTCGTTGCCATGCTCGCCAATCTCAACCCGCTCGGCGTGGTTCTGGCAGCGCTGTTTACCGCCACGATGTTCGTCGGCGCCGACGGCATGAGCCGCAGCATGGGCATTCCGACTTACATTGCCGATGTGACGGTGGCGCTGTCGCTTCTCTCCATGCTCGTCGCGGTGTTCTTCACGCAATACAGGATACGCCGATGAGCGCGCTTTTCGATATCCTCGCTTCCGCTGGCCTCTGGGCCGCCGTGTTGCGCATCGCGACGCCTCTCATTCTCGGCACGCTTGGTGCATTGCTGTCCGAGCGTGCCGGCGTGCTGAACCTCGGCATCGAAGGCATCATGACCTTCGGCGCCATGGTCGGCTGGCTGACGGTCTATAACGGTGCCGATCTCTGGGTGGGTGTTCTGGCTGCTGCTCTCGGTGGGGCGATGTTCGGACTGTTGCATTCGCTGCTCACGGTGACGCTCGGCCTGTCGCAGCATGTGTCCGGCCTCGGTGTCACGTTGTTTGCCTCAAGCTTTGCCTATTACGTTTTCCGGCTGATGGTGCCGGTTGCCGGCACGCCGCCAACGATCACGCCGTTCCAGCCGCTCGATATTCCCGGCCTGTCGTCACTTCCCTTCTTCGGTCCCGCCTTTTTCAACCAGACGGCGCCGACCTATCTGGCAATCGGGCTTGCCATCGCGCTTGCCTATCTGATCGCTCGCACGCCGGTGGGGCTTGCGATCCGCATGACGGGCGAAAATCCGCATGCGGCGGAGGCGCAGGGGCTGAATCCGATGGCAGTTCGTTACGGCGCGGTGATTGCCGGAAGCGCGCTGATGGGCGTCGGCGGCGCGTTCCTGACGCTTTCTGCTTTCAACAGCTTTTTCCCGACCATGGTTCAGGGGCGCGGCTGGATTTGTATCGCGCTGGTAGTTTTTGCCTCGTGGAGGCCGGAACGGGCGCTGCTTGGCGCGATCCTGTTTGCGCTGTTCGATGCCTTCCAGCTTCGGCTGCAGACGGTGCTGAATGGTGTCGTGCCGTACCAGATTTTCCTGATGATCCCTTATCTGTTGTCCATCGTGGCACTGGCTGTCATGGCACGGCGTGCCCGCGTTCCGCAGGCGCTGATGCAGCCTTACCGGCGCGGCGAGCGCTGACGTTTTTATTCCGAGGAGTTTTCCATGTTCGATCTCATCATCAAAAACGCCAACCTGCCGGATGGCCGCAAGGGTATCGATATCGCCGTTTCGGGTGGCAAGATTGCCGCGATCGAGGCGAATATCGCAGGCGGGGCGCAGGAAACCATCGATGCGACGAACCGGCTGGTCAGCACCTCCTTTGTCGATCCGCATTTCCACATGGACGCAACCCTGTCGCTCGGCCTGCCGCGGATGAACGTCTCCGGCACGCTGCTGGAGGGCATCGCGCTGTGGGGCGAGCTTCGGCCGATCCTGACCAAGGAGGCGCTGGTCGAGCGCGCTCTCGCCTATTGCGATCTCGCCGTATCTCAGGGGCTTCTGCATATCCGCACCCATGTCGATACCTCCGATCCGCGGCTGGTGACGGCGGAAGCCATGCTGGAAGTGAAGGAGCGGGTGGCACCCTATATCGACCTGCAACTCGTCGCCTTCCCGCAGGACGGTTATTATCGCGCAGCAGACGGCGTGAAATCGTTGGAGCGGGCGCTCGACATGGGCGTCGATATCGTCGGCGGCATTCCGCATTTCGAGCGCACCATGCAGGATGGTGCAGCCTCGGTGGAAGCGCTTTGCCGCATCGCCGCCGATCGCGGCCTGCCGGTCGATATGCATTGCGACGAGACCGACGATCCGATGTCGCGTCATATCGAGACCCTGTCTGCCCAGACGGTGCGGTTCGGCCTGCAGGGAAGGGTTGCCGGTTCCCACCTGACCTCGATGCATTCGATGGATAATTATTACGTCTCGAAACTGATCCCGCTGATGGCGGAAGCCGAGATCAACGTCATCCCCAATCCGCTGATCAACATCATGCTGCAGGGCCGCCACGACACCTATCCGAAACGCCGCGGTATGACGCGGGTGCGCGAGCTGATGGCGGCCGGCCTCAACGTCTCTTTCGGCCATGACTGCGTGATGGATCCCTGGTATTCGATGGGGTCCGGCGACATGCTGGAAGTCGGACACATGGCGATCCATGTGGCGCAGATGGCGAGCGTCGAGGACAAGAAGAAGATCTTTGACGCCTTGACGGTGAATTCGGCCAAGACGATGGGGCTTGAGAACTACGGCCTGTCGGTCGGCTGCAATGCCGACCTCGTTATGCTGCAGGCGGAAGACGTGCTGGAAGCATTGCGGCTGAAGCCGACGCGGCTTGCGGTCATCCGGCGCGGCAAGGTGATTGCCCGCACCGAACCGAAGGTCTCGCATCTCGTACTGGATGGCCGGCCGGGTCAGATCGACGCCGGCCGCAACCCCACGACGCGCGGTTAAGCTCAGGCAGGCTGGAGCGCTGCCGCCTGGCGGCGCAAGAGCATGCCGAACAGGTCTCGTGGTTCGTCCGGATCGGCGACCAGATCGAGTTTTTCGAACCGGGTGCTGCCCTTCAGCTTGTCATAGACATACCGAAGTGCGGAAAAATCTTCTGTCGCGAAACCGACGCTGTCGAACAGGGTGATTTGCCGTGCGTCTTTTCGCCCGGCTGTCTGGCCGGTGATCACCTGCCAGAGTTCGATGACCGGATGATCGGCGTCGAGCTGCTGGATCTCGCCTTCGACGCGGGTCTGCGGCGGGTATTCGACGAAGATCGATGAGCGCTTGAGGATATCCCGGTGCAGTTCCGTCTTGCCGGGGCAATCGCCGCCGACGGCGTTGATATGGACGCCGGGACCGATCATGTTGTCGGAGAGGATCGTGGCATTCTGCTTGTCGGCGGTGGCGGTGGTGATGATTTCCGCACCTTCGACCGCTTCTTCGGCGCTGCGACAGGCGGTGATGGTCAAGCCGAGTTGCGAGAGATTGCGGCGGCACCGGTCGGTCGCGGTCGGGTCGATATCGTAGAGCCTCAGGTTTTCGATCCCGAGCAGTGACTTGAAGGCCAGCGCCTGGAATTCGCTCTGGGCACCGTTGCCGATCAGCGCCATGGTTTTGGCACCCTTCGGCGCCAGATGCCGTGCCGCGACAGCGGATGTGGCAGCGGTCCTGAGCGCGGTCAGGATCGTCATTTCCGACAGAAGTAGCGGATAACCGCTGTCGACATCCGACAAAACGCCGAAAGCGGTCACCGTCTGGCGGCCGCTTTTCGTGTTTTTAGGATGACCGTTCACATACTTGAAAGCGTAGAGCGTACCGTCGCTTGCCGGCATCAGCTCGATCACCCCGTCACGCGAATGCGAGGCGATGCGAGCGACCTTGTCGAACAGTTCCCAACGGCGAAAATCCTCCTCCACATAGGCGGCGAGTTCGGTCAGAAAGGTCTCGGTGCCGGTGGAGAGCACCAGATCCATCATGTTCTCGACACTGATGAAGGGGACGATGTTGAGATTCTGTTCGGCCGGCATCAGTAGCTCCTTGTCGGTCGGTCGAGGACCTTGCGGCCCATCAGGCTTGCGGTGAGATCGACGAGAAGCGTGGCGGTGCGGCCGCGCTCGTCGAGGAAAGGGTTGAGTTCGACCAGATCGAGGCTGGTGACGAGCCCGCTGTCATGCAGCATTTCCATCACCAGATGCGCCTCGCGGAAGGTGGCGCCGCCCGGAACCGTGGTGCCGACAGCCGGCGCGATCGACGGGTCGAGGAAATCGACATCGAGGCTGACATGCAGCAGGCCGTTTGCAGCTTCGACCTCTTCGAGAAAACGGCGCAGCAGCACGGCGACGCCATGTTCGTCGATCGTACGCATGTCATGCACGGTGACGGCGTTTTCCTTCAGCGCATCGCGCTCGGCCGGATCGACGCTGCGGATGCCGATCATGCAGACATTGGCGGGATCGACCGGATGCGAAAGCGGCGGCAGGTAGCCGTCGAAGCCGGGGCGGCCGGTATAATAGGCGGCTGGCAGGCCATGAAGATTGCCGCTTTTCGTTGAATCGAGCGTGTGGAAATCCGTATGCGCATCCAGCCAGAGGACGAAGAGCTGGCGGCCCTGTTCTGCTGCGCGCCGAGCGACACCGGCAACCGTGCCGGCCGACAGCGCGTGGTCGCCGCCCATGAAGATCGGCATGCCTTCACCGCTTTCGCGATAAGCGACGTCGGTCAGGAGTTTTGTCCAGGCGGCGATTTCGGGCAGGTTGCGCACGGCTGGGTTCGGATGGGTGACATCCGGCAGGTCGCTGATCACGACATTGCCGATATCGGTGACCTCGTGGCCAAGTTCCTCAAGCGCGCCCTTGAGATCGGCGACGCGAAGAGCACTCGGGCCCATTTCGCAGCCAAGCTGCGAAGCGCCGTCCTGAAGAGGGATACCGATCAGTCTGCAATGCATGTCTTTACTCCATTTCTCTCAAAAAAAAACATATGTCTCTGGCGGAATGAATAGATCGAATTGCCAAAACAGACAAAATGGCTTTCCATTTTGGCAGTATGATTTATCAATTCGTCCATGGATGAATTCGATCATAAGCTGGTGACGCTTTTGCGTCACGATGCGCGTCGCAGCATTTCTGACCTTGCGGCCGATCTCGGTACCTCGCGGGCGACGGTTCGGGCGCGCATGGAAAAGCTGGAACGGAACCGCGACGTCCTCGGCTATACGGTAATCCTGAGGGCCGATGCCGTCGAGCTTCCGGTGCGTGGTATCATGATGGTGGAGATCGAGGGGCGTGTCGCCGACCGGGTGATCCAGACGCTTGGCGGCTTTCCGGAAGTTTCCGAGATTCACACCACCAATGGGCGGTGGGATCTGGTTGTCGAATTGGGCACCGCGACACTTGCCGATTTCGACAATGTGCTTCGCCGCATCAGGCTGGTGCAGGGGATTACCGCCAGCGAAACGAACCTGCTTCTGGCGACGCCGCGCAGTACCCGCGCACGGCTGTGAGCTTTTGCCCAAAGCGCCGTTGACGGCTGTCAACGGCGCGCTTAGTCCTTGCGCCCTCACATATTGATTTCCTTCAAGTCGAGACGCCCATGACCATTATCAGACCGGATATCAGCGCCCGTGCCGCGGCAGCACCTCGCAGTGGTATTGGCGAGATCGTCGCCTATGCCAGAGGCCGCGAAAACCTGATGCCGCTCTGGATCGGTGAGGGCGATCTGCCGACGCCGGACTTCATCACCAAGGTAGCCGGTGAGGCGCTTGCCGCCGGCGAGACCTTCTATACCTGGACGCAAGGGATCCCCGAGCTTCGTCAGGCGATCCTGCGTTATTATGAGCGCCACTACGCCACCAGCCTTTCGGTCGATAACATCTATGTCACCGGATCGGGCATGCAGTCGATCGTGCTGGCGCTTCAGGCGGCGGTCTCGGCCGGTGACGAAATCATCTATCTCTCGCCGTCATGGCCGAATGCGATGAATGCGGCTCTCGTGGCCGAGGTGACGCCGAGGCCTGTCCTTCTCGACTTCATCGATGGGCAATGGAAGACCAATATCGATCGTCTGGCATCTGCGATTACCGACAAGACCAAAGCGCTGTTCATAAATTCGCCATCCAACCCGACCGGCTGGACGGCAACCAGAGACGATCTGGTCGCGATCATTGATCTCGCCCGCAAGCATGGCCTGTGGATCATCGCCGACGAAATTTATGGCCTTTATCATTTCGATGGTGCGCGCGCGCCGTCCTTCATGGATGTGATGGAGCCGGAAGACCGGATCATCTTCGCCCAGTCGTTTTCGAAGAACTGGTGCATGACCGGCTGGCGGGTCGGCTGGATGGTGGCGCCGGCCGAAATCGGCCAGACGCTGACCAATCTCATCCAGTATTCCACCTCCGGCGTGGCACAGTTCATGCAGAAGGGTGCGATCGCCGCCCTCGATCACGGCGATGATTTCATCCGCACCAATATCGAGAGGGCGCGGACATCGCGCGATATTCTCTGCGACGCATTGGTGGCGACCAACCGGGTCGAGACCGGCCGCCCGCCCGGTGCGCTTTATGCCTTCCTGAAAATCGACGGCGTTACCGATGCGCGGGCTGAAGCCTTCAAGATCGTCGATGCGACGGGTGTCGGCCTGGCGCCAGGCACGGCGTTCGGACCGGGTGGCGAGACGTTCCTGCGGGCCTGTTATCTGCGTGATCCGAAGCAGGTGGCAGATGCCGCTGAGCGGCTGAGCAACTATATCCGGGCTCTTTAACGCAGCATCAATTTTCCAGCCAGCGGCGGCCGGAGGCGGAAAGATGCGAATGCATCGCCGCCTGTGCCGCCAGTGGATCACGGGCCTCCAGCGCAGCCAGAATAGCGTGATGTTCTGTCAGCGCGACAGTCCAGCTCTCTGCCGTTTCGAAATGTCCGCGTATGCCGGCCGAAAGCGGACTGTGCCGCTCGTCGAACAGGTTGGCGACGATCTCCGCAAGCAGGCTGTTGCCTGCACTCTGGGCGATGGTCAGGTGGAAGGCGCGGTCCTGCTCGATCGGCTTTCGCGCATTGGTAATATCATCCGCCATCGCCTCCAGTATTGTGTGCAGCGACGCGAGTGTCTCATCGGTAATCGTTGCCGCGGCCTGGACGATGATGGCGCTTTCGATGACCGCGCGCGCCTGCATCAGTTCCGAAGGGCTTTCTCCGAGCGATCGGCCATTGCCGGCCGGCTTTGCCGTGTTGAGCACATAGATGCCCGAGCCCATCCTGATCTCGATCGCGCCGTCGATTTCGAGCGCGATCAGTGCCTCGCGAAGCGACGGGCGTGACACGCCGAGCTGCTGCGCCAGTTCGCGTTCTGCGGGAAGGCGGGTGCCGGGGTGATAGTTGCCGGAGGCGATAAGCTGCCGGACGCGGTCCGCAGTCTGCTGGTAGAGGCGTCGTGTATCCGTCATTGAGGTCAGGCCAATTGCGCATTTATTGAGCAGTCGGGCGCCACTTGGCGGCAAAATTTGGCAGGACGCAAGAAAAATCTGCAAATTGGCTTGACCAAAAGCAATGCGCGGGATTTTATGTCGCACAAGGGCCGTGGGAAGCCCTTGCGCGAAGAGGAGATCGCGATGGGAGGAGTGCCGCAACCTGCTGGCGCCAACGGCATGGTCATGCCTTCGGTTCTGTTGAAGCTGGAAGCCGTGTCTAAGGAATTTCCGGGCGTCAAGGCGCTGTCGGGCGTCAGTTTCGATCTGCGCGCCGGCGAGGTGCATGCCGTCTGCGGCGAAAACGGCGCCGGCAAGTCGACACTGATGAAGATCATCAGCGGCGTCTATCAGCCGAATTCGGGCTCTATTGTCTTCAAGGGCGAGACCGTGCAGTTTGCTTCGACCTTGCAGTCGGAAGCCGCCGGCATTGCCATCATTCACCAGGAGCTCAATCTCGTTCCGCATCTGACGGTCGCGGAAAACATCTATCTCGCCCGCGAACCGCGTCGCGGCTTTCTGGTCGATCGCAAACGCCTTCTCACGGATGCGAAACGCTGTCTCGACAGGCTCGGCGTCGACATTGACCCGAACGTGCAGGTGCGGACGTTATCGGTCGCCCAGTGCCAGATGGTCGAGATTGCCAAGGCACTGTCGCTCGATGCAACCGTGCTGATCATGGACGAGCCGACCTCCTCGCTGACGGAGCAGGAGGCGCAGCTTCTGTTCAAGGTGATCCGGGATCTGAAGGCCCAGGGCACCGGTATTATCTATATCTCGCACCGTCTGGACGAGATGGCGGAGATCGTCGATCGTGTCACCGTGCTGCGCGACGGTCGTTATATCTCGACCGACGATTTTGCCGATCTGACCGTCGATGACATCGTGGCGCGCATGGTCGGCCGCTCGCTGGAAGACAAGTTCCCCGAGCCGACGCGCGTGCCGGGCGACGAAGTGATCTTCTCGGCAAGCGGTCTGACCAGACGCGGCGTATTTTCGGACATCAATTTCGAGATCCGTCGCGGTGAGATCCTTGGTTTTGCCGGGCTGATGGGGGCAGGGCGGACGGAAGTGGCGCGTGCGATCTTCGGCGCCGATCCGCTTGATGCCGGCACGATCATGCTTGACGGCAACGAATTGAAGATCTCCGATCCACGCAACGCCATCGATGCAGGGATCGCCTATCTTTCCGAAGACCGCAAGGCGCAGGGACTGGCGGTAAAAATGCCGGTCGATGCCAATCTGGTCATGGCGCGGATGGAGGCGGTCGCGAGCCGTTTCGGCGTGATAGACCGCAGGCGCCACCGCGAGGCGGGCCAGCGTTATGTCGATCTCCTGAACATCCGCACGCCGAGCCTCAGTCAGCCGGTGCGGCTTCTATCCGGTGGCAACCAGCAGAAGATCATCATCGGCAAATGGCTGTTTCGCGAGCCGCGCGTCATGTTCTTCGACGAGCCGACGCGCGGCATCGATGTGGGTGCCAAATTCGCCATCTACCAGATCATGGACGAGCTTGCCGCCCGCGGCATTGGCATCGTGCTGATCAGTTCGGAACTGCCGGAAGTGCTGGGCATGTCCGATCGCATCGCCGTCTTCCATGGCGGGCACATCACCGCGACGCTTACGACGCGGATGACCTCCCAGGAAGAAATCATGCATTACGCCTCCGGCAGTGGTCGGCGTGGCGAACAGGGATAAAGAGCATGACCGACATGACCAGTGAAAAGCCGGTACAGCAGCCGGTCCCGAGCCCGGCCGGTCAGGGCCGCCGCCTCAGCGAGCGGCAGAAGGACATCATTCAAAAATTTGCAGCGCTTGGCAGTCTCGTCGTGTTGGCTGCGGTATTTTCGGCAACCAGCAGCGCCTTCATGACGGTCGGCAACGGCATGACCATCGCCTTGCAGGTCACTTCGATCGCATTGCTCGGTATCGGGGCAACTTACGTCATCATCACCGGTGGCATCGATCTTTCGGTCGGCTCGGTTCTGGCGCTTGCCGGCGTGGTGGCGGCGCTCGCCGTCAAGGAACTGCAATTGCCGATCTGGATCGGCATGCTGCTCGGCATTCTCACCGGCGCATTCTGTGGGCTGATCAACGGTTTCATGGTAACGCAGCTGAAGCTTCCCCCCTTTATCGCAACGCTCGGTATGATGCTGATCGCTCGCGGCGTTGCATTGCAGATCACCGGCGCGAGAGCTGTTTCGGGCCTTGGCGAAGCCTTCGGCGAACTTGGCAACGGTTCGCTGTTCCGCATCGAATCGCTTGACGATCAGGGCTTTCCGGTCGTTACCTTTCCCGGCATTCCCTATCCGGTCGTGATCATGGTCGTGATCGGCCTGATTGCGGCCTTCGTGCTGAACCGCACGGTGCTCGGCCGTTATATCTATGCGATCGGATCCAATGCCGATGCGGCGAGGCTTTCGGGCGTCAATGTTTCGCGCGTTACCGCATTCACCTATGTTGTGTCGGGGGCGCTTGCCGGCCTCACCGGCTGCGTGCTGATGTCGCGTCTCGTCACCGCCCAGCCGAACGAGGGTGTGGCCTATGAACTCGATGCCATCGCCAGTGCCGTCATCGGCGGCACGTCGTTGATCGGCGGGGTCGGAACGATTTCCGGCACGATGATCGGCGCCTTCGTCATCGGCATCTTGCGCAATGGTTTGAACATGAACGGCGTCTCCGCCTTCACCCAGCAGATCATCATCGGCCTCGTCATACTGGTCACCGTGTGGATCGACCAGCTGCGCAACCGCCGCTGAGGACAAGGGAACGGCCGGGGGCCGGACCTGACTATGGAAAGCCACGGGGAGGGGAGGAGCCTTCCCTTTAAACGAACCCCAAGGGACATCCCGGGGTCATTCGAGGAGGAAAAGACATGCGTAGACTTGCAACGGTCCTGATGGCGTCGGCACTTGCCTTTGCCGGGGCATCCGCCGCATCGGCCGGCGAAATCGCCGTCATCGTCAAGACGGTCAACTCGACCTTCTGGCAGAACGTGCAGAAGGGTGCCGAAGCCGCGATCGGAAGTGCCAAGGGTAACACGATGACCTTCCAGGGCCCGGCGGCCGAATCCGCCATCGCCGACGAGGTCAACATGGTCGAGAACGCCGTCAACCGTAAGGTTTCGGCGATCCTGCTTGCGCCGTCCGATCCGGACGCGCTGGTGCCGGCCGTCAAAAAGGCCTGGGAAGCCCGTATCCCGGTCGTCATCATCGACAGCCAGCTCGCCAGCGGCGCCGACAAATATTACCAGTCCTTCCTTGCCACCGACAACCGCAAGGCCGGTGAACTGGCCGCGAAGGCGCTGATCGAGAAGGTCGGCACGACCGGCAAGATCGCCGTCATGTCCTATGTCGCCGGTGCCGGTTCCGAGATTGGCCGCGTCGGTGGCTTTACCGACTACATCAAGGCCAATTCCAAGCTCGAGATCGTCGGCCCCTATTATTCGCAGTCGCAGATGGCAACGGCGCTCAACCAGACCACCGACGTTCTGGCCGCCAATAGCGACCTCAAGGGCATTTTCGGTGCCAATGAGCCGACGGCGATCGGCATGGGCCGGGCGATCAAGCAGGCCGGCAAGGCCGGCAAGATCGTGGCGATCGGCTTTGACGGAAACCAGGACCTGCAGGAATTCGTGAAAGACGGCACGCTGACCGCGACCGTTGTCCAGGGCTCCTACCAGATGGGCGAAAAGGGCATCCAGACGCTGGCCTCCATCCTCGCCAAGCAGAAGGTCGAAAAGACCGTCGATACCGGTGTCGTTGTTGTGACGAAGGAAAACATCGACAAGCCGGAAGCCAAGAACGTTCTCTACTAAGCAGACCGGCGCGCGGGTGGTTTCGCCCGCGCGCTCCTTTTCGATGATGATCAGGATTTGAGAATATCATGAAGGTTTCGGACAGGCGCAGGCTGCGCGATCGCGACGTCTCGTTTACGCTCATGGGCCTGGGCTGCGCCCAGATGGGCAATCTCTACCGGCTGACCCCCTATCAGGAATCCTTGAGTGCCTTTGAGGCCGCCTGGGATGCCGGCATCCGCTATTTCGATACGGCGCCTTTTTACGGCTACACCCGTTCGGAGCGTCGTCTGGGCACGATGGTGACGGACCGCGAGCGGGACGATTATGTGCTCAGCACCAAGGTCGGCCGCATCATGGTGCCAGATGAGACTGTGGGGCCGGAAGAGGATGCCTATGTCGCACCGCTGCCGTTCCGGCCTCATTATGATTACAGCTATGACGCGATCATGCGCTCCTTCGAGGCGAGTCGTCAGCGTCTCGGCGTGTTCAAGCCCGACATCCTCTATGTCCACGATATCGGCCGCGCCACCCATGGCGATCTCCACCAGCATTATTGGGACCAGCTGACCAAGGGCGGCGGCTTTCGCGCACTCGGCGAGTTACGAGTGTCCGGCATGGTCAAGGCGATCGGCCTCGGCGTCAACGAGTGGCAGGCAGTCGCCGATGCGATGGACGAATGCGACATTGACGTCTCAATGCTCGCCGGTCGCTACACGCTGCTGGAACATGAAGAAAGCCTGCCGCTTCTCGATCGTTGCCATCGCCAGGGTGTCGGTATTGTCGTTGCCGGCGCCTTCAATTCCGGCCTTCTGGCGGGCAATCGTAAGTTCAACTATGCCGATGCGCCGGCTGATATTCTCGCCCGCGTCGGCGAGATCGAAGCGGCCTGCGAGGCCGAAGGCGTTGCCATGCAGGCAGCGGCGCTCGCCTTCCCCGCACAGCATCCGGCCGTCGTCACCGTCGTGTCGGGCGCCCGCAATGGCGACCAGATAAAGGCCAATGTCGGCTGGTTCGAGCAGGACATCCCGGGTTCCTTCTGGACACGACTGAAGGACAAGGGCGTGATTTCCGCCGACGCCCAGGTTGCGGGTGGTTGAGCCGATGATCATCGATGCCCACCAGCATTTCTGGCTGATGAAAGACCGTAAGGGCGACTGGCCGCCGCCGGAACTCGCCGCCATCCATCGTGATTTCCTGCCCGGCGATCTTGCACCAGAGATCGAAGCCGCTGGTGTCGGCGGCACGATCCTCGTGCAGTCTCTGCCAAGCGTTGAAGATACCCGGTTCATGCTGGGGCTGGCCGAGAAGAGCGAGACCATTCTGGGTGTCGTCGGCTGGGTCGAGATGAAGGCGGCGGATGCACCAGCCGTGATTACCGAACTGGCCAGATCGCCCAAGCTCAAGGGGCTGAGGCCGATGCTGCAGGGCATTGCCGATCCCGACTGGATCGACGATCCGGCGCTGGAGCCGGCGGTCGATGCGATGATGGCGCATCATCTGGTCTTCGATGCGCTGGTACTGGAACCGCATCTTTCGGCTCTGCATGCCTTTGCCCGCCGTCATCCCGGCCTGCCGGTCGTCATCGATCACGGCGCCAAGCCACGGATTTCGGAAGGCCATTATCGCGACTGGCGGCATGGCATGCTGCGGCTCGCCGAACTTCCCAATGTTTTCTGCAAGCTCTCCGGTCTGCTGACGGAGGCTGGCGACCAGAAGCCCGAGGCGCTGCGGCCCTATATCGAGACGATAATCGAACTTTTCGGTGCAGAGCGGGTGATCTGGGGCAGCGACTGGCCGGTCGTCAATCTCGCAGGCAGTTATGCGGGGTGGATCGAACAATGCCGCGAAATTGTGCCGGATGCCGTCCATGATGCGGTGTTCGGCGGCAATGCCCGCCGTTTCTACGGTCTGCAGGGAGTGTGAGATGCAGAGAATGGGAATGGTGATCGGCCTCGAGCCGGAGAAGGTCACCGAATACAAGGCACTTCACGCCGCCGTCTGGCCGGAGATTCTCGATCTCCTGTTGCGCTGCAACATCCGCAATTATTCGATTTTCCTGCGCGAGCCGGAGAACCTGCTGTTCGGTTATTGGGAATACCATGGCACTGATTTCGCTACCGATATGGCGATGATGGCAGCCGATGAAAAGAACCAGGAATGGTGGACGTACTGCATTCCCTGCCAAAGGCCTTTCGCGACGCGAAAGGATGGGGAATGGTGGGCATCGATGGATGAGGTGTTCCATCTCGACTGAAAGGGAGAAGATATGACTAAGCTAGGAGGCAAGGTGGTCGTGGTGACCGCTGCTGGTCAGGGAATAGGTCGGGCCAGCGCGCTCGCTTACGCCGCGGCCGGTGCCAAGGTCTGGGCAACTGATATCAATGAAGAAGCACTGGCAACGCTGAATGGCAGCGCCAATATCGAGACATCGAAGCTTGATGTCCTCGATGCAGCTTCGGTGACGGCATTCTTTGAACGCATCGGCGCAGTCGATGTTCTGTTCAACTGCGCCGGCGTCGTGCATGGCGGCTCGGTGCTGGAGATGACGGACAAGGATCTAGATTTCGCTTTCGATCTCAATGTCCGCGCAATGGTGCGCACGATCAAGGCCGTGCTGCCAGGCATGCTGGAGCGTGGCGACGGCACGATCATCAACATGGCCTCTATCGCATCGAGTTCCAAGGGTGTGCCGAACCGTTGCGCCTATGGCACGACCAAGGCAGCCGTTATCGGCCTGACCAAGGCAATTGCAGCCGATTACGTCACGCGCGGCATTCGCTGCAACGCGATTTGCCCTGGCACGGTCGAAAGCCCGTCGCTGGAAAGCCGGATGCGTGCTCAGGGCAATTACGACGAAGCCCGTGCGGCCTTCATCGCCCGCCAGCCGATGGGGCGTCTCGGCAGCCCGGAGGAAATCGCCGAACTCGCCGTTTATCTTGCCGGCGCTACCTACACGACCGGTCAGGCCGTCGGCATTGACGGCGGCTGGTCGATCTGAGCTGTTTTGAAAAGCAAGTTTTGAACTGAAAGGACTATCTCCATGAAATTCCTGCGTTATGGCGCACCCGGTGCGGAAAAGCCCGCAATCGTCGATGCCGACGGCAAGATCCGCGATCTGTCTGCGCATGTCACCGACCTCTCGGGCGCGGCACTGGCCCCCGATGCGCTGGCGAAGCTCGGCGCGATCGATGTCAGCAGCCTGCCGCTGGTCGAAGGTTCGCCGCGTCTTGGCCCCTGCGTTGCCGGCACCGGCAAGTTCATCTGCATTGGTCTCAATTATTCCGACCATGCCGCCGAAACCGGCGCGACCGTGCCGCCGGAGCCGATCATCTTCATGAAGGCATCGTCCGCCATCGTCGGCCCGAATGACGACGTCACCATTCCGCGCGGTTCCGAAAAGACCGACTGGGAAGTCGAGCTCGCCGTCGTCATCGGCAAGACCGCCAAATATGTGAGCGAAGCCGATGCGCTTGATTATGTCGCCGGTTATTGCGTCACCAACGACGTCTCCGAACGCGCCTTCCAGACGGAACGCTCGGGCCAGTGGACCAAGGGCAAGTCCTGCGACACGTTCGGTCCGATGGGGCCTTGGCTCGTCACCAAGGACGAGGTTCCGGACCCGCAGAACCTCGGCATGTGGCTGACGGTGAACGGCGAAAAAATGCAGGACGGTTCGTCGAAGACCATGGTCTACGGCGTCGCCTTCCTCGTCTCCTACCTGTCGCAGTTCATGTCGCTGCATCCGGGCGATGTGATCTCCACCGGCACGCCTCCGGGCGTCGGCATGGGCCTCAAGCCGCCGCGTTACCTGAAGCCCGGTGATGTCGTCGAACTGGGCATCGAAGGCCTTGGCACCCAGAAACAGACTTTCCAGGCCGACATCTGAGCCAACTGATCGGCGCGCCGGCAGGAGGCTGGCGCGCCGATTTCATCACGACCCAAAGCATGTCGCGCGAACGTTTGCAGCGGTTTTTCGCCGACGAGATGCAGCAAGACAAAAACTGAAGCGTGATGCGCGGATCCGAAGGGTCGCGAGGCGCTTTAGCCGGCAGAGGAGGCCGCAGACCATGACCCGCATCACCAATCTTCGTGTTTTCGACTTGCGCTTCCCGACCTCGGCAAGCCTCGACGGTTCGGATGCGATGAACCCCGATCCGGATTATTCGGCTGCCTATGTCATCCTCGAAACCGACAAGGATGGCATTTCCGGCCATGGCCTGACCTTCACCATCGGCCGCGGCAACGACATTTGCTGCATGGCGATCGAGGCGATGCGCCATCTGGTGGTCGGCAAGGATCTGGCCGAGATGCGCGCCGCCCCCGGAAAGTTCTGGCGGCACCTGACCGGCGACAGCCAGTTGCGCTGGATCGGCCCTGAGAAGGGCGCCATGCATCTGGCGACTGGCGCCGTGGTCAACGCGCTCTGGGATGCGCTCGCCAAGGAGGCGGGCATGCCGGTTTGGAAATTCGTCTCCACCATGTCTCCGGAAGAGATCGCCGATATCGTCGACTACCGTTACCTGACCGATGCGCTCACCCGCGACGAGGCGATCGACATCCTGCGCAAGGCCGAGAGCGGAAAGGCGGAGCGCATCGCCATACTCGAAAATGAGGGTTACGCCTGCTATACGACATCCGCCGGCTGGCTCGGTTACCCCGACGACAAGCTGCGGCGGCTCGCGCAGGAAGCGGTCGATGCAGGCTTCAGCCATGTGAAGATGAAGGTCGGTCGCGATCTGGAAGACGATATCCGTAGGCTCACCATTTGCCGCGAGGTGATCGGCCCGGATCGTTATATGATGATCGATGCCAATCAGGTCTGGGATGTGAACCAGGCGATCGACTGGGTGAAGGCACTTTCCTTCGCCAATCCCTTCTTCATCGAGGAGCCGACCAGCCCGGATGATGTGGCCGGCCACAAGAAGATCCGTGAAGCGATTGCGCCGGTGAAGGTCGCGACGGGCGAAATGTGCCAGAACCGCATCATGTTCAAGCAGTTCATCGCAGAAGGCGCGATCGACATCGTGCAGATCGATGCCTGCCGCATGGGAGGATTGAACGAGGTTCTGGCGGTATTGCTGATTGCCGCCAAATACGGCAAGGCGGTCTGGCCGCATGCCGGCGGCGTCGGCTTGTGCGAATATGTGCAGCACCTGTCGATGATCGACTACATTGCCGTATCGGGGACAAAGGAAGGACGCGTGATCGAATATGTCGACCACTTGCACGAACACTTCATCGACCCCTGCGTGATCAAAAACGCCGCCTACATGCCGCCGTCACGACCGGGCTTCTCGATCGAGATGAAACCGCAGTCGATCGAGGCTTACCAGTTCGGACGGCCGAAGGCGGCGTAAATAAAGCGGCTACGAAGTTCGCCGCTGCCCCTCATCCGCCTGCCGGCACCTTCTCCCCGTGAACGGGGAGAAGGAAGAATGCCGCAACGTCTCTGGTTTTCGGCAATATTGAGCGAGGCACGTCCCCTCGCCCCGTTCACGGGGAGAGGGTTAGGGTGAGGGGCTTTCTTGCCTGACCCACCATCACATCACCGCACCGATCTGCCACGGAACGAACTCGTTGCGCCCGTAACCGAGTGCCTCGGATTTCGACGGTTTGCCCGAAGCGACGGCGAGAACCGTCTCGAAAATTTCCTTGCCCTTTTCCTCCAGCGTCACGCCATCGATGATGTCGCCGCAATTGATGTCCATGTCTTCCGGCATCTGGGCGTAAAGCTGGTTGTTGGTGGCAAGCTTGATCGAGGGCACCGGCTTGCAGCCATAGGCCGAACCGCGGCCGGTGGTGAAGCAGAGGATGTTGGCGCCGCCGGCGACCTGGCCGGTGGCCGCTACCGGATCGTAGCCGGGCGTATCCATATAAACGAACCCCTTGCGGTCGATCCGCTCGGCGTAGCGATAGACACCGCGCAGGGTGGAATTGCCGCCCTTGGCGACGGCGCCGAGCGACTTTTCGAGAATGGTGGTGAGGCCACCCGCCTTGTTGCCGGGCGAGGGGTTGTTGTTCATCTCGCCGCCGTTGCGGGTCGTGTATTCCTCCCACCAGTGGATCAGGTCGACGATCTTCTGGCCGACTTCGACACTTTCGGCGCGACGGGTAAGCAGGTGTTCGGCACCGTAGATTTCCGGTGTTTCGGACAGGATGCTGGTGCCGCCCTGGCGCACCAGCATGTCGGCGGCGACACCGAGTGCGGGATTTGCAGTCAGGCCCGAATAACCGTCGGAGCCGCCGCATTGCAGGGCAAGCGTCAGTTCCGAAGCTGGCAATGGCTCGCGCTTTGAGCGCGCGACGAAGGGCAGCATTTCCTTGATCCGGGCGACGCCGGCCTCCACCGCCTTGCGCGTGCCACCGATCTCCTGGATGGTCAGCGACTGGAAATGGTCGCCATCGGTAATGCCATAGGTGTCCTTCATCCGCGGGATCTGGAACACTTCGCAGCCGAGGCCGATCAACACGACGGCGCCGAAATTCGGGTGGCTGGCATAACCCCATTGGGTGCGCGAAAGCACGTCAAAGGCCTCGCCTTTGCCGGCCATGCCGCAGCCCTGGCCATGCGGCAGCGGCACGACGCCATCGATATCCGGATAGTCGTCGAGAATGCCCGAGCGGTTGATCTCGTCAGCCACATAATCGACGACGGTGGCGGAACAGTTCACCGAGGACAGGATGCCGATATAGTTGCGGGTGCCGGCGCGGCCATCGGCGCGGCGAAAGCCATTAAAGAAGGCGGGCAGTTCGCCCTGGCGCAGCGCATCCGGCGGGCCAGCTTCGGCGGCAAAGGCATAATCGCGCTCAAAATCGTCGCCCATGGTGACGTTCTTTTCGTGAACCCATTCGCCGGGCTGGATGTCGGCCGAGGCAAAACCGATCACCTGGCCGAATTTGCGGATCGGTTCGCCCTTGGCAATCACACGGGCCGCGACCTTGTGGCCGCGCGGAACACGGGAAAGGGTCTGGATACCGTTTTCGACCGGTGTGCCGGTCGGAGCATCGGCGATGGTCACGACCACATTGTCGAGGGCGTTCAGTCTCAAAGCTTTGGTTGACATATCAAACCTCCAGAATGGCCTTGATCACGCCGGCTTCCGGCTTCGACCAGGTTGAAAACAATTCCACGGCGTCGGCGAGAGGCGCCTTGTGGGTGTTGAGCGCCCGGGTCGGCACTCGGCCGGCCTCGATCTGGCGAACCACTTCGGCAAAATCATCCGGCTGGGCATTGCGGCTGGCAAAAAGGGTCGCCTCCCGCTTGTGGAATTCCGGGTCGGAGAAGGTGATGTCCTGCCGGACGACCGAGAGCAGCACGTAACGGGCGCCATGGGCAAGGAAATTGAAACCGCGCTGCATGGGGATGGCATTGCCGGTGGCATCGATGACGACGTCATACCATTCGCCGCCGGTCAGCCGTTCGGCAGTCTTTTCCGCATCAGCATCGGCAAAGAAGGTCTCGTCGGCGCCGAGCTTGTCGACGGCGAAGGCGAGCCTGTCCTCGCGGGTGTCGGTCACCGTCACATGGGCACCGCGGGCCTTGGCAAAAATGATTGCCGACATGCCGATCGGGCCGGCGCCGGTGATCAGCACACGATCCTCGGCGGTGATGCCGCCACGTTTGACGCCATGGGCGCCGATCGCCAGGAATTCGATCATCGCGGCATCTTCGAGCGGGATGTTGCCGGTCGGGATGACGTTTGCTTCGGGCACGCAGAGATATTGCGCCATGCCGCCATCGCTATGGACGCCAAGTACCGAGATATTGCGGCAGGCATTGGTGATGCCCTTCCGGCAGGCCTGGCAGGTGCCGCAGGAGAGATAGGGCACGATATAAACGGGTTCGCCCGGCTTCAGCCTGCTGCCGGCCGGGGCTTCCTCGACGGTGCCGGACAGTTCATGGCCCATGACCCGCGGATATTCGAGGAAGGGATGCTTGCCGGCGAAAATGTGAAAATCCGTGCCGCAAATGCCGACATGGCGAATGCGGACCTTGACCTCGCCTTCTGCGCGGACGGGATCGGGGCGATCCTCAAGCGCGAGACGGCCGGGCTCGATACAAACGAGCGCCTTCATGATGAACTCCTGCAATTAAATCGGGGTGTTTTTCTGGGAAATGCGGATCTCAAAGCCATGCCGTCACCTCGCGATTGACGAGATCGCGCCAGGCGCGGGACTGAACGAGGCGTGGCGGAAAAAGGCCTTCGATGGCAACGAACGAGGACGTGTAGTCCTGAGGATCCGCCGCTTTTGCGGCATTCAGAAGTTCGTCGCGGCGTGGATCGTTGCAATCCTTGAAGCGGATCAGTGTCGCAATCCAAAGGCCGACGACACGGGCGAAACTTGCGCCATCCGATCCATCTGCCAGCGCATCAAGGGTCGGCGAGAAGATCCGCTGCGGCAGTTTCTGGCTCGAATCCATGGCGATCTGGATATTGCGATGGGCAATGGCGCGGTTGCTGAAGCGCTCGATCAGCTGGTTCATGTAGAAATCGAGATCGATGCCGGGCACCGGGTCGAGCGTTGCGGCCGCCGCCCGCATGTGATCCATGGTCATCGCCACGAATTCCGGCACGGCCATCACGTCGCGCACGCATTCCAGCCCCTTGAGCAGGCCAAGATGGGCGATCATCGTGTGCGAGCCGTTGAGCAGCCTGAGCTTCATCTTCTCGTAAGGCTCGACATTGTCGACGAACAAAGCGCCGCCGGCCTCCCAGGCGGGACGACCCGAGACGAAGGCGTCCTCGATCACCCATTGCATGAAGGGTTCGGTGTCGAGCGCCAGTGCATCGTCGACGCCGAGCAGGTTTTTGGCGCGGGTGCGGGTGTCTTCGGTTGCGGCGGGAACGATGCGGTCGACCATGGAGGAGGGAAATGTGACCTCTTCGCGGATCCAGCGCGCCAGTTCGGCATCGCGCCGTTCGGCCATTTCGAGCACCAGCCGCCGCACCACCTTGCCATTGGACGGAAGGTTGTCGCAGCAGAGAATGGTGAAGGGCCGCATGCCCTTGTCGCGGCGGGCGGCAAGGCCTGAGACGAGATAACCGACGGCGCCGACCGGAGCGCCGGGATTGGCCAGGTCGTTAGCGATGGCGGGGTGCGCCTCGTCGAGGCCGCCGGTCACCGGATGCAGGCCATAGGCCTTTTCGGAGACGGTGAGGGTGACGACATGGATATAGGGGCTGGCGAGATAGGCAAGCACGCGATCCCGGTCGGTGGCAGCGCAAAGCCAGTCGACGGTGGCGCCGACCACTTCGCTCGTTTCGCCATCACTATCGCGCACGGTGATCGAATAAAGCCCGTCCTGTGCCGCGAGCGCTTCGACCGGCTCGGGCGAACGCAGGTTGACGGCGACGATGCCCCATGGGCCGAATTCGCTCTGCAGCGCGCGCTGGGTATAGATACCCTGATGCGCGCGGTGGAAAGCGCCGAGGCCGAAATGCAGCATGCCGGGATGCAGCTTGTCGCGGTCATAACCGGGCAGCGCCACGGATGGCAAAAGCTGAGCTGCGGTGGAGAGATGTTGCGTCATCGGCCCAATCCATATTGGCTATGGCTCAGTGCCCGTTCGATGCCGCGCAGTTCCGCCAGCCCCTTGAGCCTGCCGATTGCCGGATAACCGGGCTGGGCGCCGCGTGACAGATCGTCGAGAATTTCCTGGCCGTGGTCGGGCCGCATCGGCATCTGGTGATCTTCACGACCTTCGGCCTTGCGTCGCTTTTCTTCCGTCAGCAGCGCGGCGATCACCGCCACCATGTCGGTGCCGCCTTCCAGATGTTCGTCTTCGAAGAAGGAGCAGGGCAGGCTGTCGTCGTCGCGGGTGACATTGCGCAGGTGGACGAAATGGATGCGATCGGCAAAACGCGTGGCGATGGCAGCGAGATCATTGTCGGCGCGGGCGCCGAGCGAGCCGGAGCAGAGCGTCACACCATTGGCGCGGCTATCCACCGTGTTCAGCATATGGGCGTAATCGTCTTCGGTGGAGAGAATGCGCGGAAGGCCGAGAAGCGGCCATGGCGGATCGTCGGGATGGGCGCAGATGTTGATACCCACCGCTTCGGCCACCGGCACGACTTCGGTTAGGAAATCGATGAGGTTCGATTGCAGCCTGTTGCGGTCGATGCCGTGATAGGTGCGCAGCTTTTCGAGCAGTTGGTCCAGCGTATAACCATCCGCCGAACCCGGCAGGCCCGCGCCGATATTCTTGCCGAGTGCTGTAATCCGGGCATCGTCCAGCAAGGAAAAGCGCTTCGCAGCTTCATCCTGCAGCGTCTCGGGATAATCGGCGGCCGCTCCCGGGCGTTTCAGGATGTGGATGTCGAAGGCGATGAAATCGGTGAGATCGAAGCGCATGGCCCTTGCGCCATGTTTGGTTTCCCAGCGCAGATCAGTACGGGTCCAGTCGAGGACGGGCATGAAATTGTAGCAGACCGTCTTGATGCCGGAGGCAGAGAGACGGCGAAGGCTTTCCTGCCAATTGGTGACATGTTCGCGCCAGTCACCGGTCTGGGTCTTGATGTCCTCGGAAACCGGCACGCTTTCCACCACGTCCCAGAAGAGGTCACCATCGCGGATCGCCTGATGACGTTTCTCGATCTCATCCACCGGCCAGACGGCGCCCGTCGGAATATGGTGCAGGGCGCTGACGATGCCTTCGGCACCCGCCTGGGCGGCATCCCTGACCGTGACCTTGTCGACCGGTCCGAACCATCTCCATGTATGTCGCATCTGTCTTCCTCGGATTAGCTGAGCGCGATCTGGACCTTGCAGGCGGCGGTGCGGTCACCTGCCTGCAGGAAGGCGGCAAGCGCCTCGTCGATCGGGAATGTGTGGGACAGGATCGGCCGGACATCGATCGCGCGACTGCCGATGAGTTCGACCGAACGTGCGAATTCTGCATGGAAACGCTGCGAGCCGCGCCAGACGATTTCCTTTCCGACCAGCATGTTGAGCGGGATCGACACTTCGCCGGTCACACCGACCTGCACGATCGTGCCGCGCGGGCGCACGCTCTGGAATGCAGAGACGATGGCGGGTCCTGCAGCAGAGCATTCGAACACCGTATCGAACGTGCCCTTGTCCTTCTGATAGGGTGCAAGCGCATCCGACTTAGACACGTTGATCGTCTCGTCCGCGCCCATGGCAGGCGCGCGGGAAAGCGCCGCGTCGGCAAGATCGGTGACGGTGATCCGGCCGGCACCGGCATGACGTGCGGCGGCGACAACCAGAAGGCCGATCGGGCCGGCGCCGGTGACCAGCACGTTTTTGCCCGCAAGATCACCGGCCTGGGCGACGGCATGGAGGCAGACCGCGAGCGGTTCGGCGCAGGCAGCTTCGGCTGCGGACACCTCGCCGGCGACGGGCACGCACTGGATCGCCGGTACGATCAGATGTTCACGGAACATGCCCTGTTCATGAGGGAGGCGCATGGCCGAGCCCATGAACTTCATGTCGAGGCAATGGATCGGCAGGTTGATATGGCAATAGTGGCAATAGCCGCAGGGCTGCGACGGGTTGACGGCGACGAGCATGCCGGGGGTAAGCCCGGTAACGCCGGGGCCAACCGCCTCGACGAAGCCGGAGGCCTCGTGGCCGGAAATGATCGGTTCGCGCACACGCACCGGGCCGAAGCCGCCATCCTGAAAATAGTGGAGGTCGGAGCCGCATATGCCGCCCCAGGCCATTTTCAGCAGCACTTCGCCGGCAGTGGGTTCCGGGCAATCCTCAGTTTCGACCTTCAGGTCCTGTTTGCCGTAAAGACGAATGATCTTCGTCAACATGGTGTCATGCCTTCGATTGGACTTTCAATTCTGAACGAGATGCCTGCGCCGGCGGGCGGCGCAGGCCAATTTCTTAGCGGATCAGGCCCATTTCGGTCGGCAGCCAGAGAGTGACGGCCGGGATGAAGGTGATGATGATCAGTGCGATGAACAGCGGCACCAGCCAGGGCAGGATAGCGATCGTGGTGCGTTCCACCGATAGTTTGGCGACGCGCGACAGCACGAACAGCACCATGCCGAGCGGTGGATGCAACAGGCCGATCATCAGGTTCAGCGTCATGATCAGGCCGAAATGCACCGGGTCGATGTCGAACTTCAGCACCAGCGGCAGAAGGATCGGTACGAGGATGGTGATCGCCGCGATCGTGTCGAGGAAACAGCCGACGAACAGCATCAGGATGTTGACCAGGATCAGGAACACCCATTTGCTGTCGGTAAGGCCTGTTATGGCCGTCGATAGCAACT
Organism: Aliirhizobium sp. YIM B11859; assembly: GCF_057163345.1. Lineage (NCBI taxonomy): Bacteria > Pseudomonadati > Pseudomonadota > Alphaproteobacteria > Hyphomicrobiales > Rhizobiaceae > Aliirhizobium > Aliirhizobium sp. YIM B11859. The sequence continues at coordinate 441,326 of NZ_JBXHAY010000004.1, forward strand.
GTGCCGTCTGGCTGACGGTCAGCAACCAGGCAAAGACGGAGGCCGCCGCGACGATGAACAGGACGGAGGCGGTCGTTTCGACCGTATCCATGGTTGCCTTGGCGAGGCTTTTGAAGTTCATCGTGCGATAGCGGACGAGGCCGAGGAACAGCGACCAGAGGACCGCGGCAACGGCTGCTTCCGTCGGCGTAAACCAGCCCATCGTCATGCCGCCGATCAGGATGACCGGGGTCATCAGCGCCATGACGGCCGAGAAGTCGAAATACCAGTCGCAGGCGATCAGCACGACCAGAGCAATGCCGACAGCCAGATTGAGCGACAGGCCGACGAGCGTCAGAAGATAGATGCCAAGTGGCACCATCATGACAACAATGACTTCCAGAGAGGCACCGAAGATCGTCTTCAAGCTGAACGGCGTATCGGCGCCCCAACGCTTGACGAAGGCGAAGACGGCGACCGTGATCATCATCAGCACGGTCATGACGACGCCGGGTACGATGCCTGCCATGAAAAGCGCGCCGATCGAGACATTGGCCATCATGCCGTAGATGACGAAGGGCAGCGATGGCGGGAAGATCGGACCGAGCGTTGCAGACGCTGCGGTGACGCCGACGGCCGCCTCGACCGGATAGCCGTGATCTTTCATCGCCTTGATCTCGATCGTGCCGATGCCGGCGGCATCGGCCAGCGCCGTGCCCGACATGCCGGAAAACACCACCGAGCCGATGATGTTGACCTGTGCCAGACCGCCCTTCATCCAGCCGACGAGCGCGACCGCGAAGGAATAGATACGACCCGTGACGCCGGCCACATTCATCAGATTGCCGGCCAGGATGAAGAAGGGAACGGCCAGAAGCGGAAAGCTCTCGACGCCTGCGATCAGCCGCTGTGCGGCGATGATGTCCGGTGCGATACCGTAAAAGAGGATATAAGCGAGCGATGACGTCGCCATCGAGATGGCGACCGGCACGCCGAGCAGCATCAGGGCGAGAAAGGAACCAATAAGAAGCAGCATGTGGTCAGTCCCCGCTCTGGAATGCTTCGGGCCGCTCAAGCACCGAATAGCCGCGGCGCATATTGGCGATGAAGACCTGGATGGATCGCAGCAGCATCAACACGAAGGCCGCCAGAACCGAGTAGAATACGATGCCTCGCGGAAGATCGACGGTGACCATTTGCTCGTCGGCGACAATTTCCATGTAGCGCCACATCAGCCATGAACCGTAGGCGAAGAAGCCGATGCGGATGATGTCGACAATGGTTGCCATCACCCGTGTCAGGCGTGCCGGCAGGTAATGGTAGAGTACATCGACCTGGATATGGCGCGACATGCGCACGCACATCACCGCCCCCAGAAACACCACGCCGATCAGGCAATTAACCGCGATTTCCTCGGTCCAGGCATAGCTGTCGTTGAGCACGTAACGGGTAAAGAATTGCAGGAAGACGCAGCCCGTCATCAGCCAGAACAGGCCAAGTGTGACCCAGTCTTCGAAGGCATAGACCTTGAGATCGACATCGGCCGGAGCCTCGTCGAACGTATGCGCCAGCTCCTCAGGGGTAACCTGAGTATGGACTTCTTGAATTGTCGTCATGAGTTTGTCCCATTCGTGAAAAGCCGGCGCGGCCGCCTGTCGGCCGCGCCGAACGGGATCATTTGATGGCGCGGATCGCTTCCCAATCGGCCTTTTCGTAGCCGAAGTCCTCGAACTTCACCTTGTCCAGCACGTTCTTTTCGAAGTCCGCCTTGTCGACCTCGACGACATTGATGCCGCGCTTCTTGAAGTCCTCGACCAGCGCCTTCTCGCGCTCTTCGATGATCTTCGTCGTGCGGGCCGCTGCTTCCTGCATTACGTCGCGGAAGATCTGCTTGTCTTCGTCCGAAAGGCTTGCCCAGCGGCTCTTCGAGATCACCGTGTTGAGATGATCGACGATATGGCCGGAAAGCACGATGTTCTTCTGAACTTCGTAGAATTTCTTGGCCTCGATCGTCGTCAGCGGATTTTCCTGGGCGTCGACCGTACCGTTCTGCAACGCCAGATAGACTTCGGCAAAGGCGATCGGCGTGGTGTTTGCACCGCAGGCGCGCGGCATGGCAAGATAGGCCGGAACGTCCGGAACGCGCATCTTGACGCCCTTCAGGTCGGCGCATTTGGTGATGGCGGTGTTCGATGTCGTATGGCGCGTGCCGTAATAGCTGACGGCGGTGATGACGTTACCCGTCTTGTCCTCATAGCCCTTTGCGAGACGCTTGAAGACGTCGCTCTTGGTATAGGCGATCAGGTGTTCCGGATCGCGGAAGATATAAGGGAAATATGTGACGCCGATCGGCTTGAAGTCGCGGGCGGCAAAGCTCGATCCCGAGATGATCATGTCGACCGTGCCGAGCTTCAGGCCCTGGTTGATATCAGCTTCCTTGCCGAGCTGAGACGCCGGATAAACGTCGATCTTGTAGCGGCCATTGGTGCGCTTGGCGATTTCCTGCGCCGCCCAGACCGATTCCGTGTGGAACGGCTCGGATGTCTCGTATACATGCGCCCATTTCAATGTGGTTTCCGCATGCGCGGCCAAAGCCGACGCCACGACGATCGCTGCTGCCCCAAGCAACGCCTTGAATCTTGAACTCATTCTGTCCTCCCGAATAGCGTTCAGATTGCTCCCAGACCGGCCGCCTCCTCGCGGCTCAGGTCACTCCTCTCTCGTTGGCTCCTCTCCGAAGCTTTCCGAGAATCTCTTCTGCGACAACGTCAAGTGCATGCGCATTGCCTCGCGTGATGCCGCCGGGTCCTTGGCCGCCAGCGCATCACGAATGATCCTGTGTTCGTCCAGCGCCGCGCGCCAGGTATGCGGGCCTTCGAAATAGCTCGCGAGCTTTTCGAAAAACGGCGAAGATCTCTTGTCGTAGATCAGGCCGATAAAAACGTTGAGCGACGAATTGCCGATCATGTCTGCGATCGCGGTGTGAAATGCCCGGTCGAGCGCCAGAGCCCGTTCGGAATTTTCAAGCACGCCCTCCATCTCGTCGAGAATGAGATCGAGACTGTGGATGCCCTCATCATCGACACGCCTTGCAGCTTCTTCGGCAATGGCACTTTCGATGATGCAGCGTGCCTGCAGGATTTCGAATGGTGCTTCGCTGTCGTCTGCGGCGAGAACTTTCGGTTCGCCGACCGCCCTCTGGTTGACATAGACGCCGGACCCCATGCGGATCTGCACGAGCCCTTCGACTTCCAGAACGATCAAGGCCTCGCGCACAGTGGGACGCGAAACGCCAAGACGTTCCGCCAGTTCCCGCTCTGCAGGCAGGCGCTCTCCGACCGGAATTTCTCCCGACTGGATAAGACTGCGAATCTGCTCCGCGGCCTGGCGATAGAGCCGGCGTGGTTCAAGCGCGACAAACATGAAAACCTCCTGACGCGTCTCTCCTCCCGCGTCATGTGGTCAGATTGTCTTACCAATTATCATTCGTCAAGTGTTTCCTTAACCGATTATTGATCAAGCCGGCATGGCCACGCCGTAGCGGCTGGCAAGCTCCCAGAACGCGTCTTTCGTTGCCGGGTCGAGTTCGACGCCATGCGCATCTCGGTGCCGGGCGACTTTCCATTCCCTGTCGCCGGGCGCCATCACGGCTGCACCCTCTCGAGGCGCGGATGTCCTCAGCGTTTCCACATAACGTTTCATGCCGGCCTCGAATGTCGCCCGGTCGCCGAAAGCTTCCGGCATGATGGCCATGACGAAGGCGCCGAGTTCGCGCGGCGTCTGCATGTCCTCGCCATTCATCGGGAGAATGTCGAAACTCAGTCGCATGCCGGTCAGCACGGCGCTGAAGATTTCCGCGATACCTGCAAGTGCTGCCCCCTTGAAGCCGAAAGCGGCGCCGACGGGTGCCAGCATCTCCGTCAGGTTGGCGTTCGTGGTGTCGATGCCAGCCTCATCCGATGCGACGCCTTCCGGAAGCGTGGTGCCGGTGCTGCGATAAAGCAGGACGCGGTTAAAGGGCACGGCGCTGGTTGCCATGTCGAGGAACCAGGGATCTTCGCCGGCGATCGGTACCGCCATCGAGATCGGGTTGGTGCCATGAAACCGCGATGCGCCGTCATGCAGCCGGACAAAACTGTCGGAGTTGCAAAAGGAAAGCCCGATCAGGCCTTGCCTTGCCGCTTCGACGGAATAGGCGCCCGCCGCGCCAAAATGAGAGTTGTTGCGGATGCCGACGGCACCGATGCCGAACTGGCGCGCGAGTTCGACAGCTCTTGCCATGGCGACATAGGCGGGAACCGCCCCTTGCGCGTGGTCTCCATCAAGCGTTTCCACGGCACCAAAGCCCGAAACCTTCTTGATCTCCGGGGCCTTGTTGAGCCGTCCGCCTTCCAGCGCCTTGATGTAATGGGCTAGCAGGCGGACGCCATGGCTATCCACCCCGCAACGCGTGGCATGCATCATCGCCCGCGTCGTCGCGTCGGATGTCTGAGCGTCGGCGCCGCAGGCGCTCAGGATCTGGCGGCAAAAACGGTCGATCTCCGACAGCGATACGGCGTTCTGAATGGCGTCCATGACGATCCCTAGGAATTATTGTCTTTTGCGTACACTAGACATTATCTCCGTCTGATGCAATTGAAGGAAACGAGACAACGGCTGTTTTTTGCTTCGCCGCGACGTTTTGGGAGGAAGGGCATGATGGATAAGGCGGATGACGCCATGAGAGGTCGTTCGCCCAGGCTCTATCAACGTGCGCTGGAGGTGATCGCGTCCGAAATCCGCTCGGGCAACTGGCGGGATGCGGCAAAGCTGAACGAAACCGCGGTTGCGGCGCGCTTCGGCATCAGCCGGGCGCCGGCGCGTCAGGCGCTGGCAGAGCTCGAAGGCCAGGGCCTTGTCCGCAAGGCGGAAGGTCGGGGTTACCAGATCGTTGCGGTCGTAGGGCAGCAGGGCTTGGCCGCTGACGGCGAGCCTGTCGGAGCTGAAGGGCCTTCTGAAGATCTCAGGCTGCATTTCCTCGCGAGTTGGGAACTGATCTACCGGCAGGTGGAGATGGATGTCGTTTCGAGGACATCGTTTGCGAGCTGGCGTGTCAATGAAGCGGCGCTTGCCAAGGCATTCGGGGTCAGCCGCACCGTCGCCCGTGAAGTGGTGGCAAGGCTGCAGCAGCGCGGCATCGTCACCAAGGACGAAGCGGGTCGCTGGCAGGCGGCGGCGCTGACCGGCACGCACGTCACGCAACTCTACGAATTGCGCTGGACGCTGGAGCCGCTGGCCTTGCAGCAGGCCTTTCCGCGCCTGCCGGGTGATCTGCTGCCGCAATTGCTGGGCGATCTGAAAACGGCGATCGCGGCCGGCGAATGGGCGGATGGCGCAATGCTTGACCGTATCGAGCAGCAGCTCCACGGCGATCTGCTCGGCCATTGCGAAAACCCGCCTCTGATGCAGGCGATCAACCTACCGCAGGCGATCCTCGTGGCGCATCACAGGCTGTACCAGCCGAAAGCGCCGTCAATCTTGGAAGAGCCCTTCCTGCTGGAGCATCTTGATGTTCTGGAGCGCTTGATCGCCGGCAGGGTGGCTGATGCAGGCCAGGCGCTGGCCCGCCATCTGCAGATCTCGCGCGAGCGGGCCATGGTGAGAATTTCGACGGCGGCGCGCAACCTTTCGCTCCCGGACGTGAGCTATCTGGAGCGGCTGCGCGACGTCGAATTCCAGTGAGGACAATGTTCAAAGGGAGGAACCTGCATTGAAAATCAAATCGCTCGAACCGTTTATTCTGCATTTGCCGCTGACATCGGAGTCGATCTCCGATTCAACTCATAACATCACCCATTGGGGTGTCGTCGGCGTTGCGATCACCACGACGGATGGGCTGGTCGGCTATGGGTTTACCGGCACACATGCGCATCTTATGTCCGACAGGCTGATCACCGCCTGCATCCGGGATTGCTACGCGCCGCTACTGATCGGCGAGGATGCCAATGACCATCAGCGACTATGGACGAAGCTTGCACGTTATCCCTCGCTGCAATGGGTCGGCCGCGCCGGCATCACGCATCTGGCGCTTGCCGCCGTGGATGTCGCGCTGTGGGACCTGAAGAGCAAGAAGGCCGGCCTGCCGCTCTGGTCCTATCTCGGCGGTGCCCGCACGGACAAGCTGGAGGCCTATAATACCGATATCGGCTGGCTGTCTTTTTCGCTGGACGAACTGTTGTCCGGTTCTGCCCGTGCGGTGGAGCAGGACGGGTTCACCCGCATCAAGCTGAAGGTCGGTCATGACGATCCGAATGTCGATATTCGCCGGCTGGAGGCCGTGCGCAAGCGGCTGGGGCCGGATGTCCGCATCGCCATCGACGGCAACGGCAAATGGGACCTGCCGACCTGCCTGCGTTTCTGCGAACGGGCGCGCGATCTCGACATCTACTGGTTCGAGGAGCCGATGTGGTACGACGACGTGGAAAGCCACCGGCTTCTGGCGCGCTCCTCGACCATTCCGGTGGCGCTCGGCGAGCAGCTTTATACGGTGGACGCTTTCCGCTCGTTCATTGCGGCGGGTGCCGTCGCCTATGTCCAGCCGGATGTGACGCGGCTTGGCGGAATAACCGAATATATTCAGGTCGCAGATCTGGCGCTGGCGCATCGGCTGCCCGTGGTGCCGCATGCCGGCGAGATGAGCCAGGTTCATGTACATCTGAGCTACTGGCATCCGGCTTCGACCATTCTCGAATATATTCCCTGGATCAAGGATCATTTCGAGGAGCCAGCGGATGTGGTCGGCGGGGTCTACAAGCGGCCGGAGCTTCCTGGTGCCGGCACGACCGTGCTGGCGGACAGTTTTTCCCGTTATGGCAAGAGCCTTGGTTGAACCGCTTCCATAAACAAAAAAGGATCTGCCGCTCTATGGCGGCAGATCCAGATGGAGCTTGCGCTCTGCTTTTGCCTTGGGAGGCTTATTCGGCCGGCTGCAATTCACCGGTGACATTGTCGCTGGAGCCGCCGGCAAGGGCTGCATCCAGCATGTCCTTGTCGAGCTCGCCTTCCCAGCGGGCGACGACGATGGTAGCGACCGCATTGCCGACAAGGTTTGTCAGCGCGCGGCATTCCGACATGAAACGGTCGATGCCGAGGATCAGCGCCATGCCGGCAACCGGGACGGCCGGAACAACCGAAAGCGTGGCGGCAAGCGTGATGAAGCCGGCGCCGGTAATGCCGGCGGCGCCCTTGGAGGAGAGCATCGCGACGAGCAGAAGCAGGATCTGATCGGTCAGCGACAGGTCGATGCCGGTCGCCTGGGCGATGAACAGGGCTGCCAGCGTCATGTAGATGTTGGTGCCGTCGAGGTTGAAGGAGTAACCGGTCGGAATCACCAGGCCGACAACCGAGCGCTTGCAGCCGGCCCGTTCCATCTTCTGCATCAGGCCGGGCAGGGCGGCTTCCGAAGAAGACGTGCCAAGCACGAGCAGCAGTTCTTCCTTGATGTAGCGCAGCAGTGCAAGGATCGAGAAGCCGTTATATTTGGCGACCGCACCGAGGATCACCAGCACGAAGATCAGCGCGGTGATGTAGAAGGTGAGGATTAGGAATGCCAGGTTGGCGACCGAGCCGATGCCGTATTTGCCGATGGTGAAGGCCATGGCACCAAAGGCGCCGATCGGAGCTGCCTTCATCAGGATCGCGACAAGGCGGAAGATCGGTGCGGTGAGTGCTGTCAGGAAATCGGTGACGGGCTTGCCGCGTTCCCCGACCATGCCGAGCGCAATGCCGAACAGAACCGAAAAGAACAGCACCTGCAGGATGTCGCCCTGGGCGAAAGCACCGACGATCGTGTCCGGGATGATGTTCATCAGGAAGCCGGTGACGGTCGTCTCATGCGCCTTGGTGGCATAGGCGGCGACGGCCTTACCGTCCAGCGTGGCCGGATCGATGTTCATGCCGGCGCCGGGCTGCAGGATGTTGCCGACGACCAGACCGACGATCAATGCGAGCGTCGAGAACGTCAGGAAGTAGATCATTGCCTTGCCGGTGACCCGGCCGACCTTCTTCAGGTCGGACATGCCGGCAATGCCGGTGGCAACGGTCAGAAAGATCACCGGTGCGATGATCATCTTGACGAGCTTGATGAAGGCGTCACCAAGCGGCTTCAGGCTTGCGCCAAGGTCAGGATAAAAGTGGCCGATCAGGATGCCCGCGGCAATCGCGAAAAGCACCTGAACATAGAGCTGGCGGTAAAATGGCAGGGGGGCACGCGGTTGCGTGGATGCTGGTACTTCAATCATTGTTTTCCTCCATCGCGCCACATCCAGATATCTGGACCTTCCCGGGCGCTTGCTGATGTCGAAATTGATGTTTGCAAACTGCGTGCCAGTTTGTCGCTTGCGACATAAAGTCCCGATTTCAATCGGTTATACCGGTTCATCGTCGCATTTTCTCTCGCGATGTGCGGTTTTACGCACTTGTTAATTTGCGATCTGTGCGGATTTATGCTCATATCGCACCATGAAAATGGATCCACGCATAGCCCATACGGGCGCCGTACGCCGCACCTGGCTCGCTTTCGGCCTGGTGTTCGTCCTGGCATGCGCGGCGGTCTTCTATCTGGCGGGGGCTTATGGGCGATCGTCGGCGCTGTCGGCTCTGTCTGCCCAGGGCAAGACAGAGGCAAGCCTGAAGGTGGCTCTGCTGCGCGCCGTGCTGGAGAGGCCGCGTGCGCTTCCGCTTCTTCTGGCGCGTGACCGGGACATTGAGGATACGCTTTCCAGCAACGACGAAGCAAAGAGGATCGCGCTGGATCGCAAGCTCGAGGATCTGATCGCGCCAACCAAAGCCGCAGTCATCTACGTCGTTGCCGCAGACGGTATCGCCATCTCGGCCAGCAACTGGCAGGAGGAAAAAAGTTTCGTCGGCAATGACTACCGGTTTCGCAGTTATTTTTCGCGGGCGATGCGGGAAGGAGGCGCCGAACACTTTGCGCTTGGTTCGGTTAGCAATCGCCCCGGACTCTACATATCGCATCGAGTGGGGTCGGCCGACAACCCGCTCGGCGTGGTTGTCGTCAAGATGGAGTTCGATCAGCTCGAGAGCGACTGGCGTGAAACGCAACGTCCCTCCTTCGTCACCGACGATAATCATGTCGTGCTGGTAACCAGCATTCCGTCCTGGCGTTTCATGACCACGGAGCCGCTTCCGCCACAGAATATTTCAGCCATACGCGAGAGCCTACAGTTTGGTGACGCGCCGCTCGTGCCGCTGCCTCTTGCCCGGCTCGAAACCGTTGCAGCGGATGCTGCCATCGTTCGCGTATTGCTGCCGGGCGGCGGGGCGATCCGATATCTGCAGATGACGGTGCCGGTCGCAACGACGGACTGGAGTTTCCAGTATCTGCTGCCGATCGACGGGCCTGTCGCCGCGGATATGCGGGAATACCGGCTGCTCGGGGCGTTGGCCCTTCTCGGCATATTTGCGCTTGCCGCTATCTGGATCCGGCGCCGCCAGGTGGCCTTGATGGCAATCATCGAGGCGCGGGCGGGGCGCGACGAACTGGAGCGCCGTGTCGACGAGCGGACGCGCGACCTTAGTCTCGCCCATGACAGCCTGCAGGCGGAAATCTCCAACCACCGCTCGACTGAAGCGAAACTGCAGGTCGTGCAGCAGGATCTCGTGCAGGCGAACCGCCTCGCCATCCTCGGACAGGTTGCGGCGGGTGTCGCTCATGAGATCAACCAGCCGGTCGCAACGATCCGCGCCTATGCAGACAATTCCAAAGTCTTTCTGGAGCGGCAGCAGGTCGAACCGCTGAAGGAGAATCTCGACCTGATCTCCGGCCTGACCGATCGAATAGGCGCTATCACCGACGATCTGAAAGCCCTGGCACGGCGCGGGCGCACGGAGGCCGAACCTGTGTTGCTCGCCGATGTGCTGGAAGGTGCCATCATGTTGTTGAAGAGCCGGTTCACCGGTTCGCTCGAGATGCTGAAAGTCGAGCCCATCGACGACGGTCTGAAGGTCATGGGTAACCGGCTCAGGCTGGAGCAGGTCTTCATCAATCTGCTGCAGAATGCACTTGAAGCCATGGAGGCGACGAAGGTCGATCTGGATGGCCAGGTTACCGTCTCGGCCGTGTCTTCGCGGACTGATGTTGCGATCAGTGTCGCCGACAATGGGCCGGGCATCGCTGCCGATATTCTTGCTTCCCTGTTTCAGCCGTTCAACTCCTCCAAAGAACGGGGCCTTGGGCTCGGCCTTGTCATCTGCAAGGACATCATCGCGGATTTCGGTGGCCGGCTCACTGTCGAGACCAACGCACATGGCACCCGCTTCACCGTTCATTTGAAAAGGGCCTGAGAGATGGCTGCGTTCGTTCCCGTATTTCTTATCGATGACGACAAGGACCTCCTGCGGGCAACAGCCCAGACCCTCGGTCTGGCGGGTTTTGACGTCAGGCCTTTCTCGTCCGGCAACGAGGCGCTGTCGTATCTCGACGAAACATTCACCGGGGTCGTTGTCTCCGATATAAGGATGCCGGGTCTGGACGGGCTGCAATTGTTCGAACGGATATCCGGTATCGATCCCGAACTGCCTGTCGTGCTGATGACCGGCCACGGCGACATCCCGATGGCGGTGAAGGCGATCCGCGACGGAGCCTACGACTTTCTGGCAAAACCATTTCCGGCGGAGCGGCTCGTTCAGTGTGTGCGCCATGCGGCCGAAAAGCGCAGTCTGGTGATCGAGAACCGCCGGCTGAAGGCGGCCCGCAACGGCGGGGATGACGGATTCCCGCTGATCGGTCAGACGCCGGTCATGGAGCGGCTGCGGCACATGCTGCGCCAGATTGCGGATACTGACGTTGACGTGCTGGTGACGGGTGAGACTGGCAGCGGCAAGGAGGTCGTCGCTGGTGCCCTTCATGCCTGGAGCCGCCGGTCGAAAGCCAATTTCGTCGCGCTGAACTGTGGCGCATTGCCGGAACAGGTGATCGAGAGCGAGCTTTTCGGCCACGAGCCGGGCGCCTTTACCGGAGCGCAGAAGAAACGAATCGGACGCATCGAGCATTCAAGCGGCGGAACCCTGTTTCTCGACGAGATCGAAAGCATGCCGCTGTCCAGCCAGGTGCAGATGCTCCGGGTTCTGGAAATGCGGGAGGTGACGCCGCTCGGGACCAATGAGGTTCGGCCTGTCGATCTTCGTGTCGTGGCGGCCTCGAAGGTCGATCTGGGCCACCCGGCCCAGCGGATGGGGTTTCGCGAGGACCTTTACTACCGCCTGAACGTCGTGACGCTGACCATCCCGCCGCTGCGGGAGCGGCGTGACGATATTCCCCTGCTGTTCAATCATTTCGCGCGCAAGGCCGGCGGTCGATTCGATCGTGCGGTGCCAGATATCCCAAGGGCGGTGATCGAACACCTGCGCGACCATCCGTGGCCCGGCAATGTCCGGGAGCTTTCCCATTATGCGGAACGGTTCGTCCTCGGGCTGGAGCCGGCAGCACTGGCGGTCATGCGCCCGGACGTTAAGGTGGGTGGCGAGACTTCACTGCCGAATCGGCTCGATCTCTACGAGGCCGATATTATCCGCGAAACCCTGACGGCCTGTGGTGGTGATGTTCAGAAAACCATCGCGGCGCTCGGCATTCCACGCAAGACATTTTACGACAAGCTGCAGCGCCACGGAATTACGCGCAGCGATTATGCCGAGAGCCGTTAGGGGGCGGAATGCCTTTCTGTAAAGGCTTTTCGGCGTTCTTATGCCGGTTCGAACCGGTATGAGAATGTCGTCATGTGCTGAAATTGAAGCTGAAAAACGCATGCCGGAAACGCCTGGTTAAGGTTTTCTTTTTATTAACAGGGACCGGTGTGATCAGGTTGTTTGATGGTTTCGCGTAGTATGCATTTTCCGCCTTCCCGCAAAGACGTTTCCCCGCTCGACAAGCTTGATGGCAGCGACGAACAGGAGTTCGAAGCCGCCAACGATGTCGAGCAGCCCCTGCCGCTGCCGGTGCTTATCCCGGCGGTCGAACTCGATCCGGAAAAGCTTCCGACCTGGCAGCGTGCCTTCATATTGGCCCCCAATGTGCGTTTCACCCGCACGCCCGGGCGTGGTCCAACGAAGGCAGAGGCCGAAGCAGCCATCAACGAGCTGAAGGCAGAAGTGCCCGACACCGCAGCTGCAGCCGTGAACAGCGCTCAGTCGACACAACATTCCAAGCATGCAGGTTCCCAGGTGAACAATCTTCAACGCCGGATCGTCCAGGCTTTCGCAACCGAACAGACGTCAGGTCCCGCTGCGCAGCCGGCCGACGCTGCCGCTCGCAATGCGATTGAGCAGGCCCATCACCTCCGGTCATCTTCGGCGGCGAGAAAACCGGTCGACCATCCGGCTATCCCGGCGTCGCCGGCAGCCTCCGCGCCGATGACGCGCCGCGTCACGTCGATCCCGGATCATCTGATCTGGGAAATGATGAGTCTCGGGGCATCGGAAGATGTCGAACCCGGCATTTCGCGCCGCACGCTTGCACCGGCCCGGCCCATGCCGAAAGCGGCTCCCGTTTCGACACAGGTGCCGACTGCGATGTCGATCCCGGTTTCCGCATCGGCACTTCGTCCGTCCGTACAGCGCTTTGTGCCGCCCGCTCCTGAAGTCGCTGTCGCGCCGACACCAGACGCTTTCCCGGTAGAAGCGGCTTCCGCAGTGCAGCTCTATCGCCAGGTGGCGATCCGCCATGCAGCACCTGTTGCCATGTATGCCGAACCCCGGCAGGCCTTGGTCGAGGAGCCGCAGATCATCGCGGAACCGGTCCTTGTCGAAACTGCGCCGATAATAGTCGAACCGATGAACATCCCGGTTGCCGCGCCGGTCACCCGCAAGCCGCGGGTGCTGACCTTCGCGGAGGACTATACGTTCCCCGATATCGATCTTCTTCAGCCGGCAGCACCACGCGAAGAACAGACGATGAGCCAGGAGGCGCTGGAACAGAGCGCCGGAATGCTCGAAAACATACTTGAAGATTTCGGCGTCAAGGGCGAGATCATCGATGTTCGTCCCGGCCCGGTGGTGACGCTTTACGAATTCGCGCCGGCTCCCGGCGTGAAATCCTCACGGGTGATGAACCTTTCCGACGATATCGCCCGTTCGATGTCCGCGCTGTCCGCCCGTGTCGCGGTCATTCCGGGCCGCAACGTCATCGGCATCGAATTGCCGAATGTGGTGCGCGAGACCGTCTATCTGCGGGAACTCGTTGAGAGCAATTCCTATATCGGCACCGATTACCGACTGCCGCTCTGCCTTGGCAAAACGATTGGCGGGGAGCCCGTCATTGCCGAACTGGCGAAGATGCCGCATCTGCTGGTTGCCGGCACAACGGGCTCGGGCAAGTCGGTCGCCATCAACACGATGATCCTGTCGCTTCTCTACCATCTTCGGCCGGAAGAATGCCGGTTGATCATGGTCGACCCGAAGATGCTCGAACTTTCCGTCTATGACGGTATCCCGCATCTGCTGACGCCGGTCGTAACGGATTCCAAGAAGGCGGTTCTTGCCCTGAAATGGGCCGTGCGCGAGATGGAAGAGCGTTATCGCAAGATGTCGCGTCTCAACGTTCGCAATATCGATGGCTTCAATGCCCGTGTTGCCGAAGCGCGCAATCGGGGCGAGACGATCATGATCAGCGTGCCGGTCGGTTTCGATCGCTCGACCGGCGAGCAGATCTTCGAGGAACAGTCGCTCGACCTGACGGCGCTACCATATATCGTCGTCATCGTCGATGAAATGGCCGATCTGATGATGGTCGCCGGCAAGGAAATCGAAGGCGCAATCCAGCGCCTGGCACAGATGGCACGCGCCGCCGGCATTCACCTGATCATGGCGACCCAGCGGCCTTCGGTGGATGTCATCACCGGTACGATCAAGGCGAACTTCCCGACCCGTATCTCCTTCCAGGTGACGTCGAAGATCGACAGCCGCACGATCCTGGGCGAGCAGGGCGCAGAACATCTGCTCGGCCAGGGCGACATGCTGCACATGAAAGGTGGCGGGCGGATTGCCCGTGTCCACGGCCCGTTCGTTTCGGATTACGAGGTGGAGAAGGTCGTCGCGCATCTGAAGACACAAGGCCAGCCGTCCTATCTCGGTAGCGTCACCGAGGATGAGGAAGGCGAAGGTGTCGACGAGGAAGAAGACGCAGCCGTCTTCGACCAGACGTCGATGGGTGCTGAAGACAATGGCGACGATCTTTATGAACGAGCCGTCAAGATCGTCCAGCGCGACAAGAAGTGCTCGACATCCTACATCCAGCGACGCCTGTCGATCGGCTACAACCGCGCTGCCTCGCTGGTGGAACGGATGGAGCAGGAAGGTCTTGTCGGCGCACCGAACCATGTCGGAAAACGCGAGATCCTCGGCCAACAGGCGGTGCGCGCTAGCGACGAATAATGCAGGGATAGCCGCCGCTCAGGCGGCCTTCCACTTCATCAGCGATTGTTCGAGCAGTGACAGCAGATCGAAGACGATGATCGCAAGGGCGGCAACCAGAAGCGCGCCCTGCAGGATGAAGGCGAGATTATTCGACTGAAGCCCCGCGATGATTACTTCGCCAAGTGTCTTCGCAGCGACCGTCGAGCCGATCGTCGCCGTGCCGAATCCGATCACGGTGGAAATTTTTATGCCGCCGACGATCATCGGCAGGCTGAGTGGCAGTTCTATCTGACGGAAGATCTGAGAGGCGGTCATGCCGCTGCCTCTGGCCGCATCGGTAATGTTTGGCGGCACGGTCGTCAGCGCCGTCATCGTATTCTCGAAAACCGGCAGAAGAGCGTAAAGGAACAGGGCAATCAGCGTCGGTCCGTTTCCGAAACCCATCGCCGGCACTGCCAGGGCCAGCACGGCGACCGGCGGAAAGGTCTGGCCGATATTGACGATCGTACGGGCAAGCGGCAGGAATTCGGCACCGAAAGGGCGGGTGACGAGTATGGCCAGCAGCACGGCGATGATCGTGGCGAGCGCGGTCGCAAACAGCACCATGCGCACATGCAGGAGCGTTAGCGACGCCAGGCTGCCCTGGTTGTAGATCGTCGGTGCATTGGTCTGCACCAGCGGTTTGAAAGCAAAGGCGAAACTCTCGGGCGATTTAAGAAAGCCGATCAGCAGGGCCAGAAGAACAAGTCGGGGAATAAGGCGCAAGAGGTTCATTGCGGCCTGACTGCCTGACCGAGCAGGGTCTGCAGGCGCACCCGACCGAGCGGTGTGCCGTCATCGGCAACGACGGGCAGGGCGTCGCTGCCGCTCCACATCAACGCCGCCAATGCGTCCTGCAGGGTTCTGTCGCCGGTGATTGATTGTCCCTGAGCCTCCCCGGGCTCGATGACCGATGCGACCGTCCCAAGTGAAAGAAGTCGGAACGGGCGATCGAACGTGCCGACCAACCCTTCGACGAAGGGCGTCGCAGGTGCCTTGAGGAGATCGAGCGGGCGCCCGTATTGCAGAAGCTTGCCCTTGTCCATCACGGCAATGCTATCCCCGAGGTGAAAGGCCTCGTTGATATCATGCGTGACGATGACGACCGTCGTGCCGAAACGTTTCTGGATCGCGAGCAACTCGTCCTGAGCCTTGCCGCGCAGGACCGGATCAAGTGCACCAAAAGGTTCATCCATGAGGAGGATCTTCGGTTCGGCAGCGAGCGCGCGGGCAACGCCGACGCGCTGCTGCTGACCGCCGGAGAGCTGATGCGGATAGCGATTGGCGAACACCGCCGGATCAAGCTGGAAAAGGTCGAGCAGTTCCTCGACCTTGGCATCGACGCGTGCTTTTTTCCATTTTAGCAGGCGCGGCACGGTCGCGATATTGTCGGCCACGGTCCTATGGGGGAACAGACCATGCCCCTGGATGGCGTAGCCGATGCGCCGACGAAGTACGTGACCGGGAATTTGACGCGTGTCCTCGCCGGCGAGCAGGATTGTGCCCTCGTCCTGGGGAACAAGCTGATTGATCATCCGCAAAAGCGTGGTCTTTCCCGATCCGGACGTGCCGACGAGAACGGCAATCGAACCCTCCGGCACGACAAGGGAGACATTATCGACGACCGCCTTTCCGGCGTAGGATTTTGTCAGTGACTGGATGTCGATCATGTGGAAAGCGTCTCCGTGCCTGGAGAGGTGCTGAAATCAACCAACGCATCGAGGACGATGGCGGCAACGAAAGACATGGCAACGGTCGGCAACGCGCCGAGCAGAACGAGATCCATCGCCGCCTGGCCCAGACCCTGGAAAACGAAGACGCCCATACCGCCGCCGCCGATCAGGGCGGCGATGGTTGCCATGCCGATATTCTGGATGAGCACGATGCGGATTGCGGCAAGAAGGCTCGGGAAGGTCAACGGGAACTCGATCGATACAAGCCGCTGCAGATCGGTCATTCCGGCGCCGCGAGCTGCATCATTTGCCTCGCGAGGCACGCTCTCCAGTCCGGCAACGGTATTGGCGACGACCGGCAGAAGTGAATAGAGGACGAGCGCGAGAAAGGCCGGCGCGGCGCCGATCCCGGAGATGCCCAGGGCCGAGGCTCCCGGCAGATGGGTCGCGATCCAGCCGAGCGGCAGGATCAGCAGACCGAATAACGCAATCGATGGTATGGTCTGGAGAATGTTGAGCGTGCTGAGCACTGCCGCCCGCAACGGGCGAACCCGATGGCAGATGACGCCCAGCGGCAGGCCAATCACGAAAGCGGAAAACATGGAGCCGAGCGCCAGCATGGAATGCCGGGACAGTTCCGCCCAGAAAGCGTCGGATCGGTTGGCGTATTCCTTCATCACGGAGATGTCGGACAGGATGCCGGTGGCAAATATGCCGGCGATCACCGCCGAGGCGGTGAGCAGAAGCAACAATCGTCCTGTGGCCGTGGGCTTGAGCTTGGCGATCACGTCGACGGCTGCAAGCGACAAGCCGAACAGCAACAGCCAGAAGCCTGAACCGGGTGAAACGCGTGCATAGGCATTGCCGGCCGGTAGTTGCGCATGCGCCGCCCAACCGAGCGCGAGAATGCTTGTTATCAGAGCAGCCGTCGCGATTGCCAGTTTGGCAGCCGATGGAAAGCGAACGATCAGGCAGAAGGCAACGGCGAGCAGCGCTACCGTTACCACCAGGCCGGTCCCAGAGGGCAGCGCTTCCATCAGTGACCTGCCTTGGCCCTGAAGTATGCGGTTCGGCTTGACCACGACAAAGGGCAAGGCAAGCGTTGCGACGAGGATGAGGGGCGCCATCAGCACACCCGTTTTTTCCAGTCCTATCCGCAACGCTGCCGACCTTTCACATGCCGTCCATGGCTGGACCTCAAGGATTACTTGAGGAAGCCATTTTTCTTGAGGAAGTCCTCGGCGACGGCCTTGGGCGGCTCACCGCCAACCTGAACGCGGCCGTTGAGATCCTGCAGGGTCACGAGGTCGAGCTTTTCGAATACCGGTTTCAGAAGTTCCGCGATCTTCGGGTTCTTGGCCAGCGTATCCTGACGAATGATCGGTGCCGGCTGATAAACCGGCTGAACCTTCTTGTCGTCTTCCAGCACGACGAGGCCGGAGGGGGCAATTCCGCCATCTGTGCCGTAGACCATCGCCGCATTGGCGCCATTGGTCTGGTTGGCCGCAGCAGCAATCGTTGCGGCTGTGTCGCCACCCGAAAGCGTGATGAGCTGCTCAGGCTTTAGCTTGAAGCCATAGGTCGTCTGGAAGGCGGGAAGGGCTGCCGCCGAATTGACGAATTCCGAGGATGCCGCAAGCACGATCTTGCCACCGCCCGCAATGAACTTGCCGAAGTCCGACAGCGTTTTCAGATTGTCTGCCTGTGCAACGTCCTGGCGGACGGCGATGCCCCAGGTGTTGTTGGCCGGCGAGGGCGTCAGCCAGACGATCTTGTTGGCGTCGAGATCAAGCTTCTTCACCGTTTCATAGGCTTTTGCCGCATCCTTCCAGGCCGGGTCATCTGCCTTTTCGAAGAAGAATGCGCCGTTGCCTGTATATTCCGGATAGATGTCGATTTCACCGGCAGTGATCGCCTTGCGCAGAACCGGCGTGGTGCCGAGCTGGATCCGGTCGGTGGCCTCGATATTGTTGGCCTTCAGCACCGACAGGATGATGTTGCCGATAACACCGCCCTCGGTATCGATCTTCGACGAGACGACAACCTGGGCCGAGGCTGCCGTGGCGGATAGCGAAAAGGCGAGTAACAGGCCTGCAAGTTTCTTGGAGAGCGACATCAGGGTTTCCCTAGACTTGTGCCGGTCTTTTCGCCGGCGCGTGTTGGAGCGATACCGGCACAATAGGTAGTGCGAGCAGACAAAGTGTCGAGAACGTTTCAACTCACGGAAGGGCGTTTGAGGAAAAACTGTATTCCTTCGACCTTTTCAAGCCGCGGCTGAGCGCCGCAATCCGACAAGCGGCAATACACCGCTACAGCGTGTGATAGCGCCGATTGAAATAGACCAGGCCCTGGCTTTCTTCCGTCTGCCGGATTGCCTCCACCTCGCAGATCAGGATGTCATGGCTATTGCCATCGGTGACGCTGCGAATCCGGCAATCGATCGAGACAAGCGCGCCGTCGAGCGCCGGTGCCCCGGTCGCTAGCGTCGACCAGCTTGCCCCGGCAAAACGTTCATCGGCAGGCGTCTTGCCGCCGAACAGCCGGCTGAGCGGTTCATGCGCGCCGGCAAGCACGTTGATGCAGACGACGCCATTGCCGGTGACCGCGGAATGGGTCGAGGAAGATTTGTTAAGGCAGACCAGCATCGTCGGCGGGCTGTCGCTGACGCTGCAGACGGCGGTCGCGGCAAAACCTGCCCGGCCGGCCGGACCATCCGTCGTGACAATATTGACCGCCGCTCCGAGCTTCGACATCGCATCGCGAAAATCCGTGCGCACGTCCGAGGCAGCGGCTTCAGTCTTGCGAGCGTCCGCCAGGCTTGAAGGTGTGACTTGCTGGTTCATCATACGCCTCCCCGCGCGCTGTTATTCGTTGCGTTCAGATAAGGAACGACCGTCTGATTGAAGCTTTGCGGCTCCACCACGTTGACCGCATGGGCGCCGAAATCGAAGAGAGCAAGTTCTGCATTCGGCAGATGCCGTGCCAGATGTTGCGAGCGGCTATAGGGTACCAACAGATCATCCTTCGTTGCGATCACCAGCGTCGGCACGGTGATCTCGCCAAGCCTCGCATCGATATCGAATGATCTCAGCGCCTTGATCCTGCGAAGAATATTCTGCCGCCCCTGGAAATGTCGAAGGCCGTGGACTTCTTCATCGGCCAGTCTTGCGGAATTTTCTGCCATCCAGATCGCCGGATAGAGAAAAAGCGGCTGCGCCCTGATGAAAGCTTCCACTCCGGTGTTTTCCAGAAGCGCGATGCGGGTGTCGAAGCAGCGGCCGGAATGCGGATCGGCCTTGCTCCAGGCATTGATGAGGATCAGCCTGTCGATCATACCGGGGCGGCGGAGCGCGATGTCGAGCCCGATCAGGCCGCCGAGCGCGTGTCCCATGAAGCTGAAATGTTGGAGGCCGAGCTTGTCTGCGATCTCCATCACGTCATCCGCCATGGCTGAAATGCCGCCATCTTCGGGCGCTTCGCCACCGGTGCGGCCGCAGCCGCGATGGTCGTAGGTGACGATGCGGACGAAGGGAGAAAGCGCTTCTATCTGGGGTGCCCAATAGGCGCCGGATCCGCCGAGGCCGGAAGACAGGATAAGTGTCGGCGCGGCATCATCCGTCCGGCCGTGGATGTCGAAATGCATGGCTTGCCTCTGGATGGAAAGGGCAGGGGCTTTCCCCTGCCACCGTTCACTTGCCGATATGGGCGATGGTGGCAATTTCCACCAGCGCATCGGGCTTCACCAGACCGCACTGGACGCAGAAGCGGGCCGGTTTGTCACCAGGGAAATACTCCGCATAGACCGCGTTAAGAGCCTGATAATTGGCCCAGTCGGTGAGGAAGATATGGTTCATCGTGACATCCTCCATCGTGCCGCCTGCGGTCTCTATGACGGACTTGATGACCTCCAGGACGTGGCGGGTCTGGGCGGCGGCATCGCCGACATGGACGACATGATTGTTCTTGTCGAATGGCAGGGTACCAGAGACATAAAGAACGCCGTTGGCAAGCGTTCCCGGCGAATAGGGCGCGAGAGGCTTCTGGGTTCCTTCCGGCACGACGATCGACTTCGGCATTCTGGCTTCTCCTCTTTGGTGTGTGTGTGTCAGGCGTCGACGGGTGCGGCCTGGGAAATGACGGCGCAGAAATCATTGACGGTGGCGACCCAGCCGAAGAACTTCTCGACATTGTAGACAGTCGCCTGCTGGATGAAGTCGGGGCCGAGATGATGGGTGGCATCCTCCAGCATCACGCCGAAATATTCGAGGTGGAAGGCGTCGCGCAGCGAGCTTTCGACGCAGACATTGGTGGCGATACCGACGAAGACGAGGTTGCGGATGCCGCGGGCGCGCAGAACGCTGTCCATATTGGTGTTGAAAAAACCGCTATAGCGGGTCTTCGGAACCAGGATGTCGCCCGGCTGCGGCTGCAGCTCGTCGACGATCGCGTAGTCCCAGGTGCCCTTGGCGAGAAGCTTGCCCTGCATGTCCGGATTGGCACGCATGTGTTTGAGCGCATTCGACTTGTGCCAGTTGGGCGAGCCCGGGCCGCCGGCCTCGACATAATCCTTGTCCCAGCCGTTCTGGAAATAGATGACCGGCACGCCGGCGGCGCGGGCGGCATCGAGCGTCTTCTTGATATTGGCGATCGTGCCCTTGGCGCCGGAAATGTCGAAACCGGCGAGATCGACATAACCGCCTTCGGTCGAATAGGCATTTTGCATGTCAACGACGACAACCGCAGTTTCCGATGGCTTCAAGGCGATCGGTTCGGGACGGGCGGGCAGGGTGACGCTCTGCAGCTTCTCGGTCGGGCTCAGATATCCTGCAACGGCGCTCATTCGGCTGCCTCCAATGCCTGGGTTACGTGCTTTCGGCTTTTCATCAGCGGCTGGACATATTTGCCGAATTTTTCCACGCCCTCGACGAAGTCGTCGAAGGTCAGCATCACGCCGCCGGTGCCCGGAACCTCGGCCATTTCGTCGAGCATGGCCGCGACTTCTTCATAGGAGCCGATCAGCGTGCCCATGTTGATGTTGACGGCGGACACCGGGTTCGACATGTGGCGGACATTGGTGTCGGACCCGGATTTGGTATCGGCTGCACTCTGCAGGCCGAGCCATTTGATGGCTTCCTCATCGGCGCCAGCCTTGTAGTGCTCCCACTTCGCCCAGGCATCCCCGGATTTTTCTTCCGCCAGGATCATCGTCAGGACGAAGGAGCGGACGTCGCGGCCGGTCTTTTCGGTCGCGGCCATCAGTCGCTGGTTGGTGGGGGCAAACGCCGTCGGTGTGTTGATCCCGACGCCGAAGCAGAAACTGTAATCGGCAAATTGTGCCGAAAATGCCATGCCGGCATTGGACGAGCCAGCGCAGATCAGCTTCACGTCACCTTCCGGCACCGGCTTCATGCGGCAATCGTCCATCTGGAAATATTTGCCCTTGAGGTCGGACTGGCCGGTTGTCAGTAGCTCCTTGAGCACTGTCGTATATTCGGAAAGATAGGCGTAACGGTCGCCGAAATAGTCGTCGCCCGGCCAAAGGCCCATCTGGCTGTATTCGGGGCGTTGCCAGCCGGTAACGAGATTGATGCCGAAGCGGCCACCGGAAATGCTGTCGATCGTCGTTGCCATGCGGGCGACGATTGCCGGCGGCATGACCAGCGTCGCGGTGGTGCCGAACAGCTTGATCTTCGAGGTGACGGCGGCAAGCCCCGCCATCAGCGTGAAGGATTCCAGATTGTAATCCCAGAACTCGGTCTTGCCGCCGAAACCGCGCAGCTTGATCATCGAAAGCGCGAAATCAAAGCCGTATTGCTCGGCCTTCAACGTGATTTCCTTGTTGAGCTCGAAGCTCGGCTTGTATTGCGGGGCGTTCTCCGAAAGGAGCCAGCCGTTGTTCCCGATCGGAATGAAGACACCAACTTCCATGTGGACCCCCTGTTCTGTCATCGTCGCGATCTGCGGTGCAGATTTGCGTTTTGATAAGCAGAATTCGTGCCAGATGGAGTTAGGTGAACTTTTTCAATGCACTAGCGGGTTGTGGTAAGTATGACTTTTATAGAGCGGGAAAATTTTGACCATTTGATAAAATAATGCCTGCCGATTGGGCAGCCGCATGATCAAAAACTGGCGCGGTACTCGGGTTTCGAAGTCCCGCCAGAGAGCTGCTTTCTACAAAATCCGGCCACGATTGAGGATGTCCGCGGGATCGAGCATGTGCTTCATCCGCGTCATCAGCGCGATTTCTTCCGGGCGACGGCTGCGCGACAGATACGGGCGTTTCAGCACGCCGATACCGTGTTCGGCGGAAATGCTGCCTTCGGAGAGGCCTACGACGTCATAGACGGCCTTCACGGCATTGCCGAGATCGTCGTCCTTGTGCGAAGGCAGGATCGCCAGATGCAGATTGCTGTCGGCCATATGCCCATAGGCGATCAGCGTCGCGCCATTGCCATGTGCTGCGATCTGCCGCCGCATTTCGCCGATCGCATCATCCATGCGGTTCATCGGCAGGCTGATATCGAACTGGGCGCTGCCGGGAATAAGCCGGTCGAATTCGTAATTGGCCTCGCGATAGGCCCAGAATTTCTGCCGGTCCTGCAGCGACTGGGATATCAGCGCATCGGAGATCAGGCCCTCTTCCAGCAGCGCGCCGAGCGCCTCGGTAAACCTGTCCTGCGCCGCCTGATCGTCGCCGAGAGCCGCCTCGATCAGTAGCGTGAGTTCCGTCCGTGGTTCGAACGGTTCGGGCAGGGACGTGTATTGTTCGGTCACTTCCATATATTCGCGCCACATGCCCTCGAAGGTCATCAGCTGGCCGGGGAACTGGCGGTCGAGAGCCGCCAGCGCCTTTGCCGCATCGGCGACGCTCGCTGCGGCACACAGGGCCGTCTGCAGCGCCGGCGGGGCGGGGACCAGGGCCAGGCAGACGCGGGTGATGACGCCGAGCGTGCCTTCGCTGCCGATCATCATCTGCGGCCAGTCATAGCCGGTATTGTTCTTCATCAGCTTGTTGAGGCCGTTGAGAACGGTGCCATCCGAAAGGACGGCCTCTATGCCGAGGACATTGCGGCGGGTCACGCCATAACGCAGCGCCTGCACACCACCGGCATTGGTCGCCACATTGCCGCCGATCGTGCATGTACCGCGCGCCCCGAGATCGACGCCATAATGCAGACCTGCCTCCCTTGCGGCGTCTTGGACCTGATAGAGGGGCGTGCCGGCGAGAACCGTCATCGTGCGGCTGGCTATGTCTATTTCCTCGATACCCTGCAGCCGTTCCAGCGACAGGGCGATTTCGCCGGCCTGGGGATGCGCGCCACCTGCCAATCCGGTCAATCCTCCCTGAACCACGATCGGCTGCCCCGCCTTCGAGCAGAGCGCGAGAACCTTCGATATCTCCTCGGTGGAGGCGGGAATGACCAGAAGGGCCGGGCTGAGTGGCGGGATCTCGGCTGCGTCGGACCAGTAACGCTGCGCGATGGCATCGCCTTCCCGCACGAAATTGTCGCCCACCATGGCCCGCAGCTGCGCCTTCAGATTCATTCCATTCTCCTGTATTCACACCGCTCGGCGCGAAAGCGCCTTTGTCCTCCGCTTTACGACGAATGCCCGATGCAAGTCGATCGAAAGGCAGTTCGCCGCAGGCGAACCATTCGCTATCATGGGGGCGACGATTCTGGGATAATTTACGTGCCATGCGCTACAATCTTGCGGATTTGCCTATTCGCCGGCTGATCGGGCCGGTGACAAGAGCCACCGCGGTGACCACCCGCCTGGACGAGCGCGTGTCGCATTCGTCCGTTGGAGCAGGCTGGATTGAGCGTTCGCATTTCACCGACGCGGCAGCGTCGCTCTGGATCGACGGGGAACTGGTGCATCTGGAAGACCTCGTCCTGCACGATGCGGCGATGGGCATTCGTGCGCCGACCCATGAATTGACGATCGCTTACGATATCCTGCGAACCCGCCGCCGGATCATGGAATATGAGCCCGGATGGGCGCTCAGCCGGGACGGGTTGCGCCGGTTATGCGGCGTAAGAGGTGAGCCTATGCCGGACGCGGCGGTAGAGATCCCGGTGATTGAGAATGACGAGGAAACCGGTTCGGAGGGCGAACCTCAGGATCCGCTGGCCGAGTACCTGGCGGAGATCGACGCGGTAGTCGCAAGAAGCGAGGCTGCGATTTCGCGCGCCCTTGCGCCGGGTGCTGCGAGCCACAGGAAAGACCGGGAGCCGTTTCTGTACGAGCCTGACTGGGACGAGGATGAGCGTCTCGATGAATGGCTGGTGGTGCTGGACGATAGCGCCGATCTGCCGCCGGTGCTGAGGGTCGCACTTCTGATCGACGCCTGGAGCCAGCTTCAGGTTCTTCAGCACGCGCCATGGCTCGGCCGCCTGCTTGCCGCGTCGCTTCTGAGACGGGAGGGTGTCACCTCCGCTCACCTTCCGACAATCAATCTTGGCCTGAAGCAGGTCGGCCGCGAGGAGAGGGCAAGCAGGGACCGCAATACCCGCCTTGTCGCTGTCCTCGACGCAATTTCCGAAGCGGGTGAGACGGGATTGAAGGAGCATGACCGCCTCGTGCTTGCCAGACAGCAAATGCAGCACCGGATCACGGGTCGTCGGCAATCGTCGAAACTGCCGCAACTGGTCGATCTGGTCCTGTCCCGTCCGATGGTGTCGTCAGGCATGATTGCGCGGTCGCTCTCGGTGACGCCACAGGGGGCTCTGAAGATTGCATCGGAACTGCATCTGCGAGAACTGACCGGGCGCGGCAGGTTCCGCGCCTGGGGTATTATCTGACGCCGCAGATCTGTCCCCTCTCGCGTATCAGGACGAGGGTAGAAACGCGTTGGTAAAATACGTTCCGAAATCCGGTTTTGTTTCTAGCGCTGTACCACCGGGGCCCTTGAGAATACCGGATTTGTAGGCATAGGTGCCGATCGCCTCGAATTTCGATGGGTCGATCTCACCGATCTTGCCTGCGGTGCTCAGCAGATATCCGCCGTCGATCAGCGCCTGAAGCGATGCGCGGATGAATTTGCGGTCGGTGAGCGCATCGCTATTGGCGGACATCAGCAGATCGGTTGCCTCATCGGGATGCTCGACTGCATAGCGGTAACCCAGGCGGGTGGCCTGCAGGAAAGCCCTTGCATCCGTCGGGTTTTGATCGAGATACGCACGGCTTGAGCCGATCAGCGTCGTGTGCTCGTCAGGAACACCGAAATCGGCATAGCGGAAAGCGCGCTGGTTCAATCCCTCCATGTCCGCCTTGACGCCCTCCCATGTGTAGACTTCCAGTGTGAAGTCGACGGCGCCGTTCTCGAGCGCCTGATAGGCGGATGTGCCGAGCGTGACCGTTTCAAACTCTCCTTTGCCGCCGTCGTTGCGGATGATCGAGGAGATTAACGCGTTTTCCCATGCCGAACCGAACCCGCCGTAGGTCTTGCCGTCGAGATCGCGCGGTCGGTTGATATCCTTGCGACCTCCCTTGAAGACGACGCGACCGGTCTCTGTCTGCACCACTGCATAGGTGCCGACGAGATCGGCGCCGGCAGAGCGCTGGGTCAAAAGCCCGATTGAGCCGAGAATGCCGAAATTGGCAACCCCGTTGGCAACCAGGGTGCCGGCCGATGTATCCGTGTAGGGCAGGATTTCGACCTCGAGCCCGGCCTCCCGATAGAAGCCCTTGTCGCGGGCGACGAAGAGACCGATGTGATTGGTATTGGGGGTCCAGTCCAGCGCGACCGACACCTTGGAGGACGTCTCGGCACGCAGCGGCGTAATCTGCGCAGCAAGCGCGGCAAATGCCGCCAGAGTGGCGCGACGGCTCAGTAACAACGGGCTCATGGCATTTGTCCTTCCTGAAGTTGATTGGCGGGCGAGAGAAGTGTCGCGAGTATCGAAGCCTCAAGCTTGGCAGTCTCGGCGTAGGTCGTGGCCACGCCGAAGCGCGGGCGTGAAGGCGTGATGTCTACTGTGCGGACAATGCGTGCCGGGCGCGGTGAAAGAAGATGGATGCAGTCGGAGAGCATCACGGCCTCACGGACATCGTGGGTGATGAGGATCACGGTCCAGCGATGTTTCAACCACATCGCCTCGAGCCAGATTTGCATCTGGTTGCGGGTCAGCGCATCAAGTGCACCGAAGGGTTCGTCCAGCAGGAGTATCGGTCTGTCTTGCACGACGGTGCGCAGGAGCGCTGCGCGCTGGCGCATGCCGCCGGACAGCGCATGGGGATAATGTCCCTCGAAGCCATAGAGGCCGAACTCCTCAAGCAAGGGTTCGACCTTTTGCCGTGCCTGCCGGCGACCCATGCCCTGAACCTCGAGGCCAAGTGTCACATTGTCCAGAATTGATCTCCATGGCATCAGCGCATCGCGCTGCGGCATGAAGGCGAATGGGCTGGCGGCTGACGAAAGTGTCCTTCCGTCGAAGAGAACATTCCCATGCTCGGCTTTTGTCGCGCCGGTCAGGACTTTGAAGATCGTCGATTTTCCCGCGCCCGACGGACCGAGGATCGAGACAAATTCGCCAGCCACGATATTCATGGAGATCTCGGTCAGGACCTCGATGTCGCCATAGCGCAACGAAATATCTTCCAGCGAGAGAAGCGGGGGCGTCATCGTTCCTGTCTCTCCGAAGGGTCAATCCAGGGGGCGGCCAGCCGCTGGACCAGCCGGGTTGCACCGAAGAGGATCAGTGTCAGCATCGAGCTCACCAACACCGCGGCCAGCACAAGATCGGGACGGAAATTATTCTTCGCGTTCAGCATGTAGATGCCGAGACCTCTGGCGGCACCGGCATATTCGGCGAAAATGGCCGCGACCACTGCATAGGTGATCGAAATCCGCAGGCCGGCGAAGAAGTAGGGCAGAGCGGACGGCAGTCGTGCCAACCGAAAGCGTTTCCAGCGCGATGCACCCATGGATGCAAGCAGATCCTCGATCTCCCGCTCGGTTGCCGCATAACCCTCGCACAGTGCGACCAGCATCGGAAAAAACGTGACGAGCGCGACGAGCAGGATTTTGGGCAGGAGGCCGAAGCCGAACCAGAGGACGACGAGCGGTGCGATGGCGACCAGCGGCAGGGTCTGGCTGATGACCAGGATCGGAAACAGCATTCGTCGCAGGAGTGGAGAGAAGTCGACGAATATTGACAATACGAAGGCGGCGAGAATCGACAGAGAAAATCCGAGTGCCGTCGCCCGGATCGTCGGGATCGTATTGGCCCATAGCGCTTCGCGATTTGTCCAGGCTTGCAGAACAACCTGAGACGGTGCCGGCAGAGTGCCGGTGCCTATGCCCGACAGGTGGCAATAGATTTCCCACGTTGCAGCGAGACCGCAGAGCGCGATCATCGCCGGCAGAGCCCGGACTATCGGATTGCTGGACATGCGCTTGCGCATGCCGAAAGATGGTAACGACATGGATCTGTCCGGACGCTTTTGCTTAGACCCTGGACGGGCTGTTGGCCGACACGGTCAAGTCTATCGTCACGTGCCCCTGGGGTGGCCCGAACCGCACGAAAGCCTCGCCGATGGTTGCAAAAACCGGCGCTGCGTCGCCGCGCAGCTTGGTGCAGAAGTTTTTCGACCTGTCGAAGACGCCGGACGCCTTGATGAAATCGATGCAGCCATAAATCTCGTCCATATGCTGGTCGATGCCGAGCGTGTAGAGCGAAAATTGCGCGGCGGCCGGCTGG
The DNA here is from genome assembly GCF_057163345.1 of Aliirhizobium sp. YIM B11859. Taxonomy (NCBI): domain Bacteria; kingdom Pseudomonadati; phylum Pseudomonadota; class Alphaproteobacteria; order Hyphomicrobiales; family Rhizobiaceae; genus Aliirhizobium; species Aliirhizobium sp. YIM B11859. Next base: position 469,131 of record NZ_JBXHAY010000004.1, read on the forward strand.
CCGGAGGATGGAATACTGGAAACTGCCGCCAGCGCCTGAGCCTTGCGCTCCTCGAGCGGCGGCATCGGGCCGTTCATCTCCGGCACCTGGCAGATAGGATCGTCAGGTTCCCCGGGGCAACCGCGCGAAAGAGTGGCATGCAGGACGCAATGCTTGCCGGTTATTGCGGCCGCAACGAACAGATCGCGCATGGCGGCAAAGACGATATCAGGCGTGCCGACAAGCAGCGTCGAGATATCGTCCGTCTCGATTCGCAGCTTTTCCCGATAGGGATCGAGTGCCGAAAGAGAGCCTAGAATGACGCCGACGAAATCGTCGGACATCGGGTAAAGAGAAATCTGCGCGCCGGAAAACATCGCTTGAACCTCGCTCCGCTGGCATTATCCAGATCAGCTTGAAGGGTCCGTGATCATGGCGATCGCATCTCAGCCCCGGCAATACGGAGCACCCCTGTTTCATTCTTGATAGACCAGAGCGGATGAGATTGGCAAGAGCTATGGTGTTGAATGTGGTGGTGAGGCGGAGTAGGACTATCGCAGTCATGCTCCTTGTTTCAAAACATTGAATTTACCCGCAATGCCCGCCAGACCCCAAATCCGCAGAAAGAATGATCCTGAGCGGACCAAGGCTGATATCCTCGATGTCGCCACGGAGGAGTTTGCAACGCGGGGCCTTGCCGGCGGTCGCATTGATGCGATTGCCGAAAAGACCCGAACCTCGAAGCGGATGATCTATTATTATTTCGGCGGCAAGGAAGATCTCTATCTGGCAGTGCTCGAGAGATCCTACCGGCAGATTCGGACGATCGAGGCAGATCTCGAACTGGATTACCTTGCGCCCGACGAGGCGTTGCGTGTGCTGATCTCTGAAACCTTCGACTACGACGAGGCGCATCCCGATTTCATCCGCCTGGTCAGCAGCGAGAACATCAATTACGCCGCACATATGCGTCGATCGGAAACGCTTCGCGACCTCAACGTGTCGATTATCAACACGCTTGCGACGATCTTAGCTCGGGGAGCGGCAGAGGGAATTTTCCGGCGCGAAGTCGACCCCATCGACGTGCATATGCTGATCAGCGCCTTCTGTTTTTTCAGGGTTTCAAACCGTCACACGTTCGGAACGATCTTCCGGCGTGACCTGTCAGAGCCGGCACTGATGGGGCTCCACAGGCGGATGATTGCTGATACCGTGCTCAGCTATCTCATGACGCCGGATGTGGTTTCGTCCGGCTCGGAGCGCTGATAGTGCGCGGGCGAACGGCTTGACACAGCTTCTTCCTGTTGCCGGGCGTTTGCCGCATTGGCGATATCCGTTGTTTTTGACGATTGCTGAATCGCCCGACCCTGCTTAAACCAAGGGGATGACAGACGGGGACAAAGCATGACAGACGGCAGATATTTTTCTTCGGTCGGCGGCCTGCCGCCGCAGACACAGCTTCTTTCCAGCAAGGCGGTTTTTACCACGTCCTATGCCGTCATTCCCGGCACGGTGATGAGCGATATCGTCACCAGTGTTCTGCCGCATTGGGAAAAGACCCGCGCCTGGATCCTCAGTCGGCCGCTCACCGGCTTTGCCGAAACCTTCTCGCAATACATCGTCGAGGTTTTGCCGGGTGGCGGCAGCACGCGGCCTGAGCCTGATGTCAGGGCCTCGGCGGCAATCTTCGTCGTCACCGGTGAATTGAGCATCGAATTCGACGGTCAGCGCCACGCGTTGCGTGAAGGCTCGTTCGCCTATCTGCCGGCCGGTTCACCCTGGACGCTGCGCGGTGAAGGTGAGGGGCCCTGCCGGTTTCACTGGGTGCGCAAGGCCTTCAAGGTCGTTGATGGGCTGGAGGCTCCGCCGGCAATCTTCACCCATGAAGACGAATGCGTGATGGACCCGATGCCGGACACCGATGGTCGGTGGGCAACGACGCGTTTCATCGATCCGTCGGACGTGCGCTACGACATGCATCTGAATATCGTCACCTTCGAACCGGGCGCAATCATCCCCTTCATGGAAACCCACATCATGGAGCACGGCCTCTACGTGCTGGAGGGCAAAGCGGTCTATCGGCTCAACCAGGATTGGGTCGAGGTCGAAGCCGGCGATTACATGTGGCTGCGCTCCTATTGCCCGCAAGCCTGTTATGCGGGTGGCCCCGGGCGTTTCCGCTACCTGTTGTACAAGGACGTCAATCGTCACGCCGATCTTTGGTAGGCAATGAAGGGCGCGGCATCCGTTGCGCCTTTTATGATCCATGTCGGGTCATAGTGGTGCCGGTTTAAGCCTTGTCTCCAACTTATAATATCTCTACGGTCGTCATGTATGACAAGGTCGGTTTACGCCGGCTATGGACGGTCCTGGGGAGGATTTATGCTGAAAAGACTGTTGCTGACGGGCGCTGCGGGTGGCGTTGGTCGGGGCATACGCCCGTTGTTGTCGCAACTGGCGGAAACGGTGGTGCTGTCGGATATCGGCGATGTGGCCGAGATCGGGCCAAGAGAGACTTTCATTCGATGCGACCTCTCCGATGCAACAGGCGTTTCCCGTCTTTTAGACGGTGTCGATGGCGTCATCCATCTCGGCGGGATTTCGGTAGAGCGCAGCTTCGATCTTATCCTGCAGGGCAATATTATCGGCCAATATAATCTTTACGAGGCGGCCCGGCATAATGGCAAACCGCGCATCGTTTTTGCCAGCTCCAACCATGTCGTCGGGTATTACCGCAGCGACGACTATATCGACAACACTGTCTATCCACGTCCGGATTCGCTCTACGGCGTGTCGAAGGTATTCGGCGAGGCAATCGCCAGCATGTATTACGATAAGTTCGGCCAGGAGACATTGTCCCTGCGCATCGGTTCCTGTTTCGAAAGGCCGCTCAATCCGCGCATGCTGTCGACATGGCTGAGCTATCGCGATTTCGTCTCGCTTTGCGGGCGGGCTTTCTCGACGCCGCAGCTGGCGCATACGATCGTTTACGGCGCCTCGGCCAACGAGAAGCGCTGGTGGGACAATAGCAATGCGGCTTTTCTCGACTGGCAACCGGAGGATAGTTCGGCGCAGTGGAGCGCCGAAATTCAGGCAGCCGCGGGTCCTCAGGACCCCACGGATCCCGCTGTCATCTACCAGGGTGGGGCGTTTGCCGGCGCTGGCCATCCGGATGATAATTGATACTGTCAAACGCCGTATACTTTCACCATCTATGTCTCGGCCGGCCGTCCGGCCGATGTGGGAAGGATTTTTCAATGACCATCCATAAAAATCTCATCGCCGGCGAATGGGTCGGCAGCAACGGCTCGGAAAACATCAATCCGTCCGATACGAACGATGTCGTCGGGCTTTACGCCGAAGCCACCGCCGACGAGGTGCGTCAGGCAATTGCCGCAGCAAAAGCTGCCTTTCCGACGTGGTCTCGCTCCGGGATCATGGAGCGCCATGCGATTCTGAAAAAGGCGTCAGACGAAATTATCGCCCGCAAGCAGGAGCTTGGCGAACTGCTCGCCCGCGAAGAGGGCAAGACGCTGGCCGAAGGCATTGGGGAGGTGACGCGGGCGGCTCAGATCTTCGATTTCTTTTCCGGCGAGACGCTACGTCTTTCGGGGGAAATGCTGCCATCGGCACGGCCGGGCATCGGTGTCGAGATTACCCGGGAGCCGCTTGGCGTCATCGGCATCATCACGCCGTGGAATTTTCCGATCGCCATTCCTGCCTGGAAGATTGCTCCGGCCCTTTGTTACGGCAATACCGTGGTGTTCAAGCCGGCCGAGCTCGTGCCCGGCTGCTCCTGGGCGATTGTCGATATTCTGCATCGTGCGGGGCTGCCCAAGGGCGTACTCAATCTGGTTATGGGGCCGGGCTCTGTCGTCGGCCAGGCGATGCTGGACAGCCCAGATCTCGCCGGCATCACCTTCACCGGTTCGACCGGCACGGGCAAGCGTGTGGCACTTTCTTCGCTTGATCATAACCGCAAGTTCCAGCTGGAAATGGGCGGCAAGAACCCGATGATCGTGCTCGACGATGCGGATCTTGATGTGGCTGTCGAAGCCGCGGCCAATTCCGGTTTCTTCTCCACCGGCCAGCGCTGCACCGCATCGTCACGGCTGATCGTCACCGAAGGCATTCACGACAAATTCGTCGCCGCCTTGACCGACAGGTTGAAAAAGGTCCGTGTCGGCCATGCGCTGCAGCCCGAGACCCATATCGGCCCGGTCGTCGATGCCCGTCAGTTGAAGCAGGATACCGATTATATCGACATCGGTGTGAAGGAAGGGGCGAAACTGGCTTTCGGCGGCGAACGGCTTGAGCTGGCGACACCGGGTTTCTACCTGCAGCCTACACTGTTCACCGAGGCGACCAACCAGATGCGCATTTCGCGCGAGGAGATTTTCGGGCCGGTTGCAAGCGTCATCCGCGTCAAGGACTATGATGAAGCGCTGTCCGTTGCCAATGATACGCCCTTCGGGCTGTCAGCGGGTATCGCCACCACCAGCCTCAAATATGCGACCCATTTCAAACGCAATTCCGAGGCGGGTATGGTTATGGTCAACCTTGCAACGGCGGGTGTCGATTTTCACGTGCCGTTCGGCGGTCGAAAGGCTTCATCCTTCGGGTCGCGGGAGCAGGGTAAATATGCCGCCGAATTTTTCACCGTGGTGAAGACAGCCTATACTCTGGCCTGATCGCATTCTGACCGTCCCTGTGAAAGCCCGAAACGCCAAGATCTGAGCTTTTGATCCGTTCATGGTCGAAAACCCGTGGACGGATCGGAAGGACGCGTTATGTGTCCATCCGATATCAGCGAAGGCAAGGCAGGGAATGGTAGTTCAGCGCGTCAGTTTTTATATCCTGCTTGTTCTGGTCACATTGGCCTTCATAGCCGTTCTGATTCCGTTTTATTCGGCGGTGTTCTGGGCGGTGGTTTTTGCGATCATATTCTTCCCGCTTTATTCACGGCTTGAGCGAATGTTGGGCGGTCGTCGCAATCTTGCCGCCGCGCTGACCGTGCTGATCTGCTTATGTCTCGTCATCCTGCCGGGTCTGGCAATCCTGAGTTCGCTGATCCAGGAGGGCGCGTCGGTCTATCAGAGGATCGCAAGCGGCGAGATCGATGTCGGCCGGATGGCCAACGAGGTGGTCGGTGCCATGCCCGCCTTCATTCAGGAACGTGTTCGCGGCTTCGAGACTTTGGGCTTCGAACAGGTACGCGAACAGTTTTCCTCGTCGCTTATGCAGGGCGGCAGTTTTTTTGCCGGCCGCGCGCTGACCTTCGGGCAAAGCACACTCGAATTCTTCGTCGCCTTCGGCCTGATGCTTTACCTGCTCTTTTTCCTGTTTCGTGACGGCCGGTCGCTGGCATCCTCGATCCGCAATGCCGCACCACTGAGCGATGATCACACGAGCCAGTTCATGGCGAAGTTTGCCTCGGTGGTTCGGGCGACGGTCAGGGGGAATATCATCATCGCCATCGCGCAGGGTGCGATCGGTGGCATCACATTCTGGTTCCTCGGTGTTCAGCCAGCCCTGCTCTGGGGCGTGCTGATGGTGATCCTGTCACTGGTGCCGGCGGTGGGAGCAGCGCTGGTGTGGGTGCCGACGGCGATTTACCTGGCCGTCACCGGCGATGTCGTGAAGGCCGCAGTGATTGTAGCGGTAGGGGTGTTCGTCATCGGGCTGATCGACAATATCCTCCGTCCGCCGCTGGTCGGCAAGGAAACGAAGCTGCCTGACTACGTCGTTCTGATCTCGACGGTCGGCGGGATTGCACTGGTCGGCGTGAACGGCTTCGTCATCGGGCCACTCATCGCAGCGCTCTTCATTTCCGCGTGGTCGCTTTTCGCCAGGGAAAGGCACGGCGGCAGCCAATTGCCGGAGTGAGAGCGGCTTGGCGAATTATGGTCGGACTATGGTCCTGCCAAGGCATTCGCAAAGGTCTTACGGCGGAACTAAGGTTGGGCTCGACGGTTGCTTGACTGTATGTTTTCCGTTGGCTCCCGCTCAGAAGGAGGCTGCCATTCATTCCCGTCGACCGATCGCTACCGCATCCGCCCTGGCCTTCATCGGCGTGGTTGCCGTATTTGCGGTTTCTCCGGCGACCGCGCGCAATGGTGGCCATGGCGGTCGTGGCGGGTCGGACAGTGGCGACAACGGTGGACGGAACAGCAAGGCGGAGCCGACGGGCCGAAATATGACGCCGTCGAATGCCGGTGGCGGAACAAGGCATCAACGTCGGACGGCAGATAAGTTCGGTGTCGATAGCGGTGCGATCACTGTCAGGCATCAAAACGGTATTGCCGAGGAGGTCAATGCCAGAGGTCGCTACGTGATGCGTGACCCACAGGGCAGGACGATCGTCAATCGGGTTGCCACCGCTGCCGATGTCGATCGTCTGAAATCCCTGGCCGATTAAAGCAGGCGGCACGGCGATCTTTACGCGACGGGGCGGATGGAGCCTTTTCTGACGGCGTCGTTCCAGGCGATGGCGGCGGCCGTTCTGTTGCTGACATCGAGCTTGGCGAAAATTCGCGTCATGTGATGTTTCACGGTCTTTTCATGCAGGTCGAGTTCGACAGCGATCGATTTGTTGCTCAGCCCGGCGGCGGCAAGCTCCAAGACCTCGCGTTCGCGCGTCGTCAGATCGCGCATGCCGGCGATCTGTTCCGAAACTTCTGGGGTTGCCGGTTCTGACAGCAGCTTGGCCGATAACGAAGGGGCGACATAACCTTCGCCGGCTGCAATCGAATGAAGGATCTCGGCTAGCGATGTGGAGCCGATACCCTTCAGTACGTAGCCCTTGGCGCCATCCTGCAGGGCACGTCGAATGTCGTCGCTGGTCTCCGACACCGTGAGCATGACGATATTCTGGCTGGGGCGCTCGGTAAGAATCGGAGCAATGGCGTCCAACCCGCCGCCCGGCATCGAGATGTCCATCAACAGGATATCGGGCTGATGGCGCTGGACGATGCTGATTGCATCGTCGCGGCTTCCGCCTTCAGCAACGATGTCGAAACCAAGTTCGGTGAGCGTACGCGTCACACCCTCCCTGAATAATGGGTGATCGTCACATACGGCGACCCGCAGATCATTCATCAAGATTTCTCCGTTTCACTCATCCTGAGCGACATCGTCACCTTCGTACCTGCCGTGTTTGACAGGATTGCAAATTCGCCGCCAAGGCTTTCGATCCGCTCGCGCAGTCCGGCAATACCGAGGCTTGTGGGCTTTACGGAGGCAGGGTCGAAACCTGGCCCTCTGTCGACGACGCAGACGGCCACGCAACCGTCTTCCAAACGTTGCGAGACCTGCTGACCAGCCCCAGCAGCGTGTTTGAAACCGTTGTTCAAGGTTTCCTGTACGAACCTGTAGATACAGATTTTTTCGGCCGTGGACGGCTGCCAGTCCGTCGTCGACAATGACAGATCAACCTTGATGCCGGTTTGGTCCCGGTAGCGGTGTACGGCCAGCAAGATGATCTCATTCAGGGCTGCCGTTTCGATTTCGGGAAGGATCAGGTCATTGCAGATGCTGCGGATCTCGCGCATGGCCTCCTGCAGGCTCATCTTGATGGAGGCGACTTCCGCCTCGCGTTTTTCCGGAAAAGATCTGGCGCCGAGCATGGCCGGGCTATCTATCCGCAATGATGCATAAGCGATGAGCTGAGCCGGACCATCATGGAGGTCGGCACCGAGCCGCCTCAGGAAACGTTCGTTGAGTGCCGCCGTTCGCTGGCTCGCCTTGTGGGCGCGTTCGTGCAGCGTCCGGTTCTGTTTGAGAAGCTGGGACAGTTCGCCGACCCGGGTATTGAGCTGGCCTCGTTGAAGCTCGATCAGGCGGCTGCCCCGCAGGACGACAAGCCAGAGCAGCGCGAAGATCGCGGCGATTACCGCAGCAACGGCAAGCCAGGCACGAAGCCTGGCGCTATGAAGGCTGCGTTCGAAATCTGTCGCCACTTCGTAGAATTCCGAAACGGCCACTACCTCGCCTGACCAGGGCTGCAATATCGGATTGTAGATTTCAAGAAGCGGCGGCGGAGCATCGCCCAAGGCTGCAGCTTCCTCCGGGTCGATCTGGTTGAACTCCGATACCATATGGCCGGCAAAAGCCGTCTTGAGGTTTTCGCTCGGCGGTCGTTTTCGGCCCATCAGCCTTTTATCGTTGGCGTAGAGGATGGTTCCGTCCTTGCGCCACAGACGGAAAGAGACGAGACGACGGCCAAGGGCGCCCTGGGAGAGCGTTTCGTCGAGCGCCCGTTCGATCGATCCGTCGAGCTTCTCGGTGGTCGTCATGTCCGGCAGGATCGGGGCGATTATGCTGTCGACGTAAAGTGCCGTCGAGGCGGCGGAATTTCGGGTGACGGCTTCTTCGATCAGGCTCGCGACGAAGGCACCCACAAGCATCGTGGCGATGATCGACACGAGCCCGCCGGCCAGCAGAAACTGCCGGGCGAGCGACTGTCCGTTCCAATGGGCAACAAGGTTGGGCAGGCGCACGAAAGCCTCGGTGGGTGCAATAGACGTATGTAATTAAGGCTCGGCTTCAAAGCGTCAATGGCAATTTCCGGCCTATCCAGAGGTCAATTGGCAGGGGAGGCTTTTTACTGCGGAGACAATGCCGATGTTCGACCGCGGGGTGATAAACCTTGCACGATTTCAAAAAAAAAGCATCCGGAGCGACCCGGACGCTTTTTCTGTTGCGGCATTCAGACTGTACGCGCTGCCGTATAGCGGTTCACGGGCGTCGATAGGCCGAGGTTTTCTCGTAGTGTTGATCCCTCGTATTCTTCGCGGAAAAGCCCGCGCCGACGCAATTCCGGCACGACCAGTTCGACGAAATCGGTGAGGCTTGCCGGAAGCGTCGGGAACATCAGGATGAACCCGTCCGCCGCACGCGCCTCGAACCACTCCTCCATGAAATCGGCAATTTCTTTCGGTGTGCCGGTGATCCCGTTGCCGGTGCTCTTTTCCGCGTAGTGGCGGATCAGGTGGCCGAGCGTATGCCCCTGCCGGATAAAATCGGTCAACTCTTCGAACAACGCCTTGGAACCCTTGGGCTGCTGCGGCAGGCGCTCCATGGGAAAAGGCGCGTCGAGTGCGGCGCCGGAGAGATCTGTTTCGAGAAATTCGCCAAGCATCCAGCGACCAACATCAGGGTGCAGGTTGTCGATGAGGAAATCGACCTTGGCCTGCGCCTCGGCCCTGGTCTCGCCGACATTGATGACGATCCCCGGCATCATCTTCAGATCATCCTGCCTGCGGCCGTATTTCTCCATCCGCCCTTTGACGTTGCGGTAGAACGCGCCGTTGCGCTCGATGCTGGAGGCGAGGCTGAAGACGATCTCGGAGGTCCGGGCTGCGAGCTCCATCCCCGCTTCCGAGCCGCCGGCCTGGGCAATGACGGGACGGCCCTGCGGCGTCGAAGCGATGTTCAGCGGGCCGCGAACCTGAAAATGCTTGCCCTTGTGATCGAGCGTATGCAGCTTGTCCTTGTCGTAATAGATGCCGCTTTGGCGATCGAGCAACAAAGCATCCTGTTCGAAACTATCCCACAGGCCGAAGACGACGTCGACAAACTCCTCGCCGCGCTCGTAGCGGATAGCATGGGGATCAAGTCCCTGGCGATTGAAATTGTAGCCGGTTTCGTCATGATCGGAAGTGACGACGTTCCAGCAGGCGCGGCCACCGCTCAGGTGATCGATCGACGAGAAGATGCGGGCAATATTGAAGGGTTCGTAATAGCTGGTGGACGCGGTGGCGACGAAGCCCAGCTTTTCCGTCATCGCCGCCAGTGCGGTAATGAGTGTCAGCGGTTCAAATCGGTTCATCTTGGTCGGGGACCGGGAAAGAGCTTCCGCGTCGCCGATCGCGGCCGCCGGAGAATCCGCCACGAACATGAAGTCGAGTTTTGCCGCTTCTGAGACGCGGGCGACGTTGAGAAGATGGTCTATTCGGTTGGCGCCGTTGACGTCTGCGGCGGGATGAAGCCAGCTCGCCGGATTGAATCCGAATGTATAGACGAAGGTTCCAAGCTTCAGTTTGTCTTCGCGGGCCATGGCCTGCCGCCTCCTCTGTGTTTCGTCGTTCAGCTTGCCTGTGAGGGCGTGAAGCGGGCGGTGAGTGTATGGCTTCCACCGGGATAGGTCAGGCGCACCGTTGTGACGGACTGGTCGAGCCGCCAGGTCTGCCGTTCGACAACCATCACCGGGCTCCCAGGCGCGATCTGCAGATGAGATGCCTCGGTCGTGTCGGCGCCGCGCGCGTCGATACGATGCTCGGCGGCGCTCCAGGGCACGTGATCAAGCAACCATGGACCCGGCGACAGAATTTCGAATGTTTCGGCCTCGGCTTCGGGCACGACATCGAGATTGATCAGCCGTTGCTCGATGCAGAAAGGTGTGTCGTCGGCATAATGCAGGCAGGTGACATCGGCGATGGTCTTCTTGCGGGAAAGGCCTAGCCGTTCGGCTTCCTGCCGGTCCGCCGACCTGATATTTCGCGCCAGAATGCAATGGCTATATGTTTTGCCTGCGGTCTTGACCTCCTCGCGGATGTCGTAAATTTCGAGAATGGCGCTTTGTGCCTTCTGCGGCAGTACCACGCTACCGATCTTGCGCCGGCGCTGTACAAGGCCGGCACGCGCCAGTTGCGTCACCACTTTGTTGACGGTCATGCGGGAGCATTCGTATTGCAGGGCCAGCAACTGCTCGGACGGCACCTTATGGCCCGGAGGCCAGCGGCCGGTCAGGATGTTCTGCTCAATCTCGGAGAGGATCCGCTGATGAAGCGAGACCGGTGCCTCCGATGCACTGCTGACCGTGACCGCTGCCTCACTCATGCGAGCATGCTGGCTCCCCTGTCGAGATAGGTATCGAGGAACTGCTCCAGCCGCGGAGGGCGCGGCTTGGCGAAAAGCTCTGCCGGCGGACCGGAAAACAGCAACCGGCCATGATCAAGAAAGCTGATCTGCTGGCCGACACTTGCGGCAAAACCAATCTCGTGGGTAACGACCACCATGGTCATGCCTTCGGAAGCCAGGTCGCGCATGACGTTCAGAACTTCGCCGGTCAATTCCGGGTCGAGCGCCGATGTCGGTTCGTCGAACAGCATGATCTTCGGTTCGAGTGCCAGTGCGCGGGCGATCGCCACACGTTGCTGCTGGCCGCCGGAAAGCTGGGAGGGGTAGTGGCCTGCGCGGTTTTCCAGACCAACCTTCTTCAACTGCGCCATGGCGCGGTCCTCTGCCTCAGCCTTCGGCACCTTGCGAACGATCTTCAGCGCCTCTGCGACATTGCCGAGCGCCGTCATATGTGGCCACAGATTGAACTGCTGGAAGACCATGCCGGTCTTGGCGCGCACGGCGCGGACCTGTGCTGCCGGCAATCGTTCACGACGTCCGTCCGCATCCTCGAAAAAGCCGAGTGCCTCGCCGTTGATGGTGATCATGCCGCTGGTCGATTCCTCGAGATAGGCAAGGCAACGCAACAGCGTGCTCTTGCCGGAGCCGGAAGGACCGATCAGGCAGGAAACCTTGCCTTCGGGAATATCGAGATTGATGTCCTGCAGCACGGTGGTTTCCCCGAACCGCTTGACGAGTTTGCGGATGGCGATAGCGGGTAGGGTCATGCTTTTGAAAACCTCAATCGGGAAAGACGCTTCTCGGCCTTGCGGCCAAGCCGGTCGGTCAATTCAACGATGATCCAATAGGTGACGGCGAGCACGAAGATCGCCTCCAGGAAGGCGTATTGCTGCGAGCCGATGGCGCTGACCGTGGCGGTCAGTTCCGGCACGGTGATGATCGACAGCACGGCGGACTCCTTCAACAGGATGATGGCGAGATTGACCGCGGGCGGCAGGACGATCAGCGCCATTTCCGGGATCTGGATGCGGCCGATGGTCTGCAACCGTGTCATGCCGAGGCATTCGGCGGCTTCCACATGGCCGACCGGTACCGATCCGTAACCGGCCCGGAAAACCTCGCTGTAATAGGCGGCGCTGTAGACCGTTAGGCCGATCAGGCCGCACGGTATGGGGTCCAGCATAAGACCGACGAACGGGCCGCCGTAATAAAGAAGGAAGATCTGGATCAGGAACGGCGTGCCACGCAATACTTCCACGACAGTGCCGAGCGTTGCGTTGACGATCGTTCCGCCGAACCGGCGGGCTGTCGCCACGATGAACCCGACGAACACGCCGGCAATTACACCGGCGACCCAAAGCCAAAGGGTGACGAAGAGGCCGCTGCCGATTTCCGGCAATTTGTCGATGATGACCTGCGGATCGAACATCATGCCATTGTTCCCTTCAGGGACTTTTCGGCATAACGGCCGGCAAGCGCGATCGCGGAATTGATGACGAAGTAGATGAGCGCGGCACTGGCAAAAATCGGGATCGGCTGGTAGGTGCTGGAGGATAGATCCTGGGCCATCTTGGTAATCTCGATGATGCCGACGACGGATACGAGTGATGATGACTTGAGGATCATGATCGCCTCGTTGACCAGTGCCGGAAACGTCAGCCTGAGGGCAATCGGTATGCGGATGCGGATAAACGTCTGGACACCGTTGAATCCGGCCACATCTGCAGCCTCGATCAGGCCGCGCGGGACGCTTTCGAAGCCGCCACGCAGATTTTCTGCCTGATAGGCGGCAGTGCAGAGCGACAGGCCGACGATGGCTGCGACGATGCCTGGGACATTAATGCCGATCACGGGCAGAAGCGTGTAGATCAAAAGAAGCTGGACCAGTAGCGGAACGCCGCGGAAAAAGCTGATGAACAGCCGCGCAGGAAGGATGTAGATCGACTTTCCGGATTGAAGCGCGGCCGATAGCAGCATGGCGATCAGGAAGCCGATCGCGATCGACACGAGGCTGATGCCAAGCGTCGAGAGTGCTGCCTCAAGCAGAAGCGTAAAAAGTTTCAGCGTCATCGGCTACGCATCACGTGTCATCGGCGCTCGGTAACCGGCGCCATGAAGGAGGAAGGGGATGCGCCCTGCGCACCCCCGGCGTGACGAACAGGCTCAGAATGCCGGATCAGGGACGGAGTCCGGCGTGTCGAAGGCGGTGCCGAACCACTTTTCCTGCAGCTTGGCCAGCCGACCATCCTTCTTCATCGCGATGACCTCATTGTCGATATAATCGACAAGCGTCTTGTGATCGTCGTCCTTGGTGCCGATGAAGCCGAAATAGGTCTTCTTGCCGAAGGCCGGGGTTACCACTTCGAAGGCGCCGTTGCGCTGCTTGGCAACGAAAGCGATGTTCGGCAGCGAGTTGGCGACGGCAACAACGCGACCGGCGGCGAGGTCCGCATAGGCATCGTTGAAGGACACGTATTCGCGGACATTGACCTTTTCCGGCAGCGTTGCCGAATATTCCTGAAGCTGCGCGAGCTGTGCGGTCGCCTTGCCGACGCCGACGGCCTTTCCGGCAATGTCGGCGGGCTTGGTGATCGAGCTGTCACCGGCCTTTTTGAGGATCGCGACTGAAGCTTCGGCGATCGGGGCTGTCATGCGGTAACGCGCGATACGGGCCTTGGTGATCGTCGCCGGACCGGCGACGACATCGAACTTGCCAGCTTCAAGGCTCGGCAGAACGCTGTCCCACGGCAGTTCGACCCATTCGATCTTGACGCCAAGATCCTTGCCGAGCGCTTCGAAGAAGTCGACGTTGAGCCCCTTGTGCTCACCGGCATCGATGAAATCGAAGGGAGCGAAGGCGGTTTCCGTTCCGACCTTGAGAACGCCGGCTGCCTTGACCTTGGCAAGCACGTCTTCGGCATGGGCCGAGAGCGATGTCGTCAACAGCATGGCGCCGACGGCCGCGGCCTTCATCAGTTGTCTCTTGAGCATTGGTGATTTCTCCGCTTTGTACTATTCTGTTATCCGCAATGCGGCTGTTCCCATTCATGCGTCGGCAGGTTTGTCCTGCCCTTCTCATTTTGACTATACAAATTACCTATGTTCTTTGCTTGGTCAACTAGGGGGCACTGGTGATTTTTTAATCGCATCGAAGGCACGTGGGGCTGGATGTGCGGATTATTCGGGTCTGCGAGCGAATTAATCGTGTCCGAGGATTTCCCCGACCGTTTTTGCTACTTTATCCAGGGACGCTTCCCGTCTCCAGGCCAATGCAAGTGGCATATCATAACGAGGCGGCAGCGGAAGGGAGGCGACATGCGCTTCCATTCCAAGGATCGCCGAGCGCGGCAAGAGCGACAGATAACCGTGATCGACCACCAGATTGGCGATGACCGGTATCGAATCGATTTCCACCACATTGAGGCCGGCGCGCTGCTCGACTGTCAGCAGATCATCGGCAAGCATGCCGAATTTCTGTCTCAAGCCGCTCTTGAGGCTTGGCAGGGCGAGACGTGCAGAGACGAGCAGCTTGCCGATATCGCCATGACAGGCCTGTACGATATCCGGCGATCCGACGAGAGCAAGCGGCGACCGTGAGATGATGTTCCGGGCGAGCGGATCTGGGATTTCCTCGGTATCGAGCAAGACCAGATCATGCTGGCGCCGGTCGAGACCGGTCAGCAGTTCGTCGGCGCTGCTGCTCGATATATAGAGCGCCGAGCGCGGCTGGAGCCGAGGCCATTCGGCCGCCAGTGCGGCCAGATCGACGGCAATCTGGCTCTCCCATCCCAGCGGCGTGACGGCACCCAGCCGGATGCGGCGGCCCGTCTGGCGAAAACGTTCGTCCGATTGCTCCGACATATGCCGCCAGAGGGTGCAGAGTTTCTGCGAAACGACCAGGGCGACCGCCCCCTCTTTGGTGAAGGTCACACCGGATGCCGATCTTTCGAGAAGCGTGGTGCCGATCTGTTTCTCCAGTGCATTGATCTGACGGGTCAATTGCGGCTGCCCCATGCCCAGTTCATTGGCAGCCGCGCGTATGCTGCCGGTACGCCCCACGATGGTGAAACGGGACAATGCGAGCAGCGACGCGGCGGGCATGGATGTTGCTGTCCGTTTTCCGAGACCGGCCAGTTGATCCACCAGATCGGCTGCGTCTTTCAGTTGGTGATTGATGCGGCGCCCTTCCAGTGTCGGCATCAGTCGGCTGCCGGCCTTGCTGGTGAGCGGGATCGCCAGATGTGTCTGGACACGTGACAACGCACCCGAAACGGTTGCTGCAGGCCGTTGAAGCACACGCGCGGCCTGTCTGACATTGCCGAGCGACAGAACGTGATGAACGATGACCAGCGTCGCAGTATCCAAGGGAGATCTTTCACATTCCGTGCGACCGCCAGCGGATGACGATCGTTCGAGATATGGGATATCCCGGACAACGGTAAAATTCCATACAGTCGCTGAAGAAGCGGAAGCTTGGCAAACGGCAGGAGGGAAGGCATGTCGGATTTCGACCTTGTTCTCAAAGGCACGCTGGTTCTGCCGGATCGTATGGTCCCAGGCGGTTTCGTTGCCGTCCGCGACGGGTTGGTTGCCGAGATCGGACAGGGCGCGATCCCATCGGCAAGGGAGAGCCACGATCTGGGCGCCTCGCTTATTTTGCCTGGTGCGATCGACGCGCAGGTGCACTCGCTGTCGCAGAAAAACCAGGAGGACTTCATCTGGTCGACGCGCTCGGCGGCGGCAGGTGGCGTTACAACGATCGTCGACATGCCCTATGACGAGGGCAATCTCGTCTGTTCTGCACAAGCCGTGCGCAGCAAGATCGCCCACGCAGGCGAGCAGGCGCGCGTTGACTTCGCGCTCTACGGGACTGTCGATCCGCAGGAAGGCGCAAGGCGTATTCTCGAACAGGTCGAAGCCGGTGTTGCCGCCTTCAAGTTCTCGACTTTCGGTACCGATCCCAAACGCTTTCCGCGCATTTTCGCACCATTGATGGCCGAATGTTTTGCGACGATCGCGCCGACCGGACTGACGGCCGGCGTGCACAACGAGAACGACGAATATGTCCGCTGGGCGATGGAGAAGGTGAAGGCGTCGGGCATTACCGATTACCGCGCCCATGAAATGTCGCGTCCGCCGCTGACCGAACTTCTTGCGATGACCGAGATCTATGAGATCGGTGCAGCAACGGGCTGCCCGGCACATGTGGTCCATTGTTCGCTCGGCCGCGGTTACGAAATCGCTGCTGGCTATAGGGCGCAGGGGCATCGGGCGACTGTGGAATGCCTGATCCACTATCTGACACTGGATTGCGATACCGATGCGAAGCGGCTCGGCGGACGCTCGAAATGCAACCCACCCATTCGTCCGCGGGCCGAAGTGGAAAAGCTCTGGCGACATCTGGTGGCCGGCAATGTCACGCTGCTCTCCACCGATCACGTCAGCTGGTCGCTCGACCGCAAGACCAACCCGGACATGCTGGCCAATGCATCCGGCCTGCCGGGGCTTGAGGCGATGATGCCGTTATTCGTCAAGGGTGCGCTGGAACGCGGCGTGCCGCTCACATGGGCGGCGAAGCTGATGGCCCGCAATCCTGCCCGGCATTTCCGGATTGACCATATCAAGGGCGCGCTCGAAGTGGGCAAACATGCCGATATTGCCGTGCTGACAAGGGAGGAGCATGTCTTTGACGCGTCGAAGACCGGCAACAATGTCGTCGGCTGGTCGCCCTATGACGGAATGATCTTGCCTTACAAGGTGGCTGGAACCTATCTTCGCGGGGTACTCGCCTATGACGGATCGAAAGTGCTTTCCGAGCCCGGCTCCGGCCGCTTCGTCCGTCCTCCCGCCAGCCATTCGTTGCAGGACAATACCGTATGAAATCCAATATTGCCGTCAATGCCGATCGGATCGCCGCTGACATCGACGCCCTTGCCGCCATTACCGAACCCGACAAGCCCTGGACGCGCCGCGCCTTTACCCCGATGTTTCTGAAGGGGCGCGCCTATGTCGAGAGAGTTTTTCGCGAGGCGGGCCTGGAAACCCGTATCGATGCTGCTGGAAACCTGATCGGTCACCGCAAGGGCAGCGTCGACGGCAAGGGCACGCTGATGCTCGGCTCGCATAGCGACACTGTGCCGAATGGTGGACGTTTCGACGGAATTGCCGGTGTCATCGCGGGGCTGGAAGTGGCGCGGGCATTGCGTGATGCCGGCATTGAATTGCAGCACGATCTGGAAATCACCGATTTCCTTGCAGAGGAAGTGTCGATCTTCGGGGTCTCCTGTATCGGCAGCCGTGGCATGATCGGCGTGCGCCCAGACGAATGGCTGGAGCGCATGGCCGACGCAGGTGAAGGGCGGATCGATCTTGCGGAAGGTATCCGCAGCGTCGGCGGTGACCCGGCGCAGGCGGGCGGCCGAACCGATATCAAGGCCTTCCTTGAACTTCATATCGAACAGGGAACGGTGCTGGAAAGCGAAAAAGTCGATATCGGCATCGTCGGTGCGATCACCGGCATTTCCCGCTTCGAGATATTGATCGAGGGGCGTGCCGACCATGCCGGGACAACACCAATGAATTCCCGTTACGACGCGCTGGGGGCGGCGTCCTGCGTCGTGCTCGGGATCGAACGAATTGCCAGGAAATTGGCGCTTGGTCCGAGCTATTTTGCCGGCACGGTCGGCGAATTCTCGATGGAGCCGAACGCGGCCAATGTTGTGCCCTCGCATGTCCGCATGCTGATCGATGCCCGTGCGGTCGATCCAAGCGTTATGGACGAATTCGTCGCTTCGGTTTCTGTCTTGTGCGCCGAGACGGCCGCCGAGCGGCGCGTGACAATCGCCGAACCGCGCAGGGTATCCAATGCCGCGCCGACGCCAATGTCCGAGATGATGACCGATCTTCTTACATCATGTGCTGCCCGTATTGGCGCGACCACCCGTCCGATGGTGTCGGGCGCTGGCCATGACGCCGCCTTCCTGTCCAAGGTTGCGCCGGCAGCGATGATCTTCATCGCCAGCAAGGATGGCCGCAGTCACGCTGCGGAGGAATGGTCGGAGAATGACGCGATCACGCTCGGCGCAGCCGTTCTTTACGAGACGGTTCTCGATCTGGACCAGAAATAGGGAGAAACAGCATGGGCCGCATATTGACGGAAAAGGATGTCGAGGCTGCGGTCCTTGGAGGATCGGTTTACGCCGCTGGCGGCGGCGGATGGTCGGATCATGGCCGCATGCTGGGATATGCGGCTGTCTCGATCGGTAAACCTGAACTGATCAGCATCGACGAACTCGATGACAATGACTGGGTTGCGACAGCCGCCGCAATCGGCGCACCGGCCTCGACCACCGCCTGGGAAATGCAGGGCGTCGATTACGTAAAGGCAGTGCAGCTTTTGCAGGACGCGTTGGGAGAAAAGGTCTCGGCGCTGATGATCGGCCAGAACGGCAAGTCGTCGACGCTGAATGGCTGGCTGCCGTCTGCCATCCTCGGCACCAAGGTGCTGGATGCGGTGGGGGACGTCCGCGCCCATCCAACCGGTGACATGGGATCGATCGGCATGGCAAATTCGCCGGAGCAGATGATCCAGACTGCGGTCGGCGGCAATCGCGCCGAAAACAGCTATATCGAACTGGTCATCCGCGGTGCGACAGCCAAGGTCTCGCCGGTGCTGCGCACGGCATCCGATATGTCCGGCGGCTTCATTGCCTCCTGCCGCAATCCGCTCCGCGCCTCCTATGTTCGGCGGCATGCGGCGCTTGGCGGAATCAGCCTGGCGCTGACGCTCGGGGAAGCGATCATCCAGGCTGAAGCGAAGGGTGGTCACGCGATCATCGATGCAATCGTCAAGGTCACGGGCGGCGCAATCATTGCCGAGGGCGAGGTGACCGCCAAGACGGTCGTCTATACCAAGGAAGCTTTCGACGTCGGCACGCTGACGGTCGGGCGTGGCGACAAGGCGGTGACCATGCATGTGATGAATGAATATATGGCCGTGGACGACGCCAGTGGAAACCGGCTCGCCACTTTCCCCGACATTATCGCGACGCTGTCACCCGAAGGAGAGCCGATGAGTGTCGGCCAGCTTAAGGTCGGCATGTCAGTGTTTCTCTTGCATGTGCCGAAGACGATCATTCCGTTGTCGTCGAGCGTCAAGGACCCGTCCGTCTATCCGATCTGCGAGAAAGCGCTCGGGATCAGCATCGCCGATTACGCGCTGGCCTGAGGAGAGCCGTTATGCCGAAGCCCAATCCGCGTCATCCGAACTTTCCGATCCCCGGCGGGCCAGAATTGCGTGCCAGAGGGTGGCGGCAGGAGGCACTTCTCAGGCTTCTCGAAAACGTCCTTTCGGTCGGCGAGGACCCGGATAACCTCATCGTCTATGCCGCGCTCGGCAAGGCTGCGCGAAACTGGGCGGCACATCAGGCGATCGTCAAGGCGCTGAAGACGATGGACGAGGACCAGACACTGATCATCCAGTCCGGCAAGCCGGTAGGACTGCTCAGGACCCATGCCAGGGCGCCGCTCGTCATCATGGCCAACTGCAACATCGTCGGCCAATGGGCGAAGGCGGAATATTTCTACGATCTTCAGGAAAAGGGGCTGATCTGCTGGGGCGGGCTGACGGCCGGTGCCTGGCAGTATATCGGCAGCCAGGGGGTCATCCAGGGCACCTATGAGATCTTCATGCGGATAGCCGCAAAACGTTTCGGCGGCACGCTTGCCGGTCGTTTTGTTCTGACTGCGGGTCTCGGAGGCATGGGCGGAGCACAACCGCTAGCCGGCCGGATGGCGGGGGCCGCCATCCTCGTGGTCGATATCGATCCCGAGCGGGTGACCAAGCGCAAGGCGATCGGCTTTCTCGACGAGGTGGCACCGGATCTCGATGCCGCACTTGCCATGATCGATGCGGCAGTGACCGAAAAACGTGCGGTCTCGATAGGTCTCGTCGGGAATGCTGCGGATATCTATCCGCAGATCGTCAAACGCGGCATCGTCCCGGATATCGTCTCCGACCAGACTTCAGCGCATGATCTCGTCTACGGCTATGTGCCGAAGGGCATGAGCCTTGAAGAGGTCCGCCGGTTGCGCAAGGAAGGGCAGGGACAGTTGATGGCGGCAAGCCGTGCCTCGATAGCCGATCATGTCCGCGCGATGCTGACCCTGCAGGAAAAGGGCGCCGAGGTGTTCGATAATGGCAATCTGATCCGCACGCAGGCCAAGCAAGGTGGCGTTGAAAACGCCTTCGATATCCCGATCTTCACCGAAGCCTATCTGCGACCGTTATTCTGCCAGGCGATCGGTCCGTTCCGCTGGATGGCCTTGTCCGGTGAAGAGAGCGATATCACCCGGATCGATGATCTCGTGCTCGATCTTTTTCCGGATAATTACATCGTTACCAATTGGATTAGGCTGGCGCGGGAGAATGTACCCTTCGAAGGGCTTCCGGCGCGTATCGCCTGGCTCGGCCATGGGGAGCGCACGAAGTTGGCGCTCGCGGTCAACGAGCTGGTGGCGAAGGGTGAACTCAAGGGACCTGTCGCCTTCTCGCGTGATCACCTCGATGCTGGCGCGATGGCGCATCCAAACATCATGACAGAGAATATGAAGGATGGATCTGATGCCATTGCAGACTGGCCGTTGATCGATGCCATGACGCTCTGCGCGTCGATGGCCGATCTCGTCGTCATCCATTCGGGTGGCGGCGGGTATGCCGGTTATATGACGAGCGCCGGCGTGACGATCATTGCCGATGGTACGGAAGCTGCCGCCGAGCGGCTCGAAATGGCGATCACCAACGATACGTCGCTCGGCATCATTCGTTATGCCGATGCAGGTTATGACGAGGCGGTTGCTGCGGCCGAACAAGGCGCGGTCCCGCACATCAAATTGAGCTGAGGCTGCCGTCAGGCAGCCTCATTCTCGTCATGCCTTTTTCAGTGCGGAATAGGCGACAGCCATTTTGGCGGCGAGCATCGCGTTGTTCTTCACCAGCTCGATATTGGCTTTGAGGCTTTCGCCCTTGGAAAGCTCGTTGATGCGGGCAAGCAGGAACGGCGTCAGCTCCTTGCGGCCTATACCGCGCTCTTCGGCTTCCCGTACCGCATCGGTAATCGTCCCGTCGATGAATTCCGGTGTCAGTGCTGCAGCCTCCGGAATGGGATTGGCAATCAGCAGGCCGGTACCGGTGCCGAACTGGTGATGCAGCCACATCGCCTTGGCGATTTCTGCGGCGCTATCCAGGCGGTGGTCGGCCTTGTAGCCGCTCTTGCGGGTGAAGAAAGCCGGGAAATCCTCGGTGCCATAGGCGATCACAGGCACGCGTTGGGTTTCCAGATATTCCAGCGTCTTGGCAATATCGAGGATGGACTTTACCCCGGCACAGACAACGGCCGTTTTCGTCCGGCCGAGTTCTGTCAGGTCAGCGGAAATATCGAAAGTGTGTTCCGCGCCGCGATGTACGCCGCCGACGCCGCCGGTGGCGAAGATCTCAATGCCGGCAAGCTCGGCAAGCAGCATGGTCGCCGAGACGGTCGTGCCGGCGGTCTGGCCGCGCACCATGGCGACGGCGAGGTCACGGCCGGAAGCCTTGACGACATTTTTCGCCTGGGCGAGCGTTTCGAGTTCTTCGGGCTCAAGGCCGGCCCGCAACTCGCCGTCGATCACAGCAATGGTTGCCGGCACCGCGCCATTGGCGCGCACGACATCTTCGACTGCCTTTGCCGTCGCAAGATTGGCGGGATAGGGCATGCCATGGGTGATGATCGTTGACTCGAGCGCAACGACCGGGCCGCCTTTGGTAATTGCGTGGGAGACTTCATTGTTGAGCTTGGGCTTCAGGAACTGCATGTCGGGGTATCCTTTCCAATGGCGAACCTGTGCCGGTTGGCCTCTATCAGTTCGGCAGACAGGCCGGGATGCACGCTTGATGCGCATTCCGTGGTGAGTGTGGCTGCAAGCGCGCCAATCCGCGCCGCATCGAAAACGTCGTCGCCTTCGAGAAGGCGATGGAGGGTCGCCGCAATCATCGCGTCGCCGGCGCCCGTCATGTCGATCGGCTCTGCCTTTACAGCCGAGACGAAAGCGGTGCCTTCAACCCCGGCGACCGCCATGCCATGCGCGCCGGAGGAAACCACGGCCATGCCCGCGCCGGCGTGTTTTAAAGCCACCGCGGCTTTGACAGCCTGATCCGGCGTGTGTGCAAAGGACTGGCCGAGCAGCGCATTGGCCTCGTCAATGTTCATGAAAAGGAGGTCGATGCCGCTCAGATCTTTCGGCAGGCGTGCCGCCTTGTGGGTTGAGACGGTGTCGATTGCCAGCCGGCAGGTAGCACCTTTCCGCCGATTGATCAGCGTCGAAAGAGCCTCGGTGGAGAGGTTGCAGTCGGCGAAAATCCAGCTGGCGGCGGCAAGATGTGGCCAGGCCCGCTCGATATGATCCGGCTGGAAGAGGTCAAAAATGCTCATGTCCGCTATGCCGAGGACGAGGTCCCCCGATGCATCGAGGATGGCCGCATATTCGGCCGTCGGCCGCTCAGACGACGTCACGACCTGGCTGACGTCGACCCCGAGTTCGCGCATGTATTTGAGAAGGGCATGGCCACCATCATCGTCGCCGACGATCGAGATGAAGCCGGTCGAGGAGCCCAGCCGAGCCAGGTTTTCGGCAACGTTGCGAGCCACGCCACCGAGGCTGCGGTTGCTGTCTACCGGATTGGACGTTTCGAGCACGATCTTGGCACGGGCATGATATTTGCGGTCCAGCACTGCTCCGCCGATGCAGATAGCGCGGGCTTCAGACGCCAGCAGATAACCGCGGCCAAGCACATGCCCCTTGCCCATCAACTGGACGATATGAGCTGCAACCGTAGATCTGGCCAGGCCGAGCGCCGTAGCGATCTCCTGCTGCCCGACAAACGGGTTGTTGCGGATCAGCGCAAGGACGGCGGCTTCCTGCGGCGCAAGTGGTTGTGTCATTTGCATGGGCTCCTGATGAACCCATGCAAACTTTTGACTATTGTGTCAACAAAAGTTTATAGCGCTACTTGGCGTGTGGTTTTTCGATGTGACCGCCGAACGCCTTGCGCATCGCCGACAGCATCTTGTTGGCGTAATCGGCGTTGCCCTGGCTATCAAAGCGGCTGAACACGGCAGCCGAGAGAACCGGCACCGGGACGCCCATGTCGATCGCCGCCTTCATCGTCCAGCGGCCTTCGCCCGAATCCGACACCCGACCACCGAAGCTGCTGAGCGACGGGTCTTCTTTTACCGCTTCGGCTGTCAGATCCAGGAGCCACGAGCCGATGACGCTGCCGTGGCGCCAGACTTCGCTGATGGCCTCGATATCCATGTCGAACTGGTAATAATGAGCGTCAGGGAAGGGAGCCGTTTCGGCATCGGCTTCGCGCTTGGTGCGGCCAATGCCGGCCTGCTTCAACACGTTGAAGCCTTCAGCATAGGCCTGCATCATGCCGTATTCTATGCCATTATGGACCATCTTGACGAAGTGGCCGGCGCCGCTCGGACCGCAATGGAGATAACCGCGTTCCGCTGGGCGAAGCGAGGGATCGAGATCGGCGCCGGGGGCCAGCGCCGCAAAGATCGGATCAAGATGCTGGACGGCATTGTCAGGCCCGCCGATCATCAGGCAAAAGCCGCGGTCGAGACCCCAGACGCCGCCGCTCGTGCCGACGTCGACATAGGCAATGCCCTGTTCGGCAAGCTTGTCGCTGTGGTCGACCGCATCACGATAGTTGGAGTTTCCGCCGTCGATGATGATGTCGCCCGGCTGCATGAAAGCGGCCAGTTTCTCGACGATGGCAGGCGTGATCGCAGCCGGCAGCATGATCCAGACGGCGCGCGGAGGCGTCAATTTGTCGAGAAACTGTTCGATCGATGAAATCCCGATCGCACCTTCGTCGACAAGCGTCTGAACCGCCGCTGGGTTGACGTCATAGGCAATGCATTCATGGCCCGCGCGCATCAGCCGCCTTGCCATATTGCCGCCCATGCGGCCCAGTCCCATCATTCCGATCTGCATATTCAAGCCTCTCGACGCAGTTGAGAATCGTCAGGAAACTAGGACGATGTGTCGCAGGCCTCAAGTTCTTTAAATCGATTTATTTTTCATAGCCGGGGAATGTCCCATCGTGTCGCTGGAATGTGAACGATTATGACGGGTATGTGGCAATTTTTCCGCCGGTTTGCGCTGTCGCAACACCGGTTGTCGTCGGAAAACTGATCGGCAATCCTCGTAATGAGCGCACCGCAAGGAAGGCGAAACACTCGGCCTCGACGGCATCTCCACGCCAGCCGAACATATCGGCCGAGACCGCTTCCACCCGTGCCCGGCTTGCCAGCATCTTCATGATTGTGGGGTTGTGCCGGCCGCCGCCGCTGACGATCAATCGCGTCGGTCGCCGTGGCAGAAGATCGAGCGCCTTGCCGACCGCAGAGGCGGTGAAGGCCGAAAGGGTTGCCGCCCCATCGGCGGCAGGAAGACCTTCGGCCATGGTGGAAGTGAAATCGAAACGGTCCAGAGACTTCGGGTAGGACGCGGTCAGATAGGGATGTTGCAGCAGGCGTTCGAGCCGCTGCTCGTCAACGGTGCCCGAAGCGCCAAGTGTCCCGTCGCGGTCCATCTCGCCAAGGCCGCGCTCCTTGATGAAGTCATTGAGCGGGGCGTTTGCCGGCCCGGTATCGAACGCGACCAGGACATCCTTGCCGTCCCACCACGTAATGTTACCGACGCCGCCGAGATTGAGGATTGCGCTGTCGCCGCTCGGATCGACCCCGTGCAGCAGTGCTGCGTGATAGATGGCAGCAAGCGGCGCGCCTTGGCCGCCGGCACGCACATCGGCAGTGCGAAAGTCATACGCAACTTTGGCGCCAAGGATGTCGGCCATCAGCTGCCCATCTCCTAGCTGCCGCGTATTGCCCAACCTTTCACGTGTCGGTGCCCGATGTAGGACGGTTTGTCCGTGGAAGCCGACAATGCCGATATCGTTCATCGACAACCCGGCCTCAGCGACGAGTTGCTGTACTGCACTGGCTTGGCCACGGGTGAGAGCTTCTTCGGCTTCGACGAATATGGTGGGTTCCGGTCCTTCGAAGTTCCATATCCGGGCTTGCTGGAGGGTCTCTTCCAGCAGACGACGGGTTTCCGCCGGATAGGGGACCAACCTGTAGGGGCCGAACATGTCGACTCTCTCGCCATCAGTCTTCAGCAGTGCGACGTCGATATTGCCGTCGAGTACGGTCCCGGTCATCAGGCCGACTGCCCAGATTGGCTCCATTTCATTATCTCCCATACCGCAAGCCCAACGAATCAAATGCATGGCTATACTGTCTCCGATGCAGCGGAGGGAGCAACGCTGGCCAGGCATTCAGTTTCCTGAACGCCGTTAATGGCCGTTTTCTGGCCATTGTCGCCTGCCGGCGGGCAGGTCTAGAGAAATCCCTTGACGCGACTCGCACATCCGTTCAGTTTTGTAACGGTTATAAGCGGATATCTTGCTTTTCGGCGTAACCAAGTCGTCCCGATGTTAATTCGGTTCCGGGGCGTATGGGGCTGGCAATTTCGCTTTGTCTGTCAATGTTCTTTCGCATCCGCGGTCCATGATCGCGGTCGCTAAAGTCGCGTGGACGGGCATCAAGGAGAGAACGGGAATGGCCGCATCGGCTAACAAATCGAATTCGCCGAAGGGCGGAGGCCTTCCAGAGGCGCGGCAGCTCGCCGACGAGGCGATCGCGCGGGATGCGCGTGCCCTTTCGGAGCAGCTGAAAGCGATGCGGGAACGGTTGTTTCCGCCGCTTTCCAGCAAGACCCTGCGTAGCTTTTCGTCCGGCGAAGCCGCCAAGCTTATCGGTGTCTCCGACGGTTATCTGCGGCAGCTTTCGCTTGCCGGCGAAGGACCGCAACCGGAGACAGGCGCTGGCGGGCGGCGGTTCTATTCGCTGACTGATATCAATGCCCTGCGCACGCACCTGGCGGATCAGGCTGTCGCAAAGGGTAACCTGAGCAAGGCGCAGTCCTATTTGCCCCGACGTGATGCTGCACGAAACGAACATATGCAGGTCATCTCTGTCACCAATTTCAAGGGTGGATCAGGCAAGACGACCTCGGCGGCCCACCTGGCGCAATATCTCGCGCTGACAGGGCACCGCGTACTTGCCATCGACCTCGATCCGCAGGCCTCGCTTTCGGCGCTCTTTGGTTATCAGCCGGAACTGGATCTGACCGGCAACGACACGCTTTATGGCGCAATCCGGTACGACGACGAACAGCGTGCGCTCTCGGATGTCATTCGCGGCAGCTATTTCCCCGGACTGGATCTCGTTCCCGGTAATATCGAATTGCAGGAGTTCGAGCATGTGACGCCGCAGGCACTCGCCAACCGGCAGAGCGGAAAGGATAGCGGCCCGCTGTTCTTCGCCCGGATCCAGGCAGTTCTGGCCACGGTGGAACAGGATTACGACGTCGTGGTCATCGATTGCCCACCGCAGCTCGGCTATCTGACGCTGTCGGCTCTCTGCGCATCGACGTCGGTCATTGTCACCGTGCATCCGCAGATGCTGGACGTCGCCTCGATGAACCAGTTCCTGTTCATGACGTCGGACCTTCTGTCCGTGGTGCGTGAGGCGGGCGGCACGCTGAATTTCGACTTTCTGCGTTATCTGGTCACCCGCTTTGAGCCTAATGACGGGCCGCAGGCTCAGATCGTCGGTTTCATGCGATCGCTGTTCGGTGATCGTGTTTTGACTGCGCCGATGCTGAAGTCCACCGCAGTCTCGGATGCGGGTCTGACGAAGCAGACGCTCTATGAAGTCGGCCGGGAGAATTTCACCCGTTCGACCTATGACCGTGCTCTTGAGGCGATGAATGCCGTCAACAGCGAAATTGAAACTCTGATCCATTCGGCCTGGGGCCGATAACCGGGAAGGAGGGCTTCACAAAATGGCAGGCAGCCGGAAAAACGAGTTGAGAGCGCTTTTTGGAGGCGGGCTTGCGCCCGGAGCCGAACCCGCGTCCGAAACGAAGTCGGTGCCAGTTGTTGCGGAAGCCCCCATCCCGCCGCCTGTCTCCACCAATACTATGGGACGGAGTTCTTCCGGCGCGGTCAAAGCCATGGGCCTGTCGCTCAATGCGATGAGCCGCGAGGTTGAAGAAGCCCGAATCCTGCGTCAGGCGATGAGCGAAGGCGAGCAGATCGTTACGATCCATACCGACAGGATTGATTCCTCGTTTGTCGAGGATCGCTTGCGGCTGGACGACGAAGACGACGAAGATCTCGCGACGCTGATCGACAGCATACGGGACAGTGGCCAGCAGGTGCCGGTGCTGTTGCGCCATCACCCGGAAAAGCCTGGCCATTTCCAGACGGCCTATGGCCACCGCCGGATTCGTGCCGCATCGCGGCTCGGCATCGAGGTGAAGGCGATTGTTCGCACACTTTCGAATGACGAGCTTGTTCTGGCGCAAGGCAAGGAAAATGCCGAGCGCCGCAACCTCTCCTTCATTGAGCGAGCGGTGTTTGCCAAGAACCTTGCAACGCATGGTTTCGACCGCAAGGTTATCGGTGATGCGCTGTCTGTGCAGAAGAGCGAACTGTCCCGTCTGTTGCAGGTGGTCGAGACCGTGCCGGACGCAATCATCCGGGCGATCGGTGCGGCTCCGAAGGCCGGACGAGATCGCTGGATGAAACTTGGCGATCTGCTCGCTGCGGCGAATGCCCAGGCATCTGCCGACGAGGAGACGAAAAGCGACGCGTTTCGGATGGCCGGCAGCGACGAGCGCTTCCAACGTGTATTCGATCGGCTTTCGAAGCCGCAAAGAACGACGCGTGCGGAGCCTATGGCGCTAACGGACCGGAATGGCAACGCCTTTGCCCAGATGCGTATCGACGGCAAGACAAGGCGGATCGAATTTGCCGCCGCTGTCGACGCCAATTTCGTCGACGAGGCCGCCAAGGCACTCGTTCAGCAATATAACGCGTTTCTCGTCAAGCCGTCGCGGAAGCGCGGCTAGCAGATGAAAAACGCAGATCAACCGAGCAATAAGGAAAACTGAGAGAGCAAGAAAAAAGGCCCCCAAAACGTCACCGTCCTGGAAGCCCTCTTCAATCTAAGCAGTTCAAGAGAATCACTTCCGATGTCCAAAGTCAAGAGTCGACAGCCATAACGCTGTTTTCGATGCGTTGATTTATGGGTGACGGTGCGCTCCAAAGGCACTTGCCTCCTAATGGAGACGCATATGGTCGAACGAATGGCAACGACGCCTTTTGGCGGCGCGCGATTTTCTGCGCGAAATTTCGCTCTCCAGGCCGAAGTCGAACGCCGGCAGGAAAGCCTGCGCAGTGGCGAAGCGGGAAATTTCAGCGGCAAGGCTGAGAAGTGGCAGCTGATAAGAGCCCTCACGGAGGCACGCGCGCACTACGGTCTTTCCGATCGTTCGATCGTCGTGCTCGAGGCGCTGACGAGCTTTCACCAAGACCGTGAACTGGATGGCAGCACGCCGATCATCGTTTTTCCGTCGAATGTCGAACTCTCGATCCGCTCGCGTGGTATGTCACCGGCAACGCTGCGCAGACACCTTGCCGCTTTGGTCGACGAAGGGTTCATCTTCAGGCGTGACAGCGCCAACGGCAAGCGGTTTTGCCGACGTGACGGCAATGGGCAGGTAGAGGATGCATTCGGTTTCGACCTCGCGCCTTTCGCGCTGCGTGCCGAAGAAATCCTGGCCAGCGCTGAAAAGGCAAGAGAAGAGGCCAAGCGTCTTTCGGTGCTGAGAGCCGAGATAACTGTCCATTTCCGTGATGTTGCGAAGATCATCGAGGCAGCTCTTCATGAGGGGCGTGGAGGGGACTGGATGGAATTCCACGAGCGGCTGGCCGCCCTATCCGTCAAACGTCTGCGTCAGATGCCCCAAACGGATATGGAGCCGTTGTTGGCGCGGCTGGTACGCCTGCGCGCCGAGGTGGAAAACACATATCTCAACGCCTTATCTGAACAAGAAATGAGCGCCAATGAGGTGTTTTCTGAGCGCCATATTCAGAATTCAAAAACAGACCAAAATATTGAATTAAACGGCCGGGATCAAAGTAAGGCGGAGGCAGGCAACGGATCAACAAAGCAGAGGCCTCGAGAGGAGGCGATATCGCTGGACGAGTTCCTCCGTCTATGCCCGCAGATAAGCGAATACGTGAAAGGTGGCATCCATGATTGGCGGGATGTGCTTTCAACTGCGGATCTGGTTCGCTCAATGCTTGGCGTCAGCCCGAGTGCCTGGATTGATGCCCGCCAAGCCATGGGGGATCGCACGGCGGCGATCGTGATTGCGGCAATGCTGGAGAAAGCCGATAGCATCCGGTCCGCAGGTGGTTATCTGCGCGAATTGACCCGCAAGGCTCAAACCGGGCGCTTCTCGGCAAGGCCAATGCTGAATGCCCTGCGAAATTGAGGGAAAGTCGAGCACCCACCTTGTTCAGGTCAAAGGGGGCAGGCAAGAATGAGATGCGGCCCTTCAGGCATTCACAACGGACCTTCTCGGCCATTATGTTGATCGCGGGGCCGAGGGCAGGATGGCTCTCGGGGATAGCCGATGTTTTTCGCTCCAACCCAGACAGAGAAAACAGATGACAGTGCATGGCGACGGGCAGGGGACATCTACTCTTATCATTGGCAGCTACACACATTCCCTGCCGCATGTCCTAGCGAAAGGGAATGGGATCTCGATCCTGAAAATCGACGGTTCATCGGGCCGGATCGAGGCAATCGAAACAGTCTCGGATGTCTGCAATCCCACATATCTGACCATGTCGCGCGACGGTCGCACGATTTATAGTGTCGAGGAACGGGACGAGGCAGATGGCGCCGGCGCTGCCATTCTCCAGCGGGAGGGTGCAGCAAACAAATTGTCGGTCGTCGATCGCTTACCCGTTTTCGGTGACGCACCCTGCCATGTCTCTCTCGACGAAGACGGCAGGTGGTTATTCATCTCCAACTACCAATCTGGAAATCTCGTTGCCTATCCGCTCGGCGTCGATGGCCGGCCAGCGGGTGAGGGCATCGATATTCGTAGAAGCGGCAGCGGGCCGAATGCCGAGCGGCAACAAGGTCCGCATGTTCACCAGGCAACGGTTTCGCCGGATGGCCGTCATGTTGTGATCTGTGATGCGGGCACAGACGAGATCGTTCGTTACTCCATTTCCGAAGGCTTCGTCGAAAAACGTCCGGATTCTGTGGCTCAAGCAACGCCCGGTGCATTGCCCCGGCATCTGGTCTTTTCCAGAGATGGAAGGCATGTCTTCGTCCTGAACGAGCTGGGCTGCACGGTTGCAAGTTATGCCTATGGGCATGGCTCGATGAATCCGATCGCTGAGGTCTCGACTTTGCCCGCCGATTTTGCCGGCACGTCAAGCGGCGCCGCTATCCGTCTGCATCCGCAGGGACGCTTTCTTTATGTCTCCAATCGTGGCCATGACAGCATCACCGCATTCAAGGTCGAAGAGAGTAACGGCTCGCTTGAGCCGATCGGCTGGTATGAAACGAGGGGAAAGACACCCCGCGATTTTGCGATAGATCCTGACGGCACTTTCCTCGTAGTTGCCAATCAGGACAGTTCGTCACTCGCCGTCTTCTCCATCGATCCGACGACCGGCGTCCTTGCGCCATTGGGAGATATCTACGAGATCGGAACACCGGTCTGTGTTCTCTTCGCCAAGGAGTAGAGGAGGGGCTCCACAACGTGATCAGAATTTCCGGAAATGGGAGCATGTCGGAACTGAAGCTGAGTGTGAGTTTGGCATAAAGATCGCATAAGATAGCTTATGGAACTTGTGAGACTGGTGACAATTCCTGGAAGAAGCATTCTGTGCAGACGTGATGATCCTTGCCTGCATATCTGCTGATGACCTGAGCTTTCCGCAGCCTCGATATCGCAGCCTTCGGACACCGGGATTCGAGCGGGTGCGGATTGCGTCATGGCTGACAAATCGTGTTAGGACTGTCGTTCGTTTTTGAGGCTGGCTTTGGAGGAGGTTGGCGTGCAACTCCGTCATCAGATTATTGCGCTTGCGATCGTGCCTCTTATCGTCGCCATCCTGACGGTGACGGCCTTTATCACCCGGCAGTCTACCATACTGGCTCAGAGCAGCATCGACACTTTTGAGCGAAACCTGCTCAAGGCCAAGGAAACGGAACTGCTCAACCTGACGAACCTTGCCTTGTCGGCGATCGGGGACGTGTATGCGCATGCCGGTACCAATGATGAAGCGGCCAAGGAGAAGGTCCGGGCTATACTGACCTCGCTTGATTACGGCAAGGACGGCTATTTCTTCGTTTACGACTATGACGGCAACAACATCGTCCATCCTCGCCAGGCATTCAGGCCTGGCCATAACTGGCTGGGTCTCATGGATCCCGATGGCGACCAGGTGATTGCCAATCTGATTGCCAAGGCCAGGGAAGGAGGCGGGCTGCATCAGTATAAATGGGAAAAGCCTTCCTCGGGAGAAATGGCCGACAAGCTGTCTTTTGCCGCCGGACTGGATAAATGGCATTGGATGGTGGGTACCGGCGTCTATCTTGACGACGTCTTCGCTCAGACGGCCGCCACCAAGGCCGGCATGCGTGAGAATATTCGTCGCACATTCACGACCGTCGCGTCGATTGCAGTACCCGCCGTGCTGGTCGTTTTTGCGACCTGCATGTTCATCACCCTGCATGAGAGGCGCCTGGCCGACCGGAGACTGGCGGCCCTCGCCCAACGTGTGATCGATGCGCAGGAGGAGGAACGCACGAGGCTCGCACGCGAACTGCATGATGGCATCTCGCAAAGTTTGATCGGCGTCAGATATTCAATCGATCTTGCCAGTCGTAAGGTGAAAAGCCACGCCGATGACGCGTCGGTGGCCATTGAGAAAGGTGCTGATGCGCTGAATGCGGCGATCAAGGAGGTCCGTCGGCTTTCTCATGAGCTTCGCCCCAGGATTCTCGACGATCTCGGTCTGGCGCCAGCGATCAAGTCGCTTGCAGAAAATTTCGCTGAGAGAACGGGCATCAGCGTTGTCGTCGAGGTGGAGACGCCCGACGTGCTGAAGCCGGAGGCGAGTACCGCAATCTACCGGATCACACAGGAAGCTTTGACGAATGTCGAACGGCATGCCGGTGCTGGCCGGGTTGATATCAGACTGTGGAGCGAGCGCGGGCGAATGCGGATGACGATCACCGACAATGGTCATGGGTTTGATGGATCGCCGGCCGGGCTGCCGCCCGGCTCAGTTGGTGGTCTTGGCCTAAGGAACATGCAGGAACGCATGGCCCATTTCGGCGGGATACTGATCATCAGGTCGTCCGAAACCGGAACGACCTTGACCGCAATGCTGCCGAAATCCGCCAACAGTCGCCTGCGCGAAATGCGGGAGGCGGCCTGATGCCGGATCGGATCAAGGTCGTTCTGGTCGACAATCACCCGCTTGTCCTTGATGGCCTGAAGGCGCTGCTCGAGACCTACTCCCATATCGCCGTCGTCGGCACGGCAGTCCAGGCCGCGGCGGGTATCGAGGAGGCGCGGCGCAGCCGGCCGGATGTCGTGCTGATGGACATCAACATGCCGAAGATGAACGGTATCGAAGCGATCGGACTTTTTAAGAAGGAAGTGCCTGAAACTCAGGTCTTGATGCTCTCCATGCATGATAGCCGAGAATATATTTCGGCATCCGTGCTGCGCGGGGCTGCCGGCTACATCCTGAAAGATGTACCGACCGAGGAAATTGTTGCCGCGATAGAAATGGTCGCCGCCGGTGGTCGTTATTTCTCGGCTGGTGTGTCCGAGGTGCTGATGTCGGGCAAGGCGCTTGCCTCCGGAGACATCCTGACGGCACGGGAGCGCGATATTCTGGCAAAGCTTGCTTGCGGGAAAAGCAACCGAGACATCGCGGAGGCACTGGTGATATCGCCGGCAACGGTCGAGACCCATCGCAAGAACATCAAGAAGAAGCTGGGTATCGCGACGACAGCCGGCCTTACCCGCTACGTGATGGAAAACGGGATATCCTTGCCCGAGGCGAGATGAAACTTACCCATTAGTGGGTAGTTGCCTGCCTTTCTTCTGCCCCTCCCCTTGTTCTGCCAAAATGCCGCACGTAGAAATTGCACCATACCCCGTTCATGACGGGGTTTGGGAGGAATATCATGTCCGGTCTACTGGCGCTGTCGCGTATCATCGACGCGGCAAACACATTTATTGGCAAAGCCGTTTCCTGGCTGATCCTGCTGGCGATCGTCATCAGTGCGGTCAATGCCACAACCCGCAAGCTGTTTAACCTCAGTTCAAATGCCTGGCTTGAAGCGCAGTGGTATCTGTTTTCTGCAGGCTTCCTTGTTGCGGCGGGCTACACTCTGCTCAACAATGAACATGTTAAGGTCGATCTTGTTTACGGTCGCCTCTCGCGCCGGACCCAGATCTGGATCGAGATTTTTGGCACGCTTTTCTTTCTTTTCCCGTTCTGCCTGATCACCATCTACCTGTCCTGGCCGCGTGTGGTCTCCAAGTTCATCAGCGGCGAGATTTCCAACAATACCGGTGGCCTCATTCTCTGGCCGGTCTGGGCGTTGATCCCGCTGGGCTTCGGATTGCTGGCCCTGCAGGGTCTTTCCGAGCTGATCAAGCGCGTCGCCATCCTGCGCGGGCAATTGCCGGACGCGATCGCCATGGCTGATGCAGAAGCACAGACCCTCTAAGGACGGATAACGGCCATGTTTGCATTTTTTGCGGAAAATCTCGCGCCGATCATGTTCGGCTCCCTCATAATCATTCTTCTTCTCGGCTATCCGGTTGCTTTTGCACTTGCCTTCGTCGGCTTCGGCTTCGGTTTTGTCGGCATCGAGATGGAGCTTCTCCCGGTCAATCTTTTCGGTGCCATTCCGGATCGCATCTTCGGGCAGATGTCGAACGAAACCCTGCTGGCGATCCCGTTCTTCACCTTCATGGGCCTGATACTCGAACGAAGTGGCATGGCCGAAGAATTGCTTGATACGATCGGGCAGCTGTTCGGGCCTGTCCGCGGCGGTCTTGCCTTTGCAGTCATCTTTGTCGGTGCAATCCTTGCGGCGACGACCGGTGTGGTGGCTGCCTCGGTCATTTCGATGGGCCTGATCTCGCTACCGATCATGCTGCGCTACGGTTACGATCGCCGCGTCGCGGCAGGCACGATTGCAGCGTCGGGAACGCTGGCACAGATCATCCCGCCAAGTCTTGTCCTGATCGTTTTGGCTGACCAGCTCGGTCGTTCCGTCGGCGATATGTACAAGGGTGCGATGGTCCCCGGCCTTATGCTGGTGGTTGCCTATGCCTTGTACATCATCGTCATGTCGTTTCTTCAGCCGAAAAGTGTGCCGGCATTGCCGATTGAGGCGCGATCGTTGCGAGGCTGGAAGCTGTTCCAGAAGGTTGTCACGTCGCTGGTTCCGCCGCTCGTGCTGATTTTCTTGGTGCTTGGAACGATCTTCATCGGGCTTGCGACCCCGACGGAAGGTGGTGCGATGGGTGCCGTCGGCTCACTCGCGCTTGCTGCCATGAACCGCCGTTTGAATCTCGATATCGTCAAATCCGCGCTTTATGCCACGGTCAAACTGTCGTCCTTTGTCATCTTCATTTTGCTCGGTGCCCGCGTTTTCTCCCTCACCTTCTATGGCGTGAACGGCCACTTGTGGGTGGAGCATCTGATGACCTCCGTTCCGGGCGGTGAGGTCGGCTTCCTGATCGTCGCAAACCTGCTGGTGTTCTTCCTGGCATTCTTTCTCGATTATTTCGAGCTTGCCTTCATCATCGTGCCGCTTCTCGCTCCCGTGGCCGATAGCCTCGGCATCGATCTGGTCTGGTTCGGCGTGATGCTGGCGATCAACATGCAGACCTCGTTCATGCATCCGCCTTTCGGCTTTTCATTATTCTATCTTCGTTCGGTGGCGCCGACGCGCGCCTACAAGGACCGGATCACCGGCGCAACGATCCAGCCCGTAACCTCGGGACAGATCTATATGGGCTCGATTCCGTATCTCCTGATCCAGCTTGTAATGGTCATCGTCGTCGTTACCTTCCCCGGGCTCGTCATGCACTACAAGTCCGCCGCTTCAATGGTGGATCCGAACACGATCCAGATCAATATTCCGATGCCGGGCGGGGATGGCCTCAATCCATTCGGAAGCCCTTCGGCCCCTTTCGGAGCGCCCGGGTCTTCGTCCGAGGGCACGCCCCCGGCACCAAGTTTCGGTGCTCCGCCGCCAAGCTTTGGCGCTCCGGCGCCCACGACCAGCGAGCCGGCGCCACCGAGTTTCGGCGCACCGCCGCCAAATACGGGAACGGCCAATCCGTAAACTAGTCCCGGCGCCGCGGGCGCCGTTTACCGACAGATCAATTGAGGAGGATTGAAATGGAAAAGGACGTAAGCCGTCGCAGTTTCATGACGAAAGGTGCGCTTGCCGGTGCAGCAACGGCAGCCGGTGCGTCACTCGCTGCCCCGGCAGTGGCTCAGAGCCAGCCTTCGATACGCTGGCGGCTGACCTCGGGCTTCCCGAACAATCTCGATACCATCTATGGCGGCGCAGTGGTCATGGCCGATGCACTTTCCACGATCACCGAGGGCAAGTTTCAGATTCAGGTGTTCCAGGCTGGTGAAATCGTTCCCGGCGCCCAGGCAATCGACGCGGTGAAGGAAAACACGGTCGAAATCGCCCATACATGCGGCTATTACTTCACCGGCAAGGATCCGACCTTCGCCATTGGTTCTACCATCCCGTTCGGATTGAACGGCCGGCAGCAGAACGCCTGGCTCTATCATGGTGGCGGGAACGAAGCCTATAACGAGTTCCTGTCGAATTACGGCGTCGTCGGTATTCCTGGTGGTGCGACCGGCGCCCAGATGGGTGGCTGGTTCCGCAAGGAAATCAAGACTGTCGCCGATCTTCAGGGCATCAAGATGCGCATTGCGGGCGTCGCCGGACAGGTCATGGCTCGTCTCGGCGTGGTGCCACAGCAGCTTCCGGGTGGCGACATCTATCCCGCGCTGGAACGCGGCACGATCGATGCGGCCGAGTGGATCGGTCCCTATGACGACGAACGCCTTGGTTTCTACCAGATCGCCAAGAATTATTACTATCCGGCCTATTGGGAAGGCGGGCTGACGATCCACTTCTTCGTCAATCAGGCCCAGTATGCGGGGCTGCCGGATAGCTATAAGGCGGCGCTCGATACGGCCTGCAAGGCCGCCAACATCAACATGCAGGCGTTGTACGACGTCAAGAATACCTCGGCGATCAGATCGCTGGTGGGCAAGGGCGTGCAATTGCGTCCGCTGCCTCGCGACGTAATGGATGCAGCCTATAAGGCTTCCTTCGAACTTTATGCGGAATATAGCCAGAAACATCCGACCTGGGCGAAGATCTACCCTGGCTGGAAGAAGTTCCGCGACGAGAGCTTCGAATGGTTCCGTGTCGCGGAATACAGCTATGACAGCTACATGTATGCTGCCCAGGCTTCGGGGCGGTGAAACGCAGATCACCGCGATCGCTTTGGCTGTCGCGGTGCCATCTTGCGATACGGATCAATTCGCAGTCACGATTTCAGGTCGTTGGCATGCGCCATCATGCCAAGCATGTGTTTTGAAGAGTGGCGGTGCCGCGCGCCATTGCGCTTATCGGCCCGCAAAAGTGCGGCTCTGTTCTATTTCAATTTAATGGGAGAATCGAAAAAGCCTGCCGCGGGAGGAGGTGCAGCAGGCTTTTCGAAATCAATTGAACAGCGACTGGGAGGAGGAGTGCCGCCGTTCCTTCAGGCTTCCCTTGGGAGGAGGAGTGGGGCGCCTGAAACACGAAGCTCTGCGGGAGGAGGTGCATCGCTTCGTTGGAATGATTTATACAGCATTCCCGAACACCAGTTAGTGCCTCTGTCGCAGTACAGCCATGCATGCGCTGCATTGGTGAGGTGAGGCGTGCCTAAATTTGTGCCTTCGGCTTACCAAATGATCGAAACTGCTTTGGGACGATCCATGCAGTGTCCATATCGGTCCGTCACCGTTTCACCCACTGTTGCCGACCGCGCGATTTCCGCACTACCACCGCTAATTGGTCCTCTTCATATAGGCGCCGCCGCCGTCTTGCGATATGACGGATGAAGGCCGGCCCTTGCCGGCTTTGTAAATGGAGAATTGTTTTTGTCGCGTCAGCCCGTCAAGCATGGACATGCCCACATTGATGAGACAGAGATTTCCGCGCGCAGCAAGTCGCCGAGCGGTACGCAGACGCTGCTTCGAGGCCTGTCCCTGCTGGAGCAGGTCGCCCAGGGTGTTTGCGATGTCAAGGGGCTGTCGGAACGTCTCGGCATGCCGCGCAGCACAACCCATAGGGTGTTGAGCAATCTGGTGGCAGAAGGCTACCTTCATCATGTTCCCTACCAGGGCTACACGCTCGGTTACAAACTCATCTATCTCGGCACCCGTGCCCGCGAACAACGTCCCCTCGCCCAACTCGCCCGCCCCTTTCTCGAGAAATTGGCAGAGTTTTGCGGCGATACCATCCATCTGGGACAGATCGAGGGACCGCATGTGCTCTATCTCGACAAGTTGTCGGGGCAACGCGGCCTTGAAATGCGCTCGCGTATCGGCCAGCGCATGCCGCTTGCCTCAACCGGCGTCGGTCGTGCGCTGATGCTCGGCATGTCGGAAGAGCGATGGCTGGAAGTCTATGACGAAGCGGTCCTGCTGCGTGAGCGGACGGTGAGTGAACGCCCTCCCCTTCCGCCCTGGTCCGAATATCTCGCAACCATGCGTGATTATCGCCAGCAGGGCTGGGTGATGGAGTTCGAGGAAAATGAAGTCGGCATCCGTTGTGTGGGTGCACCCGTGCGCGACGTAAATGGTGAAGTGGTCGCTGCCGTCAGCATAGCCAGTGCCAGCTTTCATATGTCGGAGGCACGCATGCTTGAACTGGGGCCGGTTGTGGCGGCGACTGCCCAGTCGATCTCCACCGCGCTCGGAGAGGCGCCCGCT
Organism: Aliirhizobium sp. YIM B11859; assembly: GCF_057163345.1. NCBI lineage: Bacteria > Pseudomonadati > Pseudomonadota > Alphaproteobacteria > Hyphomicrobiales > Rhizobiaceae > Aliirhizobium > Aliirhizobium sp. YIM B11859. The sequence goes on from NZ_JBXHAY010000004.1 coordinate 507,013, forward strand.
GAAGTCTGTCCGGTTCCGGTGTCGGGACGCAGGTGATGGAGGCAAGGCCCCGCGCCGGACTGTGGATCTGGCGCGAGGCGGTTGAAAATTCGTCAGTCAGTGTCGGCAACGGTTGCGCGGCCGACGCCGCTTTGCCTCAATAGGGATTGACCGGGGTCTTTAGTGGCTGACCGGAAAAATGGGCGGCGATATTTTCAAAAACGAGATCGCCCATGGCCTTTCGCGTCGCATGGGTGGCGCTTGCCATATGCGGCGTGATCACCACGTTCGGGCGCCCATGCAGTGCTGCCGGCACTTCGGGCTCGCATTCGAAAACGTCGAGGCCGGCACCTGCAATAGATCCCGCATCCAGGGCTGCGATCAGGGCCGTCTCGTCGACCACCGTGCCGCGTGCGATATTGATAAGAATACCTTCCGGGCCGAGCGCCTGCAAAATCTCGGCATCGACCAACGCGCGTGTCTTGTCGCCTCCGTTGACGCAGATGACAAGGAAGTCGACATTGCTGGCAAGCGTCTTGAGATCTGCAGCGAAAGCATAGGGCAAACCCGCAATCGGTTGCCGATCCGTATAGCTGATCTCCATGTCGAAGCCTGCAGCCCGGCGGGCAATCGCCTGGCCGATGCGGCCCATGCCGGCAATCCCGAGCTTGCCTCCGGACACTTTACGGGTCCAGGTGAAGCCGCCGTTTGCCCAATCTCCGCGCTCGACGAAGCGTTGTGCTTCGACGATCTGGCGAGAGGTCGCAAGCAACAGGCCCATGGCCATGTCGGCGACGTCGTCGGTCAGCACGCCCGGCGTATTGGTGACGGCGATGCCGCGCGCCTTGGCGGCCGCGACATCGATGCCATCGTAACCGACGCCGAAATCGGCGATCAGTTCCAACTTGGGAAACTGGGCGATGAATTCGGCGGTTATCACCGATTCACCGTTGACGGCGAGAACCCGGGCGTTGTCGGCCGCCGTCTGGCGCTCCGTATCGTTCAGGGTTTCCCAGTCGGAGAGCGTGCAGGTTTCGTCGATGCGCTTTGCCAGTGCCGGAGGCAGGAAGGCAGCTTTGACGACCATTGCCTTGGTCTTGTCGAACATCATGATTTCTCCCTCATTCACCACTCAGCGACCGAGCCATCGGCCAGCCGCCATACCGGGTTGCGCCAGTCAGGCGCGTCTTTCGAGCGTTCGATAACCAGTTCCTCGTTGACCTCGACGCCGAGACCGGGCCGTTTGTTGGGGTAGAACCAGCCATCTTCGATACGGAAGTCATCCCTATTGGCGACGTAGTCGAACAACTCGGCACCCTTGTTATAGTGGATGCCCATGCTCTGTTCCTGGAACACGGCGTTGTGGGAAACGAAGTCGACGGCGAGGCAGGATGCCAGAGCCAGCGGCCCGAGCGGGCAATGGGGTGCGAGCGCCACATCATAGGCTTCGGCCATTGCGGCGATGCGGAAGCATTCCGAAATGCCGCCGGCGTGGCTGAGATCGGGTTGCAGGATGGAGATGCCGCCGCCTTCGAGCACGCGCTTGAAGTCGAAGCGCGAGAACATCCGCTCGCCGGCGGCAATCGGGATGTGGGTTTGAGCGGCAAGACGCGGGTAATATTCTGCCTGTTCAGCCAGCACCGGTTCCTCAATGAAGAGCGGCCGGAACGGCTCCAGCTCGTGGATCAGCACTTTCGCCATGGGTGCCGCGACACGGCCATGGAAGTCGAGGCCGAATTCGATCGTGTTGCCGAAGGCCTCGCGTATTTCGGCAACGACGGCGACAGCGGCATCGATCTTGGCCGAGCTGTCGATCATGCCCATTTCCTCGCAGCCGTTCAGCTTGAAGGTGTCGAAGCCAATGCCCTGCAAGGTGCGAATATTGGCAATAACGTCGGCTGGCCGATCACCTCCGACCCAGGAATAGGCCTTGATGCGGTCGCGAACGAGGCCGCCAAGCAATTCGTAGACCGGCGCGTCGAGCACCTTGCCCTTGATGTCCCACAGCGCCTGGTCGATGCCGGCAATGGCACTCATCAGGATCGGGCCGCCGCGATAGAAGCCGGCGCGATAAAGCACCTGCCAGAGATCGTTGATCCGGGCGGGGTCCTTGCCGATCAGATATTCGCCGAGTTCATGGACGGCCGCCTCGACGCTGCGGGCGCGGCCTTCGATGACCGGTTCACCCCAACCGGTGACGCCTTCATCGGTCTCTATCTTCAGAAACATCCAGCGCGGCGGAAGGCGATAGGTCGTGAGTTTGGTGATCTTCATTGAAAATGACTCCAGATTGGAAAATGGCCGGCGCGATCACGCGCCGGCTCGTCCGGCTGCAAAGGCCGCCACGAAGCGGCGGGCCTCGGCGGTCAATTCCTGCCAGTTTCCGGCCGCGATCAGGTCGCGGCGGACAAGATTGCTGCCGACGCCGGCGGCATAAGCGCCGGCGCGGGCGAATGCCTCGAGATTGTCCAGACCGACACCGCCAACCGGGATGAGAGCCGCTTCGGCGAATGGTCCCCTGATATCCTTGATATAGCCGGGACCGAGGCTGCCGGCCGGAAACAGCTTCAAGAGGTCGCAACCGAGCCGGTAAGCCTTCACCACTTCAGTTGGTGTGGTGACCGACGGGATCATCAGGCGCTGCCGCTCGTGGACGGCGGCGATCACGTCCGGCTCGAAATTCGGAGCGAGAACAAAATCGGCGCCGGCATCGAGCGCCAGCGTGGCGGATACCGGATTGACGACGGTACCGGCTCCAATCCGCATCCGGTCTCCGAGCGCTGACTTCAGCGCCCGGATGCCCTCGTAGACGGAGGGGCTGTTGCAGGTGATCTCGAACACCTTGACGCCGCCTTCCAGCAGCGCCTGGGCCGTCGGCACCACGTCTGCGGGGGAGAGCCCGCGGGCGATGGCAATGATGCCGCTTTCCCGGATGGTGGCGATAACCTCTTGTTTCAGCATTGGATCAACCTTTCGGAATGTTGATGTTTATGCCTCTGCTTCGATCGGCTTGCGGACGATGAACCAGTAGCAAATGGCCGAGCATGCGGCGATGAAACCACCGCTGATGAAGGCGAGCGCATAGGAGCCGGTGGCGTCGGCGATCATGCCGGTGACCAGCGGTGACAGCGACCCGGCGAAATAACCGCCGAAATTCTGGATGCTGCCGACCGAGCCGACCATCGAGTTCGGAGCGACGTCGCCGGGCAGAGCCCAGCCGTTGGCCGAAAGCGACGACAGCATGGCCATGCCGATGGTCAGCAATGCGAGCGTTCCGCCGAGGCTGGTGAAGAAAGGTGCGATCATCAGCGCAAGGCCGCCGAGCAGAGCCGAAACGGAGATGACGGCACGCTTTGCGTTGAGCGGCGAGGCGACATTTTTGTCGACCAGCCACTTGGAGACGTAGCCGCCGAGGAAGGCGCCGGCGATGCCGCCGAAGAAGGGCACAGAAGCGAGGAAACCCATCGACTTCATGTCGAGGTTCTGCGTCTTCAAAAGATAAAGCGGCACAAAATAGGTGAGGATGTTGAACATCCAGATGTAGCAGAACCAGCCGAGGATCATGCCCCAAACGGTGCGATAGCGAAAGAGATCGCGCCAGCGGATCGGGTTCTGGCCCGCACCCATCACGTCTGGTGTGCCGCCGCCATCGGACTTGATGTAGTCAAGCTCGTCCTTCGACAGCCAGCTCGTCTTTTCCGGCTGGTGATAGGCAAGGATAAGCAAAAGGCCGAACAGGATGCCGAAACCGCCGGCAATATAGAAGAGTTCGCGCCAGCCGAAGCTTACCATCAGATAGACCAGCAGCGGGGGTGCCAGTGCCGGCCCCCATTTGGAAGCGGCATCCCATATGCCGGTGGCGAGCGCCCTCTCCTTCTTCGGAAACCAGGCGGCGGTGATCTTAGCAGCGCTCGGCCAGCATGGCGCCTCGGTGATCCCGAGAACGCCTCGGGCCGCGATCAGGCCGACTTTGGACGAGCAGACACCGGTCAGCGCCGTTGCACCGCTCCAAAGGATGACTGCTCCCGTATAGACGCGCTTGGCGCCGAACTTGTCGATTAGCCAGCCGGCCGGAAGCTGGAACAGGGCGTAGATCAGTGAGAAAATCGTGCCGAGCAGGCCGATATCGGAGTTGCTCAGCTGCAGTTCCTTCATCATTTCCGGTGCTGCGACTGAGAGCGCCGTGCGGTCGATGAAGTTGACCATTCCACCGACCAGAAGGATGGCGACGATGATCCATCTGCGATTGCCGGTACTTTTGGCCGGCGCCGCAGTGTGTTGAATAGACATTTTTCTCTTCCCTTTACTTCTTCTGAATTCCTCAAATCAGTCCGCGGACGCGCGCAATCTCCATGGCGCCCAAGGCAGAAATAGAATGTATTCCATCCGGCACGGCCTCGATCGGGCCGGTGAAATGTGGATCGGCATCCAACAGTGCCATCAGCGCATCACGCAGCCCCGCCTTGCCGGCAACGATGATCCGGCTTTCCGGTGCAACCTTCAGTGAGTGGCTGCTCTTCAGCGCGGCGAGATCGCTCGCAAGCACGGCACCGAGCAGGAAGCTGGCGCGCCCGTCGCGGTCCATATCGCCGAACAGGTCGAGAAGCCGGACGATGAAGGCGGATCTGCCCACGCCCAGACGGGCGCCAAGTTCGGCGCCCTTGAGGAGCGCCCTGCGATCGACCTGCTCGGCAAAACCGTGATCGACCGAGCCGGCGATCAGCGTGTGACGGCTGATGACGTCGAGCAATTCTCCGGAAATAGTGGTGATCGAGCCGGCAATACGGCCGGCATCGTCGATGCCGACGAATTTCGCATGCGATCCGGGCAGGATCAGCACCGCGGGGCCGGTGACGCCAAGAGTGTGCAGCACGCCGATAGCCTCTGTTTCCTCGCCGCGCATGATGTCCATGTCATCGCAATCGTCGATGGAGATCGTGCCAGCCCGGTTTTTGACGCCGGGGATGAGCCAGATCGGTCGGTCGGTAACGCCGGGAAGCTCGACCGACTGCATGCCGGCCGCAAGTTCGGCCTTGCCGGCTGGTGCCGGCAGATGCGGTATCTCGCGCAGACCGTTGTTGGAGGTGATCATACCGGAAGCGAGATAGAGGCATTCCTCGTCCGGGGAAACGTTTGCAGCCGAAAGAGCTTCCGACAAAGCGTCGCCGACGGCGGCTTTCAGCTTGTCGGTGCTGCCTGTGATGGCGGTGTCGCGAACGCCGACCGGCCGACCGGCTTCTCCAACGGGAGAACCGTCGCGCCATGCGACCACGCGCGTGTTGGTGGTGCCCGTATCTAAGGTGGCAATCAGCATAGAGAACCCCTCCCGTGGTTCGAATATAAGACTTGAAGCGCGTCGCGTGTGGGCAATGAACCACAATCGCAAGGCTGTTTGACGGACGCTCTATTGTCTCAAATATTGAGATATGCATCTCATATTTAGATACACCCGCACCAAGCGCTGGTCAAAGGGTAAAACGCCGCGTTGCAACGTGACATTGGGGCGCAGGGTGTGCCGGGAGCGAAAGCACAAGCCATCCAACCGCTGAGATTGGCTGAGGTCGCCATGATGGCGGGGCATTGACGGGGCGGCGGAAGGCCGCCGGCCAGGCACCAAAGCCTGATTTCAAAGGTGCAGCTCGTCGCGTCCAACGCTTTCGACATAATTCAGCAGATGCGCGAGAAGCGCTTTTCCGTAGCGTGGCAGTTGGGCTTCGGACCGGGCGCAGAGAAAGAGTTCGCGTTCGGCCCAGTTCTCGGCAATCGGCAGGGTCCTGTAGCACATGAAACCTGCATATCGCCGCGCGGCCGTTTCGGGGATCACGCCGAGACCGGCTCCGGCTTCAACCATTCTGCAAAGGCCTTCAAATCCATCCATGCGAATGCGGATATGGGATTTGCGTCCGAATTCATTGGCATGTCGATGCAGAAATTGTGAGAGCGCAACGTTCTCGCGCAGCGCAATTTGCGGGTGGCTTAGTATTTCGGAGAATGTCATCGGGTTTGTGATGTTCCACTCCACTGGTGTAACGACCACCAGCCTGTCGGCGACGAAGCGCCAGCGCTCCAGCTTGCTCATGTCGGCAGACGAGGCAACAATGCCGATATCGGCTTCGCCGTTTTTCAGCATGGTGACGGCCTCGAGGCTTGGCTTGTCCTGGATCGTCACGTCAATCTGCGGATTGGCGGTCAGAAATGTGCCGAGTGCCTTTGGCAAGTGTTCGGCAAGCATGTTCGTGTTGGACAGCAGTCTCACCTTGCCGCTTCGGCCGACGGCAAACTCCTCCAATTCGGTTTCTGCCTTGCGGGCATCATCGACAAGCTGCCGGGCCCTTCGCACCAGCATTTCGCCTGCCAAGGTCGGGCGAATACCGCGGCCGGTTCTTTCAAAGAGCTCGAGGCCGAAAGTGTTTTCAAGCCGGCGCAGCCGGGCGCTGACTGCGGCGACGACGACATTGTTTTCAGCCGCTGCCGACGTGAGGCTGCCACCATCGACAGCGGAAACGAAAACCTTGAGATCGGTCAGGTCGAATTTCATTATCGGATTTCACATTTTGTGTAAGCTGATTCTACCAAAAACTGATTTCCAAGGCCAGCGCCGCGACGCTATGACCCAGATCAAGTTGCGCACGCGACACATCGACACGCCCTCCGAAATGCTCATATAGGCCGGTAAGGGAAGCGTTTTCGTCCAAGAATTGCTTCGCCAGGCGAGGTATTATTCCTGATGTGGCCGTTTGCATCGCGGCGATAAGAACCGGTCCGGGTCGTGGGAGGCGATCCTGGTTGGCATTTAATGTTCACGCTTGATGAAAGCTCAGGGGTTTATGCCTACGCCCAATATCACGCCCTCCTCCGTCGGCCACATGTTTATCGCGCCGATCTCGGCTTCGCTTCGAACCGCGCTTCTCTGTCTTGGCACGCTGGCCGCAACGTCCAGCGCCGTTCTTGCTCAAGAAGGTTCCGACCTGGTTGCCCGAGGCCGATATCTGGCGACCGCAGCCGACTGTGCTGCCTGTCACACCGCGCCGCATGGCGGTACCCCCTTTGCCGGCGGTTACGGTATCGATACCCCGCTTGGCAAAATCTTTTCCACCAACATCACTCCTTCGAAAGAAGACGGGATCGGCAATTACAGCGAAGAAGAGTTTGCCCGTGCCGTGCGTGAAGGTGTGGCGAAGGGCGGCAGCCACCTCTATCCTGCCATGCCTTATACGGCGTATTCAAAAATCACCGATGACGACATGAAGGCGCTATATGCCTATTTCATGAATGAGGTGAAGCCGGACGACCACAAACCTCAGCAGACCGAGTTGCCATTCCCGTTTTCGATCCGCAGCTCGATGGCCGTCTGGAACCTGCTGTTTCTCGGCAATGACCGTTTTAAGCCGAACCCGGCAAAGTCTGCCGAGTGGAACCGTGGCGCCTATCTCGCTGAAGCGCTCGAACACTGCAGCACCTGCCACACGCCACGCAATGCCTTCATGGCAGAGAACGAAGGCTCGGCGCTGGGCGGTGGTTCCGTCGGATCGTGGTATGCGCCGAACATCACGTCGGACAAGGTCTCGGGTATCGGCGGTTGGTCCGACGATGATCTGAGCCAATATCTGAAGACCGGTCATGTAGCCGGAAAGGCACAGGCGGCAGGCCCGATGGCCGAAGCCGTCGAGAACAGCCTGCAGCATCTGTCGGACGACGACGTCAAGGCTATCGTCACGTATTTGAAGGACGTGCCGGCGGTCGTATCCGGTGAGAAGCAGTCCCGTAGTGACCTGGGCAAGCCTTCGGTCGAGCTCGAGGCCTCGTTGCGCGGCACGCCTGGGCAGTCGATCGATGAAAACGGCTTCCACGTCTTCAGCGGCAGCTGCGCTGCCTGCCACCAGTTGAATGGGCAGGGTAATGATCATTACCCGTCACTGTTCCACAACACCGCGACCGGTGGAGACCGCGCTGACAACCTGGTCTCGACCATTCTCTACGGTCTGCATCGCACGGTCGGCGAGACGGTAGCCTTCATGCCGGCATTCGGTCCGAATGCATCCTTCACGGATCGCCTGTCGGACCGCGATATTGCCGATGTCAGCAACTATGTGCTGGCCAATTATGGCAATTCTGCCGTGAAGGTGACGCCGGCCGACGTGGGGCGTATCCGCGAAGGCGGCGAGAAACCGCTTATCGTCAAGCTGGCGCCGCTGGCGTTACCAGCCGCCATCATGGTCGCTGTCATCGTCATCGCGGCAATTGTCTTGCTGGTGTTCCGCCGCCGTTCACGTCCGGCCTTCGGCTGAATAGCGTCGCATCTTCCTTTTCGCATTGAACGCTCCATTGGAGATCCTGATGCCTTTCGATCCTTCTTCTCCGGCCATCCTCGGCCATGGTCTTTCACGTCGCAGTTTTCTGCGCACCACCGCTGCTGTCGGCGGATTGGCACTGGTTGCCAATCTGGCCGGTCCCTTGTCTGCCGCTGCCGCGGATGACAAGGCCGCTTCCTTCACACAGCTCTCGGAATTCCTGACAGGCTATAAGCTTGATCCCGTTCTCGGCACCCGCTTTCTGGCAGCCCTGAGGAAGCGGGACGCCAATTTCGACGCCAGCCTCACGGCCCTGTCGCAACTGGTCAAGCAATCCGGCGTGCCGAATATGGACGGCTTTCTGGCCCTCACCGGAACCGATCCGGCGCTGACCCAGACTGCCAACCAGATCGTATCCGCCTGGTATCTCGGCGTAGTCGGCGAGCCCGAGGACCGGGAGCTAATCACCTATGCGGAAGCACTGATGTACCGCCCGACAAAGGGCATTCTTCCCATTCCGACCTACGGTCCCGGCCCGAATGCCTGGGGACCGAAGCCCGGCAGCAAGATCTGACAGGACAAGACAATGGCCAACGATTCATTTGATGCGGACCTGATCGTCATCGGTTCGGGCGTCATGGGCGGCATCGTCGCCGCCAACCTCGCCAAGGCCGGCAAGAAGGTCATCGTGCTGGAAGCCGGACCGCGTGTCGATCGCCGCGAGATCGTCGAAACCTTCCGCAACGCGCCGGTCAAGCTTTCGCTTGCCAATGCCAAGCTGCAAGGCGCTGGCTCCCCCTTCCCCAGCATGCCGTGGGCGCCGTCCACCTATGGCGACTATCTGCAATATGAAGGGCCGGTGAAGTACAGCACGTCCTACCTTCGCGTTGTCGGCGGCACGACGTGGCATTTCGGTTCGGCGCTGTGGCGGATGATCCCCAATGACTTCAAGATCCAGTCGCTCTACGGCCGCGGTCGCGATTGGCCGATCGGTTATGACGATCTCGAACAGTATTACAACAAGGCAGAACTCGAACTGGGCGTGACCGGCGTCGACGGCCAGGACGAAAGCGGCCAGGGCGGTATCCCGATGCCGCCACGCACGATGCCTTTTCCGATGAAGCAGCTGAATTCCAGCTACATGTTCCAGACGCTGGCCGAAAAGCTTTCAGTCGGTGGCTTCAACCCTGTACTGGAGCCGCATGGCCGCGCCTCGCGTCCCTATGGCAACCGCCCGGTCTGCGCGGGCAACAACAACTGCAACCCGGTCTGTCCGATCGGTGCCAAATATGACGGCACCCAGCATATTGACGAGGCCGAGCGGCATGGTGCCAAGGTGCTCGACAATTCGGTCGTCTACAATATCGAGGCAGGCGATGACGGCAAGATCACGGCCGTCTGGTACATGAAGCCGGACGGTTCCAAGCATAAGTTGACGGCGCCATATTTCGTCCTCGCCGCCTACGGTATCGAATCCGCCAAGCTGCTTTTGATGTCGACCTCGGAAAAATATCCGAATGGCATTGCCAATTCCTCCGACCAGGTCGGCCGCAATCTGATGGACCATACGGGCATCAGCATGAATATGCTGACCAAGGAGGACCTCTGGCCGGGCGAAGGTCCGACCGAACTGCTGGTTTATCTCAACCAGCGCGACGGCGAGTTCCGCAAAGATTATCCGAGCTACAAGATCAAGGTCCGCAATACCGTGCCGACCGCCCAGATGACCGAGGGTTTTCTCAAGAAGGGTATCATGGGCTCCAAGCTCGATGAGCAGATCCGCAAATATTCGGCCCGCTCGCTCAACTGGGCGATCGATTTCGAACCGCTGCCGCTGCCTGAAAACCGCGTCACGCCGTCGAAGACCAAGTTCGATGCCCTCGGACTCCCGGTTCCTGTTCTTTATTACAGCGTCACCGACTACTGGAACGCCGGCCGCGACCGCGGTCTGGAGGATCTGAACAAGATCGCCCAGCTGCTCGATGCCGAGGTTTTGTCGACCGACGTCAAGTGGCAGAACCGCCAGCATGTCATGGGTACGACCCGCATGGGCGATGATCCGAAGGATTCGGTGGTTGACCGCGACTGCCGCACCCACGACCACAAGAACATGTTCATCGCCGGTACCAGCGTTATGCCCTCCGCATCCTGCATGAACCCGACGCTGACGGGAGCGGCGCTCAGCGTCCGCATCGCCGAGCAGATCATTCGGGAGATTTGAGATCCGGCGGAAGGGTCTTAAAGGACTTCTACGCCACGATATGAAAAAACAGGCGAAGGCGACATCGAATACGATGCCGCCTTTGCTTTTCTATCCGCTCGAATGTTCGCCGGCTGTGATGTTTGCGTCAGGCCGATGGCGGAGGCGCCGGGTTTGATAACGGCCTGATCCTGGGACCGCGGTCAGGTCTCTGACCGCTTGAGATGCTCGACGAGAAAGGCCCCCTCGCGCTCGTTGTGAGCGGTAGCCGCTGCAGATGCCCCGGCCGCGTCACCGCGCAAAAGCGCATCGACGATCGGAGCGTGCTGTGCGGCAATCTCTTCAGGATCCCCCACCAGACCGTCGCTGGATCGGATATAGATGCGGATCTGATGTTCTATGCGCGCATACTGATCGTCCAGGCGGCTATGACCGGCGAGCGAAACGATCGCTCTATGCAGGTTCATGTCGGCATCCGCGATCGCATTGTGGTCGCCTCCCCTGCAGGCTTCCTTCAACCGCTCGAAAGCGGAGGTCAGTGTCCTGGCGGTGAGGCCAGCCGGGTCGCGATCGCCGCCGATCATTTCCGCAACAAGGCGGCTGGCAAGTGCTTCCAGACTGGCCCGCAGCGTATAAAGCTCCCAGGCATCCTTGGAACTCAGCGTCATGACGGTCCAGCCGGTATAGGGAACCTGAACCAGCAACCCTTCCTGCACAAGCTGATTGAAAGCCGAGCGTATCGTTCCGCGGGAAACTCCGACATGCTCGGCCATCACGATTTCCGTGATCCGCGCGCCCAAAGGAATGACGCCGCCGATAATGGCATCGCGCAATGTATCTGCTGCCTTGGCCTCGGTGCTGCGTTTGTGCACCTTTTCAATCGAGAATGACAACGTCGTGTTCATGGGCGCCTAATTATCAGAAGACTTGAATATTGTCGAACGCAGCACGGCTGCCGAAGCACCGCCTTTAGTAGGGCTGAAGGCAGCTGACAAGCTGAACAGACCATAGCATTCCCGGCGAATTGACTGCAAGCATTGTCCTTTGATCAATTGTTTGACAATCGACTATCGTCAGTCTTAGATTGCAAGGCAGGCGAGCAGCCGGCCCTACCTCCCTTTGACCGCAGTCCGACAATGATCAAAATCCGAAATTCCGCAGACATTCTTTCTTCAGGCGATACGACGTCACGCCGGATCGTGCTGGAAATTGCCGACCGCACGCTGGACCGGCTGGACAGTTACAAACGTATCAGGAGCATCATGCGCATGGAGGGCGGCACGCTCCATATCGGTGCTTGCTCATGGGATCTGGCGGCGAAGCGAAACGTCTATCTTTTCGGCGCCGGCAAGGCCTGCAATCACATGGCGATGGCCGTTGAACATGTGCTGGGCGATCACCTGACGCAGGGCATTGCAATCGTCAAGGTGAGCGAGGATACGGACCGCTTCGACAAGACCGAGGTATTTGTCGGGGGCCATCCCCTGCCGAACGAGGAGGGGCATCGCGCATCGCGCAAGATCATAGACATTGTCGATCAGGCCGGCCCCGAAGACCTCTTTATCGTTGTTATCAGCGGCGGCAGTTCGGCTCTGATGTCCTGCCCGATCGACGGTATCAGCTTGCAGGACGAAATCGACACGACCGACGTGCTGCTCAAATCCGGTGCCGGTATCTACGAGATCAATGCGGTGCGGCGCCATATCTCGGCACTCAACGGCGGTATGCTGGCCAAGCGCATTCAGCAGGTCGGCGCCGAACTCATCGGCTTCGGCATCAGTGATGCGGTGGGGTCACCGGCAACCGGAGATATTTCGGTTCCCTATTCCGCCTACAAGAGCACACCGATCGGTCCGGATGCGACGACACTCGACGATGCGCGCGCGACGATCGTCAACTTCGACGTCGCTGATCGCCTGCCGAAAAGCGTGGTCGATTATCTGATGAACGCGGGGCCGGAAGCCGAGACCCCGAAGGCCTTTCCCCACAACACCTATTTCCTGCTCAACACGCTGCCGGATTCCTGCATCTATGCGAAGGAAATCTGCGGGGAAATGGGCATTCCTGCGGTGATTGTCTCATCTTTCCTGGAGGGAGAAAGTCGTGACGCAGGTATTTTCCTCGCCTCGATCGCGCGGGAGATCCAGGCTTATGGCAATCCAGTCATGGCACCCTGCGTTCTCCTGAGTTCCGGCGAGGTTACTACCCAGATTCTCGATAATGCGGCGATCAGGGGCCACGGCGGCCCCGGCCAGGAGATGACGGTGAGTTTCGCCATCGCGGCGGCTAAGACAAAAGGCGCCTGCCTTCTGTCGATCGACAGCGAAGGCACTGATGGCACCACAAAGGTCGCAGGCGGCATCACCGATTCCACCAGCCTGAAAGCGGCGAGCGACAAGGGTATCAACCTCTATCATTCACTGCGCGAACACGCGTGTTTCGAGGCGCTCGAAGCAATCGGTGCGACCGTCTTCACCGGCAATACCGGCACAAACCTCTGTGACCTCAACATCCTCTATGTACCGGATCCGTCGAATGTCAGATAACCGCCAAGACAGGATCGTTTCGGTCCGCGCGCAGCAGATCATCGACTGCAAGTGCCGACCCGCCGTTGAAGTCGAGATCCGCACGGAAAGCGGTGCGATCGGGCGAGGTGCCGCACCGACCGGGACCTCGGTCGGCATGCATGAGGCCTTCGTACTGAGAGACGGAGACGCCCGCTCCTACAAGGGGCTCAGCGTCCACAAGGCGGTCGACAATGCGCAGGATGTGATTGGTCCCGCCCTTGTCGGGATGAATATCTTCGACCAGCGTATGATCGACGAGACGATGTCAGCTCTGGACGGAACGCCGGACAAGCGCCATCTCGGTGGAAACGCTATCTATTCGGTTTCGATTGCCGCTTTTCGTGCGGCAGCCGATTCCCGCCGCATCCCGCTCTACGAACATATTGCCAGTGGCGAAATCCGCACAGTTCCGGTGCCCTGCTTCAACGTTATCAATGGCGGACGTTCTGACGGCTTCGTGCAGGCCTTCAACGAATTCCTGATCGTTCCTTATGGTACCGACAGCATCGACTTTGCCGTCGAGATGGCCGTGGCGGTGTTTCATGAACTTGCAAATGTGCTCTCCCTCTATCTCGGCCACAAACCGCAGGTCGCCAGTTCCTACGGTTACGCTGCTCCCTCGGAGGATCCAGAAATCCTGCTCGGCCTGATGCAGGAGGCGATAGACAATTGCGGTTTTACCGGGCGGATCGCCTTTGCGCTCGATTGCGCATCGAGTGAGATGTACGATCAGGAAAGCAAAACATATCTGCTGAAGGGCGAGCGGGTCTCTTCCGACGAACTCATCGCCTACGCCAAGACGCTCACCGAAAAATTCGACCTCGTCTTTATCGAGGACCTGCTCGATGAAAATGACTGGGACGGATACATTAAAGCCTCGCGCGAACTGACCCGCACGATCGTCCTTGGCGATGACCTGACGGTGACCAACCGGAACCTGCTTGAAAAGGCGCATCGCATCCACGCTGTCGATGGCTTTATCCTCAAGCCCAATCAGGTCGGTACGATCACCGAGGCGATGGATGCCTACAGGTTTGCCAATGATCACGGCATGATCGCCGTGCCGTCCGGCCGCTCCGGCGGGGTTGTCGACGACGTCGTCATGGATTTTTCCGTCGGCCTGCAGGTTCCGTTCCAGAAAAATGGAGCGCCGCGCTCGGGTGAACGGATCGAGAAGCTGAATTTCCTGATGCGGGCGAATGCGCTCAGCCCTGGATGCCGGCTCTACGACATATCGCCACTCCTCAAGTTTCAGACTGCTCCAGCGCTTCTGCAAAATGCCCGCTAACAAGGCTCTCCCGATGGATCCCAAGATCGATTTTCTCTACCTTTCCGAACCGGACATGATTGCAGCCGGGGTGCTAGACGCCGCACGCTGCGTCGAGGTTTGCGAAGAAACCTTCAGTCTGCTCGGCGAGGGCGACTACCTGATGGGCGGTGCCAATCACAACAATCACGGCATGAACATCGTCTTCCCCAAGGAGACCAGGTTCCCTAACATGCCAGTTGCAGGCCCCGACCGCCGCTTCGCAGCCATGCCCGGTTATCTCGGCGGACGCTTCGATGTCTGCGGAAACAAATGGTATGGTTCGAACCACGCAAATCCCGGCAAAGGCTTGCCGCGTTCGATCCTGACGATGATGCTGAACGACAAGGAGACCGGAGCGCCGATGGCGCTGATGTCAGCCAATCTGCTGAGTGCGGCGCGCACCGGTGCGGTGCCAGGTGTTGCTGCCAAATACCTTGCCAACCCCGATGCCAGGATCGTCTCGGTCGTCGGTTGCGGGCCGATCAACAAGGCCTGTTTCACGGCGGTGATGACCCAGCTCGAAACTGTCGAGAAGGTAATCTGTTATGACCTCTTCATCGACAAGGCGAACGAGTTTGCCGGATGGGTGTCCGAAAGCTACGGTATCGAGGCGGTTGGTGTCGACGAGACCGAGGCCGGTTTCCGCGATGTCGATGTCATTACTGTTGCCGCATCGCGTCTCAAGCCGCTTGCCTTCAAGGACGAGTGGATCAAGCCCGGTGCGACCATTCTCGTGTCCGGCCCGGTGAACGCCGACGAGACCTTCCTTACCGGCTGCAAGGTCGTTTACGATCACACGCCGCTGCAGGAGGCCTATGTCGAGGACGCGATCGCTTCCGGCAACAGGGAAGGTTATTACAGCAGCGTCATCGGCGGCCCTTTCTACCGGTTGATCGATCAGGGCAAACTGCCCGAACTGAAGGATTCGACGGGGCTGGGCGACGTTGTCAATGGTCGCAAGCCGGGGCGCGAGACGCCGGAGGACCGGATCATCTTCATTGCCTGCGGCATGGCCGTGTTTGACATCAGCTGGGGATACGAGATGTATTCTTCAGCCAGGAAGAATGGCATCGGCCAGTCTTTGAACCTCTGGGACAGACCTGCGCAGGCGTGATCGCCTGACTGTCCGTGCGACCGTATCGTGCGGGCCTGTCCGGGCCCGTGTCTCTCAAGAAGAAAACCGGGGAATGACATATGACGACGGTAATGAGTTGGGCCGAATGGTTTGCCAAGGATGGGCTTGGGCTTGCGCAACTGGTGAAGACGGGTGAAGTCAGTGCAGCAGAGCTTGCGGCGCAGGCGGCCGCAGGCATAGAAGGCGTCAATCCGGACATCTGCGGTGTTATCGAGATCTTCGAGGATGCCGTTGCCGATGCGAGCGTCAACGGCGCCAATCCGGACGGAGCATTTGCCGGCTTGCCCTTCCTGCTGAAGGACCTTGGGCCGACGCTTGCCGGCCGGCTGCAGGAACAGGGCTCCTTCTACATGAAGGGGAACCGTCCGACATCCGATACCTTTCTGACCAGGAAAATGAAGGCTGCCGGTCTCAACATCATCGCGCGTACGACGACGCCGGAATTCGGCTGCTGCAGTTCGGCAGAAAACCCGGCCATGTATATCACCCGCAATCCCTGGGATACCGGTTATACCAGCTGCGGCTCGTCTGCCGGTTCCTCGGCCATGGTCGGTGCGGGCGTCGTGCCGCTTGCCCATGCCACCGATGGCGGCGGCTCGATCCGCATCCCGGCCGGCACCAATGGGGCGATCGGTCTGAAGTCGTCCCGTGGTACCTTCTCTATCGCACCTGCGACTTCCGACTTCACTTCGGTCGTCTCCACGCAAGGCTGCGTCAGCCGGTCGGTGCGTGATACTGCTGCGTTTGTCGATAATTGCCGCGGGGCCGCTCCCGGCGAATTCATGCCCTACTGGTCGCCTGAGATTCCTTTCCTTGAAACGATCAAAAGCGATCCAAAGCCGCTGCGCATCGCCGTGTCGCATGAATGGGGTCCCTACACGTCGTCGTCGCATATGGTGGCCGAACTGGACCGCGTCGCCCGCTTCCTCGAAGACCTCGGCCATCATGTCGAATGGGTCACGCCGAATGTCGATTTCGAAAAAGCCTACACGGCCCAGACCACCTGCTACATCACCAACTTCGCCCAGACGGTGAACAACTTGATGCGCATGCGCGGCCTCGACAAGCCACCGGCCGACCTGATCGAGCCGATGAACATCCGCATCTGGGAACAGGGCAAGGACGCGACCTATACCGAACGCGCCGACATGCAGCTGGCGTTCAACGAAACGTCGCGGGCCTTTGGCAACTTCTTCGAGGATTGGGACATCATCCTCACACCGGTGACGGCCCGCGAAACCCCGCCGATCGGCACGACCGAATATCTGACGATCACCGACAATCCTTCGGCGCGCGACTGGTTTGCCAATCTCTGGGGCTTCTTCGCCTATACGCCGCTCAACAATCTCTGCGGCACTCCAGCGCTGACCCTGCCGCTTGCCAAGCATGCCAATGGCCTGCCGCTCGGCATGCAGGTGCAGGGCAAGATCGGCAGCGATGCGCTGCTGCTGCAGCTCGGTGCCCAGATCGAACGGGCGATCGAGGGCAAATGGAACCTCGGCGACCTGCCTAAGGTGCATGTCACCAAGCTTTCCTGATCGAAGCAAAGCCCCGGATCGTTTTACGATCCGAGGCTTTGGTCTTTTCCGGCGATTTAAAAATGGCCTGCCTTCGAAGACCGGTTTTGTCGTTATGGCTCGGCAATGGTAACGGCCGATGATCGAACCTCGATCGCCTCGGCTGCCGCCAGGCAGACATCCTCGCGATAACGGGCCGAAACGAGATGGATGCCGACCGGCGTGCCATCATCGGTGAGGCCGCAGGCGAGTGTGAGGCCGGGCATGCCGGCGACCGGAAGCCCTATCATCGGTGCCTGCGCCGTCCAGACGCGCCGATAGGCCTCCGGGCTTTCGAGGTCGAGATTATCCGCAAACGGCAGTTCCCCGCTCGGCGGCAAAAGCACCAGAGGATAGGTCTCCAGGAATAGAGACCACTGCCGCGCAATGCCGAGGCGGCGCGACAGGGCCTGCGAGAATTCCGAAAGACCGATGGTTTTGGCAAACTCCTTCTGGCCGGCTAGAACGGCAATAGCACCCGGATCGCCTTCCTTCGCGGCTGTTGTGACCTGTCCCTCGTAATCGTCGCCGAGCCAGAGCGTGATCTGCACCGGCACGGCCTCGGCGATCGGCGGTAGGCTGTCGAGCTCATCGACCACCCAGCCGGCATCGATCAGCTTGTCCTTTGCGTCGAGGAGTGCCTTCTGCAATTCCGGCGCCGTTTCCATACCATCCGGACGCAGGCAGAGTGCTGCGCGCTTTGCCACGGTCGGGCCGACAAGCGGGGCCGATACATGCCAGGGATCGCGAGCATCCGGCCTTGCCATCGCCTCCAGTGCCAATCGCAGATCGCCGACGGTCCGTGCAAGCGGGCCGGAAACGGCCATGATCTGTCCGCCGATCGTGCGGTCCTTGCCGCTGGCATTATAGGCGGCGACCCGGCCGATCGTCGGACGAAGCCCGTGGACGCCGCAGGCATAGGCGGGATAGCGCACCGAACCGGCGATATCCGTGCCATGCCCGATCGCGCCGATGCCGGCCGCAACTGCTGCTCCCGCACCACCGGACGAGCCGCCCGGCGTCAGATCTTTCCGGCGCGGATTGTAGGTATGACCATGCAAACGATTGTTGGTGAACCAGCGATAGCTGAAAGCCGGCGTGTTGGTGCGTCCGAGCGAGACGGCTCCGGCATCGATGAAGCTCTGGACGACGGGATTGTTGGTCTCGGCGATCAGATCCTTCTGCAGCGTGATGCCATTGGTGGTGGCGTAGCTCCTTTGGTCGACATTGACCTTGATCGTGATCGGCACGCCGGCGAGAGGACCGGGCGCTCTGCCTGCGGCAATCGCCGCATCAACGGCTTGCGCATCCTTCAACACCGCTTCCGGCCGGTAGTCGACCACGGCGTTGATTGCCGGATTGACCGTTTCGAGCCTCGCCATCGCATCTGTCGCCACCTCGACCGCCGAGACCTTTCGGCTGGCGACCAGAGCTGCGATCCGTGTCGCCGGAAGATGCCAGAACTCGTCCTTGTTATCAGCGCTCATCGTCTCTCTCCTCAGCCTGCCGGGAACAGGTCTTCACCTTCCACCACGGCGTCGGCCCAAACATGGAATGGTTCGGCCACACCCTCGTTGATCGTCGCCTGCCGGCGAACGGCGCCGAGCGTGGTGAAATGGTTGGGATGTTCGATCCGCTCGGCGATGACGACCGGATAATGTTGCGACAGGCTGTCGATCATATCGCGCCCGAGGCGTGCATCGACCACGACCTGCGGCGGCGCCGACATGTCGAAGCGCGGCGCGCCGATGGCTGTTTCCAGATCGTAACCGAAATCGGCGACATGGCAGAGCGCCATATAGACCGCCGGCAGGATTTTTCGGCCGCCCGAACCACCGATGGCGATCACGTCGTCGCCCGGTCCGGTCATCATCATCGGCGAATAGTTGGCGAGCGCCTTGCGGTCCGGCCCGATACTGTTCACCCGGCCCGGCCGCGGATCGAACCAGTTGACGCCGTTATTGAGAAGGATACCCGTCTGCGGCGACACAACACCGGAGCCGAACAGCGAAAGCAGCGTCTGCGTCAGCGATACCGCCATGCCATCTTTGTCGACGACGCTGAAATGGGTGGTGCAACTCGGCAATGTCCGTTCGGCTCCGTCGCCGAGATTGGCGAAGCGGTGCTCCCAAGCCTTTTCCATCGCCTTGCAGTAGGACAGCATGTCGGCGGGCGACGGCATCTTGCCGGAAGGCTTTTCCTCACCGTTGAGATGGCGCATGGCGAGCGCAATGGTGACGCCACCATTCAGTTCCGGCACGATATGCAGCATGTGGTCGCGATAGGGTTCACTCTTCGCCGGCGCTTCGACAGCCTTGAAGCCTTCGAGATCTGCCACTGTAAGATAGCCGCCAGCGGTGCGGATATCGTCAGTCAGGGCTTCGGCGAGTGGGCCGGAATAGAGCGCCATCGGTCCCTTTTCGGCGATCGTCCGCAGGGTTTCTGCAAGCTTCGGCGAGGCAAGCCGCGCCACCTTGCCGCTGACGGCGGCCGGCGAGGATGGCGGCAGGCCGCTCGGCAGAAACCACGCCTTGCAGGCCTCGTTGCGCAGAAGGCGGGACATGTCCTGGGCGATCCAGGCAGTGGTTTGTGCATCGACGACGGGACCCTCTTCCGCAATCGCTGCCGCCGGCAGGACCAGATCCTTCCAGGGAAGGCGGCCGAAGCGGGCATGGGCGAGCGCCAGCCCCTTCAAGAGGCCTGGAATGCAGATCGACTTGGCGCCGATGACATTGCGGTCTTCAAGCACGGTCGGCCAACCGAAAAGGTCGCCGTCTTTACCTTCGACCAGCGGGAAATCGGCCGCATCGAGGCCTGCCGGGGAACGGGCGCCGGCATCGATCGTGGTGATCGCGCCGTCTGTTCCGCGCACCAGCATGGCGCCTACGCCGCCAATGCCGCTCATCCAGGGTTCGAGCACGCCGATCGCAAACGAGACGGCAATCGCCGCATCGACGGCGCTGCCACCTTTAGAGAGGATCTCGGCGCCGACCTGAGCAGCCAGTCTGTTCTGGGCAACGACAATGCCTTTTTTGCTTCGCGCGGCCGGCTTTTCCATCTTCAGGTGGCGCGAACGGTTGGGGGAGCGGATATCGACAATGGACATGAAAACTCTTCTTTACTTCAACGTTGCCAGGAGGCTGGCCATCAGCATGGTGGCCGGCACAAGGCTGTCGATATATATGTGTTCGTTCAGCGTATGATGATCACGGCCCGAGGCGCCAAGGCCATCGAGCGTGGTGATACCGAGCGCGCCGGTGAAATTGCCATCGGAGCCGCCGCCCGAGATCTCGCCGGGAATGGCCGTGCCGAGAGCCTTCGCCAGTTCGACGGCATGGGCATGCAGAGCCATGGAGGCTTCGGTCGGCTCCCAACGCGGCCGAAAGCGCAGCGGCTTGATCTCGAAGGACGATGCCTTGCCTTCGACTGCAAGGGCAGAAAGCGCGGCCAGCCGCTCTTCCTTTTCCGCCGGATCGCGGATCAGCACCAGAAGCTCGGCCGTGCAGGTTGTGGTGATGCAGTTCGACCAGAGACCGCCATTGACGATGCCGACAGCGAATGTCGTGCTTGGCGTGCGCAGGCTTTCGATCTCGATGATCTTTTCCGCCATCATCCGGATCGCAGATCTGCCGGCTTCCGGCGTCGCGCCCGCATGGGTCGGCGTGCCGCGGGCTGTGAGCGTAAAGCGCGCGACCTCGTGGCGACCGATGGTGACACCGCCATTGTCGGCGCGGGGTTCAGGCACGAGGATATATTTGTTCTGGCGCGCCAGGGTCTCGATGATGTGGCGGGTATAGGGGCTGCCGATTTCCTCGTCGCCGGTGAAGAGGATGCTGACGGGAAGCGGTGTTTCCATCCCGTTCAGGCCGAGCTGACGCATGGCCCAGACAGACAGAAGATCGCCTGCCTTCATGTCCTTGATGCCCGGCCCGTAGCAGAGATTGCCGTCGCGGCGGAACGGCAGAACGCCGAGCGTGCCGAGCGGGTGGACGGTATCGACATGGCCCATGATCAGAATGCCGGGCTTGCCTATATCGGCATGCGGAAACCGGCCGAGAACGGCGCCCGCCTGGCCTTCAAAACCGCTCACCAGTTTTTCCACCTGTGCGCCGGCGATCGACAGTTCGCTTGCGGCGAGATCGAGCATGGTGTCGACGGATGACGGCGAAATCGTCGGGCTTTCGCATTCCACCCAGCGCTGCAGGGCGGCAAGGATTTCCTCGACATCGATCCCGAGGCTCGCAGGATCGGTGAAAACGGCAGGTGTGGTCATGTCATTCTACCTTGAACATGGAAAATTGAAGGATCAGGCGTGAGGCCGACGACGTTGCCGTTCGGCGTCACGCGTAGTTCGCCGAAACCTCGGCATAGGTCGGGCCGCAGGGCGACATGCGGATATCGGCGGGCAGGTTCTTCCACTGCCAGTCGGTGGCGAGCATCGCCATCGGGCCGGGGGCAACCGCCGTCAGGATGTCGGCTGCGATCGGGCGGAAATCGGCGCGGAAATGGATGGCGCTTTTGACCACCAGGATCTTTTCGGTGGTCGGTTCGATGCCGACATAGCGATACATCGCCTGGTCGGCGAGTTGTGCCTTGTGGCTGGCAACGACCACCCGCACACCACCTTTCCGCAGGCAGATGGACGGGCCGAGATACATGTCACGCTCGCCATAATAGGGCCCATAGGTGCGCAAGTGACCGTCCGAGAGCTTTTCGACGGTAAAGGTTTCGACAAGCGGTGCATCACCCTCGACCGAGGAGTGGCCGCCGAGTGTCAGTTCGACTATTGCCCCCTCGCCTGCCTTATGTGCGACCGCGACGGCGGCTGGATCGTAGATCACCCCGATTGCGGCATCCTGTGCGTCATTGGCAATCAGCGCCCGCAACAGCCCGGTAGTATCGGAATTGCCGCCGGCGCCAGGATTGTCCTGAGCGTCGGCAATCACGATCGGTGTCATGCCCGCTGCAGCATCCGCCATCGCCTTCTTGACCACGGCATCCGGTTCATAGAGAGGGCCCTCGAAACTGGCTTCGGCTGCCATCACTGCATCGTAAAGCTCGGTTGCAGCCTTTTCGGCCGTAGCCTGATCCTCGCCATAGGCCCAGATGACCGGGCTGCACTCTGAAAAATCGGCGGCCGGAAAACCCATTGCGAAGGACATGCTGATCGCGCCCGTCTCTGTCTCGATCGCCTCGAGCTTGCGATAGAGACCGCCGGCCGGCTCGTCCTGGGTGCATTGCCAGCAGATAGGCAACAGGAAGGGAACGCGAAGCGCGTGCATTGCGAAGGATTTGCCGAGCGCGATGCGCTTTTCGATCAGATGGAAGGCGGCCCGGCCGGTATCGGCCATGTCCGTATGCGGATAGGTGCGGTAGGCGACCAGTGCATCGGCTTCTGCCAACATCCGCTGCGTGACGTTCGCATGCAGGTCGAGGCTGGCGACGACCGGGACATCCGCGCCGACGACGGCGCGCACACGCCGCAGCAATTCGCCCTCGCCGTCATCGAAATGCTCGGTGACCATGGCGCCATGGATGTCGAGATAGACGGCATCCGCCGGCAAGGCGTCACGAATGCCATCGACGATCTCGCCGGCGATCTTTTCATAGGTGGCTTCGGTGACATGCGCAGAGGGGCTTGCCGCCGTCCAGAGGATCGGCACCAGTTCGACCCCTGCCTTTTTCGCCTCGATGATGAAGCCGGCGGCCGGAAGATTGGCGGTTGGCACCAGCTCGTCATAGACTTTGTCGCCGCGAGTCATGCCGGGAAAACCGCCGCCATGCTCAAAGGCGGCATAATCCGCCTTGGATGGAGCAAAGGTGTTTGTTTCGTGCTGGAAGCCGCAGAAGATGATGCGCATGGTGATCTTGCCTCGATGGATCGGATGGAGGATCGCCATCACAGCGGTCCCGTCGGGCGAAGGGGAACGCCATCCCGCAACTGGGTACGGGATGGGGGATCATAGTCAGGCTGACGCGCGTGCCGGCCTGAAATTCTGAAAATCCCAGTCCGCGGCGGGCGCCGCGGCGATCAGGGCCTGGGTATAGCTGTGTTGCGGGGCGCTGAGCACGTCGATGGCGCTGCCCTGTTCCACCACCTTGCCGCGTTCCATCACCACGATCGTGTTGCAGATCTGAGCGGCGACGCGCAGGTCATGGGTAATGAACAGGATGGCGACGCCGGTCTTTTCGCGGATTTCCTCAAAAAGCTTCAGAACCTGCGCCTGCACTGACACATCGAGTGCCGAGACAGCCTCGTCGGCTACAAGCACATCCGGTTCCATGACGATCGCGCGGGCGATCGCGATACGCTGGCGCTGGCCGCCGGAAAACTGATGCGGATAACGGCTCATGACATTGGCCGGCAGGCCGACGAGTTCGAGCGTTTCCTCCGCCTTCTTCACCGCCTCAGCCTCCGGCATGCTGTAATTGATCAGCCCTTCGATCAGCGACTGGCCAATGGTGCGGCGCGGATTGAGCGAACGATAGGGGTCCTGGAAGATGTACTGCACCTTCTTGCGGATCGGCCTCATGTTGCGTTCGCCGACGATATCCTTGCCCGACAGGAAGACGGCGCCGATGGTCGGATCGGTGAGATGAATGACGCAGCGCGCTACCGTCGATTTGCCCGAGCCGGACTCGCCGATAATGCCGGTGATCTCGCCCCGTCTGACGGTGAAGTTGATATTGTCGGCAGCGACGACGACCCGGTTCTCGCCGAAGAAGCGCCGTTCTTCGTAGCGTTTCCCCAAACCGATGACTTCGAGCACGGGCGGATTGTTCGGCAGGGGTTCGCGGCGGGGAATGAGGCTCGGCACGGCCGAGACCAGCATGCGGGTATAGTCCTCTTTCGGTGCAGTCAGGATCTCGTCGCGGGTTCCCTCCTCCACCATGTCGCCGCGGTTCATCACCACGATCCGGTCGGCAATCTCGGACACAACGCCGAAATCGTGGGTGACGAAGACGACGGCGGTCTTTTCCTCCTCCTGCAATTCGCGGATCAGCGACAGGATCTGTTTCTGGGTGGTGACGTCGAGCGCGGTGGTCGGCTCGTCGGCGAGAAGCAGGCGGGGACGCAGGATCAGCGCCATGGCGATGACGATGCGCTGCCTCTGGCCGCCGGAAAGCTGGTGCGGGAAGGAATTGTAGATGCGCTTGATGTCGGGCAGTTTCACCCGCTCCAGCATCTTCAGGACTTTTTCCTTGCGTTCGGCGGATGTCAGCTTGGTGTGCAGCCGAAGAACCTCGTCGATCTGATCGCCTACCCGCTGAACCGGGTTGAGCGCTGTCATCGGCTCCTGAAAGACCATCGCAACCTTGCTGGCGCGAAGGGCTCTTATGCGCGCCGGCGTGGCTTTCAGGACGTCCTCGCCATCAAGGAGGATCTCGCCGCCGGTCGGCGCAAGTGCACCCTTCGGCAGAAGCCCCATGCAGGCAAGAGAGGTGACCGATTTGCCGGAACCGGATTCGCCGACGACACAGACCGTTTCGCCTTCACGCACATCGAAACCGATATTGCGGACGATCGAACGGGGATCGCTTGAGACCGTTGCGACGCTCAGATCGCGGACGGACAGGACGACCGAGGGGATGGCGGAAGTGTTGCTCATGATGTCTCTCCTTCGGGCGTTGCGGGTCAGAGGCGCTTGGCCATGCGGGGGTCGAGATTGTCGCGCAGCACGTCGCCGAGAATATTGACGCTGAGCACGGTCAGCGACACCATTACGCCGGGGAACAGGATGAGCTCCGGTTTGAGCAGGAAGTAAGTTCGCCCGTCTGCCATCATATTGCCCCAGGACGGCGTTTCCGGCGGCACGCCGGCGCCGAGGAAGCTGAGGATCGCTTCCGTCATGATCGCCGAGGCGAAAATATAGGTGCCCTGCACCAGAAGCGGGGCAACAGTGTTCGGCAGCATGTGGCGCCAGACCATTTGCGGCACGCTGGTGCCAAGGCAGGTGGCGGCCTCGACATAGGGCTCGTTGCGTACGCCGAGGATGACGCTTCTGACCATGCGAACGACGCGGGGGATTTCCGGGATCGAGATGGCGATCAACACGGTCGTCAGCGTGGCGCCGGAAATGGCGACGAGCGCGATGGCAAGCAGAATGCCGGGAATGGCCATCAACCCGTCCATAAAGCGCATGATCACCATGTCCGCCCAGCGGAAATAGCCGGCGACGACGCCGAAAAAGATGCCGAGCAGGACGCTGACCAAAACCGTTCCCGCACCGACGCTGAGCGAGATGCGGGCGCCATAAACGATGCGCGAGTAGACGTCACGGCCGAAACTATCGGTGCCGAGCCACGACACCGCAGAGATAGGTTTCAGGCGATTGGCGGTGTTGAGCGTGACCGGATCTGAGGTGCCGAGCCAGGGGGCGAGGATCGCCATGGCAACGATCAGCAGCAGCACGATGGCGGCAACTCTTCCGAAATTGTTGGAAAACAGTGCTTCTACCCCTGCTTTCAGGCCCGAGCTCTGGCTCGGCCCGTCCATGCTTGGCAGGGACGGGCTTGCGGGGGGCGCAGAAGGTGGAGCGGTCTGGGTTCCGGGTTGTGTCGTCGTTGTCGTCATGGGTTCGAAGCCAACTCGCGTTCTTTGGGAGACAAGTGACCTCGCCGGTGCCGGCGAGACGGATCGCATGCATTCCCTGCCTCCGATGAGCCGGGAACACGGTTCTGATCAGTAGCGGATGCGTGGGTCGAAGAAGCCGTAGAGCAGGTCCACCACCAGGTTGATCAGCACGTAGATCGCGGAGAAGAGCAGGATCAGCGACTGGATGACTGTGTAGTCGCGCGCCAGTACTGCTTCGAGCACCAGACGCCCGAGACCCGGGATGTTGAACACCGATTCCGTTACCACGACGCCGCCGATCAGCATGGCGATCGAGACGCCAATAATGGTGATGATCGGCACGGCTGCATTGCCGAGCGCGTGGCGGGCAAGCACGGCGGCCTCCGTCATCCCCTTGGCGCGGGCCGTGCGGATGAAATCCTCGTTCATCACCTCGATCACATTGGTCCTGACGATGCGGGCGATCAGCGCGATATAGGGAAAGCTGAGCGTTACTGTCGGCAGGACCATGCGGGCGGCGAAGGGACCGATACCGTTCGAGATCGGCTGGTAGCCCTGAACCGGGAAGAGGTTCAGCATCCTGGCAAAGACCAGGATCAGCGTGTAACCGATGATGAAGACGGGGACGGAGAAACCGAGAACCGACCCCGCCATTACCAGCCGGTCTACCCATTTGCCCTGCTGCCACGCCGCAATGATGCCGAGCGGGATGGCGACGATCACCGCGAAGATGATCGTGCACAGGCTGAGCGAGATCGTCGGCCCCATCCTGTCCATCACCATCTTGGTGACGGGCAGGCCTGAGATGAGCGAGTTGCCGAGGTCGCCCGAGAGGACCTGGCCCAGCCACATATAGAGCTGCTCCAGAATAGGCTTGTTAAGTCCCATGGCTTCGCGCAGGCCGGCAAGCTGCTCTTCCGTGGCATTGCTGCCCGCAATCATGGCAGCCGGATCGCCGGGTGATAGCCGCAACATCAGAAAGACGATGATTGCGACCATGAACAGGACCGGGATGGACGACAGGATGCGTTTTACGACGAAGCCGAGCATACCGTTACTCCGCCTTTTCGATGTTCCAGAACACCGGTGCTTCAGCGGAAATCTGGTTGGTCAGCTTCTTGCTGATCACCTCGACATTGCTGAATTCGCCCATCGGGATCGACGTCGTGTTGTCGATGATCAATTTGTGGATTTCCTGGCCGATCTTCTTGGCTTCAGCCGGATCGGCAGTCCGGGCCAGCTTGGCGCGGGCAGCCTCAATGGCCGGGACATCCGGCCAACCGAACCATGCGGCATCGCCACCGGCGGCCGCGCCGACAAAACCGATCGGGCTTCCGACATCGGGCAGAACATTGGTGGTGGAGAATATATTCCAGCCACCTTCGGCAATCGGTGCCTTGGACGAACGGCGGGCGACGACGCTGGCCCAATCCATCGACACCATGTTGACGGTGAAGCCGCCGTCACGCAGTTCCTGGGCAAAGACTGGACCCATGGGGCTCAGGCTCGGAATGTCGGTGGCATGCAGCAACAGGATCGGCTTGCCGTCATAGCCTGCTTCCTTGAGCAGCTTTTTGGATTCTTCCGGATGTGACGCGACGATCTCGTCGGCACCATAATCGCTGGCATAGGGGCTGGCGCAGCCGAACACGGCCGGGCAGGTCTTGCCGAAAGGCGAACCGGCGCCGACCTGTGCGTCGATCAGCTGCTGCTGACCAAGTGCAAGTGCTGCGGCCTTGCGGATCTTCGGATTATCGAAAGGCGGCTGGCGGAAATTGAGGCGTACGACATTCTGGCTGCCCTGCTTGGCGAAGACGACCTTTTCGACGTCTGCATTGCCTTCAAACAGCGGTAGAAGATCATGCGGAACCTGCTCGATCATGTCGATCTCGCCGCTCATCAGTGCATTGACCGAGGTCATCGCATCCGGCATGCCGATCCACTTGACCTTGTCCACCTTGACGACCTTGCCGCCGGCAAGGCCGCTTGCCGGTTCGGAGCGCGGCACGTAATCGGTGTTCTTTTCAAACACAGCCTGGACGCCGGGCTGGAATTCCGCGGTGACGAACTTGAACGGGCCGGATCCGATGGTCGAGGTGATCGGGGTGCTTACAGGCGTTTCGGCAACTGCCTTGGGGAACATGAACGGAGCAACACCACTCGGTTTGCTGAGTGCCGTCAGAACGAGCTGGGTCGGCTCCTTCAAGGCGATGGTGAAGCTCTTGTCGTCGACCGGCTTCATCTCGGTGACGAGCGTCATCAGAACCTGGCCGAGCTTGTCCGCCTGGGCCCAGCGTTTCAGGCTGGCGATGCAATCCTCAGGCATGACCGGCTTGCCGTCATGCCATTTCAGCCCGTCGCGCAGGGTTATCGTATAGGTCTTGCCGTCGTCGGAGACCTTCCAGTCGGCCATCTGCGGCTTGACGTTTCCGTCGGCATCGAGTGCCAGCAGCGTATCATAGAGCATGTAGCCGAAGTTGCGGGCGATATAGGCTGTGCTGATCACCGGATCCAGTGCACGCAGGGGCGCATGCATTACCGCATTGATGGTGGTCTCGGCGTGTGCCGCATTGCTCATGCTCGCCCCGGCAAGGCACAGTGAGATCAATGCGCTCTTGAGGAGGCGTGAATGGGATTTCTTCATTCGCATGGCTGTCTCCGGAAAATGAAAGGCACAAATTGGTGATTGTCCAACAATCATCAATAAGCAAGCGATGTGCCACTCTCCCCGATCAGCCCGATGTCCGATCTTTGTTGTTTGTATTTCAGGCTATTACAGAAGATGCGAAATTACCGACCGATTGTAGCCCGGCTGCCTGCAAAAGAGACGGGAGAGGCATTCGCTCAAAGTTTGGTCAGTTTTGGAGCTTGGGCTGTTTTCTCTACCATGTCGATTTGACCGTCATGGGTACGAAGGATGCAGTTTCCAGGCGAACGAAATCCACCATGCCCGGTCGGACATGGTGGATTTCGCATAGTATGGGCCTTGAGGATCAGGCCTTGGCCTTCAGCGGCACGACCTGACTACGCTTGGCGGAAGGCGCATCCCTGCGGTCCTCGACATAAGCACGGCCGTAGTAGCTTGCGATCAGCACTTCCCTGATCTCGCCAATCAGCGGATAACGAGGATTGGCGCCGGTGCATTGGTCGTCGAATGCCATCTCGGCCAATCTGTCGATCTTTGCCATAAAATCGGCCTCTGCTACGCCGGCCGCCTGGATAGATGGCGGGATATCGAGATCCCGGCTCAGCTGCTCCAGCCACGCGACGAGATTTTCGACAGAGGCCGCATCCGTCTTGCCGCTAAGACCCAGATGCTGGGCGATTTCTGCATAGCGGCAAAGCGCCTTTGGCCGGTCATACTGGCTGAAGGCTGCCTGCTTGCTCGGATTGTCGACCGCGTTGTAGCGCACGACATTGGCGATTAGCAAAGCGTTCGACAGGCCGTGGGCCAGGTGGAATTCGGCGCCGATCTTGTGAGCCATCGAGTGGCAGACGCCGAGAAAGGCGTTGGCAAACGCGATGCCGGCAAGCGTTGCCGCGTTATGCACCTGTTCCCTCGCCTTCGGATCCCCTGCCCCGTTCTTGTAAGCGGAAGGCAGATAGGCCTTGAGCAGTTTTAAGGCCTGAAGTGCCTGTCCGTCCGAATATTCGTTGGCCATGACCGAAACATAGGCTTCAAGTGCATGGGTAACCGCATCGATGCCGCCATGGGCGGTCAGCGACTTCGGCATGTTCATGACCAGATTGGCATCGACGATCGCCATCTGTGGCGTCAGTTCGTAATCGGCAATCGGATATTTGATGCCGGTCGCCTCGTCCGTCACCACGGCGAAGGGTGTGACTTCCGAGCCGGTGCCCGAGGTGGTCGGCACAGCGACGAAGATCGCCTTCTTGCCGAGTTTCGGGAACCGGTAGATGCGCTTGCGGATATCCATGAAGCGTAGCGCGAGATCGGTGAACTCGACATCCGGATGTTCGTACATCACCCACATGATCTTCGCCGCGTCCATCGGCGAACCGCCGCCGACAGCCAGGATCAGGTCCGGCTGGAACGCATTGGCGAGTGCGGTTGCCTTGCGCACGACCGCAAGCGTCGGGTCGGCATTGACTTCGAAAAACACTTCCACCTCAAGACCGAGATCCTTGAGGATGCGGATCGTGTCGTTGACATTGCCGTTTTCGAACAGGAAGCGGTCGGTGACGATCAGGCACCGCTTCTTGTCCTTGAGGTCTTCCAGTGCGAATGGCAGGCTGCCGCGGCGGAAATAGATCGACGGCGGTAGCTTGTGCCAGAGCATGTTTTCTGCACGCATGGCGACCGTCTTGCGATTGATCAAATGCTGAGGGCCGACATTTTCCGAGATCGAGTTGCCGCCCCAGGAGCCGCAGCCGAGCGTCAGCGACGGTGCCAGGCGGAAGTTGTAGAGGTCACCAATACCGCCATGCGACGCGGGCGAATTGATCAGGATGCGTGATGTCTTGAGCTTTGTGCCATAGACTGAGATCCGCTGTGTCTGGAGGTCCTGGTCTGTATAAAGCACCGAGGTATGGCCGACGCCACCGAAAGCGACGAGAGCCTCGGCCTTGTCGCAGGCCTCCTCGAAATTTGCCGCCTTGTACATGGCGAGCAACGGAGAAAGCTTCTCGAAGGCAAAGGGTTCGGAACTGTCGATCGCCTCCACCTCAGCAATCAGCACCTTGGTGCCGGCCGGGGCTTCGAAGCCCGCCATTTCAGCGATCTTCTGCGCCGACTGGCCGACGATTGCGGCATTGATCGAGCCGTTCTTCAGGATCAGGTTTTTGACGGCACCCGCCTCGTTATCCGAAAGGACGTAACCGCCATGACCACGAAAGCGTTCGCGGACCGCGTCATAGACCTTTTCCACCACCACGACCGATTGTTCGGAGGCGCAGACCACGCCATTGTCGAAGGTCTTCGACATCAGGATCGATGCGACGGCGCGCTTGATGTCGGCGAATTCGTCGATCACTGCCGGCGTGTTGCCTGCTCCGACGCCGATTGCCGGCTTGCCCGACGAATAGGCGGCCCTGACCATGCCCGGTCCGCCAGTCGCCAGGATCAGGTCGATCGACGCGTGGTGCATCAACGCGTTTGAGAGCTCGACGCTTGGTTCGTCGATCCAGCCGATAATATCCTTCGGCGCGCCGGCCTTGACCGCTGCATCGAGCACGATGCGGGCTGCCTCGCAGGTCGATCGCCTGGCGCGCGGGTGAGGCGAAAAGACGATGCCGTTGCGGGTCTTCAGCGCGATCAGCGCCTTGAAGATGGCGGTCGATGTCGGGTTCGTCGTCGGCACGATGGCGCAGATCAGGCCGATCGGTTCGGCGATCGTGACGATGCCGAATTCGGGCTCTTCGGAGAGCACGCCACAGGTCTTTTCGTCCTTGTATTTGTTGTAGATATATTCGGAGGCAAAGTGGTTCTTCACCACCTTGTCCTCCATGACGCCCATGCCGGTTTCCTCGACCGCCATCTTGGCAAGCGGGATACGGGCGTTGGCTGCGGCAAGCGCCGCATTGCGAAAGATCTCGTCGACCTGTTGCTGGCTGAAACCGGCATAGATCTTCTGGGCAGCCTCGACGCGGGCAACAAGTGCGTCAAGCTCGGCTGGGGTGCTGACTGTCATGATGCTCTTCTCCTGGGTTTGATAGGCGCGATGCTGCCTCAGGCCTTGTCCAGAAAGGCTTCGAGGCGTGAGAACGAGAAAGGTTCCTCAGTGAGGTAGCGGAAGTCTTCCGCCACCTTCGTCCGCAGGGCGGGCGTGTCGATCGACCGTCCCCAGAAAGCGGTTTCCTGCAGATAGGCGGCGACCATGGCGACCAACCCTTCATCGGATCCGTCGTCGATCGCGGCGATCGTTTTGATGCGTTCTACGATCTCAGCTGAATCGCGCGGGGGAAATGCCTTGGCAGCCTCGAAACGACCGAGATAGAAAGCAAGCCAGGAGGCAAGCGACAAAGTCATCAACGGAGCAGGCTTGCCGAATTTCTCATCATAGGCCAGCAGCCGCTCCAGATTGCGCGTCTGATATTTGACAATGCCGTTTAAGCTGATGTCGTACCAGAGGTGGCGGATATAGGGGTTCTGGAAACGCCGCAGTACGGCTGCGGCAAACTCCTGAAGTTCGGCCTTTGGCAGAGTAAGGAAAGGAATGACCTCCTCGTTTAAAAGCCGGTCGAGGAAACGAGCGCCGGCCGGTTGCGAGACGGCTTCGCCGACGGATTCGACACCGGCAAGCAGCGAAAGGGCGCAAAGACCGGTATGGGCGCCATTCAAAATTGCCACCTTGCGGGCTTTGTAGGGCGTCACGTCATCGACGACGAGTGTACCCTCGTCATAATCGGCCAGCGGGATCCTGACCTCCGGCATTCCCGGTTTCCGCTCGATCGCGAAAAAGTGGAAGAGTTCGGCCGCCGACATGAACTTGTCTTCGTAGCCCAGTTCCTCGGCAAGCTCGTCGGCCTCGGCCCGCGGAAAGCCGGGCACGATCCTGTCGACCAGCGTATTGTAGAAGGCATTGGCCGTTTCCAGCCAGGTGATGAACGCCGGTTCGAGTGTCCATTCGTTCGCATGCTGCAGCACGATGCGCCGCAACTCCTCGCCGTTATGATCGATGAGCTCGCAGGCGATCATCTGCAACCCGGCTTCCGCCTTGCCGTCGAACGCCTTCCAGCGCTCATGGAGGAAGCGGGTCAGCTTGGCGGGGAAGGAAATGGGTGGCGCATCATTAAACCTGACCGTCGGGACATAAGCGATGCCGGCATCCGTCGTGTTCGATACGATCACGGTAATGTTCGGATCTTGGGCAAGCGCCAATACGCCAGGCCAGTCCTCGTGCGAGGGCATTTCCTTGCGTACGCAAGCGATCAGTCGTGGCTCTGAAACCTTTTCACCCTCGTCGTTCATGCCGCGTGACAGGACAGTGTAGACGCCATCCTGCTCGTTCAAGGTGAAGGGCAGACCACCGGCGATCGGCCTCAGAACGATCACCCCCCAGTCCGAACCGGCTCTCTCGTTCAAGAGATCGACCTTCCAGTCGACAAACGAGCGCAGGAAGTTCCCCTCCCCCCATTGCAATACACGGGGGGTCGGGCGGGCGCGGCCCTTCAGAAAGCTCTCATTCAGACGTGTCATGCATTTCTCCTTGCAATGCAGCGGGCCGTCGCCGAGGCGGCATGCCCATGTTGAAGACCACGACGCCGGGTGCGTCATTGATCTAGCTTCGTGTTTTCTCGCCTTTGGCGGGATTGGGGACTTGGTGGTCAAAGAAAGCGGGGACATGCTGCCGACCGCCTCCCGGCAGTCGAATGGCGCATGAGCGACGCGTGATTGAGGATCAGCTTTTCGAATGGACGTGCAATGCGCTCTTTTGGCCCACCCGGGAGTTGTGGCGGCCAAAGGTATGCGTTGCTGCGGATCGAAGCGCGTGCCGGGCTGCGATGACAGGCTTGCTACCCCATCCGTTGCGCGGCATCTCGTTCGCCTCGATTATGTTGCCGGGCAACATACCCTGCCGACGGCTCGCAGGGCTGCGGCAGTTCGTTGGAGGGATGACATGCCCCCGATTTCTGCCGATGCGATCCGGGATGGGGAGAAATTACATAATTAAATCATAAAGATGGTGCCGCCCCGCCACCATGGGGCATCAGCATGTCGGGTCGCTGCAGATGTTGGAGAGGCATTGTTCCTGATGCCTTGACGCAATCACTTTTGGACCGGCAATTTCCGAGCCCGTGCCGCTGGCCGTAGTCGTCAAGTCACTTGGTGCTGCCCGTGGCCGACCGGACGGTTGTGTCCGTCAGTGACATCTGGTCGCGGTCTGTCACGCCTCGTGCAGCGGCAAACCTTCAGCCTTCTGCAAACGCACTGAGCGCCGGACAATCGCCCATGAATATGACAAAGATCACGCGTGAGGTACGTAAATCAAAAAAGACTTGCAACCTATAAGAAGTGTCGTATCAATAGGCCCGGAGGACGGCAGCGACGGTCAATGAGGGTCGCTGCATGCATCCCCCTGCGCCGGTTTTTCAGGCCGGTGTGGTGGATGGAGATGGGATTTGTGAAGCGGGCCAGGAGCGGCCGCGCTCGAAGAGGAGGCGAGTTATGAAAAGAGCTTTTCTATACACATGTGCAGTTTTGGGCTTGGCGTCCGGCATTTACGCCGTTGCCGGCACGGCGAATGCATCCCCGGACAAGCCGGTGATCGGTTTCTCGATCGACGATCTTCGCGTCGAACGATGGGTGCGCGACCGCGACTATTTCATTCAGGCTGCGGAAGGCCTTGGCGCCAAGGTCAGCGTGCAATCGGCTGACGGCAACGAGGAAAAGCAGGTCAAGCAGGTTGAAAACCTGATCGCCCAAGGCGTCGATGCGATCGTCATCGTACCGATGAATTCCAAGGTGTTCGACGCCGTGGTTGCGGATGCCAAGGCATCCGGCATCAAGATCCTGTCCTATGACCGCCTGATCCTCAATGCCGATATCGACGCCTATATCTCCTTCGATAACGAGCGGGTCGGCTTCATGCAGGCCGAGAACGTGCTGAAGGTGAAGCCGGAGGGCAATTACTACCTTCTCGGCGGCTCGCCGACCGACAACAATGCCAAATATCTGCGCGCAGGCCAGGAAAAGGCGCTGAAAGCGGCCGTGGATTCCGGCAAGGTGAAGATCGTCGGCTCGCAATGGGTCAAGGAATGGAGCCCGACCGAAGCACTTTCGATCATGGAAAATGCTCTGACGGCGGCCGACAACAAGATCGACGCCGTGGTTGCCTCCAATGACGGCACGGCCGGCGGCGCCATTCAGGCATTGGCCGCACAGGGCCTTGCCGGCAAGACTGCCGTGTCCGGCCAGGACTCCGACCTTGCCGCCGTCAAGCGCCTGCTCGACGGCACGCAGACCGTCACCGTCTACAAGCCGCTGAAGCTGATTGCATCGGAAGCTGCCAAGCTGACGGTCCAGCTGGTCAAGGGCGAGAAGCCTGCCTTCACGTCGAAGATCAACAACGGCAGCAAGGACGTGGATACCATGTTGCTGACGCCGACTGCAGTCACCAAGGACAATGTCGACATCTACGTTAAAGATGGTTTCTACACCAAGGAACAACTCGGCCTGAAGTGAACAAGGCGAACGACCCCGGGGCCGGCACACGGTCCCGGGGTCTTCAACCAGGTTGCGAGGGTGCGATGAGCGAATATCTTCTCGAGATGAAGAACATTTCCAAGAGCTTCTCCGGCGTGAAGGCCTTGGATGGAATTCATCTCAAGGTCCGTCGTGGGGAATGCGTCGGTCTCTGCGGTGAAAACGGGGCGGGAAAGTCCACCCTGATGAAGGTCCTGTCGGCAGTCTATCCCTATGGCAGCTGGGACGGCGAGATCGTCTGGGAGGGGCAGGAACTGAAGGCCGCCTCCATCCGCGAAACGGAAAAGGCGGGCATTGTCATCATCCACCAGGAACTGATGATGGTGCCGCATCTGTCGGTGGCGGAAAACATCTTCCTCGGATCGGAAATCAGCAATCGCGGCTTTCTCGACTATGACGCGATGAATGCCCGTGCGCAGGAATTGCTGGCCAAGCTCAATGTCCACGACATCAACCCGGCGCTGCCGGTGCTCAACTATTCCGGCGGCAAGCAGCAGCTGATCGAAATCGCCAAGGCGCTGAACAAGAACGCCAAGCTGCTGATCCTCGACGAGCCGACATCGGCACTGACCTCGACCGAGATCCGCACCCTGCTCGACCTCGTCAAGCGCTTCAAGGCGGAAGGCATGGCCTGCGTCTACATTTCCCACAAGCTCGATGAAGTGGCCGAGATCGCCGATACGGTGACGGTCATCCGCGACGGGACGCATATCGCCACCCGCCCGATGAGCGAGCTGAAGACCAGCGACATCGTGACGATGATGGTCGGCCGCGAGATGAAGAACCTCTTTCCGAGGGAAGAGCATGCGATCGGCGAAGTCGTTCTCGAAGCGCGCAACATCTCCTGCTGGGACGTTACCAACCCGAACCGGAAGGTCGTCGATGACGTGTCGTTCCAGATACGCAAGGGCGAGATACTCGGGATAGCGGGGCTGGTCGGGGCGGGACGCACCGAACTCGTATCGACGCTTTTCGGCGCCTATCCCGGTACTTATACGGGAGAAATCTCTCTCGACGGCAAGCAGGTTACGATCAAATCGCCCCGCGATGCGGTGAAAGCCGGCATCTGCATGGTGCCGGAAGACCGCAAACGCAGCGGTATCCTGCCCATTCTCGGGGTCGGCTACAATATGACCGTCTCGGTGCTTCCGCGCTTTTCCGGCTTCGGTCTGATCGACGAACATGCCGAGCTTGCCCAGATCCAGGCGGAGATCGTGCGGCTGAAGATCAAGACGGCGGACCCGCTCCTGCCGATTGCCTCGCTGTCCGGCGGCAACCAGCAGAAGGCGGTCCTGTCGAAGATGATGTTGCCGGAGCCACGGATCCTCATCCTCGACGAGCCGACCCGGGGCGTCGATGTCGGCGCCAAATACGAGATCTACAAGCTGATCTTCGCGTTGGCCAAGGCCGGTGTGGCAGTTCTGATGGTGTCATCCGAAATGCCTGAAGTGCTGGGGATATCCGACCGCGTGCTCGTCATTGGCGAAGGACGGCTGCGCGGCGATTTCGTCAATGACAATCTGACCCAGGAACAGGTGTTGGCCGCGGCTTTGGGCCAGGCCGCGCAGGTGGCCTGACAAATGCGGCAATGGCTGTAGAGGGCACTTTCATATGAATGGCAATGATTTCCGAAAATTCCTTTCCGAAAACAAGATCGTAGCCCTGCTTATCGTGGTTGGCCTGATCTGGGCCCTGTTCGGATATCTGACCTACAACGCTGATACCGGCGTGTCGGGCTTCCTGACAGCCCGCAACTTCTCCAACCTGCTTCGTCAGATGGCGATAACCGGGATATTGGCGGCTGCGATGGTGTTCGTCATCGTTGCAGGCGAAATTGACCTGTCGGTCGGATCGCTGCTTGGCCTTTTGGGCGGCATTGCGGCTATTCTAGACGCCGTTTATGGCTGGCCGCTGGCGGGGACGATAGCCTTCGTCTTGCTGGCCGGGGCAGCGCTTGGCCTGATGAACGGCTGGATGACCGCCTATCTGGGCATCCCGTCATTCATCGTGACACTTGGCGGGCAGCTGGCATTTCGAGGCGCCGTGCTGGGCCTCACCGGTGGCATCACGATTGCACCGGTTTCGCCGGCCTTGCGTTATGTCGGGCAGGGATATCTTCCCAGCTGGCTGGGCAATGGATGCGCGATCGCGCTGTTTGCTGTTCTGCTGTTCATGGCTTTCAGAACACGTCGCAAGCGCCTGCAGCACAATCTGCGGGTGCCGAGCGTGGTCATGGAGGGTGCGCGGGTTTTCGGGGTCGGCATACTCATCCTGGGTTTCGTGCTGGTGCTGAACTCCTACCAAGGTATCCCGGTGCCGGTTCTCGTCCTGCTTTTTGTGCTGGCGATCTTCACGGTTATCGCCAAAGGCACCGTCTTCGGCCGCTATATCTACGCCGTCGGTTCAAACGCCGAGGCCACGCGCCTTTCCGGCGTCAATGTAAATTTCGTCAAGATGGCGGTGTTCGGGCTGATGGGCGTCATGGCAGCGCTGGCAGGGCTTACCACGACCGCAAGGCTGGCGGCGGGCACACCATCGGCCGGTTTTGGCGGCGAACTCGATGCAATTGCGTCCTGCTTCATCGGTGGTACATCGATGCGCGGGGGGGTCGGTTCCGTCATCGGCGCGCTCGTTGGCGCATTGATCATGGCGAGCCTCGACAATGGCATGTCGATGCTTGGCGTCGACACGTTCTGGCAGCAGATCATCAAGGGAATTATCCTGGTCATCGCCGTCTATCTCGACATCATCTCTTCAGGGGTGAAGCGGGTCTGACAGTTTCAGAAGGCCGGACGGGCCGTGATTTTGCCCGGCCGGCCTTGTCTAAACTTGCCGTTATCGCCGGACCCGATCATCGAAACTGGGTTTAGTTACGGTAATGCTTCTCCGTTCAAGGGTCTCGCAAAGTCTCACCCTGTGGTCTGACGGGATGCGTCTGCGGTCCCCGACAGCAGCGATGTGAGTGTCGACAGTGTTGCGGCGGAAGGGTCTGAATTCGCCCCGAGATGCAGGCCAAGCGGTATGTTCCGTTCGGATCCGGCCTTCATGCGGACGACCGTCAGGGTTCCTTTTTCCAAATCGTCGGCGATAAGATGCTGGGGGAGCCAACCGTAGCACAGTCCGCAGCGAACGGCTTCAATGGCGGCCTCGACAGTGTTCATCGACCAGATTCTGCCCTCGCGCGCCTGCGGTGCAGTTGTCGCCTCCATCCCGCGGATTTCGACCCGTGCGTGACGTGACAGCTGCGTCTTGGTGGCGGGCCGAACGAGATCGGCAAGTGCATGACCGCGTCTCGCGACGGCCACCAGCGGAATGTTGATCGCTGCGCGGGTGAGCTGGGCACCCGGATCAACGATCAGGATCGCAAGATCGTAACTGTCATCCGGTGTCTCGAATATCGTCTGACGGACCGTTTCGTGCAGATGGATTTCCACATGCGGGTGGAGGTCTGAAAAGCGGATCAATGCATCGAAAAGCCGCGTCTTGGGGAAAAGCGCGTCGACCAGAAGACGGATAAGAACCGTCTCTCCGCCCGCCAAAGCGATCGTTCGCTCCTCAAGCCGAGCCATTTCCTCTATCAACGGGATGGCTTCTGCGAGAAGAGAGCTGCCCGCCTGTGTGAGGATTGCGCGCCGTCCTTGCTGCTCCAGCAGTTTTACCCCGATCAGGCTTTGCAGCTTGCCGACCGCATAGCTGATCGACGACTGGCTTCGGTTAAGTTGTGCGGCAGCCTGGGCAAAACCTCCGCTTTCCACCACCGTCCGCAGCACTGCCCATTGTTCTAGGGTCGAATACGGAATTCTTCTCACGCTGCGTTCCTTATCGATTGGGATCCCGCACGAATACATCGAATTATCCGATGAAAATAGATGAAATTTTGCGCTTTTCATTCCTCTTTTTCGATGTTTGATGGGGCATCGTAATTGGAGAAAGACGATGTCAGACCCATTTGAATCGACCAAGCCGGAAGAACTGAAGGCCTTTATCGGCAGGCATTTCATCTACACCTATGAAAACGGGTGGCAGTATGAAGTCTATGTCAAGAATGAGCGGACGATCGACTACCGCATCCATAGCGGCATGGTCGGTGGGCGCTGGGTGCGAGACCAGGTTACCCATATCGTGCGTCTGGCAGCAGATGTCTTCAAGTTTTCCTGGGACGAACCGACCGGGACAACAGTCAGTGTCGCCGTCAACCTGGCGGAGCGCAAACTGCATGGCGTGATTTTCTTCCCGAAATGGATCGAGGAGGACCCGGCCAAGACAGTCTGCTTCCAGAACGAACATGTGGACGAAATGCAGCGCTATCGCGATGCCGGTCCGACCTATCCGAAGCTGGTGATCGATGAATTCGCCAGCATCACCTATCTGGAGCAATGCACGGCAAACGACGAGACCATCATTTCCTGCGCGCCCTCCGACCTGCCGGATGGTTACGCGGCGCGGAAGAACTAAAGCCGCTCGACGATGTTGTCGTCGTGATCCCGAAAACGGACGCGGGCAATCAATGGCCCGCGTTTCCTCGTCCAGGCAGACCGCTTATCGCAGCTTGTTGCTGGGCGAGCCCGCGGCCGAATTCTCTCAGCTACTCTGCCGGATATGGCATTCTATCAGGCGCTTCAGTTCCCGCTCGTCTTTCGCTTCGAGCGCGTCAACCATCTGGACATGTTCCTGCGCTGACAGATCCACGCGCTTGCGTGTCTTCCATTGCGATACGGGCGCCGAAGATGTTCGCTGGCGCAACTCGGCAATCACGGTATGAAGCTCATGGTTTCCCGCGAGGTCAATGAGCGCGTGATGGAACCTCAGATTGGCTTCGTAGAGCTCCAGCAATGTGCCTGACACGGTCAGGGTCT
Source organism: Aliirhizobium sp. YIM B11859 (assembly GCF_057163345.1). Classification (NCBI taxonomy): domain Bacteria; kingdom Pseudomonadati; phylum Pseudomonadota; class Alphaproteobacteria; order Hyphomicrobiales; family Rhizobiaceae; genus Aliirhizobium; species Aliirhizobium sp. YIM B11859. The sequence continues at coordinate 546,647 of NZ_JBXHAY010000004.1, forward strand.
GGAACTCGGCTGCAAGTTTTCGCAATGTGCCGATATCCTTTTGCCGTGCACGGTCGATCATCTTCGGCACCACGCCCGTTTCGAGCATGACGCGGATTTCGGCGATGTCGTCCCATTGCTGCCCGTCCCGCATATAGACGTGATAACCACGGTTGGGGACGTGTTGGACGACACGTTTTAATGCGAGCCGATCGAGGGCGCGGCGGATTTCGTTTCGTCCCCTTCCGTAACGCTCCTCCAGATCGATCTGCTTGAGCCAGGTGCCGGGCGGATAGGCACCCGCCTGAATATCCTGAAGAATCAATTGCGTGACATCCATCTCCTTGACGGCTGCATGGTCGTCCGCAATTCCAGCCATCGTCAAATCGTCTCCTTGCTGTATTTGCCCAATAAATAGTCAAAAAACGATATTGCGCAAAGGATAATCCGCGCATAGGATTGGTACCAATTTTGGATAACATAGAAAATCTGCGATGAAAAATACCGATCTCGTGTGGGACCTCGTCGATGCCAAGGCTTCCGATTTCTGCGCTCTCAGCGACGAGGTGTGGGATACGCCCGAAGTAAATTACGAGGAGTATCGCTCTTCGGCTGCCCATGCGGCACGATTGGAAGCGGAAGGTTTCAGGGTCACCAACAACCTTGCAGGCATGCCGACTGCGTTGATGGGTGAAGCGGGTGAAGGTGGACCGGTTATCGCCATCCTTGGTGAATATGACGCGCTTCCAGGGCTGAGCCAGCAGGCCGGCGTCGCGGAAGAGCGCCCACTTGTTGAAGGCGGACATGGCCATGGCTGCGGCCATAACCTTCTGGGCTCCGCATCGCTGCTCGCGGCCGCGGCGGTCAAGGATTTTCTGGCGGCAAACAATCTTCTGGGACGAGTGCGTTATTACGGCTGCCCGGCCGAAGAAGGCGGCTCGTCGAAAGGCTTCATGGTTCGCGCCGGTGTATTCGATGACGTCGATATCGCCATCTGCTGGCATCCGGCGGCTTTTGTCGGTGTCAACAAGCCGATTTCGCTTGCCTGCAACGAGCTCAATTTCCACTTCAGCGGTCGCGCATCCCATGCGGCTGCGACGCCGCATCTCGGGCGCAGCGCGCTCGATGCGGTCGAACTGATGAATGTCGGCGTCAACTACCTGCGTGAACACATGCCTTCGACCGCGCGGGTTCATTATGCCGTGACGGAGACCGGCGGGCATTCGCCGAACGTCGTGCAGGCACGGGCCACGGTGCGTTACCTTGTTCGCGCCCGCGATCTGCCTGATCTCCTGGAACTGGTCGAGCGCGTCAAGGATGTGGCGGCCGGTGCCGCCTTGATGACGGGGACCTCGGTTCGCAGCGAGATCATCAGCGGCGATGCCAATCTCGTCGGCAATACCCCACTTGAAACCTTGATGCACGCCCACATCGAACGGGTCGGCTTGCCGCCTTTCGATGACGCCGACCGTGCCGCCGCCGCAAGATTTCAGGAGACGTTTACCCCGGCCGATATCAAGGCCTCGTTTGCCCGCTTCGGTCTCAAGCCACGGGCTGGTGTGCCTCTCTGCGATGTCATTTTCCCACCGGATAGCGGTGACGGCACGATTGTCGGCTCCACGGATGTCGGCACAGTCAGTTGGGTCGTCCCGACCGTCCAGATGCGTGGTGCGACCTATGCAATCGGCACGCCCGGGCATTCCTGGCAGTTGGTGGCGCAGGGCAAGCTGCCTGCCGCGCACAAGGGCATGACCCAGGCTGCAAAGGTGATGGCATCGACCGCGGCAGACCTGTTCGGCAATCCGCAAGCAATTGCCGCGGCGAAGGCTGATCATGCGGAACGCCTTGCAGAAACGCCATTCGTCAACCCAATCCCCGATGATGTGGATCCGCCGTTTCCCGAGGCTCGCCATGATGCTGAAAATGCCCGTTAGTTTGACTTGTGGCCTGAGGGGGCGTCCCTTTGACCGTGAGTTTCCAACATGAAAACCCAGTCAGCTAAGAGCGGAGCCGCATGAGCCAGCCGACCATATTCGATCTGATCGGTTCTGGCCCGGATGGCTGGGGGCCGGCCCTGCTGACCGGCGCGATCATGACCGTGCTGATTGCGGTTGCCGGTTTCATGGTTGGCGCCATTATCGGTGCTGGTGGCGCCTGGGCGAAGATTTCCGGGGGCCCGGTTTTGCGGGCCGTCGCATCCACTTACACTACCGTGTTGCGCGGCATTCCCGATCTCCTCGTCATCTATCTCTTCTATTTTGGTGGCAGCAGTGCCGTGACTGCCGTCGGCCGTTTGTTCGGCGCTGACGGTTTCATCGGTTTTCCCGGTTTCCTCGCAGGGGCGCTCGCCGTCGGCATCACCTCCGGGGCGCAGCAGACGGAAGTCTTTCGCGGCGCCTTCAAGGCAGTCCACACAGGCGAACTTGAGGCCGCCGTCGCCTGCGGCATGTCGCGCCTTCTTTGCTTCCGCAGGATCATCGTGCCGCTGACACTCCGGCACGCCTTGCCCGGAATGGGCAATGTCTGGCAGGTGGTGCTGAAGGAATCCGCTCTTGTCTCGGTCACAGGTGTGGTCGAACTGCTGCGCCAGGCACAGATCGGCGCCGGTTCGACCGGCATGCCTTTCGATTTCTATGCCATCGCCGCCGTCATCTATCTGGCGATCTCGACCATCTCGGGGAGTATCCTGCAGCGTGGCGAGAAGCGCTTCTCCCGTGGTGTGAGGAGAGCCTGATGGATTTTCCTTTTCTCTACGAGACCTTCCTGACGCTAGGGGCCGCGGTTCCGCTGACCCTGCAGCTTGCCGCGAGTGCGATCATGCTCGGAGTGTTTCTGGCTTTGGCACTGGCACTCTGCCGGATTTCCGGCATTCCTCCGCTCGACTGGATGGCTCGCCTCTACATCTTCGTGTTCCGCGGAACGCCACTCCTCGTACAGATCTTCCTGATCTATTACGGTCTCGGGCAGTTCCGTGAAGTCCGTCACAGCATGTTCTGGTTCATCCTTCGCGATCCTTACTGGTGCGCGGTGATCGCGCTGATGCTGAACACGGCCGCCTATTCGGCGGAGATCATCCGCGGTGGTCTTCTGTCCGTGCCGCATGGACAGGTCGAGGCCGCGCGCTCATGCGGCATGTCGCCGTTTCTGGTTTTCCGGCGCATCACCATGCCGCTTGCGATCCGCCAGGCGCTGCCGGCCTATTCCAACGAGATGATCTCGATGGTGAAGGCCACCTCGCTCGCGTCGATCATCACCATCATGGAAGTTACCGGCGTTGCCGCCAAGCTGATTTCCGAAACCTTCCGGGCAATCGAGGTGTTCATCGTGGCAGGCGTCATCTATCTGGCGATCAATTTTGTTCTGACACGGCTGGTTGCTTTTGCCGAATACCGATTGAGCCCCCATCTGCGCCAGCCTGCCGCCCTTTCGCGCCTTGCTGCAGGAGACATGCGATGACTGCTGCTTCCCTCCCCTCCCCGTTCGCCATCGAGGTCCGCGGCCTGCGCAAGAGTTTCGGTCCAGTGGAAGTGCTCAAGGGCATTGATCTGGACGCGCGTGAAGGCGAGGTCCTGTCTATCCTCGGCTCCTCCGGCTCCGGCAAGTCAACCATGCTGCGATGCATCAACATGCTGGAGACGCCGGATGCCGGCGAAATTGTCGTTTCCGGTGAGACGATCAGCCTGAAGGCCCAGGCGGACGGCACGAGCCGTGTTGTGGATCGCAAGCAGGTCCAAAGGATCAGGTCCGAACTGGGCATGGTCTTCCAGAGCTTCAATCTCTGGTCACACAAGACAGTGATCGAGAATGTCGTCGAGGCGCCGATCCATGTGCAGGGACGTTCCCGCGCCGAATGCCTGGAAGAGGCCGAGGCGCTGCTTGCCAAGGTCGGCATTGCCGACAAGCGCAATCATTACCCATCGCATCTGTCCGGAGGCCAGCAGCAGCGTGCGGCGATCGCCCGAGCGCTTGCCATGCATCCCAAGGTGATGCTGTTCGATGAACCGACCTCCGCGCTCGATCCGGAACTCGTCGGAGAGGTGCTTAAGGTCATGCGAGCGCTGGCTGACGAAGGGCGCACCATGCTGGTCGTCACCCATGAGATGGGATTTGCCCGGGATGTTTCCAGTCGCGTCGTGTTCCTGCATCAGGGGGCGATCGAGGAACAGGGCACCCCGCAGGACATGTTTGCCAATCCGCAGACTGAACGCTTTCGCAAATTCATCAGCGGTTGACCGATCTTCACGCTCATACAAACGAAGGGGAATTGAAATGAAGACGACGAAATTTCTGGCGGTTGCGGCTCTTGCCGTCTCCGCCCTGTTTTCCGGCAGCGCGATCGCGCAGGACAAGACCGAAATCACCATTGCCACCGAGGGGGCATTCCCGCCCTATAACCTGACCCGCGCCGATGGCACGCTGGACGGTTACGACATCGATCTGGCGCATTACCTGTGCGACCACATGAAGATCAAGTGCACGATCATTGCCCAGGCATTCGACGGCATGATCCCTGCTCTCAATGCCGGCAAGTTCGACGCCATCATGGCCGGCATGTCGGCCACTGCAAAGCGCAAGGAAGTCATCGATTTCTCGATCCCTTACGGCAACACGGGACAAAGCTTCGCGGCGCTGAAGGACAGCGATCTGGCCAAGCTGCCGCTGAAGGATCAGCTGTTTTCGCTTTCCACCGATGATGCTGGCGCACGCAAAGCGATTGAAGACATGAAGCCGATGCTGCAGGGCAAGATTGTCGGCGTCCAGGCCGCCTCCATCGCTGCACGTTTCGTCGACGAATATATGAAGGGCATCGTCGAGGTGCGCGAATACAAGACGACGGAACAGCACGATCTCGATCTTCTGGCCGGCCGCGTCGACTTCACCATGGCTTCGATGGGCTACCTGAAGACCGCCGTCGAAAAGCCTGCAAACAGCGACATGGTCATCACCGGTCCTCGTTTCCAGGGTGGCTTTCTGGGTGCCGGCAGCTCTGTCGGCCTGCGCAAGGGCGACACGGCGCTGAAGGCAAAATTCGATGACGCGATCGCTGCTGCCAAGGCCGATGGCACATTGAAGACGCTTTCCCAAAAGTGGTTCGGCTTCGACGTGACGCCGCAGTAATTGGCGGGAATGATGTGCGACGGCAGCCTATGGGTTGCCGTCGTGTTCGACGATAATGCTGCTGAATTTTGAAGGTCCGACTGATCCGGCAGCGGTTATTCCGGTGTTGTCACCAGATGTTGCCTGTTTTCCTTGACTGTCTGCATGACGACGTTGGTCGATGTGCTGGCGACGAAGGGAAGCGTAGAGATCTTTTCGCCGAGGACGATCCGGTATCGGCGTATATCCCTCGTGCGCACCTTCAGAAGATAATCGAAGCGGCCGGCAATCATGTGGCAGGCCTCGATTTCCTTGATTTTCCGGGCGGCATCATTGAAGCTCTTCAACGCGTCCTCGCGCGTATCGCTGAGTTTGACTTCCACGAATGCAATGTGATCCAGGCCGAGCTTTTCGGAACTCAGGATGGCGCGGAAGCCTTCGATATATCCCTCATCGATCAACCGGCGCAGCCGCGACTGGCACGGCGTCTTTGAAAGCCCTATACGGCTTGCCAATTCGGTGATCGACAGCCGCCCATCAACAGACAATTCCTGCAGTATTCTCGTATCGAATTGGTCTAATTCACTGAACTCAACGCCTTGGCTTGCCATTTTGATCGAAAACTCCGAAATTTTCAGACGAAAAGCATAGGAACTGAGCGAAAACAAGACAACGTGAAAAACTGCGCCATGTTAGTCTCCGCGCTTCTAAGATCCGTCGTCTTCAAAGTAACCGGAAAAACCCATGACGCCCCCACGCCCAGCTGAAAAGAACGAAGACATTTTTCCCGTATTCGAGAGCTTCGCGCCGGTCGTGCGCGAGCAATCGGACCTGCGTCGCGCCATTACGGCCGCTTATCGCAAGTCGGAAGGCGATTGCGTTTCGGCTCTTCTGGAACAGGCCACCTTGCCGGAAGAGATGCGCAAAGCCATCCGTGCGACGGGCAGCAAGCTGATCACGGCGCTGCGTGCCAAGCACAAGGGCACCGGCGTCGAAGGGCTGGTGCATGAATATTCGCTTTCCAGCCAGGAAGGTGTGGCGCTGATGTGCCTCGCCGAAGCGCTGCTGCGTATTCCCGATACGGCCACACGCGATGCGCTGATCCGCGACAAGATTTCGGATGGCGACTGGAAATCGCATGTCGGCGGCGGGCGCTCGCTGTTTGTCAATGCCGCCACCTGGGGCCTCGTCGTCACGGGCAAGCTCACCAACACGGTCGATGGCCGCAGCCTTTCGGCGGCGCTGACCCGACTGATCGCCCGTTGCGGCGAACCGGTGATCCGTCGTGGCGTCGACATGGCGATGCGGATGATGGGCGAGCAGTTCGTCACCGGCGAAACGATTAGCGAGGCGCTGAAACGGGCCAAGCCGCTGGAGGAACGCGGTTTCCGTTATTCCTACGACATGCTGGGCGAGGCTGCCACGACGGCTGCCGACGCTGCGCGCTACTACAAGGACTATGAGACGGCGATCCATGCGATCGGCAAGGCATCGGCCGGGCGCGGCATCTACGACGGCCCCGGGATCTCCATCAAGCTCTCGGCGCTACATCCGCGTTATGTTCGCGGACAGGCCGATCGTGTCATGGCCGAACTGCTGCCGAAGGTGAAGGCGCTGGCGGCGATCGCCAAGGGGTATGACATCGGCCTCAACATCGATGCCGAAGAGGCGGACCGCCTCGAATTGTCGCTCGATCTCTTGCAGAGCCTCTGCGAGGATCCGGATCTGGCCGACTGGGAAGGCATGGGCTTCGTCGTCCAGGCCTATGGCAAGCGTTGCCCCCACGTGCTGGATTTCATCATCGACCTCGCTCGTCGCAACAAGCGGCGCATCATGGTGCGGCTGGTCAAGGGCGCCTATTGGGATGCCGAGATCAAGCGTGCCCAGGTGGATGGGCTTGAGGATTTCCCGGTCTATACCCGCAAGGTTCATACGGACCTCTCCTATATTGCCTGCGCCCGCAAGCTGCTGGCTGCGACCGATGCGGTGTTCCCGCAGTTTGCCACGCATAATGCCCAGACATTGGCCACCATCTATCAGCTGGCCGGCCCGGACTTCAAAAGCGGAAAGTATGAGTTCCAATGCCTGCATGGCATGGGCGAGCCGCTTTATGACGAGGTTGTCGGTCCGACCAAGCTCGGTCGCCCCGCCCGCATCTATGCGCCGGTCGGTACGCATGAGACGCTGCTTGCCTATCTCGTTCGCCGCCTGCTTGAAAACGGCGCCAATTCGTCTTTCGTCAACCGAATTGGCGATAAGAGCGTCTCGATCGACGAACTGGTTGCCGATCCGGCGGATATGGTGCGCGGCATGGCCGAAATCGGCGCCCGTCACGACCAGATCGCCCTGCCCGTCGATCTCTATGGTGCCCGTCGCAATTCTGCCGGTCTGGATCTGTCGAACGAGACGGTTCTTGCCGAACTCTCTGACACGCTGAAAGCTTCGGCGGTCCACGAATGGATTTCCAAACCACTGCTTGGCGGCGCTGAAGCTGTCGGCACGAGCCGGCCCGTCCTCAACCCGGGCGACCGGCGCGACCGCGTCGGGACCGTAACCGAAATCTCGCAAGCCGGTGTTGCGCAGGCGATGACGATTGCCACAGCCGCAGCGAGCTGGGCATCCGTTGCACCTGCCGATCGCGCCGCTTGCCTTGAACGGGCTGCCGATATCATGCAGGCGGACATGCCCAAACTGCTCGGCCTCATCATGCGCGAAGCCGGTAAATCCATGCCGAATGCCATCGCGGAAGTCCGCGAGGCGATCGATTTTCTGCGTTATTACGCCGAACAGGCGCGCCGTACGCTCGGTCCCGGGCATCGGCCCCTCGGACCGGTCGTCTGCATCAGCCCATGGAACTTTCCGCTGGCGATCTTTGCCGGGCAGATTGCAGCCGCGCTTGTTGCCGGCAATCCGGTTCTGGCAAAGCCTGCGGAAGAAACCCCACTCATCGCGGCCCAGGGCATCCGAATCCTGCATGAATCCGGGATCCCCGCCGAGGCGCTGCAGCTTTTGCCGGGCGACGGCCGCATCGGTGCTGCCCTTGTCGCCGCATCTCAGACCTGCGGCGTGATGTTCACCGGGTCGACCGAAGTTGCCCGCCTCATCCAGGCGGAACTCGCGGGCAGGCTGCTGCCGAACGGCAAGCCTATCCCGTTGATTGCCGAGACTGGCGGCCAGAACGCCATGATCGTCGATTCCTCAGCGCTTGCCGAACAAGTGGTCTTCGATGTCATTGCGTCGGCCTTCGATAGTGCCGGCCAGCGTTGCTCGGCCCTGCGGGTTCTCTGCCTGCAGGAAGATGTCGCCGATCGTATCCTCGCGATGCTGAAGGGCGCGTTGAAGGAACTTACCATCGGCCGTACTGATACGCTGAAGATCGATATCGGCCCTGTCATCACCGACGAGGCGAAGGGCACGATCGAAAAACATGTCGACGGCATGCGTGCGCTTGGCCGGAAGGTGGAGCAGCTGCCACTTGGTCCTGAAACCGCAAACGGCACCTTCGTTGCGCCGACGATCATCGAGATCGGCTCGCTGAAGGACTTGCAGCGAGAAGTCTTCGGCCCGGTTCTTCACGTCGTCCGCTACAAGCGCGATGATCTGGAGCGTGTCATCGAGGAGATCAACGGGACTGGCTACGGCCTGACCTTCGGCCTGCATACGCGTCTTGACGAAACGATCGCGCAGGTGACCGATCTCATCCGCGTCGGCAATATCTACGTCAACCGCAACGTCATCGGTGCCGTCGTCGGTGTCCAGCCGTTTGGTGGAAGCGGCCTGTCGGGCACGGGGCCGAAAGCCGGGGGACCGCTTTATCTCGGGCGTCTGGTGGATAAGGCACCGGTACCGCCGCGTCACAGCTCGGTTCATACCGATCCTCTGCTGACGGATTTTGCCCGCTGGCTTGGGCAGCGCGGTCGCAACCGCCTAGCGCAGGATGCACGCGAAACCGGTGCCGCCTCGGCGCTCGGTCTTGTTGCCGATCTGTCCGGCCCGGTCGGTGAGCGCAACATCTACGCGCTTCATCCGCGTGGCCGCATCCTGCTCGTGCCGAAGACGGAAGTCGGCCTCTATCGGCAGCTGACCGCGGCCCTTGCCACCGGCAACGAGGTCGTGATCGATGCGGCGTCCGGCCTGCAGGCTTCGCTGTCGGATCTGCCGGCGGCCATCGCGGCCCGGATTACCTGGAGCAAGGATTGGGCAGAGAATGCGCCATTTGCCGGAGCCCTGATCGAAGGGGAAGGCGAGGTCATAATCGAGGTAACGAAGAAGATCGCAACCCTGCCGGGGCCGCTCGTTCTCACCCAGGCGGCGACCACGCAGGAGCTTGAGGTGGATGCGGAGGCCTATTGCCTCAACTGGCTGCTGGAAGAGGTCTCCACCTCGATCAACACGACAGCTGCCGGCGGCAATGCCAGCCTGATGGCGATCGGCTGATAGCTGACCGATCATAGAATACCGGCCAGGTTCAGCCCTGGCCGGCAGCCTGCTTCATATCCCGTTCGGCGCGTTCAATCGCGCTGGCATTCAGGACCTTGCGTGAAAGGGCAACGGCGACGGCGCGTGTGCGCAGGTTGAACCAGCCCTCTCCCCCCTGCCCCGAGCTTTCATAGACGCCGAGCTTTTCATAAAGCTGCTGCAGCCGGTTCTGGACGCTGCGCAGCGACAGATGCTTGCGCTGCGCGATCGCCTTGTCGGTGAGACCGAGGGCGACATCGACGAGGATCTCGTATTCCACGTCGCTGAGCCCCAACGAATTGCCTAGGCTTTTCTGCTGAATGCCGCGCACCTCGCGGTCGATGACGCACTGGCTTTCGACAAAGACACTGCGTAGAGCGAGCTTCAGTCGCTCTTCCGATGCCGATTTCAGTACATAGCCGTAGGTGGCTCCTTCGGGCACGATCCGGGCCACGCCCCGAACGTAAGCTTCGTCCGAATAATTCGACCAGAACAGGATTTTCGTGTCCGGCCGTTCTCGCCAGATGGTGCGGGCGGCCTCTATGCCGTTACGCTCGCTCATCTGCAGATCCATGACGACATGTTCGACCCGCGAGGAGCGGGCCTGCGTTTCGCCGCTCAGGCCATTGCCGGCCTCCATGATGGTGCCGCATTCCGGCAGTGCAGCTCGTACCGCCTCGTTCAGATAGGAGCGATGCAGAGCATCATCCTCGACGATCAAAACGTCCATTGTCATCCTTCCACCGGCATGCGCTGGCCGGTCTGCAGCGTCAGCCTGACGCGGGTTCCACCGCTTGCCATTGCGGGATTGTGGCCGATCTCGAAACGGGCGGAAATCAGCCGCGCCCGGGTTCTCATGTTGTCGATGCCGTGCCCGGTCATCCCTTTCAGCTCAGCCATGCCCTGCCCGTCATCCTCGACATCGATGGAAAGTCCTTTCTCACGCTGCTCAAGGCGCACGGTTATTCTCTCGGCCTTGCCGTGGCGGATGGCATTGTTGACCGCCTCCTGCACGATCCGGAACAGGGCGACAGTGACCGTGGGCTCAAGCCCGCGCAGCATGCCGTCGCTTTCGTCGATCATCCGCCATTCGATCGGCTGGCCGCTTTCCCGTACCGATCGTTCAAGATGGGTCTCGATCGCTTCCGCAACGCCGAAAAGCTGGAGAACAGTCGGCTTGGCTTCCTCGATGATCTGGCGAAGGTCCTGCATGCACTGCTGGAGAGAGCGACAGAGCGGTTCCAGCGCGTCGCCCGGCACGGAAGCAAGATCGGTCAGCCGCTCCATCCGCCGCGTCAGCCGTGTCAAGTCGGCGAGCGTCTGGTCGTGAAGGTCCATGCCGATCCGCTGACGCTCGGCCTCCAGTGCCTCGGTCAGCTTCAGCGCGCCAAGCCGCAAGCCTTCCTCGCGGGCACTCGCCTCGGTCTCGATCACCGCCGAGCGCTTTGCCTGTTCGGCAGCGCGGAGTGCGAAGAAGTAAGGCGCCAGGAGATCGGCGACCGCCCGGGCGTTCTCGACATCTTCCATCGTGTAGCAATCACTTTGGCGCGATGAGCAGCTCAGCGCGCCGATGACGTTTCCCTGCGCTTTCAGCGGCACATGCAGTCTGCTGTGCAGCTTCAATTGAAGGATGGGGCTCGCAAAAGCGCCGTCGAAATGAAACCGTGGATCGGAGCAGGCATCGCCTGAAAGCAGGAAATCTACCTCGCCAGCCAGCAAGGTGCGTATCGGGCTTCCCGTTAGGAGCGCGGGCGGATGTTTGCTCCACGCGGTTTCGAGCCCGCTTTCATAGGCGATATGATACTTACCATTGACCTGCTTGATGCAGACGTCGAGATGGTCGTGCGGGATGATATGGCTGATCTCCTCGGCCACAGCCTTGATGATCGAGTCGAAGTCGAGCTGTCCTGCCAGCAGCCGGGAAATCCCCAGATAGCGGTCGAACAGCGTATTGCGCGCCGGATTGAGCATGGGCGGACCTCCTCCAGTCCTTTGGCCTGCAATTAAGCGTCAGCTTTTCAAGCATGTCCTGCGGGAACCCGCAGATTTGACGCGGAAGCCCGCAGAAAGCGTGCTTGGATGCGCCTGTACAATGTCAAGAAACTCCTCCATGCTCGATTTACTGAGCAAAAGGGGCTCAGGGCAATCATTATCTCCGGATTACCGTTGAGGAGCGGCCCGGACGATATGCAGGGAGCTTTTGGGAGGAAATCATGACCATCAGAACGATGCTGGCGGCATCCGTCGCACTCGCATGCCTGTGCGGACCGGCGCTCGCCGATACGTCATCCAAGAAAATCGCGCTGTCGAACAATTATGCTGGCAATTCCTGGCGTCAGGCAATGCTGACGAGCTGGGACAAGATCACCAAGGAAGCCGTTTCCAAGGGGGTGGTCGCAGCCGCGGACCCGTTCACGACCGCCGAAAACCAGGCGACCGAACAGGCCGCCCAGATCCAGAACATGATCCTGCAGGGTTATGATGCAATCGTCATCAACGCTGCCTCGCCGACCGCATTAAACGGTGCGATCAAGGAAGCATGTGATGCCGGCATCACGGTGGTTTCCTTCGACGGCGTGGTTACAGAACCATGCGCCTGGCGGATCGCCGTCGATTTCAAGGCGATGGGCGAAAGCCAGATCGACTATCTCGCCAAGAAACTGCCCAAGGGCGGCAATCTGCTCGAGATCCGCGGCCTTGCCGGCGTCTCCGTCGATGACGAGATCCATGCCGGTATCGCGGCGGGCGTCGCCAAGAACTCGCAGTTCAAGATCGTCGGTTCGGTCAATGGCGACTGGGCGCAGGACGTGGCCCAGCGCGCCGTCGCCGGCATCCTGCCGAGCCTGCCGGAAGTGGCGGCGGTCGTAACCCAGGGCGGTGACGGATATGGTGCTGCACAGGCGTTTGCCGCTGCCAAGCGTCCGACGCCGACGATTGTCATGGGCAACCGCGAGGATGAACTCGTCTGGTGGAAGCAGCAGAAGGATAAGGACAGTTACGAAACCATGTCGGTGTCGATCGCGCCCGGTGTCTCGACGCTCGCCTTCTGGGTGGCACAGCAGATCCTTGACGGCAAGCAGGTCAAGAAGGACCTCGTCGTGCCCTTCCTTCGCATCGACCAGGCCAATCTGGAAGAGAACCTGAAGAATACCCAGAAGGGTGGCGTGGCGAATGTCGAATATTCGCTCGAAGACGCCCAGAAGGTGATCGACGCGAAATAGCGTCGCCTCCCGAGTGCCGGGACGTCAGGAGCCCAACGCCTCGCGTCCCGGCATGAATTCCCAGATCAGAAACCCGACAGCGATTTCATGACCGAAACCTTGAAGCGACAAGAGGTTGTTGCCGCGCGCGGCGTTCGTGTGACATTCGGAGCCGTCAAGGCGCTCGATGGCGCAGACCTCGTCATCCATACCGGCGAATGTGTCGGACTGGTCGGCCATAACGGCGCGGGCAAGTCCACAATCGTTAACGTCATCAACGGCGGGCTGACCCCGCATGAGGGATCGCTCACCTATGGCGGTAGCGAGACCCACGGCATTTCCGCTGCCCGCGCCAATGGTGTGCGCTGCGTTTTCCAGGAATTGTCGCTCTGCCCCAACCTCACGGTCGGCGAGAACGCCCGTATCATGCATGCGGAGCTGAAGGGTTGGGCGTGGCGAGGCCGGGCTTTGAAGCTGGTTGAAACGCAGCTGAAGGAAATCTTTCCCGGCCACACGATTGATTGCGACGCGACCATCGATGACCTCTCGATTGCCGAGCGGCAGATGGTGGAGATCGCCATCAGCTTTGCCGGCATCGACAAGCGGCCGAAGCTTGTCATCCTCGACGAGCCGACATCGTCGCTCGATGCAGGGCTGGCGGCGCAGTTGATGGCTTATATCCGTAAATTAGTCGGCGAAGGCGGCTCGGTGCTGCTGATCTCGCATATCCTCGGCGAAATCCTCTCCACCTCCAACCGCATCGTGGTGATGAAGGATGGCCGTGTCGTTGCCGACCGGGCGGCGTCCGAATTCTCGACCCGCAGCCTTGTCGAGGCGATGGGCAATGTCGTGCGCGAGCAAGAATTTTCACGCGCTAACGCGACCCGGACCGGAGAGCCGGTCCTGTCCATGCCGCCGCGCCGCGGCCATGGATTGCCATTCCAGGCACATCGCGGCGAGATGATCGGGCTTGCCGGTCTCGGCGGTCACGGCCAGACAGAGGCACTGCTCGACCTTTATCTTAATCGCAACAGCAATTGGTGGCCGACGAAACGGCGGGAGGTCGCCTTCGTTGCCGGCGACCGCAGCCTGAACGGTACGTTTCCGCTCTGGAGCATCCTCAAAAACCTGTCGATTGCCTCGCTCGGCCAGCTCTCGACCAATCGTATGGTCGACCGCGCCAAGGAAGAGACGCTTGGCGCCGGCTGGAAGCAGCGGATCGAGATCCGCACACCCGACATGGGTAACCGCATCCTGTCGCTATCGGGCGGCAATCAGCAAAAGGTGCTTTTCGCTCGTGCGCTGGCAACGACAGCCAGTACGGTGCTGATGGACGATCCGATGCGCGGTGTCGACATCGGCACCAAGCAGGAGGTCTATGAAATCCTCCGATCGGAGGCCGCAAACGGCCGAACTTTCATCTGGTATTCGACCGAGATGGACGAAATCCGCCTCTGCGATCGCGTCTATGTATTTCGCGAAGGCGCCATCATGGCCGAGCTCGTCGGCGCAGAAATCACCGAAAAGAATGTGCTGGCTGCCTCTTTCAGCGAAGGAGAAGCGGCATGAAGATTTCGTCCGGCACCGTTCGCCTGATCATCCCCGCTGCCTCGCTCGCCTTGCTGCTCGTCGCTGTCTTCTACATGCAGCCGCGTGCCATGAGTTATAACGGGCTCAATCTGCTGTTCAATCTTGCCGTCCCGATCGCGCTCGCGACCATCGCCCAGATGCTGATCATGTCGGTCAACGACCTTGATCTGTCGATGGGGACCTTCGTCAGCTTCTGCGCCTGCGTGGCGGCAACTTTCCTGCAGTCGTCGCCGACGCTCGGCATCCTGATCTTTGTCGGGGCGATCGCCATCTATGCGGTGATCGGGGTTGTCATCCATATGCGCGATCTGCCGTCGATCGTCGTCACCCTCGGCATGAGCTTCGTCTGGGGTGGTCTTGCGGTCCTCATCCTCCCCTCCCCCGGCGGCACGGCGCCGACATGGGCAAGATGGGTGATGACGGCGAAACCACCGCTCGTGCCGATGGCGATCGTTGCCAGCATCCTGATTGCCGCCGTCACCCATTATATCGTGATGCGCTCCTCCTTCGGCGTGCTGATGCGCGGCGTCGGCGGGAATAATCGCTCGGTCGAACGCGCCGGCTGGTCGGTGCTCGGTCTCCGCGCCGCGACCTATGCGCTTGCCGGCGTTTTTGCCGTCCTTGCCGGCATTGCTCTCGTCGGGCTCACCACCTCGGCCGATGCCAACATCGCTTTGCGCTACACGCTTCTGTCGATCGCTGGCGTCATTCTCGGTGGTGGCCAGTTTGTCGGCGGCAAGGTGTCGCCGATTGGGGCCGTCATCGGTGCCCTGACGCTGACGCTTGCCGGCTCCTTCCTGTCCTTCATGCGTATTTCGCCCGACTGGCAGATCGGTGCGCAGGGCGCGATTCTGATCGTTGTCCTGGCGCTGCGCCTTGCCCTCAACCGTCTGGAAAAGCGGGAGAAGAGCCAATGACGCTCAATCGCCTTCTCGTCTCGAAACCCTGGCTATGGTCTTTCGCAGCCACCATCGTCGTCTGGGTGGTCACCGTGCTCTTCACCGGTGGCGCTAGTTCCTTCGGATTGTCGCAGGCAGCGCTTACCTTCGCGGCCTTCTCGGTTATCGTTGGCATCGGCCAGATGTTCATCATCACGCTCGGGCCTGGCAATATCGACCTTTCGGTGCCAGCCACCATGACCTTGTCCGGCACGCTGGCGCTGAAGCTGATGGATGTGCAGGACGGCATGATCGTCGTCGGTCTGCTTGCATCGATCGGTATCGGTCTCGTCATCGGGCTCGGCAATTACATCCTGATCAAGGCGCTTCGCATCCCGCCGATCATCGCCACGCTGTCGATGAGCTTCATCGTCCAGTCGGTGGCGATCTGGAGCAATCGCGGCCTGCGCATCAAGCCGCCGGAGACGCTTGCGAATTTTGCCACTTCCGGCCTGTTCGGCATTCCCAACATCGCACTGGTGGCGCTGGTGCTTTCCGTCATCGCCTGGATCCTTCTGGAAAAGTCGATCTACGGACGCTGGATCTCGGCCATCGGCCAGAGCACATTTGCCGCGCGGATGGCCGGCATTCCTGTCGATGGAACGCGGCTCATCACCTATATGCTCTGTGCCGTACTGGCATCCGTCTGCGGTTATCTGCTTGCCAGCTTCTCCGGTGGCGCGGCGCTCAACATGGGCTCTGAATATCTGCTGATGTCGATCGCGGTCGTCGTCATCGGCGGCACCGCAGTCGCCGGCGGAAACTCCAACATTCCCGGTATCTGGGGCGCCTCACTCTTCATGTTCCTGGTCGTCTCGATGCTCAACACCTATGGGTTCGGTGCCGGTTTCCGCCTGATCCTGACAGGTCTCATCATCATCGCCGTCATTCTACTCGCCGGCGGCCGGCAGTCTCTCCGTTAGCCGCCGACCGTCGACATAAACCCAACCGGACACAATGCCATGTCACAGACCTCATCCATCTATGAAATCCATGATGACCGCTTCCGGTTTCTCATCGTTCCGACATCCCCGCTGGATGAACTCTATTCGGAATGCCGCTGGGCGGAAGGACCGGTATATTTTGCCGACCAAGGTTGCCTGATCTTCAGCGACAATCCCAATGAGCGCATGCTGCGCTGGGTCGAAGGTGGCGGTGTTTCCATTTATCGCAGCGCGTCCAACTTCTCCAACGGCAATACGAGAGACCGGCAGGGCCGGTTGGTCACCTGCGAGCACGGCACCCGGCGTGTGACACGCACCGAGATCGACGGCTCGATCACCGTTCTTTCCGACAGTTTTGAAGGCAAGCGGCTGAATTCGCCCAACGACGTGGTGGTGCATTCGGACGGCGGCATCTGGTTTACCGATCCGACATACGGGATCATGTCGAATTACGAGGGGTTTCGCGCCGAGCCTGAGCAAGCGACCCGCAATGTCTACCGTATCGATCCCCAAAGCGGTGAAATGGAGGCGGTGGTCACGGATTTCGGCCAGCCGAATGGCCTCGCCTTCTCGCCTGACGAGCGTATCCTCTATGTGGCGGATTCATCCTCCAGCCATGACCCCAGCCGGCCGCGCCATATTCGCGCTTTCGACGTGTTGGAAGGCCGCAGGCTCTCAAACAGCAGGGAATATTGCACCATCGACACGGGTCTGCCGGACGGTTTTCGTGTCGACGTCTACGGCAATGTCTGGACGAGTGCCGGCGATGGCGTTCATTGTTTCGGTCCGGATGGAAAGTTGCTTGGCAAGATCCTCGTGCCGCAAACAGTTGCCAATGTCACCTTTGGCGGACCGAGGCGAAACCGTCTGTTCATCACGGCAACCAGATCGCTCTATGCCGTCTATACCGCCACGATCGGGACCGCACTGGGATGAGAGATACGGAACAGCAAGACGAACGTATCCGAAAAGCCGAGATCGGCAGCCCTCTCCGTCTGACGTTGCCTATCCCGTCATACTGCGATGCATCTGGGTGGCGTCTGTCGGCCAGGTTTGCAGCGTGTGCATGCGCTTTGCCTCGCGCATCAGCGGGATTGAGCAGATGACCAAGACGAGGGCCGCAACATACATCATACCGGGGCGGGTTCTAAACGAATTCACGAGATGCCAACTCCTCCTGTGACCGCTCCGAAATTGGAGCATGAAGCTGACATCGGGCTGAACAATTCGCAGGCATGGCGAGATTTATGACATTCAGGTGACTGTCAGGATCGGGTGCGATGCCGCCGGCATTAGAAACTGCCGGGAGCCTCCCCTTGTCCATCAATAGCATCTCCCAACCTATGCGGCTTCTTGGCCGGCCAAGGCTCGGCAGCGTTACGCTTGCGATCCTCGGGGCGGTTTACCTGATCGTGTTTACCAACCACACGTTCTTTTCCCGTGCCTATGCCTATTTCGACAGTCATCTGGCGCTTGCGGCCTTCGCGCTGGGACTTACCTGTCTGTATGCCGCCTTCACCATCACGCTTTCGGTCAAGTATGTTCTAAAGCCAGTGCTGGTTCTGATGATCCTTGCTGCGGCCTCGGCCGCTTGGTTCATGGACGGTTTCGGGACGATCATCGATGTCGACATGATCCGCAATGCGGCTCAGACGACCTCGTCGGAGGCGGGCCATCTGATCACTTGGCCCTATCTGCTCCACATGACGCTGTTCGGACTGGTGCCCTCGCTCCTTATCTGCTGGGTCAAGGTCGAGCATCGGAGCTTCCTGGGTAAGGTGAAATGGAACCTTGCGGCGATCGTTCCCCTCCTGCTTGTGGCAATCGCCTGTGGAGTGAGCAGCGCCCGCAGTGTCGCATCGGTGGTCCGTCTTCATAGGGATCTGATCCTGACACTCAACCCGTTTCTGCCGGTCGGTAGCGCTGTTGCTTTCGCGTTTGCCAGCGAAGCCGACAAGAACATCGTGGTTGCACCGCTCGGCACCGACGCCCATGTTGCGGGTCCGATTGCCTCCGGCAAGCCCCGCGTACTGGTGATCGTAACGGGAGAAACGGCGCGCGCTGAAAACTTTGCATTCGGCGGTTATGGCCGCGATACCAATCCGGAACTGAGAAAGCGCGATGTAACCTACTTTCCGGAGACTTCGAGTTGCGGCACATCGACGGCAGTATCCGTGCCCTGCATGTTCTCCAACCTGATGCGGCGTGGTTATTCTCATCGCGCCGGACTGGAAAACGAGAACCTGCTGGATGTTTTCGGACATGCCGGCGTCAAGACGGAATGGTGGGACAACAATACCGGCAGCAAGGCTGTCGCCGACCGCACGACCTACCGATCTTTCTCGGAAGCCAATGATCCGCGCTACTGCAAGAACAACGAATGCCTGGATGAAGGCATGGTGGCTGCGCTTGACGATTGGCTGTCGAAGGTGAAGGGAGACAGTGTGTTGGTCCTGCATCAGCTCGGCAGCCACGGACCGGCCTATTACCAGCGTTATCCGGCTGAATTCGCGCGCTTCACGCCGGAATGTCGCACCGGCGAACTCGGCACCTGCAGCCGCGATACCATCGTCAACGCCTATGACAACAGCATCCTCTATACGGACCATATCGTGGCCTCTGTCATCGATGCATTGAAGGCTCGCGAGGACAAGATGGCTCCGGCGATGATCTACATGTCTGACCATGGCGAGTCGCTTGGCGAGCACGGGCTGTACCTACATGGGGCTCCCTATATCGTTGCTCCGTCGCAGCAGACGCATGTTCCTTTCGCCCTCTGGCAAGGCTCGGAAATGAAGGCGTCAATCGACGCCGACTGCCTGTCGAAACGCGCCGGTGATGGGGCGTCTCACGACAATCTGTTCCACACCGCGCTCGGGATGATGGATGTGAAGACATCGGCCTACAACAGCGATCTGGATGTTCTCGGGGCCTGCCGCAAGAAAGCGCTGGCGAGTGGAGCAAGCTCATGACCGTCTCCGATTGTGCCGCGATCGGGAAGGTCAGGAGAACCGTTACCGAAGCCAATGAAGGGTCTTCCCCCAGCCGACCCATCGGTAAGGTGACGGGCAGTCGGCACCTCGGGGCAGCACTCGGTTATTCGCTGTGCGGTGCCCTGAGGTTGCTGCGCGAGACCGCATTTCGTCATGAGATCATCGCTGGACTGGTGATTTTCGGGGTTTTCGCCGTTGTTGGCGCCGGGCTGTCCGATTATGTCATGATGATGGTCCTCATGCTCGGCCTCGTCGCCATCGAGGCACTCAACACGGCGATCGAGGAAGTTGTCGACCGGATCTCGCCTGAATGGTCGGAGACCGGCCGCAATGCTAAGGATCTCGGCTCCTTTGCCGTCTTCTGTCTGCTTGTCGCGAATGGCTTGTTGGCGGCTTTTGTCATAATATCACGGCTTATTGCGACATGAGCACGATTGCCGCTCCATTCCCTCTCGAATTCTGCCGGTATTCTTTGCTAGACATGGGATACAAGGTAAAATCGGGATGGGACGGAGCAGGCAGTTTGAGGGTTCTTCTGATCGAGGATGATGTGACGCTCGGGGAAGCGGTGCGCGACCATGTGGCGAGCGGCGATCATGCGGTTGACTGGATGAAGACCATCGACACCGGGCGGAGCGCACTCGCAACCACTCAGTATGGCCTGATCCTCCTTGATCTGCGTCTGCCCGATGGCAGCGGCATCGCGCTTCTGAAGGAATTTCGTGCCAGGGGCGTCACTGCCCCGGTCATCATTCTCACCGCCCATGACCAGATTTCCGATCGCATCGAAGGGCTGAACAGCGGTGCGGACGACTATCTGGTAAAACCTTTCAATCTCGGGGAACTCACCGCGCGCATGCTGGCCGTAAGCCGTCGCTATAGTGGCCGGCCAGTCTCGCTCACGCGTGTCGGTGATCTGGAGATCGACGCCACCGACCGGCGGGTGACCGCAGCCGGCGAGACCGTCACCCTTTCCGGTCGCGAATGGGCTGTGCTCGATGCATTGTCGGCCCGACCCGGCGCAGTCGTGTCCAAGGCCCAGATCGAGGAGGCGCTCTATGCCTTCGGCTCCGAGATAGAGAGCAATACGGTGGAGGTCTATGTCAGCCGGTTGCGCAAAAAGCTCGGCCGCGACAACATCGCCACTTTGCGCGGTGTCGGCTACCGGCTTGGACGCGAACAATGAAACTTTTTGGTGGGGCGGCTGGTCCGTCGATGACACGACGGCTGATCCTGTCGTTGACTTTGGTGATGACCTTTCTCTGGCTGCTGGCCGTGGGCCTCGGGCTGGTTGTCATGGAGGAAGAGCTTGCCGAGATCTTCGACGGTACGCTTCAGGATACCGCGGAGAGACTGGTGCCACTGGTTGTCGATGATCTTGAGCATCGCGGCATGTTGGGCGGCGCTGTCGATGATGTCCCAAGCGCTGCGCCACAGCAGCTGCAGACCGGCAGTTCCAGCGGTGATCATGAATATCTGACCTACCAGGTGCGTGACCCATCCGGCAGGGTGTTGATCCGTTCGCATGATGCGCCGGAGCAGGCGTTCGAAGCGCCACTGAAGGCAGGCTTCTGGAAGGACCAGACCTATCAGTTCTACACTGCCACCAACGACGCCCGCACCATCTTCATCCAGGTGGCGGATGCTTTCGAAAACCGCGAGGAAGCCTTGCGGGAAGGCGCGATGGCTCTGTTTCTGCCATTGGTTCTGTTGATCCCGGTCACGGTCATCGCGATCTGGCTGGTGGTGCGGCGGGCGGTGAGGCCGGTCGGGGAGCTACGCCGCGAGATCGAGACGAAGGATGGCGGGAACATGGAGCCGATCGACGCCTCCATTCTGCCGCGTGAGCTGCAGCCCATTGCCGTGTCGGTCAATCGCCTGATGACGCGGCTACGGACCGCGCTCGATGCCGAACGCGAATTCACGTCCAACAGTGCGCACGAGTTGCGCACCCCGATTGCAGGCGCTCTGGCGCAGACGCAGATGCTGATCGCCGAGCTGACCGACGGAGCCAATTGTTATCGCGCCGGCCAGATCGAAGCTTCGCTGACACGTCTCAGTCATCTTGCTGAGAAACTCCTGCAGCTCTCGCGCGCGGAAGCAGGCATCGGGATGACCGACAAGCCTGCAGATCTCGGTGCGGTCCTGGAAATGGTGATGACCGATTTCTGGCGAAGCATGGCCGAGCCGCGGCGGCTCGTGCTTCATCGTTCGCCGGATGCTCAACTGATTGGCCCCTTCAGCGAAGACGCTTTTGCAATCGTGTTGCGTAACCTGATCGAAAACGCCCTGGTGCATGGCAGGCCAACGGACCCTGTCGAGGTGTTCCTTGACGGCGGCGGAGCGATTCGTGTCGTCAACGGCGCGGCGCCGATGACCGATGCCGAGCTCGATTCGATCCGCAAACGCTTCAGCCGTGGCCGGACCGAGGCCGCTGGCTCAGGATTAGGCCTTTCGATCATCGACCGGTTGCTTGGCCAGATGAATGGGCAGTTGGTGTTGTTGTCGCCGGCAAATGGCCGTAGCGACGGGTTCGAAGCCAGAATTCATCTCGGCCAATCCTGACGGCCAGACACGACAGGATGAGGGGCTCGTCGCGAAGACGCGAAACCCGCTCTCGCCTTTTATGATTGTCCTATATTTGATCTCAATGGCCCAGGCAAAAAGGGCCGGAGCATTTGTCCCCGATCGAAGTCAACAACCGGCTATTTGCCTTGGGCGGCGCCCGCCTCCGATCTTTTGTTGGCAAGTAGCTTGAATGTCGATCATCGCTGGCCCGAGACGAAGCTCTTGTGATCTTTCACATAAATCCGGTTGAATGCGGGCAACTTGCGACTATCTTCTCGCCACTGAAAACAACGGCACGTGTCTGCGTCCCACATTTGGAGGCGCCGCAGACCTTTGTCGCCGTTCTGGTGATACTGCATCCCTTGGCTGCCATGCAGACGGGACCAGAGGTGCGGCGCCGGCCGGTCCATGAGGGGCCTGCCTGCGCGACAGGAAAATTTATATGTCAGGGACAAACATGATCCATCTCGCCTATTCCGACCTGGTCGCTCTGCTTGAAAGCATTTTCGTTGCCAACGGCGTGTCCCAGCACAGTGCCAGAATTCTGGCTGAAAACTGCGCTGGATGCGAGCGCGACGGCTCGCTCAGCCATGGCATATTCCGCATGGCCGGTTACGTTTCGTCGCTTAACAGCGGGTGGGTAGATGGTCAGGCGGTGTCAGAGGTCGAGGATGTCGGGCCTGCCTTCGTGCGTGTCGACGCAAAAGGTGGCTTCACGCAGCCAGCCTTTCTTGCGGCCCGGCCTCTGTTGATCGAAAAGGTCAAGCAGAACGGTGTTGCCGTTCTCGCCATTCGCCGTTCTCACCATTTCAGCGCGCTCTGGCCCGATGTCGAACCCTTTGCCGAGGAAGGTTTCGTTGCGCTGAGCGTCGTCAACAGCATGGCGTGCGTCGTGCCACATGGCGGCAAGAAGGCAGTTTTCGGCACCAATCCCGTGGCATTTGCCTCGCCTCGCGCCGGGGCTGCTCCCTTTGTGTTCGACCAAGCGTCCTCCGCGATTGCCCATGGCGACGTGCAGATTGCTGCCCGGGCTGGTCATGACCTGAAGCCGGGCATGGGTGTCGATCGCGACGGTCAGCCGACCAACGACCCGAAAGCCATTCTGGACGGTGGTGCATTGCTGCCGTTCGGTGGCCATAAAGGCAATTCGATCGCGCTTATGGTGGAGATCCTCAGCGCCGCACTGACGGGCGGCTATTTTTCCGGCGAGTTTGACTGGAGCGGTCACAAGGGAGCGCAGACGCCGTTTACCGGACAGTTCTTCGTCGTCATCGATCCGGAACGTGGTGGAAATGACGTATTTGCGGAGCGTGTTGCCGGCATTTGTGACCTCGTGCTGGAAGCCGGACAGGATCGTCTGCCCGGTGATCGGCGGCATGTCACCCGTGCCAAGGCTGAGACCGACGGTATTCCGCTATCGACGGAGAACTACGAAAAGCTCAAGGCGCTCGCGGCAAACTGATCCGGCCCCGCCGTTCGACCTGCAGAATTCCGTAGCTTTCAGGCCAGGTTCTAAGCGCCGCCGGCCCGAAGAACCTTGCGGTTTTCGGCGACCAGGATGCCTTCCTTGAAAACCCTCCGGTTTTTGGGGAAGCCGACAACGGCTTCGGGCACATGTTCGGCCTTGACGGCGACGAAGTCGGCCTTTGCGCCGATTTCGATCCCGTAACCTTCAAGGCGCAGTGCTTTTGCGCCAGCGGAGGTGACTATGTCGAAAGCTGCTTGCAGTTCTTCGTCGGTGAAGAAGCCTGAGCGGTAACCAATGATCTCGGCGCGGCGCAGCATGTCTCCATCGCCATACGGCCACCAGCTGTCGCGGATATTGTCGCTGCCGGAAAATACGTTGACGCCTTCGCTGCGCAGCAGGGCAACCGGCGGAAAGCCGTGATGGCCGGGGGCGTTGGTCATGATCGAGATGCCGCAGGCGGCAATTTTCGCCGCGATCTTGCGGGCCAGGTCAGGCGGGAGGTCGCCGAGGCCATAGGCATGGCTGATCGATACATGGTCCTGCATGCCGAGTGCCTTTGTTCGGGTGCAAATCTCTTCGATGGTGAAGGCACCCATGCTGCCGCCGTCATGCAGGTGGATATCGACATCGACGCCCCGCTTTTCGGCAATGTTGAAGACAACGTCGAGATGTGCGGTGACGTCGCGGTCGAAACTGGCCGGATCAAGCCCTCCGATGAGGTCCGCACCCATGCCGATCGCTTCGTCGAGAAGCTCCGCCGTGCCGTGGCTTTTCAGGATGCCGCTCTGCGGAAAGGCGACAAGCTGGATATCGATGATGCCCTGATATTTTTCCTTGACCGCAAGGATCGTCTCCAGCGATTTCAGCCCTACCGAACCGTCTACCATCACGTGGCTGCGCATCTGCAAGGTGCCATGCGCAATGCAGAGGTCGAGCTGGCTGCACGCCCGATCTGCCATCGGTTCCGCTTTGGCCATGTTCTCGGCCTGGAAGGCGACACGCTCATGCACGTCGAAGCCATTGGTGCAGGGCCGGTGAGGTACCCATTTTCCACCATAGAAGCTGGTATCGAGATGAATATGCCCCTCAACGAAGCCCGGTAGGAGGAGCTCGCCACCGATATCGACGGTCTTGCCGGTTGCCGCATCAGGCGCAGCGGGCCTGATCGCAACAATGCGACCATTGTCGATATCGATGTCATTCAGGCTTCCATCGGCAAATCTGGCATTAGTGAATGTTGTCTTCGACATTTCCGGAAGCTTCCCCTGAATTTTCTTCATTCAACGCGCCTTATGCGCTTGGCGCAAGATGGGGAGCGAGCTGTCCACCGACCGGCAGGACCGGGTGGATCTACGGGAATGCGGAGAAGGCCAAGCCCCACGGCCGCGAGTTTCCAATGGGATAAGGTATGTGAGAATGCCGTCGGCAGTTCAGGCGGGGTTGTAGCGGTAGGACTCGAACCTGCGGACCGATTTGAATTTGTCATCGCCGGAGCGATCCGCCATTTGCTGAAGGGTCTCGACGAAAAGCTGCGCAACGGGCTGCAGTGAACGGTCGGACTTCCTGATAATGCCGACCCTGCGGCTGAACCAGGAGGCTTCGACCGGTTTGCAGGTGATACCATCCATATTACCCGCCTCTGTCGCGGAGCGGGGAAGGATGGCAACACCTATGCCTGCCCTGACCATGCTCAGAGCCGTCGACATGTAATTTGTTTCCATTGCGATGGATATCTCGCATCCCTCGCGGCTCATCGATCGCTCGAAAAGCACCCGCACACTGCTGTTTCTTCGCGTGAGTATAAGGGGATGAGCGATGATGTCGTTGATGCGCAATATTGGCTGGCCGTCGTTCAATACGTGGCGGATGGGGAAGAATGCGCAGAGATTGTCGGAAACGTAGTCCTCGACCTTGATGCTGCGATCCGAACTGATGCGCATGCCGATGCCAAAATCGACATCCTCTGCCTTGACCAGCCGGATGATTTCTTCGCCGACCACATCCCACACGTTGACGATGATCCCAGGGTTCTGCTGCTGGAAAGCCATTATCGCATGCGGAAGGAGGCCGGATGCGATGGACGGTAGGGCGGCCACCCTGACGATGCCCCTGCGGGCGTAGTTGATATCCGACGCGGCGAGGACGACTTCGTCCATATTGAGCGAAAGGCGCTCCATCAGCGGCAGGATATTGCGGCCCGCCGGGGTCAAGGCCACGTGACGTTTGTTGCGGTCGAACAACCGTATTCCAAGCTGTTCCTCAAGCTGGTTGATCTGGACGGTCAATGTGGGTTGCGAGACATTGAGCTCTTGAGCGGCGCGTGTGAATTTCAGATGCTGTGCGAGCGTCAGAAAGGCACGAATTTGCCGAAATGTCGGAGGAGACGTCATGGAGAAGGACTGCTCCTTGAATGGAAACGGCGGTTGACCGGGTGCCTTTACACGAGGTCCCAGTTTGAAATTGGCAGAGAGCGACATGTCGGCATTGATCCAGCGCATATTTCGCCGCTGGCGGCCGTCAACTACCCATTTTTGCTGCGAAATCGACGATCGTGCATGATCGACGGCAATTGGTGGGGCAACAGAGGTATGGGAGAACTCCGGGCAGCTCGGGGGTGGAGCTGCCCGGAGACTGTCCTGCAGTGACGGGAAGGAGGAGCCGTATACAAGACGGGAACCGTTTCAGCTGACCGACACCCTGCATCGGTTCGCTGATCTATGAGCTAGAATCGTTCGACGCAGAGGGCGATGCCCATGCCGCCGCCGATGCAGAGCGTCGCAATCCCCTTCTTGAGTTGACGGGCCTTCAACGCATGCAGCAACGTGACCAGAACGCGCGCCCCTGATGCACCGATCGGATGGCCAATGGCGATTGCGCCGCCATTTACATTGACCCTGGCCGGATCCCAGCCCATCTCCTTGTTGACCGACAGGGCCTGTGCGGCAAAGGCTTCATTGGCTTCGATCAGATCGAGATCCTCAACGCTCCAGCCAGCCCTTTCAAGAGCCTTGCGTGATGCAGGGATCGGGCCGGTACCCATGATTGCAGCATCGACGCCCATGGTTGCGAAGGATGCGATCCGTGCAAGCGGGGTCAGGCCGCGCCGTGCAGCTTCATCCTCATGCATCAACACCACGGCAGCCGCGCCGTCATTAAGGCCCGACGCATTGCCCGCCGTGACCGTGCCATCCTTCTTGAAGGCGGGGCGCAGGCCGGCCAGGGCCTCGGATGTCGTGGCGCGAGGATTTTCGTCAGTATCGACGACAATATCTCCCTTGCGGTTCCTGATGATGACGGGAACGATCTCGTCTTTGAAGCATCCCCCGGCAATCGCGGATGCTGCTTTGCTCTGGGATGACAGAGCGAACGCATCCTGTTCTTCGCGGCTGAGACCATATTTCTCCGCGACGTTTTCGGCCGTGATGCCCATGTGGTAGTCGTTGAAAGCATCCCACAGGCCATCCCTGATCATCGTGTCGACGAACTCGGCCGGACCCATCTTTATGCCGCTGCGCAAGACAGCCGCATGTGGTGCGAGGCTCATGTTTTCCTGCCCGCCGGCAACGACGATATCGGTATCGCCGGCGAGGATCGATTGTGCACCAAGTGCGACGGCGCGAAGGCCTGAGCCGCAAACCTGGTTGATTGTCAGAGCTGTCGCCGTCATCGGAATGCCGGCGGCGACGGCTGTCTGCCGGGCGGTGTTCTGCCCCTGCCCGGCGCTCAGGACATGGCCGAGGATGACATCGGAGACCTCGTCGCCTTCGAGGCCGGCACGTTTGAGGACTTCACGGATGACGATTGCGCCGAGTTCATGCGCGGGCAAGGTTGACAGCCCGCCGAGGAATTTGCCGACGGCTGTCCGCGCGGCGGACACGATTACGATATTGGTCATGACTTTTTCTCGATACGTTGCCGTTGCCCTTCGTATTTCGAAAGGCTGCGAGTGGTGGTTGAAGGCACGGCCAGATGATGCCGCGCGTTGGTGTATGGCTTTTGGATTGCGGCGGGGCCGGAGGAAGCGCAGGCTCGCGCCCCTCCCCGTTCCTTGCCGGGTTTGCTCAGGCCGCGATGTCCATGATACCGGGCTTTGCCGGGATGATCAGGCGCGCTTCCGTTGCCGCTATGACCTCTTCCACCGTCACCCGCGGAGCGATTTCCAGCAGCACGAGGCCGTCGTCTGTCGGCTTGATGACGGCCATCTCGGTGATAACGAGATCTACCCGACGGATCGATGTCAGCGGCAGATTGCACTTCTTGATGATCTTCGGTGTGCCCTTGGCGGTATGAATCATCGCGACAATAACGCGCTTGGCACCGGAAACGAGGTCCATGGCTCCGCCCATGCCCGGCACCATCTTGCCGGGCACCATCCAGTTGGCGAGCTGACCTTCTTCATCGACCTGCAGTCCCCCCAGGACCGTGACATCCAGATGACCGCCGCGAATGAGGGCAAAGGACATGGCGCTGTCGAAGGCGCAGGCACCTGGCAATGCGCCGATCGGCATTCCACCGGCGTCGGTGAGATTGGCGCCCGCCAAAGCCGGATCGGGCAATGCGCTCATGCCGATGATGCCATTCTCGGACTGGAACGAAATACCGGAATCGGTGGGCAGGTAGGAGGCGACCATGGTGGGGAGGCCGATGCCCAGATTGACGAGGTCGCCGCGCTTCAGTTCCTGGGCGACACGTTTGGCAATGATCTGTTTCTCGTTCATGCTTGCGCTCCCTTCGCGATGATGAGGTCGACGAGAACATGCGGGGTTGCGACGGCATCAGGCTCGATACAGCCGATCGGCAGGATCTCATCGGGTTCCGCGATGACGAAGTCGGCCGCAAGCGCCATGAGCGGGTTGAAATTGCGCGACGTCAGCGAATAGCGCAGATTGCCGGAATAGTCGGCACTCCTGGCGCAGATCAGGGCGAAGTCTGCCTTGAGTGCCTCTTCCACCAGGTAGACGACTCCGCCGATGGTGACTGTCTGCTTGTTGTCGGCGGCGGTTGTTCCGACGCCTGTCGGGGTCAATACCCCGCCAAGGCCCGATCCGCCGGCACGTACCCGTTCGGCAAGCGTACCCTGCGGTACAAGATCAACCTCGATTTCACCGGCTATCATCAGCTTTTGAGTCTGGGGATTGGTGCCGATATGGCTGGCGATGACTTTCCTGACCAGACCGGCGTCGATCAGCTTGCCAATGCCGACCCCGGGGCGGGCGGTGTCATTGGCGATCACGGTCAGGTCCTTTTTGCCTTGCCGGACCAGTTCGTCCATCAGGCGGGGGGGCGTTCCTGCTCCCATGAAACCGCCGATCATCAGGACAGCGCCATCCGGTATCTCTCGGACGGCTACCTCTACATTGTTTACTTTGGACATTGAAAAATCCTCCTGGACAGTGCCGGATACATCCGCTCGTGCGGCTTATCCGGCACTGCCTGTCATTCACCTCGTGGTTGGGACGTCCATCGCAAGCAGCGCCGAAGCCAGGCATTTGCCATGTGCGTCAAGGGCGAGCGATCGCGTGACCCCGCCGCCGAGAGCATCCTGCATGATGAAGTTCAGCGCGCCGAGGCCCGGAATTTCATGGCGAACGACGTCGCCGAAGACGATGCCCTTGAAGTGATCCCTGACCCGCTCGGCCGTGACATGGTCGCGGACGGTCTCGTAATCCTTCTGATCGTAAACAATGACGGAGATGTTGGAGATGTTGCCCTTGTCGCCCGTGCGGGAATGGGCAATGTCGATAAGTTTCATGGACTTAAGCCTCCAGATAATCGATAATGGGATCGACCTTGCTGCGCGGGAAGAGCGCAGACAGCATGGCTACAACCTGTTTTGCGGATTTGGTGGCACCACCGCCGCTGGCGGGGCCGTTGGTATAAAGCGTTTCGACTTCGTTGCCGATGCGGACCGCTTCCTTCATGCTTTCGCAACGCCCGACCACCCGCAGGCGAACTTCCGTCGGCTCTGGAGCCAGCGCGAGGACATCCTTGTGGATCGAGTTGACGCCGATCAGGTCGAAGCGCAACTCGCTCGTCTTCACGCCGGTGATCTTGAGCCGTTCCCTGACGATTTCCAGGGCCAGCTGGCCGCGGGCCAGCGCGCCGGGTCCGGCATAGGAAATCTGCCCCTCGCCCATATAACCGTCAACGTAACCGACTGAGACCTTGAGCGTTTCTGGCCGTGCCCGACCGGTGACACCTTCGACGAGGATACGGTTGGGTGCGATTTCCTTGAAGCTGATCTTGGAGAAATCGGCCGTCACATCGGGCGTCAGATAGGTTGACGGGTCGTGCACCTCATAGAGGATCTGCTCCTTGCAGGTATGTTCGGTTACCTTGCCGCCCGAACCGTCGACCTTGGTGATGACGGCTGCGCCATCTTCTGAGACCTCGGCGATCGGGAAGCCAAGGCGTGCCAACCCCTCGACATCCTTCCGGCCTGGTTCGGCATAATAGCCGCCTGTCACCTGACCTGCGCATTCCAGCAGGTGGCCAACGGCCGTTCCCTTTCCGAGCTTGTCCCAATCGTCCTGAGCCCAGCCGAATTCGTGGATCTGCGGAGCGAGGAACATGGAGGGGTCGGCAACGCGGCCGGTGATGATGACGTCGGCACCCTGTGCAAGGGCTTCGACGATCGGCGCCGCGCCGACATAGGCATTTGCCGATACGAGAACATTGAGCATGTTGGTTGCCGGCTCGCCGGTTTCCAGGATCTTGGTGTCGCTCGTCTTCAATCCTTCGATGACATCGTCGCCGGAGACGGCGGCGATCTTGAGATGGCCGAGGCCCAGTCGGCCGGCGATCTCACGGGTCTTGGCTGCGGCTGCCTGGGGATTGGCGGCCCCCATATTGGTGATGATCTTGACGCCGTTCTTCCTGCAGATCGGGAGGACGGCCTCCATGCGCTCTACCAGAAGAGGGTCATAACCCTGCGTCGGGTCGTTCAGCTTTGCCTTCTGGGCAATGGCGATCGTGCGTTCTGCCAAGCATTCAAATACGAGATAGTTGATTTCTCCCCTTTCGGCCAGTTCAACCGCGGGTTCGATACGGTCGCCGGAATAGCCGGCGCCGGATCCGATGCGAATGGTACGCATAATCATACTCCTTAAGTCTTGTTCAGATTGGGCCGGGTTCATCCGAAGGGGGATGGGAATACGCCCAGGATCACTGCAACGATCGTCATCAGGACGGTGGCTGCAAAGAGGAACGGGATGGCCAGCTTCTGATGCTCACCAAGGCTGACCCCGGTCAGGCCCATGATCAGGAAGGTGGCAGGTGTCAGTGGGCTGACAGGGAAGCCTGTGGTCATCTGGCCGAGGATCGAGGCCTGCGCCACATGGATCGGATCACCGCCGAAGCTGTGATAGACATTGGCGAGGACTGGCATGACACCGAAGTAGTAGGAGTCCGGGTCAAACAGCAGGCTCAGCGGCATGGAGATGATGCCGGTGATAAACGGGATGGCCTGAGCGTGCTCTGCGGGCACATAGGTTGCGCCGGCCGCAGCCATGGCCTTGATCATTCCCGTGCCGCCCATGATGCCGGTAAAGGCGCCGGCTGCGAAAAGGATGGACGCCATCATCAGGGCGGCCTTCGCATGCGCGTCGACCCGGGCCTTCTGATCCTTCACGGACGGATAGTTGATCATCAGGGCGAGCACGGTGCCGATCATGAACATCGGAGCGGCGTCTACATATCCCGAAATCATCGTGCCGAGGATCGCGAGAGCCAGCAGAATGTTGACCCAGAAGAGATGAGGGCGGCGTACCTCCTGTTCGGCGGGGGTGAGTTCACGCTTGTAAGCGCCCTCACCCATCGATGCGACCATGGTCGATCCACCGAGACCAAGGCGACGTTCCTCGCGCTTGCCCATGTACCAGGCGACGGCAAAGGTGAAGATCAAGCCGACGATCTGTACGACGAAAAGCGGCGTGAAGATGTGCGAGACGGGCACGTTGAGTGCTGCCGAGGCGCGCAGGACCGGGCCGGTCCAGGGCAGGAAGTTTACACCAGCCGCGAGGGACACAACGAGTGCCAGAACGCGACGTTGCATTCCCAGCCGGTCATACAAAGGCAGCATGGCCGGGATGGTGACGAGGAAAGTAACCGCGCCTGAGCCGTCCAGATGAATGATCAGGGCAAGCAAGGCGGAACCGACGACGATGCGGGTCGGCTTCAGCCCGACAGCCTTGAGGATGCGGTCGATGATCGGATCCATCATGCCGGCGTCCGTCAACACGCCGAAGAACACGATGGCGAAGACGAACATTGCCGCTGTCGGAGCGATGTTCTTGACGCCGGCGACGATGAATGTCGCAGTCTCTGCGCCGAAGCCCCCGATCAACGACGCAACGATCGGGATAACGATGAGGGCGACAAGCGGTGAAAGCTTGTTGGTCAATATAACGACCAACAGAACAAGTATGGTTATTAAGCCCAGAACGGCTAACATATTTCTCACTCCCTAGAGAAAATCATCACCTGGGTGAGGGATTGCCTCGGCCTGGTGATCTGCCAGATAAAACATTCTCGAATTGGTGCATTTACCTCCTTCATTCCGGCTGAGGCCTGTCCAAAGGTCGCCGGAATAGCCTCAAAGGGATGTCATTTCCCTCCGTCTTTGGTCGGTGAGGTTTTGTGTCAGAGCAGCGGTATTTACGAAATTGAATTTATCGGATCACAGTAATTACGCAGGGTAATTTGACGAGCATTGATGCGAATAACCATTTTATAACAATGCGTTGCGGATTTTGATCTGGGCAATTGTGGTGGAGTTAGTGCCGAGATGCCGACGTTATGTCGCACTTCAAGGCTTTAACCGATCTCATTCTGTTGTTGCGATGGGCCATTACCGGTGTTTGCCAGGGATGTTTTGGTTCCTCCTCCTCCTCGGAGCGCGGGCGCTGTGAGGCCTATCGGTCCGGCGCATTTGATGCTCTCCTGTTTGAATAGCCGGTGTCGAGACGATCAGCGTCGGCACACATGCGATTTGGCGCATGGTCTGATCCTCGTCGAAAGCTTGGCGGATGCGTGACGGTGCGGGTGAATTGCGGCGCGCGTCTATCACCGCGATGGCGGCCGATCGAAACCTTTCGTCTGCGAAGGTTCGGAACCATATCATTCTGTATCGTCTCTTTTGGGGAGGCGCCGTGTCCCGGCAAGGTGTGGCTTGGGAAGCCAGGTATAGGCGGACGGGAAATTGGTCGCCGTCGACAGGATGTCTGAGGGCGCCGCATACGGTGAGATCTTCTTGAGTGAAGTAAGCCGGATTGGCGTCTAACAGGTATGAAGTTTGCCCGACATGCGACGGCGGCTGTTGGCGCAGAGAGGGCTTGCTCTTTTGTCTTCGTTCTGATGTTGACAGCTGTCAACGTCGAGGTTTTTCGCCCTGCCCTAACTCGTTGAGTGTCGCTGGCGACGAGAGGACGGTGTTGAAACTCAACGAGCATACCGAAGCGCGCTGACGAAATCGTGGCCGATCATCAACTTCGAAGTTTGAACATTACCTTTCCTGAACCGGTGAGGTTCTGGATGCTGGCGTCGGAAATCGATCGCAGGGTATCTGCCGGGCGAGCATCGGTGGCCATGGATACGATTGGGCTAGGAATTCGTCGGACGCGGTGGCGGAGCGGGGAGGCGCTGCTTGTTTGGACGTCGTTATTCGTCACAGGTGACGTTTGCATATTGGTCCCTCCTTTGCGACGGCAACAACTGATGCTGAAGGTTGGTCATCGCGCGCGGGTCAATCGCGGCATCGCAGCAGCTTTGTTGCTGCCTGGAGCGTGGTTAAGGTGAGGTGCTGGACGGAAATCTCCGGGTGGTTTCAGGGCGTGACTTTGCTATTTTTCCTCACTGCCTCGATAGCTCACGTAAGATTGCGTTTAGCTGGTAGGTCGCTTGTCTCTTCTTTCAACAGCAACGATGGGTTCGCGCACTGGGATACGGCTGCATGCCGACAACAATTATCTAGGCGTGACCTCGCTTAAGCTTACTGAGTGTCGGGGCGCTTATGGTGGCGCCCGGGTTGCGGGGTTAGCGACGCGGATCCGGAGGTTTGCGAATTTGTATGAGACGCACGCCACTACGGTTGTGACAAACACGGTATCAGTGTTTGGGCTTGACGAAGCCAAGCTCTTCATCGGGATGCGGGAGTTTGGAATTGAGGGAGTCGGATTATACTTATCGATCATTGCGCCGCGGGAACTGATTGATACGCGAGAGCTTGGATCGATGGTGTCTACTGACTGGCAGTGCGTGTTGGCTTTATCCGATCTGAACGGATCGGCTTTGCCCTTGTCTTGGCTCGATTGGTCGTTGTCGATGCGCCATTCCGAATTGCGTAAACGGAGGTCGTGGGCACGGTACTTCGATGGGCACTATCTCTTCGCTCTGATGAGGCTGGGTGGCCGAGGTCATTTGCTGACGGGGAGGGCGTTCGATCGTGGCTACGGGGGAGGCTCTTTCGGAATGAGGTTTCGCCAGCAGGTGCGTTTAGGGAGGCTTTCGCGAGGCAAGCTCAGTCTTGCGTGGGTCTTGCCAGGAACGTCCCCGAATCGCACTTCCTCGGATGTGAGGTTCCAGAGGATGCTTAGTGAATGTTGTGGCGCTGAATCATCCCGGAAGTTAGCTCGGCATCCCGCCCATAGCGCTTCACGTCGATAGCGCTACGATGCCGTGCTTGTCAGATAGGGAGCCACCAATGCTGTTGACAGCTGTCAACGGCTCTTTCCAAAGCCCGTTTTCTCCTGCAGAATTGCACATTGCGGGTTATCTGAGCGTAAAATTCGCTCGGGTCTGGAGGATCGACGTCGCTTAGCAGCGCGTGTCCGCTTCTTGGCGTTATGGTTAACGGACCAGTGACGAAACTAAAGCGGAGATTCCGTTTAATTTGAGTCCAGCTCCCCAACGCTTTCAGTATGTTAGGTCATCCGTTGGCAGCGCAGGGAAAAGCTCGGATTGGGCCGAATACCTCCACCGCAGTATTGATTTGCAAGAATATTCCCCTTCAGACGGCACGGGCAATGCGATCGGCCCGTTTTCAACTCGGATCTCTCGTCGGCCTGATTGCCAAGTTTTGGCAACGTTGGCCGATGGCGGTGCCATGCACGGCAATTTTTCGTCTGCTCTTGAAATAGATGAAAAAAGACTGTCACCATCTGTCGCTAAAGCCTTGGCACAGGATAGGCAGGCGGGAGAATGCAGCCGATGAGCAGGAATTTCGATCTCGCGGTGGTCGGCGCCGGAATTGTCGGGCTGTCAGTTGCTTTGGCCGCAGCGAAAAAAGGCAAGAAGGTCGTCGTCATTGAGCGCAATGCCAAGGCAATCGGTGCTTCGATCCGCAACTTCGGTTTTATCACGATCTCTGGCCAGAAGCAGGGCGATCACTGGGCACGCGCCCGCCGAGCTCGGGACGTCTGGGCCGAGGTGGCGAAGGAAGCCGACATCGAGGTTATCCACCGCGGGCTCGTAATGCCAGCCTATCGAGAGGAAGCCGAAACCGTCCTTGACGCCTTTCTGAAGACAGATATGGGCGCGGAATGCCGCCAGCTGTCGCCGCGAGAAGCATGCGAGCATGTGCCCTCG
The DNA here is from genome assembly GCF_057163345.1 of Aliirhizobium sp. YIM B11859. Lineage (NCBI taxonomy): Bacteria > Pseudomonadati > Pseudomonadota > Alphaproteobacteria > Hyphomicrobiales > Rhizobiaceae > Aliirhizobium > Aliirhizobium sp. YIM B11859. Next base: position 581,465 of record NZ_JBXHAY010000004.1, read on the forward strand.
ATCCGCGGGGAAGGGATGCGGGCCGCGCTTTACAGTCCGCATGAACTCAGAGTGGAATCGCGCGAGGCTATCCCCAAGATTGCCGCGTGGCTTGAGACGCGTCACGGTGTGGCATTCAACTGGAATACGGCTGTGACCAGCATTGACGGGACAAAGGTCACGACCAGTCGCGGCATGATCGAAGCCGAGGCTTGTATTGTCTGCCCCGGCGATGACTTCTCTACGCTTTTTCCTGAGCGGATCGCGCCTTACAAGCTCAGGGTCTGCACGCTCCAGATGTTGCGCGTCATGCCGGCCGCTCCGTCGCACTTCGGTGCAGCCGTGATGTCTGACCTGAGTTTCGGCCGTTATGATGGTTTCGCTGATCTGCCGGAAGCGAAGGCGCTCTGCGACAGACTGGATGACGAATGTGGCGAGATGCGACGGGAAGGTATTCACCTGATCGCCGTGCAGTCCGCTGATGGTTCGCTGGTTGTCGGAGACAGCCATGTCTACGGCAATGTGCAGGAGCCTTTTGCGCAGGATCGCATCGACGGCCTGATCATGGATGCATTTGACGAGATCTTTGATCTGCCTGGCCGCCGCATCATCGGCCGGTGGTGCGGAAGTTACGCTTCAGCGAGCGATCGCGTCGTGATGATCGACGAACCGGCGGACAATATCCGTCTGGTCATGGTTACCGGCGGCACGGGTGCGTCCACCGGCTTCGCGCTCGGTGAGCAGGTCATCAACTCCCTCTACGCATAGGTCTGATATCATGGGACATCTCAAAGCAGTCGTCTTCGATTGGGCAGGCACGGTCATCGATTTCGGATCTTTCGCGCCGATGGGCGTTTTCGTCGAAGCGTTTTCCCGCTTCGGTATCGAAGTCTCCATCACTGAAGCCCGGGAACCGATGGGCCGGCCGAAATGGGATCATATCGAAACGATGCTGGCGCAACCGCGGATTCTTGCCGCGTGGCAGGCGACGCATGGTCGCGCGCCGACGCAGGAGGACATTCAGGCTATCTATGATGTCTTCGTTCCACTGAACGAGGATGTCGTCGACCAATATGCCGATCTCGTGCCTGGAACCATTGAGATGGCAAATGCGGTGCGCCAGCGCGGGCTCAAGATCGGCTCGACCACCGGTTACACCCGCTCGATCATGGCACGGGTGTTGCCGCTCGCCAAGGCTCAGGGCTACGAGGCCGACAATCTCGTTTGCGCCGGCGACCTGCCGCATGGGCGGCCGACGCCGATGAACATGTACAAGTGTTTTCTCGACCTCGATGTCTGGCCGGGCAATGCCGTTGTCAAGGTCGATGATACTGGCGTCGGTATAGACGAAGGCCGTGAAGCAGGATGCTGGACGGTCGGTGTATCATTGAGCGGCAACGAGGCCGGCGTTACGCCCGCAGAGCTTGCCGGGATGACCAATACCGAGAAGGATGAGTTGCGGGAAAAGGCCTCGGTGATCCTTCGCAAGCATCGACCGGACTACATTATCGATACCGTTGCCGACCTTTTGTCCATCCTCGACGAGATCGAACAGCGCATGGCAAGAGGAGAACGTCCGATAGGGCAGGGTGCGTAGGCCCAATGCCGGGATAATTCGTCCGGCCTATCCTGTCACGGTCTTGAGCTTCAGCCGGCGGCGAGTGTCGCTCGGGCTTTCCCCGTAACTGGTCCGATAGCTGCGGGAAAAGGCGGAGGCCGAATTGAAACCGGTCTCGGTGGCGATTTCGGCGAAGCTTCCTTTCGTCTCGATCACCTTGCGCCGGGCCGCATTAAGCCTCAGCGCAAGGTAATGGGCGTGCGGAGCAACTCCCATCGTTTCGTGAAACAGATCCTGCAGACGCCGGGCGCTGACCCCGCATCGTTTTGCCAGCCGTGCGAGTGAAAACGGTGCTTCCACCGTCTCCTCCATCAGCTTTACAGCTGCCTGCACGCGCGTATCAACGATGCGCATATTGCCGATGGCAGGCATCTGTAGGAGATCCCCGCGGATGCGCTCCTGCTCGTAGATGAACAGCCGCGACACTTCGAGTGCCAGCGAATAACCGTGAGCGCGGCGGATCAGTTCCAGCATCAGGTCGAGCGTCGGCAGCGAACCGCCGGTGGTGATGCGCTTGCCGTCGATGACGAAGCGTTCGCGGATCATGTTAACCTGCGGATAGGCGCGCGAGAAATCGTCGAAATCCTCCCAATGCGTGGTTGCGGAAAATCCGTCGAGCAGGCTGGTCTCGGCGAGAATGAAGGAACCGGCCTCTATGCCGGCCATCAGCCTGCGGTGCCGAGCCGTCTGCGAGAGCAGGATTTTCAGCTCGCGTGTGGCCCCCTTTTTCCAGTTGTAGCTGGAAAGAACGAAGAGCGGATCGGTTTCGCGGCCGGATTTGAACATGCCCGATACGGGAATGGGAATGCCGGATTTCGTCTCGACCTGCTGACCGTCGGGGGAATAGAGCGTCCAGTGATAGAGGTTGCGGCCCGTAATCCGATTGGCGGCGCGCAACGGTTCGATGAGCGAGGCGACCAGGATGAGATTGGTCTCCGGCAGCACGAGGACGTCGAAATGTTGGCCCGTATTCAGCTGTTCGGTCATCTATTCACCTTCGGTGTTTCCATTTTTGTATAGAATAGCGCTGAATGTGAAAAGCATCGCTGTCTTTTCCAGTTCGTAATGGAGTTCACGAACAAAGGAGGGGAGCATGCCGCTCGAGATGAATCGCGAGGTCTTCATCACTTGTGCCGTGACCGGCGCCGGCGATACGGTGAGCAAGTCGAAGCACGTACCGATCACACCGAAACAGATTGCAGAGTCCGCAATCGATGCAGCGAAGGCAGGTGCAGCGGTCGTTCACTGTCACGTCCGTAATCCGGAGACGGGTGCGGCGGCCCGTAACCTTGAACTCTACAGGGAAGTCACCGACCGTATCCGGTCTGCCGATGTCGATGTCGTGCTTAACCTGACGGCCGGCATGGGCGGTGACCTTGTGTTCGGCAATGTCGAGGCACCATTCCCGGTCAATCCCGACGGCACGGATATGGCGGGGGCCACCGAGCGTGTGGCGCATGTGGCCGAATGCCTGCCGGAAATTTGCACCCTCGATTGCGGCACGATGAACTTTTCGCTCGGCGATTACGTAATGACCAATACGCCATCGATGCTGCGCGAAATGGCGCGGCAGATGACGGCGCTCGGCGTCCGTCCCGAGATCGAGGCTTTCGATACGGGCCATCTCTGGTTTGCCAAGCAGTTGGCGGAAGAGGGGCTGATCGAGGACCCGGTACTGATCCAGCTCTGCATGGGCATTCCGTGGGGCGCGCCGGACGATCTCAACACCTTCATGGCGATGGTCAACAACGTGCCGAAGAACTGGACGTTTTCGGCCTTCTCGATTGGACGTAACGCGCTCGCTTATCCGGCGGCGGCGGTGCTTGCCGGCGGCAATGTCCGCGTCGGGCTGGAAGACAATCTTTATGCCGGCAAGGGCATGCTCGCGACCAATGCGCAGCTCGTCGAAAAGGCGGTCACCGTGATCGAAGGCATGGGCGCGAAGATCATCGGGCCCGAACAGGTGCGTGAAAAACTCAAGCTGACGAAGCGGTGATCGACATGACCGGTATCAAGAAGGCGGCCTGCATCGGCGGCGGCGTCATTGGCGGGGCATGGGCCGCCCGTTTCCTGCTCGGTGGCATTGATGTTTCGATGTACGATCCCCACCCCGAAGCCGAGCGCATCGTCGGCGAGGTGCTGGCCAATGCCGAGCGTGCCTATGCGATGCTCACCATGGCGCCGCTTCCGCAAAGGGGAAAGCTCACCTTCGTCTCATCCATCGAAGATGCGGTGGCCGGGGCGGACTGGATCCAGGAAAGTGTACCCGAGCGGGTAGACTTGAAACGCAATGTCATCACTCAGATCGACGCGGCAGCCGATCCCAAGGCACTGATCGGTTCGTCGACCTCCGGCATCATGCCGACCGATCTTCAGCGGGACATGAAACATCCGGAGCGGATGTTCGTCGCCCATCCCTATAATCCGGTCTATCTTCTGCCGCTTGCCGAGCTTGTCGGCGGCAGCAGGACGAGCCCGGAAACGCTTGAACTGGCCAAGGCAAGACTTGCACCGATCGGCATGAAGGGCGTGATCCTAAAAAAGGAGATAGAGGCCTTTGTCGGCGACCGGCTGCTGGAAGCCGTATGGCGCGAGGGGCTCTGGCTCATTCATGACGACATTTGCGATACCGAGACGCTTGACGACGTGATCCGTTATTCCTTCGGCATGCGATGGGCGCAGATGGGCATGTTCGAGACCTACCGCATTGCCGGCGGCGAGGCGGGCATGCGGCATTTCCTGGCGCAGTTCGGCCCCTGCCTCTCCTGGCCGTGGACAAAACTCACCGATGTCGTCGATCTCGACGACGCGCTGGTCGACAAGATCGCCGGTCAGTCGGACGCCCAGTCCGGCGCACGCGGCATCCGTGACCTGGAACGTATCCGCGACGAAAACCTGGTTGGCATCATGCAAGCGCTGAAGGCCGGTGATGGCGGCAAGGGATGGGGCTCGGGCAAGATCCTTGCCGAATTCGAAAAACATCTCTGGGCGCAGGGAGGCGGACAAAAGTCGGCGCCCAGCCTTTCCGCGCCGCTGCGCCTGATCGACACGAAGGTCAGCGCCGCCTGGGTGGATTATAACGGTCACATGACCGAACATCGTTACCTGCAGGTCTTCGGCGACACGTCTGATGCGCTGCTGCGGCTGATCGGCGTCGATTTCGCTTACGTCGAAGCGGGTCACAGCTATTATACCGTCGAGACCCACATACGGCATCTTGGCGAGGCGAAGCTCGGCACGAGGCTCTACGCAACGCTTCAAGTGCTTTCCAGCGACGAAAAGCGGATCCGGTTCTTCACCACCATCTTCAATTCCGACACCGACGAGGCACTCGCCACCGCAGAACAACTGATGCTGCATGTGGACAGTCATGCCGGCAAGGCCGTGCCAGCTCCCGCCGAGGTTCTGGCCAAGCTTGCGCCGATTGCGGAGGCACATGCAGATGTCGTGGTGCCGGATGGCGCCGGACGGGCAGTCGGCCAGAAAAGGTAGACAAGACGGCTGACATCACCGCGGAGGGGATAAATCATGAATTTCGGACTGACGGGCGAACAGGAAATGATCGTCGCCACCGTTCGCGACTTCGTCGAGACGGAAATTTATCCCCATGAGAACGAGGTGGAGCGTACCGGCTTCGTCCCACCCGAACTCGGCCTTGATATCGCCAGAAAATGTCGAGACATCGGCTTCTTCGCCTGCAATTTCCCTGAAGAGGTCGGAGGGGCAGGGCTTGACCACACGTCGTTCACCCTGGTCGAGCGCGAGCTCGGCCGCGGGTCGATGGGGCTCACCGTCTTTTTCGGCCGTCCTTCCGGCATCCTGATGGCCTGCGAAGGTGAGCAGCGGGAGAAATATCTGCTGCCGGCCGTAAGGGGCGAGAAGTTCGACGCGCTGGCGATGACCGAACCGGATGCCGGATCGGACGTGCGTGGCATGAAGTGTTTTGCACGTAAGGACGGTGACGATTGGGTCGTGAACGGCGCCAAGCATTTCATCTCGCACGCCAATATCGCCGATTTCGTCATCGTTTTCATCGCGACGGGAGAGGAAGATACGACGCGCGGCAAAAAGAAACTGATTACCTGCTTCCTCGTCGACCGTGGCACGCCCGGCTTCGAGATCCGCGAAGGGTACAATTCCGTCTCCCATCGTGGCTACAAAAATTGCATCCTCACCTTCGATGAATGCAGACTGCCGTCGGCACAGATCCTTGGCGAGTTGCACAAGGGGTTCGACATCGCCAATGACTGGCTTTACGCGACGCGCATCACTGTCGCGGCCACTTCTGTCGGCCGGGCGCGCCGGGTCTTTGATTATGCGCTTTCCTATGCGGCCGAGCGCAAGCAATTCGGCAAGCCGATCGGTGCCAATCAAGGGGTCTCCTTCAAGCTTGCCGACATGATCACCGAGATTGATGCCGCCGACCTGTTGACACTGTCGGCCGCATGGCGGCTCGATCAGGGCTTGCCCGCGAACCGCGAGATCGCCTCGGCCAAGGTTTACGCAACCGAAATGCTGGCGCGTGTCACCGACGAGGCGATCCAGATCTATGGCGGCATGGGGTTGATGGACGATCTGCCGCTTGCAAGGTTCTGGCGCGATGCCCGTGTCGAGCGCATCTGGGACGGAACGTCCGAAATTCAGCGACATATCATCAGCCGTGACCTACTCAGACCGCTGGGAGCATGAGCCGATGATGCGCTCTCTCGGCCGCCTCACGCGTCCCAAAACCATTGCCGTGTTCGGCGGCAAGGAGGCGCGGCGTGTCATCGAGCAATGCGACAAGATGGGGTTCAAGGGGGAGATCTGGCCCGTTCACCCGAAGAATGACGAGATTCTCGGCCGCCAATGTTTCCGCTCCGTGGCAGACCTGCCCGATGCGCCGGATGCTTCATTCGTCGGCGTCAATCGGCAGCTGACGGTAGAGATCATCAAGGCGCTTGCCGTTCGTGGTGCAGGCGGGGCCGTCTGTTATGCCTCGGGCTTCCGCGAGGCGGTGAGCGAACTTGCCGATGGTGACGAGCTGCAGTCGGCTCTGATCGAGGCTGCTGGCGACATGCCGATCCTCGGCCCCAACTGCTACGGTTTCATCAACATGCTGGATGGTGCGCTGATGTGGCCCGATCAGCATGGCATGCTGCGCGTCGACCGGGGCGTGGCGGTGCTGACACAGAGTTCCAATATTGCCTGCAACATTTCCATGCAGCAGCGAGGTCTGCCGCTCGCCTATCTGATGACCGCCGGCAACCAGGCCCAGACAGGGCTTTCCGATCTTGCCTGCACCGTTATCCAGGACCCGCGGGTAACAGCGATCGGCCTGCATGTGGAGGGGTTCGACAGCCTACAGAGCCTGGAACGATTGGCCGGTTTGTCCCGCAAGCTGCGGAAGCCCGTGGTGATGCTGAAGGTTGGTAGGTCGGAAGCTGCTCGGCTTGCCACGGTCTCGCATACCGCATCTCTTGCCGGCAACGACAGGGTCTCCTCGGCGCTTCTGGCCAGGCTCGGCATTGCAAGGGTCGAAACCCTGCCGGAACTGCTCGAAACGTTGAAACTGCTGCATCTCAACGGACCGCTTGCCAGCAACGAGATTTCCTCGATGAGCTGTTCCGGCGGAGAAGCATCGCTGATGGCCGATGCCGGGGTGAAGCGAAATATCGCTTACCGAGCGCTCGGCGACGAGCAGCTGAAGCCGCTGCGCGAGACGCTTGGACCTATGGTGACGCTCGCCAATCCGCTCGACTACCATACCTTCGTCTGGGGGAACGGTGAGAAACAGACGGCCGCCTTTTCCGCCATGATGCTCGGTGGGTACGCGCTCAATCTCGTCGTCCTGGACTTCCCACGACTCGACCGCTGTGACGCGACAGATTGGTTGACAACTGTCAACGCCATTGTCGCAGCCCGTAAAGGAACCAATGCTAATGCGGGCGTGGTCACCAGCATGGCGGAAAATCTGCCGGAGACGGTGGCGATCGGTCTTATGCAGAATGGCGTCGTGCCCTTTTACGGTATCGAAGAGGCACTCGCGGCGGCCGATGCCGCAGCCTTTATCGGACGTGCATGGGCAAGTTCGCCTGCCGCGCCGTTGCTGGAGGTTGCTGCCAGTGCTGGGGAGGCGGTGACGCTCAATGAGGATGAGGCGAAACGGGAACTCTCCGCTTACGGTGTGCCGACACCCAAGGGACTGGTGGCAATGGAACCCGATGAAACGGGACCGATGGCTGAAAAACTCGGTTTTCCCGTGGTGCTGAAGGGCCGGGGCGTGGCGCACAAGACCGAAGCAGGCGCGGTGAAACTGAATCTGAAAAACGTCGACGAGGTTGTTGCAGAGGCGCACGCTATGGCCGACGTTGCACATGGTTATCTGGTGGAAAAAATGGCGGGCAGGCCCGTCTGCGAGATCATTATCGGTGCAATGCGCGATCCCGTCGCCGGGCTGGTCCTGACCGTCGGTGCCGGCGGCATTCTGGTCGAACTCCTGGAGGATGCCGCGCTGATTACCCTGCCGGCCTCGCAAGAGGCGATTTCGACCGCAATATCGGGTCTCAAGGTGAAGAGGCTGCTCGACGGTTATCGCGGCGGACCCAAAGGGGACATTGCGGCACTCGAAACAGCGGTTGCCGCGGTCGCTGCCTATCTGGCCGCAAACGCAGCGGATATAGAGGAACTGGACATCAATCCCGTCATGGTGCTGCCGGAAGGCGAGGGCGTCCTGGCCGTGGATGCTTTGATCAGACGGAGGACCGCATGACTGACGAACCGATCAAGACGCGCCGCGAAGGCGGCATTCTGGAAGTCACGATCGACCGGCCGAAAGCGAATGCCATCGATCTCGTCACCTCGCGGATCATGGGGGAAATCTTCACCGATTTTCGCGATGACGAGAGCCTGCGTGTCGCGATCGTCACGGGCTCAGGCCCGAAATTCTTCTGTCCCGGCTGGGACCTGAAGGCGGCCGCGGCAGGTGATGCGGTCGACGGCGATTATGGTGTCGGCGGTTTTGGCGGCATGCAGGAACTGCGGGATCTGAACAAGCCGATCATTGCAGCCGTCAACGGCATTTGCTGCGGCGGCGGGCTGGAGATCGCGCTCTCGACCGATCTCATTCTTGCAGCCGAACACGCTACATTCGCACTGCCCGAAATCCGCTCCGGCACAGTGGCGGATGCGGCCTCCATCAAGCTGCCGAAACGTATTCCTTATCATATCGCCATGGATATGCTGCTGACCGGCCGGTGGCTGGATGCGGCCGAGGCGCATCGCTGGGGTTTCGTCAACGAGATCCTGGCGGCCGACAGATTGATGGAACGGTCATGGGAATTGGCTCGGCTTCTCGAAAGCGGCCCACCGCTCGTCTACGCTGCGATCAAGGACGTGGTGCGGTCGGCCGAAGGCGAGGCCTTCCAGACGACGATGAACAAGATCACCCGGCGGCAGTTGAAGACGGTTGACGTACTCTATTCCAGTGAAGACCAACTGGAAGGCGTCCACGCCTTTGCGGAAAAGCGCGATCCCGTATGGAAGGGGAAATAAGCCAACCGCTCGTTTCCAAGCGGTTCCCGACCGCGAAACCGCGCTACCTTTTTTTGCCGAAATTTTCCTAAGCGGCGATGTCGGCAATTTCGCCGGATTGCCACAAAACCTTCGGCTCCGACATGTCGCCGCTTTCCATGTCCACCTGCACGGAATAGGCCGCTACGCCGACAAAGCGTTCAGCCATGGCGCGCGCGATCTTTTCTGCAGAGGCCGCGTTGGAAGCCGCCCGCATCTCGCCGGGCGCAACATTGCCACGAATTTTCTTGAACGGCAGAACGATGAATTTTTCTGATTTGGACATGATGGTTCCTTGTTGTTCGCATTTTGTTCATGGCGCCGGCAAAGTCAATCTGCAATGGATGGAAATCGACATAAAGGCACGATGGTCGCGATTTGTGGTCATATTGTTGGCGAAATGGCCGATAACGCGTGCCGGCGAAAGCTCCGGCAGCTTTCGGTTCCATTGTTGGTCATGCCGCTGGATTGTCAGTATTGAAAATCAACACGGCGAATGCCTGCCGCGCCCGGATTTGAAAAGCCCATTGGGGTAAAACCGGCGGGTTCTCGCCGTTCAATCCAAAAAGCTTTCAGGGGAGCGATTTTAACCTGTCAGTGATGAAACCGAAGGACTACATTTACTGAACTGCGGTATCTTGTCACATCGCCTTGGTTGACGTACTCCAAACCCATAAGGCCTAAGGCTGATTAACAATACCGTTCGGTGGGGCTGCCCGTCAGCGCCATAAACCTCATGACGTTGGGACTGCAATGAACCTTTACTTGGATTACCTGGCTGAGATCAAAAGCAGAGAAACTCAAGGGCTAGCGCCCAAGCCGATTGACGATGGCGGGCTCATCGGTGACATCATTACACTGATTGATGATGCCGGTAGCGATTACCGGACTGATGCCCTCAAGTTCTTCATCTACAATACGCTGCCGGGCACAACCAGTGCTGCGGGTGTCAAAGCGGCGTTTCTGAAGAAGATCATCCTTGGCGAAACCCTCGTGCCGGAGATCACCCCCGAATTCGCCCTAGAGCTTCTATCGCACATGAAGGGCGGGCCTTCGATCGAAGTGCTGCTCGACATCACACTCGGTGATGACGCCGTGATTGCCGAAAAGGCCGGTGAGGTGCTGAAGACCCAAGTCTTCCTTTACGACGCCGATATGTTCCGGCTGCGCGATGCCTTCAAGGCGGGCAATGCGGTCGCCAAGGGCATTCTCGAAAGCTATGCAAAGGCTGAGTTTTTCACAAAGCTGCCGGATGTAGAGGATGAGATCAAGGTCGTGACCTTCATCGCCGCCGAAGGCGATATCTCGACCGATCTGCTCTCTCCCGGCAACCAGGCGCATTCGCGCTCGGACCGCGAATTGCACGGCCAGTGTATGATCACGCCTGAAGCGCAGCAGGAAATCGTGGCGCTGCAGAAGCTGCACCCGGACAAGCGCGTAATGATGATTGCCGAAAAAGGCACGATGGGCGTCGGCTCGTCGCGGATGTCCGGCGTCAACAACGTGGCGCTCTGGACCGGCAAGCAGTCCAGCCCCTATGTACCTTTCGTCAATTTCGCTCCGGTGGTCGCCGGCACCAACGGCATCTCGCCGATCTTTGCGACCACAGTCGACGTAACTGGAGGTATCGGCGTCAACCTGAAGAACTGGGTCAAAAAGCTCGGCGAAGACGGCAAGCCGATCCTCAACAATGATGGCAACCCGATCCTCGAGCAGAAATATTCGGTCGAGACCGGCACCGTGCTGAAAATCGACGCCAAGAACAAAAAGCTCTGTGATGAGAATGGCCAGGAACTGGTCGATGTTGCTGCAGCCTTCACGCCCCAGAAAATGGAGTTCATGAAGGCAGGCAGCTCCTATGCCATCGTCTTCGGCAAGAAGCTTCAGACATTTGCGGCCCAGACCCTCGGTGTCGAGCCGGCGCAGGTGTTTGCCCCGAACAAGGAGATCACTGTCGAGGGCCAGGGCCTGACTGCGGTGGAGAAGATCTTCAACCGCAATGCCGTTGGCGTGACGCCGGGCAAAGTGCTCCACGCAGGCTCCGACGTTCGCGTCAAGGTGAACATCGTCGGCTCGCAGGATACAACCGGCCTGATGACCGCGCAGGAGCTTGAAGCGATGGCGGCCACCGTCATCTCGCCGCTCGTGGACGGTGCCTACCAGTCCGGCTGCCACACGGCATCCGTTTGGGACAAGAAGGCTCAGGTTAACATTCCCAAGCTGATGTCCTTCATGAACAATTTCGGCGTCATCACTGCGCGTGATCCGAAGGGCGTCTATCACTCGATGACGGACGTGATCCACAAGGTGCTGAACGACATCACCGTGGATGACTGGGCGATCATCATCGGCGGCGACAGCCACACCCGCATGTCCAAGGGCGTGGCCTTCGGCGCGGACTCGGGTACCGTGGCGCTGGCGCTGGCCACCGGCGAAGCGACGATGCCGATCCCGCAATCGGTCAAGGTCACGTTCAAGGGCACGATGCAGCCCTATATGGACTTCCGCGATGTGGTGCATGCCACTCAGGCACAGATGCTCAAGCAATGTGGGGACAACGTCTTCCAGGGACGGATCATCGAAGTCCATATCGGCACGCTGCTGGCCGACCAGGCGTTCACCTTCACCGACTGGACGGCCGAGATGAAGGCCAAGGCGTCGATCTGTATTAGCCAGGACGAAACCCTGATCGAATCACTGGAAATCGCCAAGTCGCGCATCCAGATCATGATCGACAAGGGCATGGAAAATGCTGCAGGCACGCTGAAGGGACTGATTGCAAAAGCGGACGAGCGCATTGCCGAGATCCGATCGGGTGCAAAGCCGGCGCTATCTCCCGACGACAACGCAAAATACTTTGCCGAAGTGGTCGTGGATCTGGACATAATCGACGAGCCGATGATTGCCGACCCCGACGTGAACAACGCCGATGTTTCGAGGCGCTATACCCACGACACGATCCGCCCGGTTTCGTACTACGGCGGCACCAAGAAGGTCGACCTAGGCTTCGTGGGCTCGTGCATGGTGCATAAGGGCGACATGAAGATCGTTGCCCAGATGCTGAAGAACATCGAAAAGGCTGAAGGCAAGGTCGAATTCAAGGCGCCGCTCGTCGTCGCCGCGCCGACATACAACATCATCGACGAACTGAAGGCTGAAGGGGATTGGGAAATTCTTCAGAAGTATTCCGGCTTCGAATTCGATGACCTGAAGCCGAAGACATCCAACCGGACGGAATACGAGAACATCCTTTATCTCGAACGTCCGGGCTGCAACCTGTGCATGGGCAACCAGGAGAAGGCCGAAAAGGGCGACACCGTTCTTGCCACCTCCACCCGCCTTTTCCAGGGACGCGTCGTCGAAGACACTGCCGAAAAGAAGGGTGAGTCGCTGCTTGCCTCCACCCCGGTCGTGGTCCTTTCGGCGATCCTTGGTCGCACCCCCAACATGGACGAGTATCGAACTGCCGTCGACGGAATTGACCTGACAAAGTTCGCCCCTCCGAAGACTGTCCGGCTCGATGCCTTGTCCGTCCATTTCTAGGACATCACGCTTGTAAAAGCCGTGCCCGCGAAAGCGATACCTTCGCGGGCACCGTACTTCACGCCGATTGAGTGTGTTCGGCGGGACGTTTCTTCCTGAGCCTAACCTCTTCATATTGCCGATCGACTTGCACCTTCGGGCATATGCCCGGTGTATCCGGACAGGCGATGGGCGAGGCTGACGGTTATATGTTGGGGTCTTGCCAATAGGGAGCGGCCTCGCGATCAAGACCTGAATTATCGACGATACCATCACCGCCTTAATCTATCGGCGATCTTTGCGACGATGGCATGGTCTTTGGTAGGCCGGGAAGGTTATGGTTGCGCATCGTATCGCATAGGCTCATTTCCACGACATGTTTCATCTGATCTTCGGACTTCCCTGGCTCGTCGTCGCTGCCCGGTTTATTGCACCGCTCCCTTGGCACATCTCGATCAAGATCGCGCTCGCCGCCATTTTGCTGATTGCGTCCCAATACCATTACTTCAGTCGTCTCTCGTCCGGATCGGTTTTCGCGCCGGAATTTCCGCGTCCACTTGTCATCGCCTTTAACCTGCTGATGGCGACAGTGCTGATCCTCGCCGTCTTCCAGATCATTCTTGATGTGGTTTCCGTTGGGCTGATCGCCGTAAAAGGACATTTCCCGGTCGTACCAGCCGCTGTTCGATATGGGATGGGTGCCGTGGCTCTGGGGCTGAGCATGTTCGGTGTCTATCAGGCAATTCGAGTGCCGCCGCTGAACGATATCGAGATTTCCATCGCTGATCTTCCTCCCTCTTTTGACGGTTACAAGCTGGTCCAACTCACGGATCTTCATATAAGCCGCCTGTTTCCTAGGGATTGGGCCGATGCCGTTGTCGCGCGGACGAATGCACTGGATGCCGACCTTATCGTGATGACAGGCGACCTCATCGATGGCAGCGTAAATCATCGGCGCCGAGACGTTGAGCCGATCGCGAAATTGAGGGCTCGGGACGGAGTGCTCGCCATTCCCGGCAACCACGAGTATTTCTTCGACTATCTAGAATGGATGCGGGAATATGACCGGCTCAACCTACGCCCGCTTCTGAATGCTCACACGGTGATCGAGCGGAATGGTTCCAGCATCGTGATCGCAGGGGTAACGGACCATTCCGCTTCCAGATTCGGGGCGACCGCTCCGGATCTTGCGGCCGCACTGCAGGGCATACCTGGCGGCGCGCCGGTCATTCTCCTTGATCACCAGCCGATGTTTGCGGCGCAATCCGCCGCCGCGGGCGTGGCGCTCCAACTGTCCGGCCATACCCACGGCGGTATGGTCGTGGGGTTGGACCGGCTTGTCGCGCGTGCAAACAACGGCTTTGTTTCCGGCCTTTACCGGGTTGGCACTATGCAGCTTTATGTCAACAACGGCACGGCACTCTGGCCCGGCTTTGCGCTGCGACTTGGGACCATGCCGGAACTGACGCGCATCACGCTTAAGCGAAAGAGCTGAACGGGTGGTATCGCACGGCAGTTCTGAGAGCTTCGACGATAGCTCTCCTTACATCAGGCCTTGGCGGACGGTCGTTCATTGTAGTGCCACGACACAGGATCTTACGGGGTTTTGTGCCGCGGCTTTTCCGCCTTATCGAGATGCTGGCTACGGGAGACGAGGCCGAAGCTGCAACATCTCGTATTCTGATGCGGAGGGATAGCTCGCGGCAAGCCATTCAATCGCGGCATTGCGCTGTGCTTGTGCGCACGACGAGCTCGGTCTTCAGAACGATATCAGTGGCCGGCTGATCGCTATCGTCAATGAGGGACAACAATTTTGAAGCCGCGACCTCGCCCATCTGCCGCCGAGGCTGGCGGATGGTCGTCAGCGACGGATGTATGTGCTCGACGATTTCGATATCGTCAAAACCGACAACCGATACTTGGCCGGGAACGTCGATTCCGTGTCTAAGCAGTTCACCGACAAACGCACATGCAACGACGTCCGTCATACAAAATATCCCTGTGGGGCGCTTATCCATGGACAGCCAGTGCAAGGCTGCACGTCGGCCAAAATCGAATGAAAGATCGCCACTGACGACCCATGCGGGATTGAATGGAATATTGGCCGCCTCCATAGCCTCCTTCATGCCTGCGAGGCGTGTATCGGTAGTAAAATTGGCCGGGCCGCTCAAGAACCCGATATTGCGATGCCCCAATTCGATGAGATGGTCGACCGCAATCCGCGACGCCTGTTCATTCCTTATGCTGACGCGGTGCATTGGAATGCCGTCCGGCCATTCGCCGATCTGGACGATAGGGGGAGAAAGACCGTCCAAATTCCAGGCCTCTACCAACTCATTGGCAATGCTGCCGATGGTTATGATCAATCCATCTGCGCGGCGGTTGTTGAAATAATGCCGGGCCACCCTTTCGGCCTCGGCACCGGCATGTGTATCCACAACGATGAGGCTATACCCAGCTTCTGCGATAATCCGCGAAAGTCCTGACAGGATAGTGTGGTAGTAAGGGTTGGCGATATTGGGCAGAAAAGCTACGATCGTACCCGTTCTTTGCCTGCGGAAATTGCTGGCTGCCTCGTTGAAAACATATCCAGTTCTTTCAATCGCGGCATAGACGGCATTGCGCGTTTCCTCGTTAACCAGCGTCGGGTTCGAGAGTGTTCTGCTGACCGTAGCGGTCGATACGCCGGCTGCGGTGGCCACGTCCTTGATCCGCACATTTCCTGCCGTCATTGCTCGTCTCCCAATTAAAAACCGTCAAACATAAGACATAGATCAGCTCGTTGAAAAAAGCTGTTGAAATCGATTACATATTCTGTATTCTCTGCAATGTAACCGATTACATTGAGTGGAGCCTGCGGTAAATACCAATTTTACGAGCGCTCGGCCGCTCCGCAACCAAATCCGATTTTCATGCTTCGGTTGTCTTTGGCCTTATGTGTGACGGTGTTGTTTCCGGAACGTGGTGACAGAAGGCGGCGACCTGACAAGCCATCGGGCCAATTGCGTCATTCCGGAGAGCAAGCGCCGCCGGACCAGGTAGAGGGTTCATCTCAAAAGGCACGGAACTGCCCTTGTATCAAGACATGCATAAGCAACCAAAAAAGGGAACAGCATGAAAAATACACTACTCGCAGCAACAGCTTTTGCCCTAGTCGCGACCTCGGCGCTGAATGCCGCAGCCGCGCCGCAAGACGGTGGTCGCCTCAATATTATCGTCCAGCCAGAACCGCCCGGCCTGATGCTCGGCATCGTGCAGAACGGCCCGGCCTCGCTTGTGGCCGGCGAAATCTACGAGAGCCTTGTCAAATACGATGACAAGTTAAGGCCGATGCCGTCGCTGGCAAAGTCTTGGGAGATCTCGACGGACGGGCTGATCTACACGTTCCACCTGCAGGACAATGTCTTGTTTCACGATGGCAAACCGATGACGGCAGACGACGTATTGTTCTCCGTCAACGAATTCCTACCGAAAACGCTTGCGAAACACCGCAACACCATGACCCGTGTGGAATCCGTTACAGCGCCGGACGCGAAGACAGTGGTTTTCAAGCTGAAGGCACCGTTTGAACCCTTCATCCGTTCGCTGGATTTCGGCGCGATGCCGATTATTCCCAAGCATCTATATGAAGGCACGGATTTCACGACCAACCCCAACAACGAAAAGCCGATTGGCACAGGTCCGTTCAAGTTCGCAGAGTGGAAAAAAGGCAGCTATATCAAGCTGGTCAAGAATACCGACTATTACATGAAGGGCCTTCCACATCTCGATGAACTCTATTACCAGATCATCCCGGATGCAGCGGCGCGGGCTGTAGCTTTTGAAACCGGCGCGATCGATGTGCTGCCGGGCGGCTCGGTCGAAAATTTCGATGTGCCTCGGGTGTCTGCTTTGCCGAATACCTGCATGACCGAGAAGGGTTGGGAATTCTATTCGCCGCTATCGTGGTTGTGGATCAACAATCGCACCAAGCCGATGGACAACCCGAAGTTCCGCCAGGCCATCATGTATGCGATGGACCGCGAATTCGCCAAGGACGTGTTGTGGAATGGTCTCGGCAAGGTGGCGAACGGTGCCATGGCATCAAGCCAGCCGTTTTTTACCGAGGGTGGTCCAGAATATCCGCATGACCCGGCCAAAGCCAAGGCCCTGCTTAAGGAAATCGGCTATGATGGCAAGCCTCTGCGCCTCTTGCCCCTGCCTTATGGCGAGACCTGGCAACGTTGGGCCGAAGCGATCAAGCAGAACCTCGAAGAGGTCGGTATTCCGATCGAGATCCAGGCGACCGACGTGGCCGGCTGGGGACAACGCATCAGCAGCTGGGACTACGATCTGGCCTTTACCTATCTCTTCCAGAACGGCGATCCGGCAATCGGCGTCGATCGCAACTACAAGGCAAGCCAGATTGCCCAAGGCTCGCCGTGGAATAATGTCGAGGGGTACGTCAATCCGGAACTGGATAAGCTGTTCGACAGTGCAGCTTTGGCCTTCCCGGCAGATGCGCGGCGCCCCGATTATGACAAGGCACAAGCTATCCTGAGGAACGACGTTCCGGTCGCCTGGCTGCTCGAACTGGGCTTTCCGACGATCTATAACTGCAAGGTCAAGGATCTTGTCACTACCGGTACGGGTCTGCCGGATTCGCTTCGCGACACCTGGATTCAGAAATAGGCCGACCGGGGGCGGTTGATGACGGCTGCCCCCGATCATTTCGACAATCCGGGCCGGACGACACGGCGTTCTTCCAAAAGACCTATGACGCGTTAAAGCTGCTAATCACGCAGTTGGCCCGCAATTCGTCGCTCTCCGTAACAGCGACGATATCGTCCTGAAACTGGTCGCCGCCGATCAGGCCGTTCACCCGCCAGCAGTGATAGACTTGTCAGGGTGCCGGCTGAACCACAGGCACCGGCGGTTTGGCTGCCGGCGCCCATAGATCATCCCTTAAAGTCATCTGGACCAAGACCCATGCAGAAAGTCCCCGTCGGCATTATCGGCTCAGGCAATATCTCCACCGCCTATCTGAAGGCGATCGCTTGCTTTCCGATCCTGGATGTTCGCGGCATCGCCGACCTCAACATGGCCGCTGCAGAAGCAAGGGCTGCCGAATTCAATATTGCGGCAATGACGGTCGAGGAAGTTTATGCCCATACAGAGATCGAGATCATTATCAACCTGACGATCCCGAAGGCACATGTTGCGGTCGCGACCCGGACACTGGAATCCGGAAAACATGCCTATTCCGAAAAACCGCTGGCGATCACGTTCGCGGAAGGAAAGGCGCTGATGGAACTTGCCGACGCCAAGGGCCTTCGTATTGGCGCGGCGCCGGATACGTTCTTCGGCGGGGCTCACCAGACAGCCCGTGCCCTTGTCGACAAAGGTCTGCTCGGCATTCCTGTCGGCGGCACGGCAATGATGATGCGACCTGGCCATGAGAGTTGGCATCCCAATCCCGATTTCTATTACGATGTCGGTGGTGGCCCGATGCTGGACATGGGCCCCTACTACATCACCGACCTCATCAATCTTTATGGTCCGGTCGATCGGGTCGCCGGGTTTGCGATCACGCCGCGCAACGAGCGGGTTATCACAAGCGCGCCGCGTCATGGCGAACGAATTCCTGTCCATGTGCCGACCCATATTTCCGGCATGATGGCGTTTGCGAACGGTGCGGTCGTACAGATTACCATGAGCTTCGACGTGGCTGGCCACAAGCATCTGCCGATCGAGATATATGGCACCGAAGGTACGCTGATCGTGCCCGACCCCAACTATTTCGGCGGCGACGTGCAATTGATGAAGAAAGGCGGCGAGTTCGAGACCATGGCGCTGACTGCGCCCTATGCCGACGGTAACTATCGGTCAATCGGCGTCGCGGACCTGGCATTTGCCATCCGCAATAATCGCCCGCACCGGGCGAGCGCTGCTCTTGCCTTGCATGTCCTGGAGGTGATGGAAGCTTTCGACACTGCCTCGCGCACGGGGGCCAGCGTCAAGATTACGACAACAGCCGAGCGTCCTGCACCTTTGATGGAATCGGTCGCCGACATGCAGCTCGTTCGATAAAAAGGAGATTATCATGCGCGAAGCACTTATTGCCTGGGGCGGCTGGGACGGCCATCAGCCGGAGGAATGCTCGGTCGTCGTCAGGGACATTCTGGAGCAGGAAGGTTTCACGGTCCGCGTGGAAAAAGGAACCGCCGTTTTTGCCGACCCGGCGATCAGGGAACTTAGCCTTATCGTGCCGATCTTCACCATGGCGAAGATCGAAAAGGAAGAAGCTGCGAACCTGACCGCTGCGGTCAAGGGCGGCGTCGGTTTTGCCGGATATCACGGCGGTGCCGGCGATACATTCCGCGAAAATACTGAATACCAATATATGGTTGGAGGTCAGTTCGTGGCCCATCCCGGCAAATTCATCACCTACGACGTCAATATCGCCAAGCTGGGCGACGCGGTGATGGCCGGTATCGGCGACTTCAACTACGCTTCCGAGCAGTATTATATGCATGTCGATCCGTCGAACGATGTGCTCGCCACCACGACCTTCAGCGGCGAGCACGACCACTGGGTCGAGGGTACGGTAATGCCGGTCGTGTGGAAGCGAAAGTTCGGCGAAGGGCGGGTCTTCTATTCGGCACTCGGCCATTCGGCGGCAGAATTTGCGGTGCCGGAAATGCGCAGCATTTTCACCCGTGGTGCAAGCTGGGCGGCGCGCTGAAGAAAACGAAGTAGACAAGCATTTTAACCGTGCGGAAACGGTTCCGCGCGGGCCTGTAGCGTGAGCGAGGCGCAACGGCTTTAGCGCAGGAGATACCAGTCGCTTTCCCGCGTCATGATCAGCCGTGCAGCGTGGTCTGGACAATTCGATGCGATCCGGGTCGCATCGAATTTGGAAAAGTTTCTTGTAGCCAGAGCGGGCTGCTGGCCTTTTTCGCGTGCCAACCCTTATGCCTTGCTTGCGGCAGCGCAAATCACGTCGAGATCGTCCCGGCTGAATGGCACGCCCGGAAATTCCGCAATGCTTGCCATGGGCGAGGAACGAACCGAATTTCGTCCGGCCTCATCGGACAGGAGGTCGCTGATCCGCCCCTTAATGCCGCCGCGCTCGTCGAAAATCACCTGAAGGCGCGGCCCGAAGGTCGGATGATCCAGCCATTCGCCAAATGTGGACCACGCGGTCAGCGTTGCCGTCAATGGCTCCCCCGGGATCTCGAGCGTTTCGCTCAGGCGGAGATCGCGGGAAGAAGCGCCGACCTGGATCGTCAAAGCTCCGCCAGAATAGACCCATGACTGGAGATGGCCGCTCCAATGCATAAGCCTCTCGCGCATGACCGGGATTTCGACCGTGACCGCTGCACCGGCTTCCAGCTCGATTTTCTCCCATCCCCGCAATTCGAGCGGAGGAGTTATCACGATATTCGCATGATCGCAGACGTAAAGCTGCACCACCTCCGCGCCACTGCGCTTGCCGGTGTTGTGCACTTTCAGGCGGGCGACAAAGGCGGTCTCGTCTTGCAGAGGGCGGACCTCGATCGTCAGATCGCTGTATTCGAAAGTCGTGTAGGAAAGTCCGTGGCCGAACGGATAGTCGACTTCCATCTGGCGTGCATCATACGACCTGTAGCCGACATGAATGCCTTCGCCATAGCTGACGTTTTGGTGTTCTCCCGGAAAATTCAGGAAGGAGGGGGTATCCTGCAGCCGCATGGGCACGGATTCTGCGAGCTTGCCGCTGGGATTGGCGTCGCCGAACAGGATATCTGCAACCGTGTCGCCATGCGCCTGGCCGGTCAGCCAGAATTCGACAATTGCGTTGACCGAGCTGCGCCAGGAAGTGGTGGTGACGACCGAGCCGTTGCTCATCGCCACGATCACAGATGGGGTGACCGCCCGAAGAGCCTCTAGCAGTGCCAGCTGGTTTGCCGGCAGCTCGATCGTGCTGCGGTCGCTGCCTTCCACCTCGTATTCGTCCGGAAGTCCAAGGAAGACAATGACGACATCCGAGATGCTTGCAACTGCGACGGCCTCTTCGATCAAACCCGCAGCGTCCGTGGTATCGGACAGCGTATAGCCGGCGGCAAATTCAAGCGATCCGCCTGCAGCCATGGTGCGCGCCGTCAGCGCATCCAGCCCACTCACGACCCTCATCGGATTGACGCGCGAGCTTCCGGCGCCCTGATAGCGTGGTGTGCGGGCCAATTCTCCGATTGCCGCAATGCGCAGACCGGCGGACAATGCGATGGGCAATACGCCGTCATTGGTAAGCAACACTGCCGATTGTGCTGCCGCTTTCCGCACCAATTCATGATGGCCGTCGTAATCAGGCGCCTCGGCCGGACGACTCGCCTCCGTGCGCGCCGCCAGACGTTTCAGTCGTGCGATGGTATCTTCGATATCCGCCGCATCCACCAGTCCCTTTGCAAAGGCATCGCTCAGGCGACGGTCTCCCTGTCGTCCTGGCATGCGCAGATCAAGACCCGCCGCAAAGGAAGCCAGCGGATCGTGCACCGCGCCCCAATCGGAGATGACGACGCCGTCAAAACTCCACTCATCGCGCAGCACATCCTTCAAAAGCCAATTGCTTTCAGAGGCATATATACCGTTGATGCGGTTATACGATGTCATTATCGACCAAGCGCCGGACTCCTTGAGTGCAATCTGAAATGCGCGAAGATAGATTTCTCGCAGAGTTCGCTCATCCACGTTGGCGCTAACTCTCAGACGGTCGGTCTCCTGGTTGTTGACCGCAAAATGTTTCAGGCAGGCGGCGACACCGGCGGACTGAAGTCCCCTGGCCATCGCTCCAGCAAGCATGCCGGCAAGCAAAGGATCTTCCGAATAATATTCGAAATTGCGGCCGCAGAGCGGACTGCGCTTTATGTTGAGCCCAGGACCGAGGACAACGTCGACGCCGGCTGCACGAGCTTCGACCGCCAATGCCTGACCAATTTGCTCTATAAGATCCGTATCCCAAGATGACGCAAGCGTGACGGCGGGCGGAAAGCAGGTTGCTGGTAGACTTCTTTCCAGTCCGAGGTGATCAGGGTTTTCATCGTTTTGCACACGCAGTCCGTGAGGGCCGTCAGCAAGCCGCATGGATCGAATGCCAAGAGAAGGTATTGCGACCGTCGTCCAGTAGTCGGCACCGGTGCTTAGAGATAGTGCTTCGCTGGAGGATATGCTCGTGCCGTCTTTGGCAAGCAAATAGTCAGTCATATAAGCCTCACGAGATGACGACATGTAATCGAACTCGAACTCGAACCCGAGCGCTGTGCGGGCGGCGATGTGTTGGCGCCTTATCACGATGAGGTTGCATCTTGGGGACGCCAGTCCTCAAAGCCGACTTCGACCATGTCTTCGGTGGTTTCTTGCGGTGTAAGGGCACCGTCGATCAGTTTGGTTTATCACTTGATGTAAACGATTACATCGATGATGTCATGGCATGTAATCGATTGCAACTAATTCTGAAAAAAAGGTCTGTGAATTTATCGGCGCATTTTTTCTGCAGACGGGTGACAAAACCCAATCGAGTCCTTACCGCCGGCTGATCTCCTCGAGATACCAGTTGATGTAGCGCAGCTCGTTCTGTTCCATCGGGGCGATGGGGCCGGGTATGAAAAACCGCGAGATCACGCCACGGGCGGTATGTTCGATGATCGCCTTGTCCTCGTCGGTCGTTACTTTCCAGAGCCATGTCAGCTTTTCGAGATCGTAGTCGCGGCCTTCCTCGGCATTCTGATCGACCAGCCAGATCAGCTCCATCTCGCAGGTATCTGCGGTTTTCGGGATGAAGCGATAGATCATGCCGTGGTCGGCATAACAGACGAGAAAGCTCGTGCCGCCAAGGTGGATCGAGGTGACGCCGCCATCGAAATCCGAAAAGCGACCCATCAGCGGGGCCAGAGGCTGGCCGTCCTTGCTGCCGGTTTTTACCCCGTCATAGAGCGCATAACGGAAGGCATGGATCGCCTCGCGGTTCTCGGTTGAATTTTGCCAGTGATTGCCGGAGCCGACTTCGATGCCGAGCGCGCAGGTGCGTTCCTCCATCCTGGCGTTCAGTTCCTCGATCATGTGCAGTGGCTGTTCCAGTGCATGGGTCTCGGAATATTCCGGATGGGCCGGGCCGCAATGGTAACACTCGACATAGTTTTCCACCGCGAGCTTCCAGTTTGCGTTCAGTGGATAACTCTGGCGGTACGCAATCTTGGCTGTACCCCAGCCATATTGGCCACAGGTGGCGCGCAGCAGGTTTTCCACTTCGGAGAAATCCAGCGGGTCGTGGGCGAAGGAAATGAAGACGAGCCCTTCGACGACGCGGACATGGAGTTTCTTCAGGCCATGGTCCTCGCGCCTAAAATCCTTCGGCATCAGCCGGGCAGCCTTCAGCCGTCCGTCATTGGCGAAGGTCCAGGCATGATAAGGGCAGACGAAAGACTTGGTATTGCCTTTCTCCTTGGTACAGACCTCGGCGCCGCGGTGGCGACAGACATTCAGCATCGCATGAACAGTCCCGTCGCCGGCACGGGTCAGGATCACCTGTTCGGCGCCAAGCTTGAAGAGTTCGAAATCATTGAGATCAGGAATGACGCTTTCATGTGCCAGGCAGTGCCAGTGGCGAAAGAATACCCGTTGCATGTCCCGCTCGAAGATTTCAGGGTCGAGATAAAAAGGTCTGACAAGACCATGTCCCGGCCGGTGTTCGGCGACCAGTCTGTCGATGCGGTCGAGCGATGGCGGCTCTCCGATAAGATCCGATGCGAGCATGCTGCAATCTCCTTCACAACAGGCCGGAAGAACCGCGTTCCGGCGCGCGCACCTGTGAAAATCGTGAAATCTACATGCGTACCCGTTCGGCTTTCGGATCGTACATCGGCGTAAGTGACGCTTCAGCCTTTACCCGTCGGCCGGCGATCTCGATCTCGTAATCCGAAGCCAGAATATCCGCGGTGTTTTGGCCCTTGGCCGGCACGTAACCCAGGCCGATCGCGCCGCCGAGAAAATGCCCGTAATTGCCCGAGGTCACAGTGCCGACGATCTTTCCGTCACGCACCAGCGCCTCGTTGTGGAAGAGCAGCGGTTCCGGTTCGGTCAGCCTGAATTGCACCATCCGCCGGTCAAGGCCGGCTTCCTGCTTGCGCAGCACCGCATCACGGCCGATGAAATCGCCCTTGTCGGTTTTCACGGCAAAACCCAGGCCGGCCTCCAGAACATGATCTTCATCGGTGACATCGTGGCCGAAGTGGCGGAAGGCTTTTTCTATACGGCATGAATCCAGCGTATGCAGGCCGCACAGCTTCAACCCGAGATCACCACCTGCCTCTTCGATGGCCTCAAAGACATGTGCGGTCTGATCGGCCGAGACATAGAGCTCCCAGCCGAGTTCGCCGACATAGGTGACGCGATGGGCGCGGGCGAGCCCCATGCCGATCTCGATCTCCTGCGCCGTGCCGAAGGGATTGGCGGCATTTGAAAAGTCATTGGGGCTTACCTTGCCGATCAGTTCGCGCGATTTCGGCCCCATCAGACAGAGTACGCTTTCGGCGGCCGTGACATCGGTGACGACCACAAATTCGTCGCCGAGGTTCTTGCGCAACCAGGCAAGATCACGCTGCAGTGTCGCTCCCGGCACAACGAGGAAAAACGCGGTCTCGGACAGACGCGTTACGGTGAGATCGCTTTCGATACCACCCTTGCGGTTCAGCATCTGCGTATAGACGATACGGCCCGCGGGGACATCCATCTGGTTGGCGCAGATGCGGTTGAGGAAAGCCATGGCATCGCGACCCTCCACACGGATCTTGCCGAACGAGGTCATGTCGAAAAGACCGACCCCCGATCGAACTGCCATATGCTCTTCGCGCTGATTGTCGAACCAGTTCTGTCGGTTCCAGCTATAGCGGTATTCGCGCTCCTGGCCAGGCTTGGCAAACCAGTTCGGGCGCTCCCAACCGGCTGTCTCGCCGAACACGGCGCCACGCGTCTTCAGATGTTCGTGGATCGGCGAACGGCGCAGGCCTCGGGCGGTCGCCATCTGGCGATAGGGGAAATGATCTGCATAAAGCAGGCCGAGCGTCTCGGTGACACGCTCCTTTAAGTAACGCCGGTTCCTCTGGAACGGCTGCGCGCGGCGGATATCGACCTCCCAGAGATCGAAAGGCGCCTCGCCATCATTCATCCACCGGGCGAGCGCCATGCCGGCACCGCCAGACGAGACGATGCCGATCGAGTTGTAACCGGCAGCAACCCAGTAACCTTTGATCTCCGGCGCCTCGCCGAGATAATAGCGGTCGTCGGGTGTGAAGCTTTCCGGGCCGTTGAAGAAGGTGTGGATGCCGGCCGTTTCCAGCATCGGCATGCGGTTGATCGCCATTTCCAGGATAGGTTGGAAATGATCGAAATCCTCTGGCAACTGGTCGAAGCAGAAATCTTCGCGGATAACCTGCCCCGCCGGCGGCCACGGCTTGGCCTTCAGTTCGAAGGCGCCGACCAGCATCTTGCCGGCATCCTCCTTGTAATAGGTGCATTCGTCCGGAACACGCAGCACCGGCAGTTGCTTCAGTCCAGCAATCGGCTCGGTGACGATGTAGAAATGTTCGCAGGCATGCAACGGAACGGTTACACCCGACTGGGCGGCAAGGTTGCGGCCCCACATGCCGGCGCAATTGACGACGTTTTCGGTTTCGATGACATATCGCTCGCCATTCTGTTCGCACGCGACACCGGTGACGCGGCCGTCTCTAGCGATGACTTCGGTGACCTTTACACCCTCTATCACCGTGGCGCCGCTCTGCCTGGCGCCTTTGGCCAGTGCCATGGCAATATTGGCCGGATCGCACTGACCGTCGAGCGGCAGGTGTACGGCGGCTTTTACGTCGCCGATGTTGAGATGCGGGTACATCGCTTTCGCCTCGTCGGGAGAGATCTCGCGGACGTCGACATTGAAGGCGCGTGCGAGCGAGGCCTGACGGTAGATTTCCTGCTTGCGTTCCTCCGTCAGCGCCACGGTCATCGAGCCGTTCTGTTTCATGCCGGTGCCGATGCCGGTCTCGGCCTCCAGCTTGACATAGAGATCTGCCGAGTATTTCGCGAGCCGCGTCATGTTCTGGCTGGCGCGCAGCTGGCCGATCAGGCCCGCCGCATGCCAGGTTGTGCCGGAGGTCAGCTGCTTGCGCTCAAGCAGGACCACGTCGGTCCAGCCGAGTTTTGCCAAGTGGTAGGCGACTGAGCAGCCGGAAACACCGCCGCCAATGATGACTGCACGAGCTTTTGTCGGTATCGTTTTCTGGACGTTGAGCGAATTCATGCGCGCATCCTTGCGTTTTCCGGATCCCAGAGCGGCCCATCGGGCTGGACCGTCGCCTTGAAGCGATCGCCGCAGATTTCGATTTCTAGCTCTGTACCGGGTTCGGTCAGGTCGGCGCGCAACATGCCCAAGGCCAAGGATTTGTTGACGCGATAACCCCAGTTGCCGGAGGTCGTTTCCCCCACCACCTCACCTCCATGCCAGAGCGTCGACATGTAGGGCGCATCGCAATCGCCGGCCTCGACGGTAAGCGTCACGAAACGCTTCGAAACTCCTTGCTGCTTTTCAGCGGCAAGTGCCGCCTTGCCCTTGAAAGTGGGCTTTGTCCAGTCGACAAAACGTTCAAGACCACCTTGCAGCACAGTGTAATCGGTCGACAGATCGCCCTTCCAAGCACGATAGCTCTTTTCGATCCGCAGACTGTCGAGTGCCTCCATGCCGAAGGGTTTCAATCCGTGCTTCTGCCCGGTTACCCAGACAGCGTCGAAGATCGGGCCTGTGTCATCGAGCTTGGTATGGATTTCCCAACCGAGTTCGCCGGCAAAGGAGACGCGCACCAACTGGCACCAGCGGCCGGCGATTTGCGCCGACTGATGGGTGAGCCAGGCTTTGCCAAGATCGGCGTCGGTGATTTCGGCGAGAATGTCACGGCTTTTCGGGCCGGACAGGATCTGGCAGGCAAAGGCCTCGGTGACGTCATCGATCGTGAAGGCGGGATTGTCTGGCAGATGTTTCTTCAGCCAGTCCAGATCGTGCCACTGGGCGGTGGCGGCGGTGATCAGGAAGAAGAAGTCATGCTCCAGCATCATCACCGACATTTCCGTGACGATGCGGCCCTTGTCGTCGGCAAAATAAGCGAGCCCCATGCGGCCCGGTTTCGGCACCTTGCCGGTGATCATCGAGGACAGCCATTCGGTTGCGCCTGCACCCTTGATCCGATAGCGCGAAAAGCCGGGGAGATCGAGAATGCCGGCGGCATCGCGCACGGCGATGCATTCCTCCTCAATGCGTGGGCTCCACGGGCCTTTACGGCTCCACGTCTGGGCCGCAGCGTCGGATGTGTCGTCGCCAGGCGCTGCATACCACATGGCCCGCTCCCAACCATTGAACGGCTTGAACTGGGCGCCGAGAGCTGCGATCCGGTCATGGATCGGTGAGAGTTTCATGCCTCGGCCGGCAGGCCAGTAATGTTTCGGAAAATGCATCGCATATTCGTGGCCGTAGATTTCCATGCCTTTGTCGACGCAATATTGTTTATCAGATGCAAACGACGTGTAGCGGCGTGGGTCGCAGCTCCACATGTCCCATTCGGTTTCGCCTTCGGTCACCCATTCGGCCAGAACCTTGCCTGCCCCGCCTGCCTGACAGATGCCGAATGTGAAGACACAGGCCTCGAACGCATTCGGGACGCCCGGCATCGGGCCAATCAGCGGGTTGCCGTCCGGTGCATAGGGGATCGGGCCGTTGATCATCTTTGAAAGGCCTGCTGTGCCGAGGATCGGGACCCGCTCGATGGCATCATTCAGATACCATTCCAGACGATCAAGATCGTCGGGGAAGAGCTGGAAGGAGAAATCTTCCGGCATCGGGTCGCCCGGCGTTGCCCAATGGGCGCGGCAGTTTTTCTCGTAGGGACCGAGATTCATCCCGTATTTCTCCTGACGGAGATAATAGGAAGAATCGACATCTCGCAGCAGCGGCAGTTTATGGCCGGCCTCCTTCGACCATGCGGCAAGCTCCGGTACTTCATCGAAGAGAATATATTGATGGCTCATCACCATCATCGGCACGTCACGGCCGAACAGCTTTCCGACTTCGCGAGCATAATAGCCGGCGGCATTGACCACGTATTCGCAGGCGATCTCGCCCTTCGGCGTCGTCAATATCCATTCGTCCTTCTCCCGGCGCGCCGCCGTAACGGGACAGAAGCGGATGATTTTCGCACCCATGTCGCGGGCACCCTTGGCCAATGCCTGGGTCAGTTGCGCCGGATCGATGTCGCCGTCATAGGGATCGTAGAGCGCACCGGTCAGATCGCGGGTTTCGAGAAAGGGATATTTCGACCTCATCTCGTCGGGCGGCAGGATGTCCAGGTCCATTCCCTGATAACGGCCCATGCCGACGACCCGTTTGAATTCGCGCAGTCGTTCGTTGGAGTGGCCGAGGCGGATCGAGCCGGTGACGTGGTAATTCATCGGATAGTCGACGCGCTGCCCAAGCTCCCGGTAGAGCGAGGCGGAATAACGCTGCATGTTCATGATCGACCATGACGAGGAGAAAGTCGGCACATTGCCGGCGGCATGCCATGTGGAACCGGCAGTAAGCTCGTTCTTTTCGAGCAGGACGCAATCCGTCCAGCCTGCTTTTGCAAGATGATAGAGTGACGACGCCCCCACCGCACCACCACCGATGATCACCACGCGCGCCCGTTGCGGTAATTCCGCCATGCTTGAGATCCCCTTGTTTTCATCGAGACTTGCAGGGGAATTGACGTTCATCAAGCGAGCAGAAACTGCTTTATTGATCGAGAAATTCGATTAGTTTCGATATTTCAGAACATTGTGGGGCAATCGATGCAGATCGAGCTTATCGAAACCTTCCTAGATCTGATGGAAACGCGCAGCTTCAATCGCACCGCTGAGCGACTGAACCTGACACAATCCACCATCTCGCATCGGGTCAATGCGCTGGAGGCCAATGTCGATCGCAAGCTCTTCGTGCGGGGCAAGGGTGGCACGGTGCCAACCGCGGCCGCCTTGCGGTTTTTCGATCATGCCAAGGCCCTGCAGCAGAATTGGCACGAGGCGCTGAGAGCCGTGGAGGCCGCCGGCAGCTATGAACAATCGATGCGGATTGGCATGCAGCATGACGTGGCGGAAGTGATCGGTGCGCCATTCCTCAAGAGGTTGCGCGAGGAAATGCCGGGTACTTCTATTTATCTTGAAGCCGATTATTCCAACCAGATGAACCGCGATCTCGGCGCAGGCGATCTTGATCTCGCCATCCTTTACACACCGCATCACTTGCCGGATCTGCATTATGAACGCATCGGCGATATCGCCTACAGGCTGATCAGCACAAAGGCGCGCTTCGTCTCTGATATACGTTTGGAGGACTATATCTACGCCAACTATTCTCCCGCATTCGATCGAGCCCACAGGATGGCGATGTCGCACCTGACGGCTGCGTCACTGACAACCGGCCGAAACATGATGGTTCGCGATTTGCTCTCGACGCTCGGTGGTTCGGCATATGTGATGAAAGCGAACGCCGAGCAGATGATTGCATCGCAAACCGCACGTGCGGTGGAGGATTCCACCGACATCCATCAGACTGTCTATGCAGCGACCACCGTGCGCGCGAAGCATCGCGCCCCGCATCGCCGCATGGTTCATATCCTGTCCGAATTGCTCGTCGCTTATAGTTGACGAAAACTGAGTGTTTGACGCGTTGTGTGGTCTATTTTTACCATTAAAAAGTTGCAGTGATTGAAATCATTGGTCTTTTTTCTTTGATTATCGTTAATACTTTGCGTGTTACAGGATTCACGACAGTCTGAAGCTGTATTACCATCGGTGTTGCGAGATGATTCGCAATAACGCTGATGATTAGCGAGGTTACATTGAACACTCTTAGTCATGCACCAGATCATGGCGGTTCAATTGAGCACTGGGCCATGAATCGCGCACATCAAATCGTCGTTCACGAGGGAATGCGTCTTGTCGATGCGGCTCAAAGCCTCGACAGAAAACAGACGAGCGCCAATACTTACGCTCTCCGAGCAGCGATCATGGAATGCCTGATCGAAGCAATGCGCGACGGGCCTCACCCGATGGCAGCCGAATAACGGTATTCACCGAAAGTTGACCCTTGGGCCGAGAGCGGTTCAAGGTGGGGATCGCCCCTGCGACATCCTGTGCTACAGTTCGGCAATCGACACTGCAGTGAATGGATCGCCATGCTAACAACACTTGCAATGTTACTGAGCCTGTCCGCGACCAATAGTGCGTTGGCGCAAGGGGGGCAGGAGGTCGATGTCGAACTGGTCTTGGCCGTCGATACGTCCCGTTCCATGGACACTGAGGAGGCGCGCATCCAGCGCGAAGGCTATGTGTCGGCGCTCAAGCACAAGGAATTCATCGACGCGGTAAAGACCGGGCTGACGGGTCGCATCGCGATCAGTTATTTCGAGTGGGCTGGCGATGTGGTCCAGGGATCGGTAATCGACTGGCAGATCATCGAGAACGAGAAGGACGCCATCGCGTTTGCGGACAGGCTTGAAGCACGGCCCGTCGAAATGCAGCGTCGGACATCGATTTCAGCGGCCATTACACAGGGCGCGACGATGCTTGTTTCCGGCCCCTATCATGGCATGAGAAAAGTGATCGACGTGTCCGGCGATGGCCCGAACAATTCCGGCAACCCGGTCGTGCCGGCGCGCGACAAGGCCGTTGAGGCAGGGATAGTTATCAACGGGCTGGCGATCATGCTGCGTCCTTCCGGGACGCCCGGCGGTCTCGACCAGTATTACGGCGACTGTGTTGTTGGCGGGCCGGGATCCTTCGTCCTGCCGGTTCATAATATCGAGGATTTTGGTGTGGCCGTTCGCAGAAAGCTGGTGATGGAAGTCAGCGGCATCGATACACGGCCAACTATTCGCCGCATCGCCGACAGGCCGCCCAAGTCCGACTGTATGGTCGGTGAAAAACAATGGCAGGATATGTTTGACCGTTGACAGTGCGCCGCGATGGGCTCTGGCCAGGCATTTTTTGACTGGACAGCGAATTACGCCAAGACGACGCGATCGATAACCTGACATTGGATAGCTTCCCGATACCGTGGGGAATTTGAGCGTCAAGTTCAAACCTGGGGGTCACTTTGCCTCACAGGTCGAGATAATTTGTGTTCCGACACATGGATCATTCTTCTGCCACATGCGTTAGCCAACGCTGTGCACCCATTCGCACCCGAACGAATGGTAATAAGACTATAAGGAGTACAGGGATGAAAAAGACAATTGCCGTAGCGCTTGCCGCTCTTCCGATCGCATTCGTTGCAACTGCAGCTTCGGCTGCGGACGTCATCAGCCGCCGCGACACCGTGCCGACCTATCAGGACACTGATCAGCGCGGAGGTGTTCGTATCGGCTATCTGGATTGCTCGATCGGCGGTGGCGTAGGCTATGTCATCGGCTCTGCCAAAGAAGCCGATTGCGTCTTCAAGTCGACAATGGGCAGCGAAGCGCAGGACCATTATACCGGCGTCGTTCGCAAGATGGGTGTGGACCTCGGTTTTACCACCAAGAGCCGTCTGATCTGGGCAGTCTTCGCCCCGACCGCTGGCTATCATCATGGTTCGCTTGCTGGCCTCTATCAGGGTGCAACCGCTGAAGCCACTGTAGGTGCTGGTATCGGTGCCAACATTCTGGTTGGCGGTACGTCCGGTTCGATCCACCTGCAGACCGTCAGCGTGACGGGGCAGTTGGGCCTCAATGTTGCAGCCACTGGCACGTCAGTAACGCTGACACCGGCTGGTATGTAAATCCTGCTTCAAACTGCCTCCGTCCATGGCGGCGGAGGCAGTTTGAACATGCCTTCGCACTTGCGAAGCGTCGCGGCGATCCATAACTTAGCGACAGCGGGGCCCTTTTATCTCGACGGTTGCCCCGAAAATTACGTGGTTCGTTCTTCAGGATTTGCGCCATGGATCTCGAAAAAATCTTGCGGTCCGTCGTGGCCGTTCGTGCTTCCATTCCGGATAAGGCTTTCACCGCGGACGCGCTCGGCACGAGCCGGGAAGGCAGCGGTGTGGTCATCCGCGAAAACGGGCTGGTGCTGACGATCGGATACCTGATCACGGAAGCCGAGCAAGTATGGCTTACTCGCCATGACGGTCGTATCGTCCAGGCTTATGTCCTTGCTTATGATCAGGAGAGCGGCTTCGGGCTCGTTCAGGCACTTTCGCCACTTGATCTTCCAGCACTGCCCATCGGGGATTCCGACATTGCTGGTGTCGAAGAACCTATTGTTTTCGCAGATGGTGAAGGTCAGTATGTGCGTGGCCATATCGTTGCCAAGCAGGAGTTCGCCGGCTACTGGGAATATCTGCTCGACGAGGCCATCTTCATTGCGCCTGCTCACCCGTCCTGGGGCGGCGCAGCGCTGATCGATGGCGAGGGCAGGCTCGTTGGTCTTGGTTCGCTGAGACTGCAGATGAGCAAAGGCGGTGAGATCGCCGATATCAATATGGCCGTACCGATCAACCTGCTCAAGCCGATCCTCGACGATGTCCTCAATCAGGGGGCTATCAACAAGCCGTCGCGACCCTGGCTCGGGGCCTATTCGGCGGAGACCAATGGCGAAGTGGTGGTGATGAGCGTCACTGAGGATGGCCCTGCAGCAAAGGCGGGGTTGCGCCGAGGTGATGTCATCTCGGAAGTCCGCGACGGCGAGGTCGACGGATTGGCTGATTTTTATCGAAAAGTCTGGCAGAGCGGTTCGCCCGGTGCCGAGATCCCGATGCGGATCCTTCGTGATGGACGCGAGGCGTGGCTCAGGGTGAAGTCGGCCGACCGCAACGATTTCCTGATCAAACCGTCGTTGCAATAACGATCAACGGATCAGGATTGCCCTGAAATCATTGACATTCGTTCCGGTGGGACCAGTTTCGAACAAATCTCCGATAGCTTCAAACCCGCTATAGCTGTCATTGCGTTCGAGCAGCAACCGTCCATCAAATCCGGCAGAAAGCAGTCGTTCGACCGTCGATCCATCGACAAAGGCGCCGGCATTGTTTTCCGAACCGTCGATGCCATCGGTATCGGCGGCAAGCGCCGTAACCTGCGCTCCACCGATCGCAAGGGCTAGCGACAGGGCGAATTCGCCGTTGCGCCCACCCCTGCCACCCTTAGAGCGAAGCGTTACCGTTGTCTCTCCACCGGACAGAAGCAGGGCTGGCTTCCTGAATGGCCGATCTCTGGAAACGATCTCGCGGGCGATCGCGGCGTGCACAAGTGCCGCATCGCGTGCCTCGCCTTCGACCGAATCCGACAAGATATGGGCGTCGACGCCATGGGCGCGCGCAAGGTTCGCGGCGGCCTCCAGCGAGACGCCGGAAGACGCGATAATGTGGTGCTCGTTGTGCAAGAAGCGGGGATCATCCGGTGTTGGTGCATCGGCGGATGAAGAGTTTAGATGCGTGATGATCGCAGGTGGAAGCGACATGCGGTATCGCTCAATGATCGCAAGTGCCTCGTGGCGGTTGCTGGCATCCGGCACCGTCGGTCCGGAGGCGACAAAAGCGGGATTGTCTCCAGGGATGTCCGACACGATCAGGCTGACGACGCGCGCTCGTGTCGCCGCGGCCAGCCGACCACCCTTGATGTTGGAGACATGCTTGCGCAGGACGTTCATGGCTGCGATCGGAGCACCCGAGGCAAGCAGCGTTTCGTTGAGCGCTATTTCGTCGTCGAGTGAAAGTCCTTCCGGAGGACATGGAAGAAGGGCCGAGCCGCCACCGCAGATGAGCGCGATGACGAGATCATTCGCCGACAATCCGGCGATGGTTTCCATCAGCCGGCGGCTGGCCGTAAGGCCTGCTTCGTCCGGCACGGGATGAGCGGCTTCGATGAGCTCTATGGCTTTCGTTTCGCAGCCATAACCGTAGCGGGTAACAACGGTGCCGCTCAGTTGCGGGCCGTTCCAGACCTTCTCTAGCGCGGCGGCCATCTGCGCCGCTCCCTTTCCGGCACCGATAACGACCGTCCGCCCTTTTTCGGGCGGT
The DNA here is from genome assembly GCF_057163345.1 of Aliirhizobium sp. YIM B11859. NCBI lineage: Bacteria > Pseudomonadati > Pseudomonadota > Alphaproteobacteria > Hyphomicrobiales > Rhizobiaceae > Aliirhizobium > Aliirhizobium sp. YIM B11859. The sequence continues at coordinate 615,226 of NZ_JBXHAY010000004.1, forward strand.
TGGGGTAGATGTTTGCCTATGCTGTAAATCGGGTCGGCGGCCTTGACCGCTTCTTCAAAAAGCATCGCCAGCAGATGTCGGTCGTCCACGATCCGTCTCCAACTCTTAATCGAAGTTTCTGACCACGCCAGTTCTGACGCGTCAATCAGGTTCTGGCTTTTGGTCACCGTGACCTATCCGGGCAAAGGCGAGCGACTTGGCCTCGGCAGGAGCTGACGAATATGGCACTGTGCACGTCAAGGTGGACGAGTCCGCGGTGTTGGGAGAGAGGACATGATGAAAAGGCTGCTGTTGATCGCCGCTATCTTCGCCATGCTTGGCACGGCGGCATTTGCAAAGACGGTCAGGATTGGCGTAATCGGACCGTTTTCGGGGCCGTTCGCAGTGCAGGGCGAGAATTTTAAGGTAGGTATCGAGGCTTGGATTGCGGTGAACGGCAGCCGGATCGGCGATAACGAGATCGAAGTCGTCTATCGAGACGTCCCCATTGCTGATCCGGCGAAATCGAGAACGCTGGCAGAGGAACTCGTTCTTCGCGAGAAGGTTCAGTATCTGGCCGGATTTTATTTCACAGATGATGCACTGGCTGTCACGCCCCTTCTTCAACAGGCAAATGTGCCGATGGTGGTGATGAATGCCGCGGCCTCGGCAATCGTGACGACAAGCCCCTATGTTGTTCGAACGTCATTCACCACTGCGCAGACTTCCGCACCTATGGGGTTTGCCGCGAGGAGCGCCGGTATCGACAAGGTCATCACGCTGGTGAGCGATGATGCCCCCGGCATCGATGCCGAGGGAAGCTTTACGGCAGCGTTTGAGAAAGAGGGCGGGACGATAGTGGGGTCGATCCGCACCCCTCTCTCTGCCGGCGATTTTTCTGCGCTGCTGCAACGCGTCGGAAATTCCGGGGCGCAAGCACTTTTCGTGTTCCTGCCCACAGGACCTGCGACGCCCGCCTTCATCAAGGCCTATAACGAATCCGGTCTCAAGGCAGCAGGTATCAGGTTGTTCGCGACTGGCGACTTGACGCCCGAAGCAGACCTTCCAGATCTTGGTGAGCAGGCGGTTGGCTTGATGACCACCTATCCTTATGCCGTCTCCCATCAGTCGGCGGAGAATGCCGTATTCGTGAAGGCCGTGCAGAAGGGCATGGGCAATTCCGATGATCTCTCCTTCGCCGCACTCGGTGCTTATGACGGCATGTATGTACTTTCGAAGATGATCGAGGCGACGGCTGGCGAGCAGAATGCGGTAAAGGCTGTCGAAGCCGTGAAGGGCCTGTCTTGGACCAGTCCGCGTGGTTTCGTCATGATCGATCCGGATAGTCGCAACATCATCCAGACGATCTATCTGCGTGAGGTAGTGAAAGAAGATGGCCGCTATATCAATAAGGAGACGAAACGCTTCGAAAAACAGGGTGATCCGGGGCTTGCATATATCGGCAGGTGATGACAAGGCGCGCAACCCGTTTATGCCACGCCACGACACTGGGATGCGCCGGAGGCAGACCTAAATGCTGCCGGAATCTTTGAAGAGCACGGAGTGGTCGGTCAGGTATCGGGCGAAGATGGGGAGGCTCGCACCGCCGATTGCGCGGGCCTGAGAGCCGACAAGCCCCTCGATGATATCCGGAATAATGACGCCTCGCAGATCGAGACGGTCCACGGCTTCAAGGGTCGCTGTGACGATCCGCTTTCTCACCCAGCCGGGAAAGCCGCCATCGATGACCGCAGCGCCGAAGTCAATAATTGAGGCTGCGGCGATGATGGCCTGCGCCAAGGCGGCTGCGGTCGCCTGGATCCAGCGCTCGAGCGGATCGCCGAAATCGACCCAGTCGTCGGCCGAATACCATAGGGGCTGCGGATCGATGCCGCGCTCGCGCAGCATGTTTTCCAGGACGAAGATCGAGGCGATATCGAGCAGCTGACGGTTTTCGCCATCCTTTCCCCGTACAGGCAGAGGTCCAACTGCGCCAGCGGTACCGGTCCGGCCGGAGAAAATGCTCGAATTCAGAACGATGCCGCCGCCGATGAACGAGCCGATGAAAAGATAGACGAAATCCGGATAGGTCGGGCCAACGCCGAAGACCAGTTCGGCCCCGCAGGCGCTGGTCGCATCGTTTTGCAGGTAGACTGCGTAGGGCATTTTGGCGCTGATTTCGGCATGCAGATCGAAACCGCGCCAGCTATCCATGGCATCGCGGGGCGCACCGATTTCATCTGCCCAGTTCCAGAGTTCGAAGGGCGCTGCGATGCCGATGCCCGCAATGCGGCTTCGAGACCCCTCATCGAGCGTCGCCTCGATCTTCTCCACGCCGGACGTGATGATCCGAAGGATTTCCTGCGGTTGGGGATAGGCGTATGTCTCATGATATTGCTGACGGACACCGCCGACGAAATCCATCAACACCAGATCGGCGCTGCGGCGGCCGATCTTGACTCCGAAGGAGAGTACGGCATCGGGATTGAGCCGCATCGGAATGGACGGTTGCCCCACCCGGCCGCGTAAAGGTTCGCCCCGTAGCAACAGGCCATCCTTTTCAAGCGCCCGCATGATGACTGAGGCGGTTTGCGCCGACAGTCCGCTGAGGCGGGTAATGTCGGCCTTCGACAGCGCGCCGTGCAGCCGCACCAGCGACAGGACCAGCCGCTCGTTATAGGCTCGAACCCGCATCTGGTTCGAACCGCCGGAAAAACTCGCCGCTGGAGCAGGCCCGGAAAGCGGGCCATCCATGATCGACATCCTGCACCTCCTCCCGCATGCAGCTCTACGCAATGATTCGAACATGGCGCTGCAGAATAAATAATTCAATCGGAATTAATTATTGACAGGCGTTTTTCTTTAGCGATTATTGACGATTGCAAGGATGCAGGACTGCCTGGAGGAGGCGTCTGGCTCGATCCGGCCTGCATCGCCACGAACCCGTCCGCGCTCGCGGACTTCATCTCTGGGAGGAGATCATGAAAAAATCCGCATTGTCCCTGTCTTTCGGGGTGCTGGCGCTTGGCGTCGTGTTTTCCGCGCCGGCTCAGGCCGCCGATGTTTCGGCATGCCTCATCACCAAGACCGACACCAATCCCTTTTTCGTCAAGATGAAGGAAGGCGCTACCGCCAAGGCCAAGGAACTCGGTGTTCAGCTGAAATCTTATGCCGGCAAGATCGACGGCGATTCCGAAAGCCAAGTGGCGGCGATTGAAACCTGCATCGCTGACGGCGCCAAGGGCATCCTGATCACGGCCTCGGACACCAAGGGTATCGTGCCCAACCTCAAGAAGGCCCGCGACGCCGGCTTGCTGGTCATCGCACTCGATACGCCGCTTGAACCGATCGATGCCGCCGACATGACCTTTGCGACCGACAACCTGCTTGCCGGCAAACTGATAGGTCAATGGGCCAAGGATACGCTAGGTGACAAGGCCAAGGACGCCAAGGTCGCCTTCCTGGATCTCACGCCTTCGCAGCCATCCGTCGATATCCTGCGCGATCAGGGCTTCATGATGGGCTTCGGCATCGACCCGAAGGACCCGAACAAGATCGGTGATGAAAACGATCCGCGTATTGTTGGCCACGACATCACCAACGGCAACGAGGAAGGTGGCCGTACGGCGATGGAGAACCTTCTGCAGAAGGATCCGACCATCAACGTCGTCCACACGATCAACGAACCGGCCGCAGCCGGTGCCTACGAGGCACTGAAATCGGTCGGCCGCGAGAAGGATGTGCTGATCGTTTCGATCGACGGCGGTTGCCCAGGCGTCAAGAACGTTGCCGATGGCGCGATCGGGGCCACCTCCCAGCAATATCCGCTGCAGATGGCAGCGCTTGGCATCGAAGCGATCAAGAAATTTGCCGACACCGGGGAAAAGCCGAAGCCGACATCGGGCAAGAACTTCTTCGACACCGGCGTAACTCTCGTCACCGACAAGCCGGTTCCGTCGATCAAGTCGATCGACACCAAGGAAGGCCTGGGCAAGTGCTGGGGCTGACCGTCTGATGACGGATAATGAGGCGGCCGGATATGTCCGGCCGTCTCACCAATGCAGCCCCGAAAGACAGTGGGGCACAAGGCAACGCGGGAGGAGGATTCCATGAGCGAGCCAGTGGCAGCCGCACCGCATCACGACTACGAAAAAGTGCTGAAGGAAAGCTCGAAGGAAGTGGCGTCCTTCGACACGGACAAGCCGTCCGCATTGCACAAATTCCGCCATTTCCTGCATTCCAACCCGTCTGCCGTATCGTTGATCGTGTTGGTCGTTTCGCTGCTGGTGTTCGGCCTTACGCTCGGCGGCAAATTTTTCTCCGCCTTCTCACTGACGCTGATCCTGCAGCAGGTCGCGATTACCGGCATCGTCGGTGCCGCACAGTCGCTTGTCATCATGACTGCGGGGATAGATCTGTCCGTCGGCGCGATCATGGTCCTGTCATCTGTGGTGATGGGCCAGTTCACTTTCCGCTACGGCTTGCCGCCAGAACTCGCCATCCTGTGCGGGTTTGCGACCGGTGCATTGTGCGGCTTCATCAATGGCGTATTGATCGCCAAGGTGAAATTGCCACCGTTCATCGTTACACTCGGCATGTGGCAGATCGTGCTGGCCAGCAATTTTCTCTATTCTTCCAACGAGACGATCCGCGCCCAGGAAATCGAGGCAAATGCACCGATCCTGCAGTTTTTCGGCGAGACCTTTCGCCTTGGCGGCGCGGTCTTCACCTATGGGGTGATCGTCATGATCCTTCTCGTTGGCGTGCTGTGGTATGTACTCAATCACACCGCCTGGGGCCGCCATCTATACGCGGTCGGCGATGACCCGGAAGCGGCCGATCTTTCCGGCGTCAACGTGCAGCGCATGCTGATCTCCGTCTATGTCCTGTCTGGTGTGATCTGCGCGCTGGCGGGGTGGGCCTTGATCGGCCGGATCGGATCGGTCTCTCCGACGGCCGGCCAATTCGCCAATATCGAATCCATCACTGCCGTGGTGATCGGCGGTATCTCGCTGTTCGGCGGTCGCGGCTCAATCCTCGGGATGATGTTCGGCGCTTTGATTGTCGGTGTCTTTTCGCTCGGTTTGAGATTGCTCGGTACCGACGTGCAGTGGACCTATCTCTTGATTGGTGTCCTTATCATCGTTGCCGTTGCAGCAGATCAATGGATCAGAAAGGCAGCCCGCTGATGGCCCAGGAACAGACCCAGGATCAGAAAAAGCAGCCGTTTCTTACCGGGCGCGGACTGATCAAGCGTTATGGCCGCGTGACGGCTATCGACAATGCCGATTTCGACCTCTATCCCGGCGAGATCCTCGCCGTGATCGGCGACAACGGTGCCGGCAAGTCCTCACTGATCAAGGCAATTTCCGGCGCCATCCGCCCCGATGAGGGCGAAATACGCATGGACGGCCAACTCGTGCAGTTCACCTCACCGATCGAGGCGCGCAAGGCGGGCATCGAAACCGTTTACCAGAACCTTGCGCTTTCGCCGGCGCTTTCCATAGCCGACAACATGTTTCTCGGCCGCGAAATCCGCAAGCCGGGTTTTATGGGCAAAGTGTTGCGTAAGCTCGATCATGCTGCGATGGAAAGGATCGCGCGTGAAAAACTCTCCGAACTCGGCCTGATGACGATCCAGAACATCAATCAGGCCGTGGAGACATTGTCCGGTGGCCAGCGGCAGGGCGTGGCTGTGGCGCGAGCGGCGGCTTTCGGCTCCAAGGTCATCATCCTCGACGAGCCGACGGCAGCACTCGGCGTCAAGGAAAGCCGGCGTGTCCTGGAACTTATCCTCGACGTGCGTTCACGGGGAATCCCGATCGTGCTGATCTCGCATAACATGCCGCATGTTTTCGAGATTGCCGACCGGATCCATATCCACCGCCTTGGCAAGCGCCTGACGGTCATCAATCCGAAGGACTACACGATGTCGGATGCGGTGGCCTTCATGACCGGCGCCAAAGTACCGGAACCGATTGCCGCTTGAGGCCGGTTACCGGCATTGTACCTGGCAGTGCCGGATCGGCGCCGGTTTTGGTTCAACCTCCGGCACCTTGATAGCGTCGCTGGCAGGCCCGCCAGACAAGGATCGCGATAGCGACCGCAATCGGGCCTGCCAGGATCGCCGTGAACGGTGCTGCATCTCCCAGCAGTGGAACCGGTTTGCCGAGTAGGGAGGCGGCAGGAACATAGGCCATGTATCCCAGCGGCATGACTGATAGCAGAACCAGTTGCAGCGGCAGTGCGAAAATGGCCAGCGGATAACGCGACAGCTCCCAGAAATCGAAATAGATACCGAATAGATAGCGCGAGCGGGTAAGAACCAGTGCCAGGGCAGCGATCATGGTCAGCATCGCGCCGGTCAGCAGTGCCGCGCTGATAAGGCTGGCCGCCAATTGCAGCATGGATAGTGCCGACCAATCGATGGCAAGCTGCGGCAGCGCCCAGGCCATCATGCCGACGCCAAGAGCAATATGGCCACCATATTCGATGTTGATGCCGGAGAAGACCAGAAACGCCCAGGGGCTGATCGGCCGTACCAGTAGAGTATCATAGGTACCGAGGCGCACGAGTTCCTCCATGCGACGCAGCTGCACCAGGGTGAAAGCTGCACCCAGCGCATAACCCAGAACATGAAAACCGAGCATCAAAGCGATCTCCGGCCAGGCCCAGCCACCGAGCGTTTCGAAGCGGTTGGTGATGATCCAGATCGCTCCATAGACGCTGGCATAACCGAAAGCCTGCGCTACCCAGCCGATGACGAGATTTGCGCGGTATTGTAGTCGGGTACGCAATTGCATGCGCATAAGATGCAGATAAAGCGACAGGGTCTGGCGCATTTTCTCAGCCTCCCTGCACGACCATGCGACGGCAGGCAGCACGCGACAACATAGCGACGAGGCCTGCCAAAAGCGCTGCCCAGCAAAACCCGTAGAAAAGGTGAAGAACGCTGGAGGCGAGGTCCAGCTCGCCGAGATAGATGGCCAGCGGATAAAAGGTGATCCAGGCAAATGGCAGATAGAGTGTCGCGCTGATAATCGCATCGGGATAGAACCACAATGGTACCAGCCCGCCGGAAAACAATGCGAGCGTACCACGCAAGAACCACTCCAAGGCGAGCATGTCCATAACCCAGAAGCCGATCATCGAAACGGCGATGGAAATGGTAAACAGCAGAACGATCGACAGCATTAGCGCGAAGACGAACAGCATCGCATGGCCAGGGCTTGCGGGTGGCTGCAGTCCATAGACGGCACTCATCAATACGAGAACGGGAATGCCGATCATCAGCATTTCATGAACACGCACCCCGATCTGACGCGCAAATACCGACACCGGATAGCTGTATGGCCGCATCAGGTGGGTAACGACATTGCCGCTGCGGATATCCGCACCCATTTCGCGCAGGATTTGGTTGGAACCCCAGACGGAAAACATCGTGGCACCGAGAATGGAATAGGTAATCATCTGCGCAAGGCCGATGTTGGTCGCGTCCGCACCATGTGAATAGACGGATTGCCAGATAGAAACACGGGCGATGACGTTCAGTACGCCGCTCAGGAGCAGGATCCAGAACTGCGCGTGAAAACTGGCCTGCACGCGGAAACCGGAAGATGCCAGGGCGAGGAACATGATTACCCTGCATGCTTCGACTTGGACTGCACCACTGCCATCTGCCGCGATTGATAGTAGGTGCGAATGACCTCCTCAATGTCCGGCTCGTGCAGATGGACATCGACAAGCCGTACCGCTGGCCCGAGGGCTGAAATGATATCGACCAGCGAACGGTCTTCATGGGCAAGGATAAAGGTACGGATGACGCCGTCGCCACCGGTAGGCTCGGCACCGGCGAGGGTCACTTCGCCCGGGTCGGAGGCGAACTCGAGTGTCAGCCGACGGCGTGCGCCAAAGGATGCATTGAGATTGCTGAGAGGTCCATCGAACAAGAGCTTGCCATCATCCACCATGATCAACCGGGGGCAGATTTCCTCTATGTCGCGCAGGTCATGGGTGGTGAGGATGATCGTCGTGCCGCGCTCCTTGTTGATACGGGCAAGCAGTTTGCGCACGACATCCTTGGCAACGACGTCGAGACCGATCGTCGGTTCGTCGAGAAACAGGATTTTCGGCTCGTGCAGGAGCGTCATGGCGATCTCACCGCGCATGCGTTGGCCGAGGCTGAGCTGGCGTACCGGCCGGTCGAGGAACGGGCCGATCTGAAGCATATCGAGTAGCTCAGCCTTCACCTGTTCGAACCGCGCCTGTTGGACGCGATATATGCGCCGATGCAGATCAAAACTCTCATAGAGCGGCAGATCCCACCATAGCTGGCTGCGCTGTCCGAATACGACGCCGATATCGCGGGCGTTGGCTATTCGCTCGACATGCGGGACGCGGCCTAGCACCTTGACCATGCCCGATGTCGGAACCAGCACGCCGGTCAGCATCTTGATCATCGTCGATTTGCCGGCACCATTTGGACCGAGATAACCAACGGCCTCTCCGGCTGCGATGGAAAAGGAAATTCCATCGACCGCCTTCACCTGCTTCTTTACGGGGGCGAGGTAATTGCGAAACGCGCCGGAGAACCCCGGCTGCGGCACTTTCTGCGCAAACCATTTGGTTGCGTCCTCGGTGTGGATGATGGGCGGCATGGCGGCGTATCCGGGATGGGAGACTCTGCGGTTATCCCGCCAGTATGACTGCCATGCGACATCGGGCAATATGTGCCGGGCATTTTTGAAGAGAGGCGGAAAGAAGCGGCCGCCACAGGAAAGCGCCAGGAGCAGGTATTTGCCTATACCGGAAGACCGGACGCACGTTCGGTCATTGTCTCTGATCCGTGGATAGAGGCGAGGCGACGCCAAGCTTCGGCATAGGAGACTAGGCCAGGGATGTTCAATCGGGTGATGGTAGTTTCATTGTTTGCTGTGGGCCCGGTACCGGTCAGGAGAGCCGCGCCCTGACATGTACCGCTCGATCCTTGGACGGCGATCACGGTTCTGCCGGTCAGTGAGGCCAAGGCCTGAAGGAAAACCGTGTTGCGGGCGAATGGTCCCTCCACCAAGATTGGACCATCGGCGCCGATCAGGCCCAGACAGGTTTGCGTCATCAACGCCAGGTAAAGACATGCTGTAGCCCAGCGTTCGGCCACCGACGCGTGATCCGCTTTGAGCCAACGACCTTGTCGGCCGGGGTAGGGGCCGGATCCATCCGCAAGATTGGGCATAAGCAGGATCTGCCGCTCGATCACCGTCGGCAGAGCATCAAGCGCTGCATGCTGATTTAAGGTGCCGAGTTCGGTGGTCAGCATCTCGAATTCCCGGCCGCCCATGAAGCGGGATGAGGGCACTGCCCGGCCATAGGCATCGACATTGGCGAGCGTATCACGCGCGGGATCGAGGTGATCGAGATCGCCCGCGACCGCAAAATTGACCACCCAGGTACCAGTCGAGACAACGGCAAACGGAGATGTGCGGTTGACCAGATGCGAGAGCAGCGAAGCATTGGAATCGTGGATGCCGCAGAAAACCGGCATCGGTATCGTCAGGCCAATTTTCCCGGCGACATCCGGCAAAACCGAGCCGAGAACATCAAAGGCGGAACGTATCGGGGCCATGAGATCTCGGATATCGAGCTTGTCAAGGAGGGAGGACCAATCACCTTCGCGAGGGCGCCAAAGATCGGTATGGCAGCCGAGCGAGGTGGCTTCGTTGGCGACGACCCCTGTGAGCCGATAGGCCCAGTATTGCGGATAGGTGAGGATTGTCCGAACAGTCGCAAAATTGTCGGGGAATGCGATCTTCTGGTAATGAAGTTGCGCGCCGAGGTTCAATCCGCCGGAAAGCAAAGGGGAAAAGGTCTCGGCAAAAAGCGGACGTACCCCGGCATAGGCCTGTCGGATCTCCTGCGGATATTGGTGCTCGTAGTCCAACACCGGCATTGCCAGCTTTCCGCGTATGTCTAGAAGGGCGGCAGACGCGCCGTGCGCCGTGATCGAAATGGCGTCGTAACCCGGCGCGGCTGCGAAGGAGGCGAGGGCGTCCAATATGAACGACCAGAGGGCGTCGACATCGTAGTGAGGGTAGGGTGGTCCGGGAACGGTCCGGTTCGGCGTGCGTCGTTCGGCAATCTCCTCGCCGGTGCCGCAGTCCAGCACGACAACCTTGGCATTTGTCTTGCCGATATCGAGGACGGCGATCCGGCTGAAATCGTTCATGGCAGATGGAACACGGTTACGAGATCGCTCTGGATTGGGGAGTTATCCGGGTTCGTCTCCATGATGTCGGCCATATAGACCCACCAGCGTTTCATCAGCGGATGGCCGGCAAGGCTTGCCATGTCATGATCGACGGGGCGGCTCAGCACGCCGAACAAGGTGTTGGTCTCGCGGTCGAGATGGATGGAATAATCGCGAACACCGGTCTCATGCAGCAACGCACGCAGTTCCGGCCAGATTTCGTCGTGGCGCCTGCGATACTCGAATTCCATGCCGGGGTTGAGCTTCATCTTGAAGGCGTATTTTTCCATGGTCATTGGCTGCCCATGAGCTTCATGCGCCGGGCAATGATCGGCAGCGCGATGGTGACGATCAGAAGCAGGCCGACGAATATCGACATGACGATGCCCGGCACGTTCAACAGCCCGAGGCCGAAGGTGACGAGCCCCATCACGAAGGCGGCGATGACGACGCCGGCAATCGTGCCTGCTCCGCCGAGAATGGAAATGCCGCCGAGAACCACCATGGTGACGATCTCCAGTTCCCAGCCCTGGGCGATCGACGGACGGGTGGAGCCGAGCCGCGATGTGAGGCAGACGGCAGCAATACCTGACATCAGCCCGGTGAGCAGGAAGAGCTTGAACTTGATCCGCTCGACGGGAATGCCGGAGAAACGTGCGGCCAATTCGTTATTGCCGATGACGAATATCTGCCGGCCGAAATTGGTGGCATGCAGGAGTATACCGAAGAGAATGGCGAGTGCGATAAACAGCACAAATTCGAACGAGAAAACCCAGGCGACATAACCCTGGCCAAAGAAAGCGAAGTCGGCGGGATATTTGCCATAGGCCTTATCGCCGAGCACAATATAGGAAATGCCGCGAAACAGGCTCATCGTGCCGATGGTGACGACGATGGACGGCAGTTTCAGCGCCGAGACGAGCAAGCCGTTGATCGCGCCGCAGCCGACGCCGACGCCGACGCCGATGCAGACCAGACCCGGCGTGCCGACGCCCATTTGAGCTGCAGCCCCCATGGCGGTCGATGCGAGTGCGATGATGGCGGCGACCGACAGATCTATTTCGCCGGCAATGACCAGCATTGCCATGGCAAAGGCAATCATTGCCTTTTCGGTGAAGTTGAAAGTGGCGTCCGACAGGTTCCAGGCATTGAGGAAATAGGGGGACGCGAAGGAATTGGCGATGAAGATTGCCAAGGCCACCCCGAACAGCAGAACTTCCCAGCTGCCGAGCAGCCGGCTTATCGGCGTGCCGAGCTTGTCGGGAATGCTCGCGCGGATTTCGGCGTCGGTCACGATGTCTTTCATGCGGAAACCTCCCTGAGGCTGCGATCGCGAAGAATGATGCGCCCGGCCCGGCGTTCGGCGCGTGCGTTGAAGACCACGGCCAGCACAATGACGACACCGGAAATGGCCATCTGGGCAAAGGGAGAGATACCGATGACCGGCAATGCATTCTTGATCACGCCGAGGAACAGCGCTCCGAGTACCGCGCCTGCGACCGAACCGATGCCGCCGGCAATCGAAATGCCGCCGATGACGCAGGCGGCGACCGTATCGAGTTCGAACCCGGCGGCGACATCGACATAGGCCACGGCATAACGTGAGACCCAGAGATAACCGGCAAGGCCTGCCAATGCGCCGGAGAGTACGAAGGCCCGAAACCGTGTCCAGCCGATATCGATGCCGGCATAGACGGCCGCGGTCGGATTCCCCCCCGCGGCATAGGCCGAGCGACCAAACGGGGTACGGGTCAAAAGCCCCCACATGATGAGAACGATGATGATGGCGATCCAAGACAGGATCGGAAGCCCGAGCACGGGGAGGCGGGGAAAATTCAGAAAGGTCGCCGTCATCTGGTGTGAGTTGACCCAGGCGCCGCCAGACAGGACGAAGGCCATGCCGCGATAGATGGTAAGCGTGCCGAGTGTGACGACGATCGGCGGGATCTGCAGTGCCCAGACGAGATAACCGTTGATTGCCCCGAGTGCCGCACCGATCCCGATCGCCAGCACGATCATCAACGCCAGCGGCAGGCCGGGATAGGTGGCATCCAGCATCGCCACCGCCATGCCTGTAAAGGCGAGGTTGGCGGCGACCGACAGGTCGATCGACTTGGTCAGGATCACCGTCATCTGGCCGAGCGCCAGAATGATGAGGATCGCCGTATCATTGAAAATGTTGGAGAGGTTTCCGGGCGTGGCAAAGCCGGCCGCGCGTGTGGAAAAACCTGCCACCATGATGGCGATGATGCCGAAAAGCAGGAACTCACGGTGTTTCAGGATGCTGTTCAACGGATTGGCTCTCATCTTTCCGTGCTCACGCATTGCCGGTGGCGGCCCGCACCAGCGTTTCGGCGCTGAGCTGGTGACGATCAAAAATACCGGCGGACAGCCCTTCTCGCATCACCATCACTCGATCGGACATGCCGAGAATTTCGGGGAGTTCGGACGAGACCATGATGATTGACAGGCCTTCGGAGGCGAGTTCGCTGATGAAGCCATGCACGGCTGCCTTTGAACCGATATCGATCCCCTTGGTGGGTTCGTCGAGGATGATGACCTTGGGCAGCGTTGCCAGCCATTTACCGATCACCACTTTCTGCTGGTTGCCACCGGACAGCGTACCGACCGGAACCGACAGGGCGGCAGCGCGGAGGTCCAACCGCTCGGCATATTGTCTCGCAAGCGCCAGTTCGTTGGCAGCTTTCAAAAAACCGGAGCGTGATGTCCGGCCAAGCGAGGGTAATGACATGTTCTGGAAGATTGGCATTGGCAGGGCAAGACCATGCCGCCCGCGCTCTTCCGGCACGTAAACGATACCGGCGGATATGGCGTCGCGCGGCGAGCGGATGTCGAGCATCTTGCCGTTCAGGCTCAGCCGGCCGGACGATGGTTGCGATACGCCAAACAGCGACTGGCAGAGTTCTGACCGACCGGCGCCGATCAAGCCGTAAACGCCAAGGATCTCGCCGCGTTTCAGCTCGAACGAGATGTCGCGATATTCGGTCGGATGGCAGTAGTCCTCGACGGACAATACCGTCTGTCCGATCGACACCTCGATCTTGGGAAAGATATTGGCGACATCGCGGCCAACCATCATGCGGACGATTTTATCCTGCGGGGTCTCGGCCAGACGGCCGCGACCTACGGCGCGGCCATCACGAAAAACCACGAAATTTTCGGCAATTTCGTAAAGCTCGTCGAACTTGTGGCTGATGAACAGGATGGCCTTGCCCTGTTTCTTCAACCCTTCGACAATGCGGAAGAGGTCGTCGATCTCCTTGCGGGAAAGGGCAGCTGTCGGTTCATCCATGATGACGATACGGGCTTCGACTGACAGTGCCCGCGCAATGGCAACGAGATGGCGTTGGGCGATCGACAGGTCCTTGAGGCGAATACTCGGGTCGATCTCGCTTTCCAGCGCCCGCAGTAAGGCGCCCGCACGACTATTCATGCTGCGCCAGTCGATCAGGCCGAAACGGGTTCGGGGTGCATGGCCGAGAAAGATATTCTCGGCAACGGTCAGTTCGTCGAACAGCACGGTTTCCTGATGGATGGCGGTGACGCCGGCATCTATGGCAGCTTGAGCGTTGGCAAAATGAACCGGTTCTCCGTCGATGAGGATGTCGCCTTCGCTAGGGCGATAGATACCCGTGAGGATCTTGACCAGCGTCGACTTGCCGGCGCCGTTCTCGCCGATCAGCGCGGTGACTTCACCGGGATGAAGCGAAATGCTGACGCCATCAAGCGCTTTCACGCCAGGAAAGATCTGCGAGATACCACGCATTTCCAGGACAGGCGCCGATCTCTCGACCAGCGCTTTATCGTGGAAATAGGTCATCTCCGGCCTCGTCTGTTCGACTGCGGTCATCATCACATCTGCCGTCTGGAAACTGTGGGCGACCCGGCGCCCCAGCGGCGCCGGGCGTAAAGTCTCAAGAGAGATCAGAAGATCTTCGAGAACTGATCGATATTCTTGGCGTCGTAGACAAAGGGATCGGCCATGGCGGCTTCGCCATTTTCGCCGATCTTGATCTTGCCCATGCGGCCGGCCGGGATTTCCGAACCGGGCTTGCCGTCCGCATCGCCCTTGACGAGATGATAGGAGATCTGGGCCGCCGAATAACCAAGGTCAATCGGGTTCCAGATGGCGAATTCCTTGGTCGCTCCAGACTTGATGGCGCCGGCCATTTCAGACGGAAGGCCTAGACCGGTGACATAGACCTTGCCGATCTTGCCGGCATCCTTCACCGCCTGCGACGCTGCGAGCACGCCAACCGTGGTCGGTGCGACGATCACCTTGACGTTGGGCTGCGAGGTCAAAAGCCCCTGGGCTTCACGATAGGACTTGTCGGCGAGATCGTCGCCATAAACCGTCGTGACAAGGTTCAGTCCGGCGAAGTCCTTCAGCTGCTTCTTCATCTCACCGATCCAGATATTCTGGTTGGTGGAGGTCGTTGTCGCCGAAAGGATGGCGAAGTCACCCTTGCCACCCTCCAGATGATCGGCGGCCAGCTGCAGGCACATTTTGCCGATCAGCGCGTTCGATGATGGATTGAGTTGCAGGATCCGGCCTTCCGGCGCCACGCCACTATCCCAGGAGATGACCTTGATGCCACGCTGCGCCGCCTTTTTCAGAGCCGGCACAACGGCGTCTGGATCGTTGGCAGAAATTGCGATGGCATTGACACCCTGGGCGATCAACGAATTGATGACTTCGATCTGGCCTTCCGCAGTCGTTGTGGTCGGGCCGGTATAGATGATCTCGACGCCGCCGAGTTCCTTGGCTGCTTCCTGCGCGCCCTTGTTGGCGGCTTCGAAAAAGCCGTTGCCGAGCGATTTTACCACAAGTGCGATCTTCATGTCGGCGGCATT
Organism: Aliirhizobium sp. YIM B11859; assembly: GCF_057163345.1. NCBI lineage: Bacteria > Pseudomonadati > Pseudomonadota > Alphaproteobacteria > Hyphomicrobiales > Rhizobiaceae > Aliirhizobium > Aliirhizobium sp. YIM B11859. The sequence goes on from NZ_JBXHAY010000004.1 coordinate 630,323, forward strand.
GGCCGTAGACGACATCACGGCAACGGCGAACACCACCCCGAGTGCCAGCTTTTTCGAAAGTTTCATGTCAATTCTCCTCCCAAAGATTGAACGGTTGCTTCTCCTATCGCCGGCGCCTCACGCGACCGACGTGGTATCCTCCTCGATCATATCCGCAGCCTCTCCTGCACCGGCTATGATCAGCCTTACCCCGGCATCCTCGACCATGCGGACCGCATCTTCGCTTATGCCCTCGTCGGTGATGATCGTACTGACGCGTTCCAGCGAGCACAGGATCATGCTCGAACGCCGCTGGAATTTCGACGAATCGGCCATCACCACCAGTTCCTCTGCCTGATGCATCAGCTTCTGCTCGCTCTGGATCACCAGCGCATCCGGTTCCATGATACCAAGCGGACCAATGCCCTGCGCGCCGATGAAGATGCGCCGGGCATAAAAATTACGGATGGCGTCATTGTCGAAGGGCGACAGGATCAGGCTTTGCTCACGATAGATCGTACCGCCGGGTATCGTGACATTGTTCTTCGAATGCTTGACCAGATGTTCGGCGATGGCGAAGGAGTTGGTCATGACCTGCATTCGGCGCAACGCCATGTAATGCACCATCTGAAAGGTCGTCGTCCCGCCATTGATGATGATCGACTCACCTTCTTCGCAAAGGGCGACGGCCTGGCGCGCAATTGCACGTTTCTTGTCGATATTGACCGATTCCGACACTCTGAACGAACGGGCTGCCAATTGGCCGATTTGCGGTGGATACACAGCCTCCGCTCCGCCCCGAACGCGGCGCAGTTTTCCCTGCACATGCAGTGAAGCGATGTCGCGGCGGATCGTTGCCTCGGACGCATCCGTCAATTCGGCAATATCCTGCACAGTGATCACAGGCTTTTCCTGGATCGCGCTCAGGATGATGCGATGGCGTTCGCGTTCGTGCATGGGGTCCTCCTGATGCCAACTATTGCCGAATTCTTAAACTTGTCAATCATCAACGATCATGAAATCTTTTGTTGCGACGCAATATGAATGATTCTGATCGTTTGTGATTGACAAGTCGCAAGGCTTTGCGTGATATCCTCTCGCACGACCGGCGCGGGAGGACCAGTGCTGCCGATCGAAACGCTAGGGAGGAATGCGATGTCGGGTCAAACCCGCCTTCTCGATAACCGCTGGGATGATGCCTATGCCACCGCGCTCGATGAGCCGGGCAAGCTGCTCTACCGCTCCAACCTGCTCGGTGCCGATAAACGCATCACCAATTACGGCGGTGGCAACACTTCCGCCAAGGTGATGGAAACCGATCCGTTGACCGGAGAGGCCGTGAAGGTGATGTGGGTCAAAGGGTCCGGCGGCGATGTCGGAACCATCAAGCTCGACGGCTTTGCCACTTTATACATGGATAAGCTGGTCGCACTGAAGGGCCTTTACCGAGGCGTCGAGGACGAGGATCGTATGGTCGGGTTCCTGCCGCACTGCACGTTCAACCTCAATCCGCGTGCGGCCTCGATTGATACGCCGCTGCACGGCTTTGTATCATTCACGCATGTTGATCACATGCACCCGGACGCGATTATCGCGATTGCCGCGTCGAAGAACTCCCGTGACCTGACCCAAAAAATCTTCGGCAGCGATATCGGCTGGCTGCCCTGGCGCCGCCCCGGTTTCCAGCTCGGCCTCGACCTTGAAGCTTTCGTGGCGGCCAATCCGGGTGCCAAGGGTGTCATCCTGGAAAGTCACGGCCTGTTCACTTGGGCCAACGACGCCAAGGAATGTTACCTTCTGACGCTGGAAATCATCAACAAGGCGATCGACTGGTTCGCCCGTGAGACCGAGGGCAAGGCCATCTTCGGTGGCTCGGCCACCGAAAGCTTGGGCGCTGGCGAGCGCCGCGCCATTGCCTCCAGGCTGATGCCGGAAATCCGAGGCCGCATCGGTAAGGCAGAACGCAAGCTCGGTCATTTCGATGATCAGGATGCGGTGCTTGAGTTCGTCAACTCCAATGAGCTTAAGCCGCTCGGCAGCCTCGGCACGTCCTGCCCCGACCATTTCCTGCGCACGAAAATTCGGCCTTTGATCCTCGACTTCGACCCCACCGATCCGGATGTCGAGGCCGTGATCGCGGGCCTCGATAAGGCACTGGAAGATTACCGCGCCGACTATGGCCGCTACTACGAAACTTGCCGCCACGACAATTCGCCAAAAATGCGCGACCCCAACCCGGTTATCTTCCTAGTCCCGGGCATTGGCATGTTTTCGTTCGCCAAGGACAAGGCGACGGCACGCATTGCAGGTGAATTCTACGTCAACGCCATCAACGTGATGCGTGGTGCTTCCACCGTATCCGAATATCAGGGACTTCCGGAGCAGGAAGCGTTCGACATCGAATACTGGTTGCTTGAAGAGGCCAAGCTGCAGCGCATGCCGAAACCAAGAAGCCTGGTGGGTCAGGTTGCCTTCGTGACCGGCGGTGCCGGTGGCATCGGCCGCGCCACCGCGGCCCGGTTGATTGGTGAGGGAGCCTGCGTTGTGCTTGCCGATATCGACCAGAGCGCTCTGGACGAGACACAGAGGCAATTTGCCGAACGCTTCGGCGCCGATGCTGTGTGTGGCATCCAGCTTGATGTGACCCGGGAGGATGCTGTCGTTTCTGCTTTCGCTGCTGCTTGCGTCGAGTTCGGCGGCATCGATATTCTCGTGTCCAACGCCGGTATTGCCTCATCTGCGCCGGTAGAAGACACGACGCTTGCCATGTGGAGCAGGAATATCGACATTCTGGCCACCGGTTATTTCCTCGTGTCGCGTGAGGCCTTTCGGCTGTTTCGCCGGCAGAAGCTGGGCGGCAACGTGGTGTTCGTCGCTTCCAAGAACGGGCTGGCTTCGTCGCCCAACGCCTCGGCCTATTGCACCGCCAAGGCCGCCGAAATTCATCTTGCCCGCTGCCTTGCGCTGGAAGGTGCGGATGCCGGCATTCGCGTCAACACGGTCAATCCGGACGCGGTGCTACGCGGCTCTAAGATCTGGAGTGGAGAGTGGCGCGAACAGCGTGCGGCGTCCTCCAAGATCGAGGTGGAAGAACTCGAGGAGCATTACCGCAAACGCTCGATGCTGAAACTGAACGTTTTTCCTGAAGATATTGCCGAGGCGATCTACTTCCTCGCCTGCGACCTCTCGGCGAAATCCACCGGCAATATCATCAATGTCGATGCGGGGAATGCTCAGAGCTTTCCCCGCTGAGGTCAGTCTCATTTGCGCAGGATGACCCAGATGGCGTGGATGATGCCGGGTACGTAGCCGCAGAGTGTCAGCAGGATATTCAACCAGAACTGCAGGCCGATACCGACCTGAAGGAAAACGCCGACCGGCGGCAGGATGATGGCAAGAAGGATGCGTATGACGTCCATGAAACCCTCGTCTTGGAAAGAATTGCACGAGGTAACGCAGCTGGCGTCCATTCGTTCGCCTGCAGGAGGAGAAAAATGACGGATGTAATGATTTCGCCGGATCTGCTCGACGACCACAACAGGCGCAACGAGGAGGCACTCCGATCAGACTACGCTGCACTGGGAGAGAACCTGTCGCGACGCGGCATTGATATCGAGGCGATAACTCGAAAAGTTTCGGAGTTTTTTGTTGCCGTTCCCTCCTGGGGTGTCGGAACCGGCGGCACGCGTTTTGCCCGCTTTCCGGGTGGCGGGGAGCCGCGCGGCATTTTCGACAAGCTCGACGACTGCGCGGTGATCAACCAGTTGACCCGTGCCACGCCGACAGTTTCTCTGCATATTCCATGGGACAAGACGGATCTGAAAGAACTTAAGGCAAAGGGCGATGCGCTGGGCCTCGGCTTTGATGCGATGAATTCAAACACGTTTTCGGACAGGCCGGGTCAGACGCATTCCTACAAATACGGCTCGCTCAGCCACACCGACTCGGCGACCCGTGCACAGGCGGTCGAGCACAACATCGAATGTATCGAGATCGGCGAGGCGATCGGCTCCAAGGCGCTGACCGTGTGGATTGGCGACGGCTCGAATTTTCCCGGGCAGAGCCATTTTACCCGTCAGTTCGAGCGTTATCTCTTGTCCATGGCCGAGATCTACAAGGCACTGCCGGACGACTGGCGACTGTTTTCCGAACACAAGATGTATGAGCCGGCCTTCTATTCGACCGTCGTGCAGGACTGGGGCAGCAATCTTCTGATCGCACAGACGCTCGGTGAAAAGGCCTTTTGCCTTGTTGACCTCGGTCATCATGCACCGAATGCCAATATCGAGATGATTGTTGCCAGGTTGATCCAGGTCGGCAAGCTCGGCGGGTTCCACTTCAACGATTCCAAATACGGCGACGACGATCTCGATGCCGGTTCGATTGAGCCCTACCGGCTTTTTCTGGTTTTCAATGAGCTGGTGGATGCGGAACACCGGGGCGTCAAGAGCTTCCATCCTGCCCACATGATCGACCAGTCACATAACGTTACCGATCCGATCGAAAGCCTGATGGCGAGCGCCAACGAGATCCGTCGCGCCTATGCGCAGGCGCTTATCGTCGACCGCAAGTCGCTGGACGGCTACCAGCAGGACAACGACGCTCTGATGGCGACCGACACGTTGAAGCGTGCTTATCGCACCGATGTGGAGCCGATCCTCGCCGAGGCCCGTCGCCGTTCGGATGGCGCGATCGACCCCATCTCCGCTTATCGTTCAAGCGGATATCGCAAGCAGGTGTCGGCCACGCGCCCACCGACAACTGGTGGCAGTGGCGGAATTGTCTAGGCTATCAACCGCTGTGGTTCAGGGCCGCCTCGGCTCTCATCCACGAGCGGCCTGATCCGCTGATTTTTCCGATAGTGTCGGTCATGTGAACGCCGGAAAGGAATAGATGGCGGTGGGCCTGGAAAATTGACCTGTCGGCAACAGCTCTCTGCGGAAAATGGCGGACATGCTGCCGATCAATGCGCAAGCATATCCAGCATTGCCCCGATGCGTTCGAATTCGCGAAGATTGGCGGAGTTCGTTTTGCGCAACACCATGCGTATCTGCGTACGTACGGTTTCAAGTGATACTTCTCGGTTGCGGGCCACTGCCTCGGATGTCTGACCACCCAAAAGCGCCATCGCGACAGCGCTTTCTGCAGCACTCAGCCCGAACAGATCCCTCAGCAGCAACGGGTTGATGACCGTCGGGCGCGACAGCTCATGAATCATGATAAGAACCGGATCACCTTCTCCGGCAAAGACCGTGCTGGCGGAAATCTGTGTTGGTTGCGGCAGGACAAAGATGGCGAACTGGCGCGCTCTACCGTCTCTTCCGGCATCGCGTTCGAACCGCATCGCGCCACCATTGCCGCCAAAGGCTGCGTCGGAAATCATCGCGCTCAGCTGCACGGACCTGCCGCGATTGTCGACGTGCAGCCGCATTTTGCCGCTGTTCATCTCCGGCGAAAAATAGATTGGCAAATCGCGCTGTGACAAGGCGCGCGCCGCGGATGAATTGGCATAGATGACATGACAATCGCTATCGACAACGACGGCACTGCCCGGCAGAGCTTCGAATGCCGCATACCCCAGGCGTGCCAGATGCTCTGCCTTGTGCAGGCGCTGCCTCAACTGAAGCACACGCCTGACATGGGGGAGCAGGCGCGAAAGGGTTGATGTCTCCAGGTCGCCAAAGGCTCGGCCTTCGCGGAAGAGGCCGATGATTGTGCGGTCTTCGTCGCCGACCACTCCCAGCAACATGTGCTCCTGGCCATTTGGTCGGGCGAAATCCTGATAGAATTCGGAGCGTCGGTAGTGGTTGCCGTCCACCAGGTCATCTACCACAAGAGCGTTGGTCGGCCGATTTTGATTTGAGGCAAACCTGGTAAGGGCGGAGCGGACAGGATCCACACCGTAATAATAGTCGGTGTAACGAGCTTCGCCTGGCTCCGAGGTTTCCAACACATTGACTGATCCGCCACCGGCCTGACGAAAGCGCATCGAGCCGCCGTTCGCGCCGAGGCACTTTGACAGCGAGCGACCAACCGACAGCCAATCGCTGGCGCCGCCGTCATAAATGTCGTTGATTACGGTGTCGATATCCATCAACGCGCCACAAACCCGAACCGCCGGCCGGGCTCCAAAACAAGCTCCAGCGGGAGCATATTAAGAGAATCGGCACCTCATGTTGCCGAGATCTGCAAAAAATTAAAGATGATCGTAAAAGCAAGGTAAAGGCGTTTTTGTGTTATCGCAATTTGCCAGCGCCGATTCTGGCGGCATACAGGAAGGTCCGTAGCGCGGCAATCGATGATCCAACTGTCGTCGCGGAATGGCTTCGATGGCTTATGGCATATCCTGATGGAAGGCCGTACGGAGACTGCACGGCCTTCCATCTGCAGCGCCTTGGGATGGGGTAATCCCTTTCGCTGCTTCGCCGCTCCCCTGGAGGTCGAGATCGGCAATAGAAACCGCCCGTCATGAGGCAATACGCCCCAGGCCCTCAAAGCTTTTCAGCAGCATGGAGAGCCCCAGAACCGCGAGCAGAATACCGGCCCAGCGGTTTGCAAACGCGAGTGTTTCGAGGTTCAGCCGCTGCCTCAGAAGCGATATGCCGATGCTGAGTGTCATCCACCATGCAAGCGAGCCTGCAAAAACCCCGACCGGCAAGAGCCCGCCTGGGGCCGCGATCTGGCTTGCGAAAGCCGTGAGGGCGGCGGCGCAAAGCGCTGGCGTTACCGGGTTGAGAAAGCCGAAGCAGATTGCGCCGCAATAGGCGCGGGCAAAGCCTGGCGGAACACTGTCCGGTGTCGCGGCCACGAGCTCCCGTCGCCATAGCCGAGCGGCGAAATAGAGCAGCAAAAGCCCAGCGGCGAAGGTCAGAAGACTTGCATTCTCCGGTCGGCTCATCAGCGTCATGCCGCCGACAAGCGCGAGTGCACTGTAGGTGAGGTGCACTGTGGCTATGCCGAGCCCGGTCGCTATTCCGGCCCGCATCCCGTCCGCAAGCGTACGTTCAACGCACATTATACTCGTGGGACCAAAGGGTATCGCAATCGAAAGTCCGGCGCCCGCGCCCGCCAGAAGGCATACCATCTCGCTCATAGATCTCCCCAGCCTTGTATGCTGGAGTAAACCGACAACAATCCCCGTTTATTCGCGGGTGTCGAAAATTTTCTCAGCCACCGCCGGAAAGCTGGCTTCGGTAGAGTGTGGCGAAGGACGAAAGCTCGCCGGAATTAAGGTCGGAAACTGCCCAATAGATCAGGCCTCCGTTGGCCCATTTCATGACATTGGTGCCGTCGATGACGTCCGGCGCGCTGATGTCGCTTTCCGCTGAAGCGGTGACGGTGACGCTGATCGTATGCTGACGACGTTTGTAGACGATCACCGGCACGGGTTTGCCGCCGATGACGTCCACGCGGCCACCGACAAGCGGGAAGCCCTGGGCGGCAAAATTTGGCGCCGTCGGTGCGATGGTCGTCTTGCCGTTGAACCATGGCTTGACGACATGGTTGTCGGAAGAGGCGATGTCGAATGGTTGCGGGGCGATCAGTCCCCTAAGATGAGCGGCGAGGATCTCATTCTCGACCGTGGCAGCTTGTTCATCACCCTGCGTCACATGAACCGCGTAGCCGCCGCCGAGCCCACCTCCCAATATGCCGATGACCAGCGCCGCCGCGACCGATTGCCAATGAGCGGCTCTCAATGCTGCTTTGAGCTTAAGACCAATCGTTTCCCGCTCATCATCGCGGATTTCGTTGTTGTCGCGGGTCAGGTCGACGGAGAGCGAAGCGAGAATGGCGCCGCGCAAGTGCTCCGGCGCCGGCTCGCCGGGTAGCACATTGACAAGTCTGGAGGACAAACCCCCGAGCTGGCGCGCAAACGTCGCAAGTTCCGGCTCCTGTTCGATCCTGCGTTGCATGGAGAGCGCCTCGCCGGGCGAAAGTTCTCCGTCGTGGTAGGCATTGAGCAGCAGGATGGTCTCGTTGTCGATCGTCAATGCTCCATCTCCTTCAAATGGAACAGGAGGGATTGTCTAGCCTTGGCAAGGCGTGACATGACGGTTCCGATAGGCAGGTTGCTGATCGCTGCAATCTCCCGATAGCTTAGTCCGTGAAACTCTCTCAGCACCAGGGTTTCTCGCAGGTGCAGAGGCAGGGTTTCCACCGCGCTCTGTAATTCGGCCGAGCGTTGTTTGGCAAGGAGAAGCTCCTCCGGCGTCGGCACGGCGCTTCCCGTCAGGCCACCGGTTTCGATCTCATATTGCGTTTCGACCGATACATCCTCAAGCGAAACGAGTTTCGCCGGCCGGTGACGCTGCAGCCAGGAATAGGCCACGTTTCGCACAATTGTGAGGAACCAGGCTCGTGCATTGCCTTCGGCGAAGTTTTCAATGGCACGATAGGCCTTGATACAGGCCTCCTGGATGACGTCTTCCGCATCTGTCGCGTTGCCGGTCAGCCAGCGTGCGAGGCGGTATCCCTCGTCGAGGCGTGGCAATACGATCTGCGCGAAACGCGCCTTTGCCAGGGTCGTCATCGGTTCGCTCACTCGATGAACGAAAGCATGGCATTAACCTCTCAACCGTGTGTCACGCGGCAGGCTGTAACATCGAAAAGACACTGAACTTGGCCAACAAGTCAACATGGAACGCCAATTCTTTAAATCGAAACCGTCGATGCGGGTGCCCACCGGAGCAGCGCAAACAGGCCGGAAGCCGGGGCACATGTTCTCCGACCGTCGCCTTTGATCTCATCGATCATCGCGCGGCCTCTAATTGCTTGGTCAAACAATAGGCATCCGCCGCGCAGCTCTTAATCAATGCGCCGCGCGACTGAGCAAAATCTTCTCATGATATAATAATATCGAAAAAATAAGGTGCATTTTTTACATTTATGTTGACTCTGAACTCGCTCCGTTTGCTAATTGCCAAGTCTGCATCAATCCTCGCTCCGCCTTGCGTGCCGCTTCCAGAAGGACCATGAATCATGACGAGTTTCTTCCTCCGCCCAGATCGCCGTCAGTTCCTCGCGGGCCTTGCGCTTGGTGCGGTGCTGCCCTTCACGCCGGCCTGGGCGCAGAGCAAGCCTAAATCTGGCGGCACGCTGACGATCGTCAGCTGGCCGGCGCCGACATATCTCAATGCCGCGATCACCACTGCCGGCCCGGAGACGCTGATCAGCGGAAAATTTTATGAAGGTCTGGTCGATTATGCGGAAGGCATGAAGCCGACGCCGCAGCTGGCTGAATCCTGGGAAATTTCTTCCGATGGCCTGACGATCAAGTTCAACCTTCGCAAGAACGTCACCTGGCACGATGGCAAGCCCTTCACCTCGAAGGACGTTGCCGTTTCGGTCATGGAAATCCTGAAGGTCCATCACGGCCGCGGCCGGTCGACCTTCGCCAACCTGACCGAAGTGCAGACCCCGGACGAGAGCACGGCGATCTTCAAGCTGTCTAAGCCGCAGCCGGCGATGATGAAGGCGTTGAACGCGTCGGAATCGCCGATCATGCCTGCCCATATCTACGCCGGCACCGACATCATGGGCAATGCGGCCAACACGGCACCGGTCGGCACCGGCCCGTTCAAGCTCGCGCAGTATACGCGCGGCGAAAGCGTCATCATGGATCGCAATCCCAATCACTGGGACAATGGTCGCCCCTATCTCGACCGGCTGGTAATCCGTTATGTCGCTGACGGTGCTACCCGCGCTGCGATGCTGGAATCGGGCGAGGCGGATCTGGTGGCCTCGAGCCTTATCCCGCCGCTGGAAATCATCCGTCTTGGCGAGACTGAAGGTTTCGAGATCACCGACCATGGCTACGAGATCTCGTCCTCCATGCACCTACTGGATTTCAATCTTCGTCATCCTATCCTGTCCAACTTGAAGGTGCGTCAGGCTATTGCTCACTCGGTCGATTTCGCCTGGATCACCGAAAACGTCTGGTTCGGTTTCGGCAATGCCGGTACCGGCCCGATCCATCACGACCAGCGCGATTTCTACACGACTGAAAACGTGCCGACCTATCCGCTGGATCTCGAAAAGGCCGCGGCGCTGCTGGACGAAGCGGGTTATCCGAAAAAGGATGGCGGCGTTCGCTTTGCGCTCACGATCGATGCGCTGAACTACGGTGAGGAACCGCTACGCACGTCCGAATATATCCGTGAACAGTTGCGCCAGGTCGGTATCAATCTGACCGTTCGCTCCACCGATTCCGGTGGTTTCGTCAAGCGCGTCTATACCGATCGCGATTTCGACATGAGCACGTTTACCGGCAGCGCCGGAGCCGATCCGACAATCGGCGTGCATCGCTTCTACTGGTCGAAAAACATCAAGCAGGGCGTCGCCTTTTCAAACGGCTCCGGTTATGCCAGCCCGGAAGTCGATGCGTTGCTTGAGGCGGCGCAGATCGAGATGGATCCGGTCAAGCGTAAGCAGCTCTATGCAGACTTCCAGCGCAAGGTCATGGAAGACCTGCCGACCCTGCCGCTGTGCTCGACCGCGCGCGTCACCATTTCAGCCAAGAAGGTCAAGGATCATACCGTTGGCGCCGTCGGCCCGTTCGGAACCTTCTCACAGGTCTGGCTCGACGCATGAGTACAGGTGGAACACAGGCACCGGCGAGGCTCGGCTTCGTTGGGCGCGTGCTGAACCCGACGGCGCTGCGTTTTTTGGCGCGACGCCTCGGCCAGGCAATCATCGTCATGCTGCTCGTGGTGATCGCAAACTTCGTCATCATCCATGCCGCCCCCGGCGACATGGTTGATGTGCTCAGCGGCAATTCGGACATGACAGCCGAACAGATCGCCGAACTGCGGGTCCGTTACGGCCTCGATCAGCCGGTATTCATCCAGCTTGGTCGTTATCTCGGTCAGTTGGCGACTTTTGATCTCGGTTATTCGTTCCGCAATTCGGCGCCCGTACTCGACATCATCATGCTGCGCCTGCCGACGACCGCGACCCTCGTCGTTCTGTCCGTGGTCATCTCCTTGACGATCGGTACGGTTCTCGGCGTCATCGCCGCCCGCAAGGCAGGCCGGGTTCCCGATGCCGTCATCTCGACGGCGGCGCTGATCTTTTATGCGACACCGTCTTTCATCGTGGCAATTTCGCTGATCCTGATCTTTTCGGTCAAGCTCGGCTGGCTGCCGATTGCAGGCCTGACAACCGTCGGCAGCAAGTTGACTGGATTTGCCCACATCCGCGATGTCGCAGCCCATCTGGTCATGCCCGTCACGGCGCTCTGTACGTTCTACATCGCTATCTACGGCCGCCTGGCGCGCGCCACGATGCTCGAGGTGATGGGGCAGGATTTCGTTCGCACCGCCCGTGCCAAGGGCATGAGCGAACGGCGGGTCATCTATACTCATGCGCTGCGCAATGCACTTCTGCCGCTGGTCACCATGGCGGGCCTGCAGGTGAGCTCGCTGATCGGCGGCGCCGTGCTGGTAGAGACAGTTTTCGGCCTGCCAGGCATGGGGCGAACTGCCTTTGACGCCGTCTTTGAACGCGACACGGCGCTTCTGCTCGGAGTGATGTTCGTCAGCTCGCTTTCGGTCGTGGTCGTCAGCCTCGTCGTTGACCTTCTTTATGTCCTTCTTGATCCACGGGTCGAACTGAAATGAAAGCTCCCCCCGGAAAACTGAAGCGCTTCCTGCGCCATCCGAGCGGCATTGCCGGCAGCATCATCCTGCTTGCCGTGTTTGCCAGCGCCATCCTTGCCGGTGTGGTCTATCCGGACGGCCCATGGCGCATGGTCGCCCGCCCGATGCTCTGGCCGGGCCAGAACCCCGCGTATCTGCTGGGTACAGATGGCATGGGCCGCAGCATCGCCGCGGGCCTGATGCATGGTGCCAGGATGTCGATCCTGGTCGGCCTCAGCGCCGCCATCGTCTCCGTCGTGGTCGGATCCTTCGTCGGATCGGTCGCCGGCTATTACGGCGGACTGATCGATGACATCCTGATGCGCCTCACCGATGCTGTTCAGACCATCCCGTCGTTCCTGGCCGCCATCGTCATCGTCGGCGTCATCGGGCCGTCGCTGACCACCATCGTCATCTCGATCAGTGTCGTCTCCTGGCCGATGATCGCAAGGCTGGTGCGGGCGGAGTTCCTGAAATTGCGCGGACAGGATTTCGTCCTTGCCTGCCGGATCATGGGCATGACCGATGCCCGCATCATCGTCACGCAGATCCTGCCGAACTGTCTGAGCCCCATCGTGGTTGCTGCGTCCGTTCTGGTCGCTACGGCCATCATCGTCGAAGCCGGGCTGTCCTTCCTAGGGCTCGGTGATCCGAACATGATGAGCTGGGGCGCGATTATCGGCGGCGGACGTTCAGCGCTGCGCACCGCCTGGTACATCACGGTCATTCCTTCGATCGCAATCGTGCTGACCGTTCTTGCCCTCAACCTGATGGGAGATGCCCTCAATGACGTCCTCAATCCACGCCTCAGGGCGCGCTGAGATGAACGGCCCGGCATTGCTCCAGGTTTCCGACCTGTTCATCTCCGCCGGCCCCGATACTCCGCTGATCGAAGGTCTTTGCTTCGAAGTTGGTCCAGGCGAAACACTGGCGATTGTCGGCGAGTCCGGCTGCGGCAAGTCGCTGACCTCGCTGGCGGTCATGGGGCTTCTTCCGGACCAGCTTGGCAAGCACACGACCGGCCGTATCGAGTTCGAAGGCAAGGCGCTGACCGAGATGCGACCGCGTGAACTGCAGTCGATCCGCGGCAACCGCATGGCGATGATCTTTCAGGAACCGCTGACCGCCCTCAACCCGGTGATGACCGTCGGCGCGCAGATCATCGAAGTGCTGCGCAAGCATCGCGGCCTGTCGAAAGGCGAGGCCCGGGCCAGGGCGATCGACCTTTTGGCGCAGGTGCGTATTCCCGATCCTGAAAACCGCATCGACGAATATCCGCACCGGCTTTCCGGTGGCATGCGTCAGCGCGTGACGATCGCAATGGCAATGGCTTGCGAACCGTCGCTGATCATCGCGGACGAACCGACCACGGCACTCGACGTGACCGTGCAGGCGCAGATCCTCGATCTGCTGAAGGAAATCCGCGAACGCTCGGGGCAAAGCCTAGTGATGATCACCCACGACCTTGGCGTCGTGCGGCGCATCGCCGAGCGGATGATCGTCATGTATGCCGGTGTCGTCGTCGAGGCGGGCAATGTTGCCGATATCATGGTGGCGCCGCGGCATCCCTATACTGCAGGACTGATTGCGGCGCGGCCAAAAGGCAGCTTCAAGACCAACGGCCAACCACTCAACGATATTCCAGGCGCGGTGCCCGCCCCGCAGGCCCGGCCGAAAGGCTGTCTGTTCTCGCCGCGTTGTGGTTTCGCCACCGACGAATGCCGCGAAAGCCGACCGCAACTCACGGATACGGATGGCGATCGCGCATACCGTTGTTTCCATCCCATTTCGAAAGTCGCCTGATCATGCCAGCAGCACTCGAACTTATCGACCTTGTCATGCATCACCCGACACCCGCCGGTCTTTTGAAGGCGGTAGACGGTATCGATCTGAAAGTCGGAGAAGGGGAAACGCTGGGGCTTGTCGGCGAATCCGGCTGCGGCAAGTCTACCCTTGCGCGTTGTGTCGTCGGCCTCAACAAGCCGACCCGCGGTTCCGTCGTCCTCGGCGGCCGCGAGACAGGGCATGACCGTTCCGATCGTCTTGCGCGGGCACGACGTGTGCAGATGGTGTTTCAGGATCCGATGGGAGCGCTCAATCCGCGCCTGCTCATCCGCCAGATCATCGAGCAGCCGCTGAAGGTACACCAGCAGGGCAATGCCGCCGAGCGCCGTGCCAAGGTTGAGGCTCTGGCCAAACAGGTCGGTCTCGGCGAGCATCTGCTCGACCGGTTTCCTCACGAATTGTCGGGTGGCCAGCGCCAGCGCGTCAGCATCGCCAGGGCATTGACGCTGGAGCCCGACCTGATCGTCTGCGACGAGGCTGTTTCGGCCCTCGATGTCTCCGTGCAGGCACAGGTTTTAAACCTGCTGACCGATCTGCAGAAACGGCTCGGCGTAGCCTTCCTGTTCATCTCCCACGACCTGTCGGTCATTCGCTATATCTCCAACCGCATCGCCGTGATGTATCTCGGCCGCATCGTCGAGATCGGAGATTCGGAATCTGTCTGGCAGAACCCGCAGCATCCTTATTCGCAGGCTTTGATCGCCTCGATCCCGGATGAAACAGAGGTCGAAGGAGCGCCGGTTCTGGTCGGCGACGTTCCAAGCCCGATCAACCCGCCATCCGGTTGTGCTTTCCGCACACGCTGTCCCCGAGCCCAGACGCTCTGCGCCGAGACGCGGCCAGATCTTTCCACAGACGGACGCCCGCATGCGGTCGCCTGTCATTTCCCGGGCTAAGCGCATGACGACAGGTCTCCTCGAAAGCGGCATCGAGTTCTGGCACCGGATCGACAGCCCCAATGAGGCCGTGTCCGATTTCTCCGCCGATATCGAACGTCTGGTCGAGGCTTACCATCGCCTGCCGCCGGCCCCGATGGAAGATGAACCTTCGGATTTCACCGTCGCGCTGGCAGTGCGGCAAGACGATCGACCGTCTGCAGCCAATGCCGAGCAGTCCCGTGTTGCCGGTCTGTGTGAGACGGCAGATGCCATTACAAGGGGTGAGACGACGGCACTTGCGGTTGTCGAGCAGTGCCTGAAACGTATTGAAGGCGCCAAGCAGATAAATGCGGTGATCCGCTTCGATGCCGACGCTGCACGCGCAATGGCAAGCCATGCGGATGCGCTGATCTCGGCTGGGGCGATCCCCGGAAAACTGTCTGGCCTGCCGCTTGGTCATAAGGACATGTTTTATCGCGAAGGCCGGCCCGTCACCTGCGGCTCGCTGATCCGGCAAAATTATCGGGCGGATCGCACGGCAAGTGTGTTGACGCGTCTCGATGGGCAGGGTGCTATCCATCTGGCATCGCTGAACATGTCGGAATTCGCGCAAGGGCCGACAGGACATAATCGCCATTTCGGTCCAACCCGAAATCCGTGGGATCTCGCCAGAGTGACCGGCGGATCGTCGGCCGGTTCGGGTGCGGCTGTCGCGGCCGGCATGGTTCTCGCGTCGCTCGGATCGGATACCGGTGGCTCGGTGCGTCTTCCAGCGTCGGCCTGCGGTGTCACCGGTCTCAAGCCGACATGGTCGCGCGTCAGTCGCTACGGCGCCATGCCGCTGGCACCTTCGCTCGATTGCATCGGCCCTCTGGCGCGCAGCGCGCGTGACTGCGCTCGACTGATGTCGATTATCGCCGGCCCGGATGGATTTGATCCGACGGCCAGCGAACTGACCGTTCCCGACTACGAAGCGGGTCTCGACGGCGACATTCGCGGCATCAGGATGGGCGTCCCGAAATTCTATTTCCTCGACGGCGTCGATGACGCCATCCTTGCCCGTTTCGATGCGGCCATGCATGTGCTGGCCTCGCGTGGAGCCAGCTCTGCTTCGGTTGTGCTGGATGCAATGGATGAAGTCGCCACTTATTCAGCGATCCTCAGCAAGGTCGAGGTTGCGACCGTTCACGCCCACTGGATGCGCACACGGGCGCAGGACTACGCCATCCATGTCAATAGTCGCATGTATCCCGGGTTTGCCATTCCCGGCGTTTTCTATCTGGAAGCCTTGCGTCGTCGCGGTGCCGTATTACGCGCCTTCATGGCGGCCGCTTTCGCACAGTCCGATGTGCTCGTCATGCCAACGATCAAGGCCACGCCGCCGACCATCGCCGAAACCGACGTTGATGCCGGGGTTGAGGGGGCGATTCCGAAATTCCTTGGCCTCTCGGCCAATACCCGCGCCTTCAACTATCTCGGCCTGCCGGCCATCACCATCCCGATCGGCCTCGACGGCAAGGGCATGCCTGCCGGTCTGCAGATCGTCGGCAAGCCGTTTTGCGAGGGCCTGCTGCTGCGCATCGCCGATGCGTTTCAGCGCGACACCAACTGGCATCTGGCCATGCCAGGTATGCCGTGACGGAATGGTCTGGTCGTGAGCCCCCGCAGATAATCATAGAACAGGAGGAAAAGATGGACGACTATCTCGTGCAGCCGCAATGGCTTGCCGACCATTTGACTGACCCCAATATCAAGTTGCTCGATTGCACCTGGTTTGTGCCCGAGGCGAAAAAATCAGGGCTCGACGAATTCGCCAAGGGGCATATCCCCGGCGCACAATATATCGATCTCAATGCAATTTCCGATCCCGCGTCCCCCTTCGTCAACATGTTGCCGTCGGCGGAGCAGTTCGCTGCCGAGATCGGCAGGCTCGGCATCGGCAGCGACAATCTCGTCGTCATCTATGACGTGAGTTATGTCTCGGCGCGGCTGTGGTGGATGTTCAGGCTTTTCGGCCATGACAAGGTGCGCATTCTCGACGGCGGTTATCGCCGCTGGCTTGATGAGGGCAGACCAATCGAAACCGGCGCACCGCTGCCTGTCATGCCGGCCATCTTTGGTGCCACCGCACCCAAAGATCAGGTGGCTGGCTGGCAGGACGTCTTGCAGGCGATCGAAAGCGGCGACAGGCTACTGCTCGATGCCCGCACCCCGGGTCGTTTCACCGGCGAGATGAGCTCCGGTTATCCGGGCGTTGCCGGCGGGCATATGCCCGGCGCCATCAACGTGTCGTGGAACGTGCTGATCAATCAGTCGGCGCCGTTTCGTTTCGTCGCCCCGGAAGAGGCGCGAAAGCTGTTCGAGCAGGCCGGTGTCGATCTGTCTCGTCCGGTTATTTCCACCTGCGGCTCGGGTGTCACGGCATCCATTATCGCCTTCCAGCTCGAGCGTCTCGGCAAGCACGACTGGCATATCTACGACGCCTCCTGGCACGAATGGGGCCAGCGCGAAGACCTTCCAAAGGAGAGTATCTGAATGACGACGACCAGCAAGAGCGGTCTCGCGACGCGGCTGACACAGGCCGGACGCACGCTCGACAAATCCGGCATCTCCGTTAATCCGCCCGTCGTTCGTGCGTCGACCTTCGTGTTCAAGTCGCTCAGTGATTTTCAGACGGCTGGAAAAACACCTTATTCGACGCCGTTCTACGGTCGTGTCGGAACGCCAGTCAGTCTCGCCTTCGAACAGGCGGTAGCCGAACTCGACGGTGGTTATGCAGCGATTGCAGCATCCTCCGGTCTTGCCGCGATCACCGGTGTGTTCATGGCTTTTCTCAGCCAGGGCGACCATGTGCTGGTCCCCGATAGTGTCTATGATCCGGTGCGCCGCCTCTGCGCCCGTACGCTGTCACGCATGGGCATAGCCGCGACCTTCTACGATCCGATGATCGGTGCCGGCATCGAGACACTGATCCAGCCCAATACCAGGCTGATCTATATGGAATCACCCGGTTCCGGCACGTTCGAGGTTCAGGATGTTCCGGCCATCGTTGCGGTCGCCAAGGCCAAAGGCATCCGTACAGCCATCGACAATACATGGGCAACGCCGGTGTTCTTCCGGCCGATCGAACTTGGCGTCGATGCTTCCATTCAAGCCGGTACCAAGTATATCATCGGCCATTCGGACGGCATGCTCGGCGTGGTAACGACCAATGAAGAGGCGTTCCTGCCGGTGCGCGTCGCGCTTCAGGATACGGGTGCTTGCGTTGGTTCCGAAGAAGCAAATCTTGGCCTGCGCGGGCTGCGGACGCTGGGTGTCCGGTTGCGCCAGCACAACGATGCCGGCCTCGAAATCGCCAATTGGCTAAAAACAAGGCCGGAAATCGCAAAGGTCCTGCATCCTGGCCTGTCCGATTGCCCCGGCCATGAGATCTGGAAACGCGATTTCACAGGTGCTTCCGGCCTGTTTTCGGTCGAGCTAAATCCTGTCGACGACGGCGCTCTTGCGCGCATGATCGACGGTTTCAAGCATTTCAAGATCGGTTTCAGCTGGGGCGGCTATGAAAGCCTCGTGCTGCCGGCGCATCCGGAAACGTCGCGTGTTGTCAATAAGTGGACCGGCGGCCCGGTCGTACGTTTCCATATCGGTCTTGAGGATGTCGCCGACCTGATCGCCGATCTCGATGCCGGACTGTCGCGTTTGAAAGCGGGCTGAGGAAGGCCTTTACCTTCAGTATAAAAAAGGGGCCACCCGCCGGGATGGCCCCTTTCTTGTTCCTCGTGCCTTACCTCTTGGAACTTAGAAGCCGATCGGCCAGTGGTTGATCTTCGAGCCATCGATGAAACGGTCGTGGCGGAAGGCCGATGCTTCGATTGTCGGCGTCTTGCCCATCACGATCTGGGCCATCAGTTCGCCGGCTGCCGGTCCGATACCGAAACCGTGGCCGGAAAAACCGGTGGCGATGTGGAAGCCCGGAAGCGCGGTGACGCCCGAGATGACGGGGATCGCGTCAGGAGTGACGTCGATCCAGGCGCCCATGCGCTCGTTGACGACGAGATCCTTGAAGGCCGGGAACATTTCCTTGATGTTGATCAGCGCCTGATCGAGTACCTTATGGGCCGGCACAGGGCGCAGAATGCGGATGTCTTCGAATACGGTGCGTTGGTCGAGCGCCCATTTGCGCGGCGTCATCGCTTCCTGGAAGGAGCGCTTGCCGACGCGGAATTTCATCGCCTTCCATTCGTTTTTCAGCGCCGGAATGAAGTCACGCAGATAACGAAAGCTGTCGGGGACGATGTCGACCGGATGGGCCGAGCGCATCGAGAAGTTATAGCCGCCATCAAGACGCTTGCGGAAGCCGAAGCCGGGTCCGGAGCCGCAGCCTTCCGGGCCGCCCGAAAGCGGACGCGTGCGCATCACCTGCGACAGCAGTTTCAGCTGTGGCATCTTGATGTCAAGATTGCCGGCAAACAGCGACGACCACGAGCCGCCGGCCAGTACCACCGCGTTGCAACGGATGCGACCCTTTTCGGTGATCACCTCGCTGACCTTGCCGCCTGACGTCTCGACGCCGCGAACAGCGCAGCCGGTGACGATCGTCGCGCCGAATTTTTCGGCGCCGCGACCGATGGCGCGGGTTGCCATA
The DNA here is from genome assembly GCF_057163345.1 of Aliirhizobium sp. YIM B11859. Lineage (NCBI taxonomy): Bacteria > Pseudomonadati > Pseudomonadota > Alphaproteobacteria > Hyphomicrobiales > Rhizobiaceae > Aliirhizobium > Aliirhizobium sp. YIM B11859. Next base: position 649,306 of record NZ_JBXHAY010000004.1, read on the forward strand.
TGCGGTTCGGCAAAGCCGTCGCTGGCCGTATGCAGACCGCCGCCGAACTTGCGCGACGAACCGGGAATAAAATCGGCGATCTCGCTGCCGGAGATGAAGCGGCTATCGAGGCCATAGGGTTCTGCGGCTTTCATCCAGCCGGCGTACCGCTGGAGATCCTTCTCCTCGTTGACGAAATAGGTGATGCCCTTGACCCGGAAACCGGTTTCGCCGCCGACAACTTCGTTTAGAGTCTTCCAGATCTCCATCGAGCGCTGCATCAGCGGAATTTCGCGCGGGTCACGGCCCATCTTGCGAACCCAGCCCCAGTTGCGGTTGGACTGTTCTTCGCCGAGTTCGCCCTTTTCGCAGACCACCACTGACACGCCCTGCTGCGCAAGGAAAAGCGCCGTGCTGACGCCGATGATGCCGCCGCCGATGATGACCACGTCGGCCTCGGGCGGAACTACATTAAATTCTTTCGGTATGGTCATCTGCATGTTCATCGGGGATCCGTCGCAAATATGGCAGGGGAGGTGGGGCTGGTTGTTTGTCTTCACGCCGCAGCGGGCGGATTGGCTTCGAGATAGGAGAGCGCGAATTCGCGGAATTTCGTATTGGCGGCCGACTCCGAGGCGTCGTTCCATATCAGCTGCAACTCCAGCTGAATGCTCGGTGTTACCGAGCGGAAAACCAGCCTGTCGGCGCTGGCGACGTTGGTGGAGAACGGATTGACCATGGCGATACCGAGCCCTGCGCCGACCAGTCCGCAAACGGTGTCGTGCGACATCGCGTCGATCGTGATGTTGCGATCGATGCCGAGGCGGTCGAACAGCATGTCGACCTCGAAGCGAAACGGTGCGCCACGAGGGAAGCTGATGAAATTTTCGTCCCTCAGGTCCTGAAGCTTCAAGTCTTTCTTGTTCGCGAGGTGATGGTCTTTCGGCATCACGCAGACGATCGGCTGTTTCACCAGCATATGGGTGTTGAGTGCCGTATTTCCGTTTGCCTGCGTGGTGAAGCCGATATCGGCGGCGCCTGACACGACCCAGTCCACGACCTGATCGTGACTGAGGGTCTTCAGCGAAATGTTGATCTCCGGAAACTCTTCGCGGAACGCTGCGACCAGTCGCGGCATGAATCCGCTGATATAGGAACTGGTCATTGCGATGGTGACGCGGCCGATCTGCAGGCTCTTGATCGCGGCGACCTCGTTTTCAAGCTCTTCAAGCCCGACGAAGATCTTCTCCACCTGCTCGAACAGATGGCGGGCATCCTTGGTGGGTTCGGCACCGTTTCGCAGGCGCTTGAACAGCTTGAAACCGACGGCTTCCTGAAAATCACTGACCAGTCGGCTGACCGCCGGCTGCGACACTCCGAGAAGTTCGGCAGCCTTGGACATGCTGCCCATCGTGACGACGGCGCGAAAGGCTTCGATCTGACGTACGTTGAACTTGCGCAAGGGGTCTGTGCTCCAGCTTGACGGGAATTCACTTATAACATTATCGGAATAAAAGGCAACTTGACTACATTAAAATTATATCGCACGGTCGTTTCATGATCGATGTCAAATTCGATGCCTTCATCTGAAAAGGCTGAGCCATGCCCATCTTGCGATCCGCTTCCCATTGGGGCGCCTTCCGTGCCGTGGTCGAGGATGGACGTCTGGTCGACGTCCTGCCTTTCGAACACGATCCTGAGCCAAACGACCTGATCAAGGTCTGGCCCGAAATGCTCACCTCGCCGCTCAGGGTGGCACGTCCCGTCGTCCGCAAGGGCTGGCTGGAGAAGGATGGTGGCGCCGGGCGTGGTGAAGACGAATTCGTCGAGATCGAATGGGACGAGGTTATCCGGCTGGTGTCGGGCGAGTTGCGCCGTGTCCGCGATGATTTTGGCAACGCGGCGATCTTTGGAGGTTCCTACGGTTGGTCTAGCGCCGGACGCCTGCATCATGCGCGCAGTCTGGTACGTCGGTTCCTCACCTGTTTTGGAGGCTTTACCGATCAGGTGACAAATTACAGCTATGGTGCGGCGATGGCCTTCCTGCCGCGGATTGTCGGTCGGGCCGATGCGATTGGCTCGCATCTCACCTCGCTGGCCTCGATTCGCGAGCATGCGGATATCGTCTTGGCATTCGGCGGCATTCCCGACCGCAACTGGATCATCCAGGCAGGCGGATCCGGCACGCATGGTTATCAGCGCTTCATGGATGCGATGAAGGGGCTGCGCTTCATCAATGTCTCACCGCGCCAGGAAGATGTCGCACCGGCCGAGGCTTTCGAATGGCTGCCGATCCGGCCCAATACGGATACGGCTCTGCTCCTTGCGCTCACCCAGGCAGTGATCGCGGCAGGACGTGAAGATAGCGCGTTTCTCGCGCAATATTGCCACGGTTTTGAGCCTTTCCGCGCCTATCTGATGGGGGAGACGGACGGAATTGCCAAAACGCCCGAATGGGCAGCCGGCATCACCGGAATTCCGGCCGAAACGATCCGGGCTTTGGCCGACGAACTGCCAGGCAAACGCATCATGCTGACCGCTACCTGGAGCCTGCAGCGCGCCCGCCATGGCGAACAGCCTTATTGGGCGATCGTCGCCCTTGCCGCGGTGCTTGGCCAGATAGGGCTGCCGGGGGGCGGTTTTGCCTTCGGCTACGGGTCGTCAAACGGTATGGGCAATCCGCGTTACGATACGCCGCTTTATGGCCTGCCGGTCGGCCGGAACCCGGTCCAGCCACCGATCCCATGTGCGCGGGTTACCGACCTGCTGCTCAATCCCGGCGGCGAATACCGCTTCAACGGCAAGACTGCGACATATCCCGAGATCAAGATGATCTATTGGGCCGGCGGCAATCCCTTCCATCATCAGCAGGACCTTAACAGGCTGCGGGAAGGCTTTCGCCAGCCGCAAACGGTGGTTGTCCATGAATGTTACTGGACCGCAACTGCCCGCCATGCGGATATCGTGCTGCCGGCGACGACGGCCCTGGAGCGCAACGATATCGGTGGTGCATCCCGCGATCCTTACATTCTTGCCATGCACAAACTGGTTGAACCGGTCGGTCAGTCGCGCAACGATTTCGATATTTTCGCCGCCATCGGCGAAGAACTCGGCATTCGCGAAGCTTTCACGGAAGGTATGGACGAAGCCGGTTGGCTGGCGCGCGCATGGGAGGTCATTGGCGGCAAACTGGAAGCTCGTGGTGTGCCTGTGCCGAGCTTTGACGAGTTCTGGGAGCAGGGTTATCTGCATATGCCCGAACCCAACCGCGACTACGTGATGTTCGAGGCCTTCCGTGAGGACCCGGCGGCAAATGCGCTGCCGACACCTTCAGGGCGGATCGAACTATTTTCCGAAGCGCTGCGTGACGAAAGCGGTGGTGTCCAACCAGGCCACGCCGCTTGGCTTGATCCTGAGGAATGGCTTGGTGCCGCTCTTGCGCAAACCTATCCGCTGCACCTCCTCACCCCGCAGCCAGGGCGAAAATTGCATGGCCAACTGGATGCCTCGTCGCATTCCATGGCCGGCAAGGTCAACGGCCTGGAGCGTGTCGATCTGCATCCGGAAGACGCCGCGTCGCGCGGCATCGCAGATGGTGATGCGGTACGCCTGTTCAATAGCCGCGGCAGTTGCTTTGCCGTTGCTCGGATTACGGAAACCATCGTCCAAGGTCTCGCGGTGTTGCCGACCGGCGGCACCTACGATCCTGATGGCATGACCGATCGCAACAGCAATCCAAATGTGCTGACCCGCGATATCGGAACATCGGAAATGGGGCAGGGGTCTTCGGCCCAGTCCTGCCTGATCGAGGTCGAGCGCGTCGATTACGAATTGCCGGCGATCCGCACCTTCGATCCTCCCATCATTACCCCGCGTACCGACATCTGAAGGAGATAAATTTGGCTTCGCCTGACCACCTGATCGCTCTCGTAAGCGATATCGACAAAGCTGCTGCCGATTACGCCGCACTCGGTTTCACCATCTTGGAACGAAATGACAGCCAGCACGGTTCGGCCGTCTACCGTTTTGTTTGCCTCGATGACGGCAGCTACATTCTACTGACCGCCTTCACCAATGAAGAAGCGCTGAAGAAGCACCGGCTCGGCCCGGTTCTGGCCGCCGGTGAAGGCTGGGGGGATTATTCCTTCACCGTCGACAGCGTCGAAACGCTCGGTCAGCATCTGCAGGCGATGGGATCGAAGGTTGCTGCACCCGTCGATGTCGGAAACACGCTGGCCGATGGCTCGAAATGGGGCCTGAAGCTGATGATGACCGGTCGTGGGACCGGCGGCGACGATGCGCTTCCTTTCGTCGTCGAAGACGTGATCGGCCGCGAGTATCGCATTCCGGCCGCCGTGCCGCATGAAAATGGCGCTACCGGCATTGCCCGCATGGTCATCTCCAGCCCGATAGCCGAGGCTACAGCAAAGGCGCTTGCCGCCCAGATGGGCGTGGCGATGCAGACTGCTGCCACCTATGAAGGCCGTTCCGCCTTCGAGATCGTCGACGGCGGTTATACGGTGACGGTTTTCGAGGACGATGCCACGACGCCGATCGGCCGTATCGGTGGCGGACTTTACGCCGTCGAGCTTTCGGGCTCCGAAAACAAGGGACCGTTCGATCTTGGCCTTTCGCATGGCGCGATGTTGTCCATCGTCAAAGCCTGAGCGAGGGGATAACCGGCATGGGTGGACCATCTCGAAACGAGACCTGCCCGTGCTGCCTGCCGCTTATGTCTGTGCATCCACATTATCCCGGTCGATCAGACGGAATGCCTGGTACGGACTTCGTATTCACGCGCTAGAAGCGGCGCTGAACTCCTGCGATCCAATACCTGGCTCGTCGTCATCGTTTTCTCCCGCGACGTGCCGGCCGCACGCTTGAGGTGATGGAGGCAAGTGGCCCGATATCGCCGCCTGCTGCATCTGTTAAAATGATAAAGGATTGAGCATGACTTCGATCCCGCATGTCCGCGGTTTCCATGATCGCCGTAGCGGCAGCATTCAATACGTGGTTTCGGACCCGGCGACAAAGGCATGCGCGATCATCGATCCGGTCCTGGATTTCGACGAGAAATCCGGATCAGTCGCGACGACCAATGCAGATGCTATCCTTGCCTATGTGGCGGAAGAAAATCTGCAGGTGGAGTGGATCCTCGATACCCATCCGCATGCCGACCATTTTTCAGCTGCGTCCCATCTGAAGCGGAAGACCGGTGCTCCGACTGCGATCGGTGAAAGGGTGAAGGGCGTTCAGGAGATCTGGAAAGAGATCTATGCCTGGCCCGATTTTCCCTGCGATGGCTCGCAATGGGATCGGCTTTTTACAGACGGCGAGACCTTCCGTATCGGCGGACTGAATGCCCGTGTATTGCATTCGCCGGGGCACACGCTCGCTTCAGTCACCTACATCATCGGCAATGCCGCCTTCATTCATGATACCCTGTTCATGCCGGATAGCGGTTCGGCGCGTGCCGATTTCCCCGGCGGCAGCGCTTCGGCTTTATGGAACTCCATCGAAGCCATTCTGGAACTACCTGATGACACGCGACTTTTTACCGGACACGACTATTGCCCCGGCGGGCGCGAGGCGCGCTGGGAAAGCAGCGTCGCTCTGCAAAAAACTGCTAATCCGCATGTTCATGCCATGTCGCAGGCTGAATTCGTGGCGTTGCGTGAGGCAAGGGATCGCACCCTGCCAATGCCGAAACTCATTCTCCATGCTCTACAGGTGAACATCTGCGGCGGTGAGTTGCCCGTCGCTGACGCCGCCGGCCGGCGTTATCTGAAGATGCCGATCGACGCGCTACCCGGCGCGGTATGGGGCTGATCTATATGATCGATCAGGCTATAGCGGCATTTGCGTCCGGCGGTCTGGTCGGCTTTTCGCTGGGGCTGATCGGCGGTGGCGGATCTATCCTGGCAACTCCGCTGCTTCTTTACGTGGTGGGCGTGCGGGATGTGCATACGGCTGTCGGCACCGGTGCTTTGGCAGTCTCCATCAACGCCTATCTCGGCCTGATCAGTCATGCGCTCAAGGGGCACGTCTGGTGGCGTTGCGCCGCGATCTTCGCCCTTGCCGGCGCGCTTGGAGCTTTTCTCGGGTCGACCCTGGGCAAGATCATTGATGGTGAAATGCTCTTATCGGGCTTCGCTGTCCTGATGCTGATCGTCAGTGTGCTGATGTTTCGTCCTTTGCGTGTGAGACAGGCGGCCGATGCCGCCGAGCTCGACGGCAGCGTTTATGCCAAGGCGGTCATGGTTGCTGTCTTGGCCGGCCTGTGCTCCGGTGTCTTTGGCATAGGCGGCGGATTTCTGGTCGTGCCAGGCCTGATGTTCTCGGTTGGCATGCCAGTCGTCAATGCAGTCGGTTCGTCACTGCTTGCGGTCGGGACCTTTGGGCTGGCAACGGCCATGAACTATGCTGCATCAGGTCTGGTGGACTGGCAGATTGCCGCCGAATTCATTCTTGGCGGAATCATGGGCAGTATTGGTGGAATGATGCTCTGTGCCCAGCTGTCGGCAAGGCAGGGAATTCTGAGAGCTCTATTTGGTATCGCGGTTATCTGCGCCGCATGCGCAATTTTAGCTCGTCATTTTTAGTTTGCGACCAAATCTCGGAAGGCAGTCGACCGCGCCGGAGTTGTCGGCTTAAAATTAGGCGTCCATTTTTTCGCCTATGCGTTTTGCGCATGGCTGGACTGCGGCAAGGCACCTAACGCGTAGTCAGGAATGCTGTATAAATCATTCCAACGAAGCGATGCACCTCCTCCCGCAGAGCTTCGTGTTTCAGGCGACCCACTCCTCCTCCCAAGGGAAGCCTGAAGGAACGGCGGCACTCCTCCTCCCAGTCGCTGTTCAGTTAATTTCGAAAAGCCTGCCGCACCTCCTCCCGCGGCAGGCTTTTTCGATTCTCCCTAGATCTTAAAATCCAGCTGCGGCTGTTCCTCATCGACGCTATGTCCTCGTTCGCTTGTCAGCGACGATAATGTGACGCCGAGAAGGCGTACGGACTGCCTGAACGGAAACACCGTCGCCAAAAGACCGGACGCGGCCTCGAGGACATCATTGCAGTTTGAAAAGGGCAGTGAGTTCGTTCGACTGCGCGTTGCCTGGGTGAAATCGGAATACTTTATCTTCACGGTGACTGTCTTGCCGCTGATGCCCTTCGCCTGGCAATGACCCCACACCTTCTCGGCGAGTGGCTTCAGTTCACCGGTTGCCAGATCGAGATCATCAATGTCGCGGACGAAGGTATCTTCCGCACCGACGGATTTGCGCACACGATCAGGTCGGACCCGCCGCTCGTCGATGCCGCGGGCGATACCGTAAAAATAGGGGCCGGATTTACCGAAATGTTCGACCAGAAATTGGAGCGATCTCGCCTTCAGGTCGGCGCCGGTGTCGATCCCCAGTCGATGCATTTTTTCGGCAGTGGCCGGGCCGACACCGTGGAACTTCTTCACGGCCAGTTGCTCGACGAAAGCCGGCCCGTTCTTCGGTGTAATCACCGCCTGGCCATTTGGTTTGTTGAGATCCGAGGCCATCTTGGCGAGGAATTTGTTGTAGGAGATACCGGCCGAGGCATTGAGACCCGTGGCCTGCTTGATTTTGGTGCGTATCGCCATGGCAATCTCGGTCGCGACCGGCATGTCCTTGAGGTTTTCGGTGACGTCAAGATAGGCTTCGTCGAGCGACAGCGGTTCGATCAGCGGCGTGTACTCGGCAAAAATGTCCCGGATTTGCTGCGAGACCTCGCGATAGACCTCGAACCGAGGCTTTACAAAAATCAGCTCCGGGCATTTACGCGCCGCAGTCACCGACGGCATTGCGGAATGTACCCCGAATTTGCGAGCTTCGTAGCTCGCGGCTGCGACCACGCCGCGGGCTGCGGCCCCGCCGACCGCCAATGGCTTGCCGCGCAACTCCGGATTATCCCGCTGTTCGACGGAAGCGTAAAAGGCATCCATGTCAACATGGATGATCTTTCGGACCGGAGGGATATCGCCGGGTGGATCACTCATTTGGCTCTCGGCAGTCGGGCCGCTTCATAACAGCCGGCGATAAAACATCATGAACGAAAAGAGAACATACTTAATCTCGCGGTGAATCGCAACAATCGAATGTCCTTGTGCCGAGCAAGCGCATTTTCGGTAATTGGCAGCTATGGCAGATCTTGTTTTTCTATCGGTTCGTCGAAACGGAGGGGCAATCGACAAACCATAAAGTCCCCACGACAACCCAATCAACGCCTCACCGGGTCGTGGTCAGACGCCGGGGCTCAAGTTGAGTAACGGTTGGTCCAACGGCCCGCCGCGCTATCAGCCGCGATTTCGCGGGGACTCGTGCGTTCATGCACTCGATCTTGCAATCCCGGTCTGAAACTATTCCGTTTTTGTTGTGCCCGCCGGTATCCAACTGAAGTAGTCTTGCGGCATGTAATAAAGCTGGAAACCATTCGATGAACAGCGAAAATCGCGCGCGCCTGCGAAGCTGCGGCATCTCGATCGGTCATTATGAGCCGGGTGCGTTGAACGCCATCACGGATGTCGCGGGTGTCGCTATCGGCCATGTAACCTGTATTGAAGGGCATCGGACCCGCACCGGCGCAACCGCCATTCTCCCGCATGCCGGCAATCTTTTTCAGGATAAAGTTCCGGCTGCACTGGCCGTATTCAACGGTTTCGGCAAGTTTGCGGGCTCGACCCAGATTATCGAACTTGGCGAGATAGAGACGCCGATCCTTCTGACCAATACGCTCGGTGTCGGCCGTGCCATTGAGGCGATCAACGGCTATACGTTGAGTCAGGCTGGTAACGAGCGCGTCGTTTCGTTGAACGCGGTTGTTGGCGAGACCAATGATTCCCGGTTGAACGATATTCGCGCTGCCCGCCCGACAGTCGACGAAATGGCGCAGGCACTCGACTCTGCAACGGCTGGGCCGGTTGAGGAAGGCGCGGTTGGCGCCGGAACAGGCACGGTCGCATTCGGGCTTAAGGGCGGAATCGGCACGAGTTCTCGCATCGTCTCCGTTGCTGGCATCTCCTACACGGTCGGCGTGCTAGTCCAGTCGAATTATGGTGGCAAGTTGATGGTGGCCGGACAGCCTTATCAGGCAGATGCCGAGTGCGACAAGGACGGCTCGATCGTCATGGTCGTTGCCACGGATGCACCGCTCTGCTCACGCAACCTGAAACGTCTTGGCGAACGCTGTTTCGGCGGCCTTGCGCGCACTGGCGCGGCATTGAGCAATGGTTCGGGCGACTATGCGCTCGCATTCTCCACGGCTGAAGACGTACGCCGCACGCCGGAACGCCGCAAGGCGATCGCCAACTATCCGGTTCTCTCCAACGATGTCGTCTCGCCATTTTTTGAAGCCGTCATCGAAGCGAGCGAGGAGGCTATCCTCAACTCGATGACGATGGCGACTGCCTCCCATGGCTACAATGCGGGTACGGACAAGCCATCGACCATTCACGCCATTTCCCTCGACGCTCTCAAGCGCCGCTGATCAATTCCACAAAATCTCCACGGAGTTCTTATGCCCGCCGCGATGTCCCGTACCGTTTATCTCAACGGTGCCTTCCTGCCTGAAAACGAAGCGCATATCTCGATCTTCGATCGCGGTTTCCTGTTCGGTGACGGCATCTATGAAGTCACTGCCGTTCTCGATGGAAAGCTGATCGACAGCCCATTGCACATGGCTCGTCTCGCGCGCAGCGTGGGCGAAATCGGCGGTACGTTGCCGATCACCACGGATGAGATCGTCGCCATTGAAAAGCAGTTGGTTGAGGAAAACAACCTGGCTGAAGGTGTTGTTTACCTGCAATACACGCGCGGTGCCGAGGATCGCAATTTTCTCTATTCAGACAATCTCGAACCGACACTTCTTTTGTTCACGCAAGCGAAGACGCTTGAGCATGTGGCCGCCGTCGACAAGGGTCTGAAGGTCAAGATCGTGCCGGACCAGCGGTGGGAACGCCGGGACATCAAGTCTGTCTGCCTGCTGCCACAGGTTCTCGCCAAGCGTATCGCCAAGGCCGACGGTTGCGACGAAGCGTGGATGGTCGAAGACGGTTTTATCACCGAAGGGGCGTCGTCGACTGCCTATATCATTACCCATGACGACAAGATCGTCACACGCGGCAACGGCAGTGCCATTCTGCCGGGATGCACCCGTCTCGCCGTGCTCGATCTGGCGCGCGAACAGGGGCTGACCATCGAGGAGCGGCTATTCACTCCCGAAGAGGCCATGGCTGCACGCGAAGCCTGCCTGACCAGCGCCTCGAACTTCATCGTGCCGATCACTGCGATCGACGGCAAGCCGGTCGGCGACGGCACTCCTGGCCCGATCTTCAAACGTCTGCGGGCGCTTTACATGGACAATGCCCGTCGTACGGCGGTCTGATGATCAAGATTCCCGCAGCACTCCAGCGCCGTTCTCGTTCTGGAGTGCTGTGGCATCAGTCGGCGGATAATACATCCCAGATACGTTTGACGATGGGCCGCCGGTTTTCCCTGGAGCGATAGAGCCGGATTTCGACCTCGATATCCCATTCAGGTTCGGCGGCGCGCACCAGGCGGCCATCGGCCAGTTCAGCCGTGACAAGGCTCTCGGGGATCCAGGCAAGCCCCCAACCCGACATCACCATGCCCTTGAGGCCGACCGACATGCTGCCGACATGGACGCGGTTTTCGGATGGCAGCCGCGTGGCCATCGCACCTGCCACCAATTGACCGAAGAATGACGTCTTTTGATAACCGACATGGGCAAAACCCGCCGCGATGCGATGTAGTGGAGTGCCGTCATCATTTGGTGCGCTGACCGGCACGATGGTCTCTGCGCCCAACCGGTGATGTTCGAATTGGGGGGCGAGCAGCATCGGCACATGCAGGTTCTGGTAGGTCAGAAGCAAATCGGAATCGCCATCGACGAGAGAGTCGAGATTTTCTTCCATGCTGCCGGAATCCGGTCGCATATGGGAAACGATCGGACCGATTTTTTGACTGAGGTCGTTCAGCCAGTTCGGGAAGAACGTGAAGGACAGCGTATGCAAGGCCGTCAGCGTAACGGTATGGGCGTCCGTTCCTTCCTCATGTTGAAGGTTACGGCGAGCATGGTAAAGGCCTTGCAGTGTCTGCTCGGCGATCGGCACGAACCGATGGCCAGCCTCGGTCAGCCGCGACGGATAGGTGGCGCGATCGATCAAGCTGGTGCCGACCCACCCCTCCAGCTGACGTATCCTGCGGCTGAATGCGGATTGCGTAACGTGGCGCTCTTCCGCAGCCTTGGAAAAATTCAGCGTTCCTGCCAGCGCCAGAAAATCTTCAAGCCATTTGACTTCCACCACGAGCTCCAATTCGCAACCGGCTGCATCAGCCGACTTTCCATTGGTCCCAATGGTGGAAAAATGCAATCAGCCGGCGCGGCTATATTCGATCATTCTTGCGCGGGACAGCACCAGTTCAAGCCGGTCGTCAGCCAGAACATGCAGGCAGACACGCTTTGTCCACGGGCCATCCTTCAGGGTAAAGAGAAAACGTCCACCGCCGAGTGACCGCAATGGCATGCGGTGGCGGACGGGGCCGACACCCATGACGACGACATCGCCATCGATCTCCAAAAAGGCGCCTTCGTCGGAAAACCAGCGGCCGGCAAGCGAGGTCGGCACACCATCGTCAACGGCTGGCAGCAGGCGCCGTTCGGGATGGCCGATCTCGCCGACGATTGCGGAGCCATCCATTTTCAGTCGCATCGGCGATGATGCCGAGAACGAGGAAACGAAACTGTCGTCATCTTCATAGACCGTGTCGTCTGCGTCGAGCCAGGTGACGGTCGATCCCTTCACCTCGATCCACCACGGACCGGTTTCGGTGACATAAAGACCATCGGTCAAAGCGGAAGAGGGGACAGGTAGTGGCAGGCCGATCAGGGCAGCCACGGCCTCCTGAGCGATCTTGTTGCCGTTGGTGTCTTCTCGGTTGGACACAACGACGAAACCGCTTTTACTGGCCGGATCAAGCAGGAAATAGGTCTTGTAGCCGGGATGCGAACCGCCATGGCCGGTAAACTGGCGACCACCGAGAACGGTGCGGCGCAGCCCAAGCCCGTAACCGCTTTTACGGCCATCGACGAGCGCGCGGGGAGCGGAAAGACGAGTGAGCAGTCCGGCAAAGGCCTTTTCGCCACGCAGGAGAATGCGCAGCCAGCTGGCCAGGCTCTGGGCACTGCCCGTCAGACTGCCGGATGCGGAAATATGCAGGCCGGCGGCGGACAGCTGCCAGTCCTTGCCGTCATGCCAGTAACCTGGTGCGAGACCGGCGACCTTATCGTTCCAGCCGTCGGGCGCATCGAATGTGGCGCCCACCTGGCCCCCGAGCGTCCGAATGAATTCGCGGAAAAACACGCCTTTTCGCTGCAGCGCTTCCTCGACCAGTCGGTAACCGGTATTGGAATAGGAGACTTCGGTTCCTGCCTCGTAATTGAGGCGTGTCTGACGGCTGAGGAAATCGAACAGCGGCCCGGCCTTGGTTTCCGTATAGACCGACAGTCCCAGCAGCGACAAGCATTCACGTGTGTCCGGCAAGCCGCCGCTCATGTCCAGCGCCCGGCCCACGGTAACGCTGGAAAGAGGTTCCTGCAGCTCCGGAAGATGCTGGCCAAGCGTGTCGTCGAGGGAAATCATGTCCGGATGCGCGAGCACCATGGCACAGAACGCATGTTTGGTGACGGAGGCGTAACGCACAACCGTCTGCGTGGAGAACGGCGCCATGGTCGCGAGACTTTCAACGCCGCCGGTTTCTGCAAACCGTATGCCCTTGGCGTCAAACCCGATAACCGCGCCACCGGGCTGATCGGCAGCCCACCCATCGGTGAATTTCCGGACAGCGGCGGACGCCGCGGCCCAATCGACTGCAGAGGACATGTGTTACTCCAAATGAAATCTCGAAAACCGGCCTGGGTCCGCCAGAACCGTGTTGGTTCAGGCCGGCTCTTCGAGTTCCACGCTCAGGCTCCGCAATTCGCGGGTATGAGCGTGTTTGACGTTGCCGAGCCTCAGATCCTCGGTCGTCAGTTGTTCGACCATATGGCCGTCGATCATCACGCCGACATCGGTGCACAGATGCGCGATAACACTGAGATTGTGGCTGACCATCACATAGGTAAGATTTCTCTCGATACGGAGGTCGGCCAGAAGGTTGAGGATTTCCGCCTGCACCGAAACATCGAGCGCGCTGGTGGGCTCGTCGAGAAGCAGAACCTGCGGATCAGCGATCAGGGCACGGGCGATCGCCACGCGCTGGCGCTGGCCGCCGGAGAGCTGGTGCGGATAACGGAAACGCGCGCTCATCGGCAGCGCCACATCTGAAAGCGCCCGCGCGATGCGGCCATCGATATCGTCCATCCCATGGACCAGCGGTAGTTCGCTGAGGATACGGTCGATGGTCTGGCGCGGATGCAGCGAACCATAGGGGTCCTGGAACACCATCTGCACCTTGCGGAAAAAGCCCGGCGGGCGTTTCAGCGGCGCGCTTTCGCCGGAAAACGATATGCGGCCGCTCCAGTCGGTGTTGAGGCCAGCCATGGCGCGCAGCACGGTCGACTTGCCGGAACCGCTTTCACCGACGATGCCGAAACTGCCGCCTTGTGCCACGTTAAACGACACGCCCTTGACGACTTCGCGGTCGCCGAAAGAGATGCGCAGGTTGTCGATCTCGATCGTCATGTCAGCCACTCCGGATCACGGGTCAATACGGGCAGGCGCTCCTTCGGATGAATCAGCGAGGGCATGCAGTTCAAAAGGCCGCGCGTATAGGGATGCTGCGCAGAGAGAAGTTCCGATGCCTTGATCTCTTCCATCACCCGCCCGGAATACATCACGGCGACGCGGTCGCAAAAATGCGAGACGAGCGGCAGGTCGTGGCTGATCAGCAGCAGGCCCATGCCGCGTTCCGACACCAGTTCCTCAATCAACCGCAGGATTTCGGCCTGAACCGTAGCATCGAGTGCGCTGGTCGGTTCATCGGCGATCAGCAGTTCCGGATCGGGCGCAAGCATCATGGCGATCATGACGCGCTGGCCCATACCGCCCGAAACCTCGTGCGGATAGGAGGCGGCCACTTTGCGCGGATCGCGGATCCTGACCGTTTCGAGAAGGTTGATCGCGGCTTCCAGCGCTTGACGCTTGCTGCCGCCCTTGTGGGTGCGCCAGGATTCTGCCACCTGACTGCCGATCGTCTTCACCGGGTTGAGTGAATATTTCGGGTCCTGCAAGATGAAACCGGCCCGCTTGCCGCGGATCGTACGCATCTGTTTTTCGGAGGCCGACAGGATATCGATGCCGTCGAAGGAGAGCTTGTCGGCCTCGATGCGCGTCTGTTTTGGCAGGAGCTTCATCAGCGCGCGGGCGGTGAGGCTCTTGCCCGAACCGCTTTCGCCGACGATGCCGAGTTTTTCGGTGCCGAGCGACAGCGACACGCCCTTGACCGCCGGCGCAAAGCCGGTGCGGCTCTCAAAGCCGATATGGAGGTTGTTGATCTCGACCAGCATGTCAGGCTCCCTTCGGATCGAGAACGTCGCGCAAGGCGTCGCCAAGGAAGTTGAAGGCCAAAGATACGAGGAAGATCGCCAGGCCGGGAACGGCCGCAACCCACCATTGTTCGAAGATAAAACGCTTGGCCGTCGCGATCATCGCACCCCATTCCGGCGAAGGCGGCTGGGCGCCCATGCCGAGGAAGCCGAGGCTCGCTGCTGTGATGATGATCGAGCTCATGTCGAGCGTCACGCGCACGATCAGGCTTGGCACGCAAAGCGGGGCGATGTGGCGGAAGATGATGCGCCACGCGGAGCCGCCGGTCAGGCGATAGGCGGCGATGAAGTCGCTGCCGCGCACAGTCATGGTTTCGGCGCGGGCCATACGCGCATAGGGCGGCCAGGCGGTGAGCGCTATGGCGAGAATGGCGCTTTCGACTCCCGGCTGCAGGGCTGCGACGAAGGCAAGGGCGAGAACGAGGCGCGGGAAGGCCAGGAAGATATCGGTGACGCGCATCAGCAGGGTATCGACGATCCCGCCGAAATAACCGGCGATACAGCCGACCGCAAGGCCGATCGGAGCCACCAGCACAACGACGGCGATCACCATTCCGAGCGTGACGCGGCCGCCATACATCAGGCGCGAATAGATATCGCGGCCAAGCTCGTCAGTGCCGAACCAGTGCAGCGCGCTTGGCGCCGCCAGGCGGTTGCCGAGTTCCTGCGTTGCGGGATCGTGTGTGGCGAGCCACGGCGCAAATATCGCCATGAGAACGAACAGCAGGATTATGGTCAGGCCGACCATGCCGAGCGCATTTCCGCGCAGGTTCAGCCAGATGCGGTAGCGGTTGCCCCAGGCGGCCTGTCGGCGCGAGGACGGACTTTCGTCCAGCGCCCAGTTTCGGAAGGTGGCGATCATTATTTTACCCGTGGATCGAGGACGCGGTAGAGAATGTCCGCAATCAGGTTGAGCCCGACATAGATCAGGCCGATCAGGAGCGTGGTGCCGATGACCGGGTTCATATCGGCATTCATCAGCGATACGGTGAGATATTGGCCGATGCCCGGCCAAGAGAACACGGTCTCTGTGACGACGGCGCCTTCGAGAAGGCCGGCATAGGTCAGCGCCAGAACGGTGACCAGCTGCACGGCGACCGTCGGGAACGCATGGCCCCAGATGACGGTCGTCAGCGACAGGCCTTTGGCGCGGGCGGTGATGACATATTCACCCTTCAGCGCATCGATCATGAAGGCGCGGGTCATGCGGGCGATGTAGGCCATCGAGAAATAGGCAAGGATGATGACCGGCTGCGCCATATGCGCCAACGCATCCCAAAAGGCGTCGAAATCGCCGGCGATCAGCGTGTCGATTGTCAGGATGCCGGTGACCGGATCGATCATGCCGTCAAAGATGATGTCCTGGCGACCGGGACCGGGCGCGATGTCGAGTGCCGAATAGAAGATCAGCAGCGAGATCAACGACAGCATGAACACCGGCACCGAATGGCCGGCAAGGCAGACGACACGGATCGCCTGGTCGGTGAACGAGCCCTTGCGGACAGCGGCCCAGACACCAAGCGGAATGCCGACAAGCGCGGCAAGGATGAGCGCTGCGGTCGCCAGTTCGAATGTCGCCGGGAAAAACCGAACAATGTCCTGCGAGACCGGGTTCTTGGTCAGAACCGACATGCCGAAATCGCCGTGGATCAGCTGGTAGAGATAATGCAGGAACTGCACCGGAATGGGCTGGTCGAGGCCCATTTCCGCGCGGGCGCGAAGGATGACATCCTCCGGTGCATTGTCACCGACGGCGGCAATGACCGGATCGACCGGCATGACCCGGCCGATGAGAAATGTCAGGACAGTCAGACCGAACAGCGTCAGGAGGACGCTGCTCAGTGTGCCTGCGATGCTTTTGAAACGACGATTCACGCCTTGCTGGTCCCGAGGTAAGAGTTGCCCTCGGACAGAACGCCGAGCTGGAAGCCGGTGGTGTTCTTGCGGCAGGCCGCGGTCTTGGTGTTCTGGAACATGACAGCGAACGGGCTGTTGTGCATGAATTCACGCTGCAGGGCTTCGTAGAGTTCCAGACGCTTTGCCGGATCCTTTTCGTCGCGGGCAGCTTCTGCCTTGGCGGCCAGTTCATCGTTCTTGAAGCTGGAGCGCCATGCGAAGGGCTTCTTCTTGGCGTCGTCCGAATTGTCCTTGTTGATGCAGAACACTTCGGCGTTGGAGTTCGGGTCGAAATAATCAGTGCCCCATGCCGACAGCGCCATTTCGTGGCCGCGGGCGCGCATCTTGGTGAGGACCTGGCGGTTTTCGGCCGACTGCAGCTTCACGCGGATGCCGATCTCGCCGAGATTGGCCTGGATCGCCTGGGCGAGATCCGGGTATGGCTGGGCCGAATAGTGGTCCATGGTGATGTCGAAACCATCGGCAAGACCAGCTTCCGCCATCAGCGACTTGGCCTTGGCAATATCCTTCTTGAACGGTGTATCGGTGACCGTGCCTGGGAAGCCGGCCGGCTCCATGCTCTGGTGAACGGCATGAGTCAACGGCACGATGTTCTTCTGCATGCCTTCGTAGTCGAGCGCCCACTTGACCGCTTCCCAGACCTGCGGCTTGGCAAGGTTGGCATTGTTCTGGTTGAGCGAGATCAACATTAGCGAAGCGATCTGCTTGCGCACCAGAACGACATTTTCGTCGGACTGCAGCGCTTTCAGCTGTTCAGAGGTCAGGTCTCGGGCGATATCAACATCGCCCTTCTGCAGCATCAGCATCTGCGACGACGGATCAACGACGTGACGGATGATGACGCGCTTCAGGTTGCCCTTGTAGGGGCCGTGCTCGTTGAGCATCAGGGTGATGCTTTCGGAAGCCTTCCACGCCTGCAGCTTGAATGAACCGGAACCGGCGCTGTTCTTCTGCAGCCAGGCATTACCAAGGTCGCCATTCACCTCGTTTGCGAGAACCGTCTTCTTTTCGACGATGGCGCCGATATTGGCCGAAAGGCAGAACAGCAGGAAGGAGATGGCGGTCGGCTGTTCGGTCGTCAGCGTGACGGTCTTTTCGTCCTTGGCAACGATACGGGCCTCGACGTTTTCGGCGGTGAAGCCGAACTGGTTGATGATGAAGGCCGGGCTCTTGTTCATCTTGATGGCGCGCTGAAGCGAGAACGCGACGTCCTCGGCGGTGACAGCAGCGCCGGAGGCGAAGGTGGAATTGCCGAGCTTGAAGATGAAGACCTTGGATTCGGCATCGGCTTCCCAGGAGGCGGCGATGACCGGGGTCACTTCGTTCGGATTGTCGCTGTTGGCGCGGACCAGCTTCTCGTACATGTTGCTGATCATTTCGCCACCGACGGCCTCAAAACCCTCATGCGGGTCAAGGCTGGTCATGTTGTCGAGCTGCTGGGCAACGACCAGAATGTCCTTCGGCGTTGCGGCGAATGCCGTTTCGGCGAGATCGAGATAGGACAGGAAGGGCAAAGCTGCGCCGCCGATCAGAAAGTTGCGTCTGGATACCATCACTATATTCCCTTGAACGACCGGACCTTCGGGAGACCGCAGGCTCGGCAAGATTTTGCCGCAAAAAGATGCAGGCCTCTTATCAGTCGCCATTTGGGGCGACCAATTCCGTTTTTCGCAAAGGTTATGCGCCGTTTGCATTTGCGGCGGCCACGCGACGAACTTACGGATAATCGAAACGCTAGGTTTACGGCAGGACATTTCAGAAAATGCTGAACAATTTGCTCCCGATTTTCGACGGCCATAACGACGTGCTGCTTCGCTTGAGGCGAGGTGGAGGCACCGATCCGGTCAAGCGTTTTCTGGAGGGCGAAGAGAACGGGCACATCGATCTGCCACGTGCAAGGGCAGGCGGTCTGGCCGGGGGGGTGTGCGCCATCTACGTGCCGTCCCCGAGCATGACGAAGGATGCAAACGGTGATTTTCCGACGCCCGCCCAGCCGGAGGCACTGAACGAGACGCTCGCAATGGCGCGGCTTCTGTTCGATATCGAGGCACGTTCCGAAGGCGCAGTGACCGTGTGCCGCACGGCAGCCGATATCCGCCATTCAATCGAAACCGGCAGTTTTGCCGCCGTCTTCCACATTGAGGGGGCCGAGGCCGTCGCTGCCGATCTCGATGCGCTGCATGTGCTTTATCAGGCTGGCCTTCGCACCCTCGGCCCGGTCTGGAGCCGGCCGAATATCTTCGCTTACGGCGTGCCCTTCCGCTACCCGTCGACGCCGGATATCGGCCCGGGCCTGAGCGAGGAAGGCAAGGATCTCATCCGCGCCTGCAACGAGCTGAAGATCATGGTCGATCTTTCGCATATGAACGAGGCGGGTTTCTGGGAGATCGCCAAGCTTTCGAAGGCGCCTCTGGTCGCCTCGCATTCGAACGTGCATGCGCTTTGCAATCACAGCCGCAACCTGACTGATCGCCAGCTCGATGCAATCCGCGATACGGGCGGTCTGGTCGGCATCAATTTCGGCGTGCTGTTCCTGCGTGACGACGGTATCAAGGATGCCAATACCAGCCTCGATCTCCTGGTTCGCCACGTGGCCTATATCGCCGAGCGGATCGGTATCGAACATGTCGCGCTCGGTTCCGATTTCGACGGCACCACCATCCCTGCCGAGATGAAGGACGCGAGCGGCTTGCCGCGTCTGGTCGACGCTTTGCGCCAATATGGCTTCAGCGATGCCGATCTGGCCAAGATCGGCCATCAGAACTGGATATCCGTTCTGGAACGCAGCTGGACTGTCTGAAGTCCTGCCTAGGCGTTGCAGGCAGTAGGGCCGTAGATACCTACGTTCGGCCGGTGTTCAACTTGCGATCCAACCACGTTGGGTTTTCCACCGACTTCCTGCTGGCCCTTATGGAAAGTCGGCCGGGCGTCGGAACGAACGTGAAGAGATCGACCGAAACGCTGCGCGCGCTTGAGGGTTGAGTTGCCTAGCGGTCGAGGCATGGGCATAGGCCTATGCGACATGTCTGCTCGGCATATTCTATGCGCGATCTTGGCCCTAATCGCGCAATGCAGTGTGTCTCCTGCCGCAATATTCGAAACGAAGCGTGATGGCAGTTGTTGCGGGACTACTGCGAACGACCGGGCCAGCCGGGGGCAGAGATCGCGTTGCGGCTCGGCTTCGGTGAGGCGAATTCGTTCCCGTGCACGCCTCCCGCATTTTCTCAGGCTTGAGCTCATGCAAAGGTCGATCTTGCCAGCCCGTCTCAGGCTATTTTGCCGAGCACCCGGTTTCCGGCACGCTTGCGTCCTCCCACGTCGGCGAAGAGAAAAAAATCGCAGATAAATTTGATTTTACGGAAAATTATGCAAAGAAATTTCATTTCATCGAATGGGTGGACTGGTATATACGTTTGAAAAATCTGGAGACGGCACATGCCGAGCACGAAAGCCAAAAATGATAACCGCAATCGCGCCTCAGACGCTGCGAGCGGCATAGGCACGCGCATTCGCCAAAGACGCAAGGTGCGCTCAATGTCGCTGCAGGACGTGGCGCAACGGGCGGATATTTCCATCGGCCAGCTGAGCCAGATCGAACGCGGCCTGACAATGCCGTCGATCAATTCCATGACGGCCATCTGTGACGCGCTCGAGATGCCGGTAAGCTGGCTGTTTCATCCAATTGACGACGAGGAGGAGGATCCGATCGTCGTGCGCCATAACCGCCGCCGCGTGCTCGACCTCGGCGACAAGCGGACGATCAAGGAACTGATGACGCCGGATGTGTGTACGGCGATCCAGATGTGCCGGATGGTGCTGAAGCCGGGCGGATCGACCGGCGATACGCCCTATAATCATACGACAGGCGCGAAATGCGGTCTCGTGCTGGCAGGCCGGGTTCTGTTGGAAATCGACCAAAAGACCTACCACCTGAATACGGGTGACTCTTTCGCATTCGACGCGCGCTGCATGATCCGCTTCGAATGCGAGGGCGATGAAGAAGCGCACATGATCTGGGTGGCAAGTCCGGCCCACTACTGACTTGGGCGACCCAATCGCCGGCTCGGCTGAGAAGGGGGCTGTTTCGGGGCCGCAAGACTGGTTGTCAGCGCCGAAATCCGGATGGAACAAGATTTAGGCATGGTTTGCCTAAGAATGAAATATTTCGTCGATATTTTCAGCAAATATAAAAAAAGAGAAAAAAACCGTCATTTTTCTGGTGACAGTGATGTGACGCTACGGCATCCTGTAGCAACGGGACGAGGTCCGGCAAGGCCGGGCCATCCGGCAGACTGGTCTTCCAAGCGACGATTGGAATCGGATTGAGCCAAGCGCAGGATATGATGTCGTTGCCCAGCCAGGGTGTTCCCGGTTCGCGGCGGCGACGGGACCGGACGGGCCTTCTGGTCCTGCCCTTGCTTCTGTTCCTGCTGATTTTTTATGTAGGTCCCGTCGTCTCGATGCTTTCGCGCGGCCTTGAAGGTAGCGAGGGTTTCTCACTCGATGCCTATGCCACGGTTCTAACCGACGCGAGCTTCATTTCGGTCATGCGGATAACCTTGACCATTGCGTTCCTGACGACGGTTCTGTGTGTTCTGATCGGCTATCCCGTCGCCTATGCGATCGCACGGACACAGCTGTCGACTGCAAACCTTTTGATGCTGCTGGTGCTCATGCCGTTCTGGACATCGATCCTGGTTCGCACCTACGCCTGGATGGTTTTGCTGGGGCGACGTGGCGTGATCAATGATGCCCTGATCGGTATCGGTCTGATCGAGCGTCCTCTATCGCTGCTGAATACCCGTGTTGCGGTCTATATCGCCATGGTCCATGTGCTTCTGCCCTTCGTCATCCTGCCGCTTTATGCGGCGCTGCGGGCCTTCGATTGGCGTCTGGTCAATGCTGCGCGCGGGCTTGGGGCTGGACCATTCGCAGCCTTTCTGCAGGTGACGCTGCCGATGTCGATGCCCGCCGTAGCGGCCGGGACCGTACTGGTCTTCACGCTATCCGTCGGGTTCTACATCACGCCGGCGCTGGTCGGCGGTCCGAGCGACATGATGGTCGCCCAGCTGATCGACATGCAGGTGCGCAATTTCAACTGGAACATCGCCGCTGCAATGGCAACCGTCCTGCTTGTGACCGTGCTTGTCGTCTGCGCCGCATTCGCGCGTTTCGTCCCCCTGAACTCCGTCATGAGGCGCTGACGACATGGAGCGCGTGGGCAAATTTCTCCTCTGGCTTTTCACCGGGCTTGTGCTGATCTTTCTGATCACCCCGATGTTCATCGTCTTCATCCTGTCCTTTTCCGCCGACAAGTTCCTGCGCTTCCCGCCGAGCGGCCTGAGCGTGCAATGGTATCAGCAGTTCTTCGGCTCGACGGCCTGGACGCAGGCAGCGCTGACCAGCGTCTATATCGGCATCTGCGTAACAATCCTGTCCCTGGCGCTCGGCATACCGGCTGCGATCGCGCTGGTGCGCGGCCGGTTTATCGGGCGCAGGGTTCTTGCCGGAATTGTGCTGTCGCCGGTGATTGTGCCGGGCATCATTGTGGCGATCGGGCTTTATTATGCCTATGCCGCCTACCGGATGGTCGGCAATCCCATCGCTCTGATCATCGGCCATAGCTGCCTTGCGGTCCCCTTCGTCGTGATCGCCGTTTCGAATTCACTGAGCGGCGTCGATCCGCGGCTGGAGCAGGCTGCGCGTAATCTCGGGGCGGGGCCGTTTGCAGCCTTCCGGCAGGTCACCCTGCCGATGATCCGCAACGGGGTGTTTTCGGGCGGCATCTTTGCCTTCGCAACCTCGTTCGACGAATTGCTGGTCTCACTGTTCCTGTCGGGATCGGGTGCCGTGACCATGCCGCGCCGGATATGGGACCAGATCCGCTACCAGATCGAGCCGACGATCGCTGCCGCTTCAAGCCTGCTAATCGTGTTGACGGCGGTTCTGATGATCGCTGCCGAAATATTGCGACGACGGGCTGAAAACGCTCGCAGTCGTGGGTGAGCCATACCGCAAATCAAGAGTGTTTTCGCAACAACAGAGAGGCCAGCATGTCAGATCCCAGAGACGAGATTCGCAAGACCATCGCGCTGATGGCGCGCCAGTCACCCCATGCCGCCGACCTGACGCGTCGCCGCTTCCTTGTTCGCGCCGCAGGCCTGGGGCTGACGGCCGCAGCCGCGACGCAGATGACCTCGATGTTCGCATCGCCGGCGATGGCGCAGGATGTGAAACTGCCCGAGATCACCTCCGTCCCCGACGCATTGAAGGGATCGGGCGAGGTGCGTTACTGCTCTTACGGCGGCGCGCTTCAGGATGCCCAGCGCAAGGCCTATCTCGAACCGTTCACGAAGCTGACGGGCATCAAGGTGATCGAAAGCGAAGGCCCGGATCCGGCCAAGATCCGCGCCATGGTCGATACCGGCAACCACGAATATGATCTCTGCGAGCTGGAAGGCGCCACCGTCCTCAACCTGCAGGCCAAGGGCGACTATTTCGAGGAGATGGACTATTCGCTGTTCGACACGGCAAATATCTCCGAGTCCTACCTGAAAAAGCATTATTTCCTGATGCTGCCCTATGCGCAGGTAATCGCCTATCGCAAGGATGCCTTCGACACGGCGCCGACCGGTATCGCTGATCTCTGGGACCAGAAGAAATTCCCCGGCCCGCGTTCCATGCAATCTGGCACGGGCCTCAGCCCTGATCTCGAAGTGGCCGCTATGGCGGCGGGTGTCGCACCGTCCAGCGTTTATCCGGTCGATCTCGACAAGGCCTACGAGAGCCTCGGCAAGCTGAAACCCGACGTGGTAAAATGGTGGGATGCCGGTGCCATGCCGGCCCAGATGCTGTCTGACGACGAAGTGGTAATGGCCACGGCCTGGAATGGTCGTATCGAAGCGGCAAAGCTCGCCGGTGCACCGTTGGAGATCATCTGGAAGGACCAGCTCCTGCGCAACGATTGCTGGGCGATCCCGAAGGGCGTGCCGAACAAGACCAATGCGCTGAAGCTTTCCGCGTTCATGAGCATGGCCGCGCCGCAGGCCCGTCTCTCGTCACTGATCACCTACGGCTTCATCAACAAGGGTGCCGAAGCGCTGCTTCCGCCGGAGCGGCTGAAGATGCTGCCGACCTACAGCGAATATGTCTCCCAGCTCATCGTCTATGACGATCTCTGGTGGGCTAAGAACTATGACGAGGTCACGGCGCGCTGGAACAAGTTCATCCTCGGCTGATCCCGGCGTGCGGCAGGTTGATGAGCTTCGGGGAAGCCCCGCGCTCTTGAAGCCGCAGCCGCTTTCGGAAACCGTGGTGGCGCCTTTGGCGCCGCCTCCTGAATGACAGGGCGCCTGAATGACAGGGCGATAGTGAGATGGTCGACAGTTCTCTTTCCAAGGGCAGCGCCCGCCGCGCCGGTGCGGCGATCCGGTTCAACGGGATCAGCAAGAAATACGGCATCATGGTCGCGATCGATCGTCTCGATCTCGATGTTAAGGCCGGCGAATTCATCAGCCTTCTCGGCCCGTCCGGCTCCGGCAAATCGACATTGCTGATGATGCTGGCCGGCTTCGAATCCGTCAGTGAAGGAAACATCCAGCTCGATGGGCGGGATGTGACCCACTGGGCGCCTGAACGGCGCGGCGTCGGCATGGTGTTCCAGAACTATGCGCTTTTCCCGCATATGACGGTGGCGCAGAATGTCGGCTTCGCCTTGCGCCAGCAACGCCGTCCCGGGGCAGAGATCGCCGAGCGGGTGAAAAAGGCTCTCGATCTGGTGCAGCTGGGCTCCTTCGGTGAACGTTACCCCCAGCAGCTTTCCGGCGGACAGCAGCAACGCGTAGCCATCGCCCGTGCGGTGATCTTCGATCCACCGGTGCTTTTGATGGACGAGCCCTTGAGCGCGCTCGACAAGAAACTGCGCGAGGCGATGCAGCTCGAGATCAAGAGCCTGCATGACAGGCTCGGCATTACCTTCATCTATGTGACCCATGACCAGCGCGAGGCACTGGTCATGTCGGACCGGGTGGCCTTGCTCAATGGCGGCCGGGTGGAACAGATCGGTCCACCGGCCGCCCTTTACGACGAGCCGGCCAACAGTTTCGTCGCCTCCTTTATCGGCGAGGCGAATTTTCTGTCGATCGGGGTGATTTCTAGCAGGGGGCAGGACGCCTACGATGTCTCGATGCTGGGCCAGGCCTATTCGGCCCGGGGCAGTGTCCCGAGCGCGACCCGGGCCATCTTGCGGCCTGAAAAGATCTGGCTTTCGACCGCCGGCTCGCAGCCGTCGCCGGAACCTCCGGCGGCAACGGCCAGCGGTACCGTCACCTCGGCGATCTTCATGGGCGAAAGCATCCGCTACACGATCGAGGCGGCCGGTGAGGCATTGGTGGTGATGGAACCGCATCGCGCCGATCTGCCTGCGCATCACGCCGGTGCCGAGGTGCAAATGCACTGGATGCCGGCGGATCTGCGCCTCGTTCCATAAGTCTCGGCTCTCGATGGGAGCCGGTCACGGTCTTAGTCAAAGAGAAGCGGACATCGGAATGTCCGGTCACAGGCGCCAGAAATGAACACGTCGCATCGTTTTCCCATGAACAATCTCTATCTCGACACGGCAAGACCGATCGACACCTTTACCTCCCTTTCCGGCACGCATACCGCAGACGCGGTTATCGTCGGCGGAGGGTATACCGGCCTGTCGACGGCGCTTCACCTCGCCGAAGCCGGGCTGAAGCCGATCCTGATCGAGTCCGAAGAGATCGGTCATGGTTGCTCCGGCCGCAATGGCGGGCAGGTCAATCCCGGCCTCAAATGGATGCCGGATGAAATCGAGCGGGATTGGGGTTCCGATCTCGGCGGGCGGATGGTCAGGGCATCCTACGCAGCGCCAGACGAGGTCTTCGCCTGCATCGAGAAATACGGCATCGATTGCGCCCCTGCGCGCACCGGTACGATCCGTGCCGCGATCAATGATACCGGGCTCGCACTGATCCAGGATCTGGTCCGGCAAAACCAGGCACGTGGCATGCCGATGCAATTTTCCACGGCTGAGGATATGCGCCGGATGACCGGCACCAGGATCTATCCCGGTGGCGCCTTTGATGCGCGTGGCGGCCATATCAATCCGCTTGGTTATGCTCGCGGGTTGGCGCAGGCGGCACGGGCCGCAGGCGCCGAGATTTATACCCGTAGCGCTGCCGCCTCCGTTCGGCGTGACGAGCGCGACTGGCGGATTGAAACCAATGGCGGCAGCGTGACGGCGCCGCATGTGGTGATTGCGACCAACGGATACACCGGTTCGCTATGGCCCGGTCTGAAACAGACGCTGGCCCCGATCTTCACCTATATCACCGCCACCGACCCGCTGCCGCAGGCGATCAGGGATACGATCATGCCGTCCGGTGCCGCGCTTTATGAGTCGGCCTGGGATGTTGTCTATTATCGGATCGATGATGAGGGACGATTGGTCATGGGAGGGCGCGGTGCCCAGCGTGACGCCCGCGGACCGCAGGATTATCGTCATCTGGTTGACTATGCCAAAAAGCTCTGGCCGCAGCTCGGCGACGTCGCCTGGCCCTGGCATTGGCATGGCCAGGTGGCGATCACCCACGACCATTATCCGCATCTGACGGAACCGGAGCCTGGCGCACATCTGATGCTTGGCTATAATGGCCGCGGCATCGCGATGGCGACGATTTCCGGACGCATGGTCGCCGAACGCATCGCCTCAGATGGCAAGGCCGAGATCGACCTGCCGATCCGCAGCCGGCTTGAGCCGATGCCGTGGCAGCGCTTCTGGCGGGTCGGGGCGGAATTGACGATGGGGTGGAATAAGATCCGCGACCGGATGAACGGGCGCTAAAACGCCTTTGAAGCTGTCGGAATGGCATTTGAAGCATATGTCCATTGGAAGACTGTCGACGGTCGCCCCGCTTCAGGGCATGCTGTCGATAACCGGCGAGATTGCCGAATGCGCGAAAGAGGGAGAAAAGCGTGAGCCAGGCATCGACACTTCTGCAGAAGACGGATTTCTACATTAACGGCACGTGGCGTGCGCCTCTCGATGGCAAGCCGCTCGAGGTCATCAACCCGGCAAACGAGGAGGCCTATGCGGTGATCTCGGCAGGCTCTGCCGCCGACATCGATGCGGCCGTTGCGGCCGCGCGAAAGGCTTTCGACGGCTGGAGCCAGACCAGCAAGGAAGAGCGGATCGGCTATCTGGAAAAGATCGCCTCCATCTACGAAGCGCGCATGGACGAGATGGCGCAGGCGATCATGCTGGAAATGGGCGCCCCGATCACGCTGGCGCGGGAATCGCAGGCTTTCGTCGGCCTCTCGCACCTGAAGGCCTTCATCGCCGCCTTCAAGGACTACAAGCTTGAAAGCACGCCATTGGCCGACCGGCCGGAACAGAAGATAGTACATGAACCGATCGGTGTCGTCGGCCTGATCACGCCGTGGAACTGGCCTATGAACCAGATCTCGCTGAAAGTGATCCCGGCGATCGCGGTGGGATGCACCGTGGTGCTGAAGCCGTCCGAAATCGCGCCGATGTCTGCCATGCTGTTTGCCGAGTTCGTCGATGCGGCTGGCGTGCCGGCTGGCGTGTTCAATCTCGTCAACGGCGAAGGGATCGTCGTCGGCGAGGCTCTTTCCAGCCATCGCGATATCGACATGATGTCCTTCACCGGTTCGACCCGGGCAGGAACGGCAGTGTCGAAAGCATCGGCTGCCACCGTCAAGCGCGTCTCGCTGGAACTCGGCGGCAAGTCGCCGAACATCGTTTTTGCCGATAGCGACCTCGCCGCCGCCATCGAGCGGGGCGTGAACCATTGTTTCGAAAATACCGGGCAGTCCTGCAATGCGCCGACCCGCATGCTGGTGGAGCAGAATGTCTATGAACAGGCCGTGGCGCTTGCCAAGACGGCGGCGGAAGCGGTTGTCGTTGGTGACCCCTCGATGGAGGGCGCCCATATCGGCCCGCTCGTGTCCGAGCTTCAATTCGACAAGGTACAGGGCCTGATCGAAAAGGGCATCGACGAAGGCGCGCGGCTGGTGATCGGCGGTCCTGGGCGCCCGGAAGGTTTCAATCGCGGTTATTTCGTCCGCCCGACCATTTTTGCCGATGTCGACAACGACATGACGATCGCGCGGGAAGAAGTGTTCGGTCCCGTTATGGTGATGATCCCGTTCGAGACGGAAGACGATGCGATCGCCATTGCCAATGGCACGGATTACGGCCTGGCCGGATATGTGCAGACAGGCAGTCCGGAGCGTGCGCAGCGTGTCGCACGCCGCATTCGCGCCGGCATGATCCAGATCAACGGCACGTCGCGTGCACCCGGCACGCCTTTCGGCGGCTACAAGCAATCCGGCAACGGCCGTGAAGGCGGCAAGTGGGGGCTTGAAGACTTTCTCGAAGTCAAACTGATATCGGGTTGATGTGGAGTGCCAGCCGGCGCTGAAAACGCGGGTTCTATGCTCCTCTGGCTTCGGCCCATTCTCTGTGTCAACGGCAGAAATCTCGATTATGGAGTATCTGTCGTTGACGCCACCTTGGGTGGTGTTTCAACTGGAAAAATGCAATCAAATACAAATAGCTAAGCTAATTCAATTGATTGATATGTTTTTGATATTTTTCCACCGGCCCCTGTTGACTTAGAAAAGGGGTTCCGCCTATAACCCGCTCACTGAACGAGGGCGGCGGCGCTGCTAGCGACGGTTTCTTTCGTTCTGTAGCAAACCACGACAGAGTTGGTTATATCTGATTGGG
>NZ_JBXHAY010000005.1:0-402405 GCF_057163345.1 Aliirhizobium sp. YIM B11859
ATTGCCTCCGGCCAAATCAACAGTCGGGGCGATGGAATCATAATTCGGAAGCCAACGGAATCCTCAACGCGATTCCGTGTTCAATGGACGTGCTCTATTATTCCTGCAATGATGCAAGCGTTGCAAAAATCCTGAATGCACTGAAGGACGTGTTTGACAAGTCGCCCACAGTCGACATTGCAGCTTAAGTTTGCAAACCGAAAGGGCTTACGGTTTTAAGCCGACTGGAGCGGAATTATCGGCTCCCGCAAAAAGGCCCACCGGTCACGCATTGATCCTTGGTATGCCATGACGCCGCTCTTTTTATCGGAGCGGCTGAAATTCGTGGTTTCGATCGACTTTTGCAGAGGTTATCGTCTCTCAACCACCCTCCTTTTAAATCGATAGGCTGGGTCCGATGATACCAGGTCGGGTGCGTGTCGGCGCTTGCCTATCAGGCCATCAAAAACGCCGCAGGTTCCACCGGCGCGCCCTGAAGCTCGGCACGATCGAGCCATTTCGCTGCGGTTTCATCGGTTTCCGGACGACGCATACGGTTTGCGATCAAGCGGACAAAACAGCCCCTCGCGGCCTTCGGTGACCAGGCAATATCGCCCTCTGCAGGGCCACTATTTGCGAACTCAAAATAAAACAAGTATCTGTGCAGAAATAAACTAAGGTGTTATTATACTACTTCAGACAATGGAGTAACGATGAAACGTCTAACTCTTTTCGTCAAAGGCAATGTCGACGTGCGTGATTCGTTGCATTCTTGCCGTGTCGGTGGAGAGTTGCTGTGGAATGGCGTCAATGAAGTATTGCGCATGCAATATCCTGGCGTTTCTGCCCGGGTAAAGCATGAAACATGGACACGTTCGGATGCATTATTGGCTGCAGATGGACACATCCCAGCCTCGATTGCTGGAGTTGATCTGGATCCGGGCGCCTATACACTACAGAGCCAATTCAGCGATGCGGTGTTTACAACAGTGGCCGATGCGGTGGTTTTGTCCATCCAGCCAGACGTCACCAATACGATGATGCGGCACAAGAGGGATGGCACCCTTCTTTATCCAAACGACATTCAAGGGCTTTCGGCCGAACAACGGGCCTTTCTCACCACAGAGTTTGATAGCCTGCCGCAATTGTCGGTCGAAACGGCAATGGCCAATCTTCTGGCGGTCATCGAGCGGCTGATCGCGGCCCGCGATATGCCGATCTTGATCTACAACATGTCGCCGGTCATTCCAGGCGACATGATCCATTGTTATATGGGCGTGGGAGAGACATTTGCCACGCGGATCAAACGCTTCAACCTTGCACTTGTCGATCTGTCTCAACAGACAGGCATATCGATCATCGATGTGGAGGCGCTTTTGGCCCGGCGTGGGATCGATGCCGTCAAGCTCGATGTCACACATCTGACGGCTCAAGGTTATGCGCTCATCGCAGACGAGGTCGTGCGTGTGCTTGCCGATTACGGCCTGTTTGAGGACCTGGCCGCATGAAGGCAAGTGTTGTCATTCGCACCCTTAATGAGGCTGACCGATTGCGTCTGACATTGGCCTCGCTGTCGCGGCAAAGCGAGGCGCCCGAAGTGATCGTGGTGAATGACGGTTCAAACGACCACACGGATACCGTTATTGCCGAGGCAAAGCCCGAGATCGACATCGTCACCGTCCACAATTTAATCCCGATTGGCCGATCGGCGGCATCAAATGCCGGGGCCGTGGCCGCCACGGGTGACATTTTAATTTTCCTCGACGGCGACACACTTGCGTCACCGACGCTGGTTGCGGAGCATCTTTGGCTGCACCGGCAACAAACAAAACGCGTGGTGCGTGGCTCGACCTACCACCTTCGGTCTACGCGGTCGTTTATCGATCCAGAACGGGGCACACCGCAGATCGATCAGGTCGAGCGTGTGGCGCGCATGTCGAATGCGGAACTGCGACGCAATGTGGTGACACGCCAGCAGATCCTCCATGCATTTAACGAGATCGAGGCGCGCGGCGAACCGGGTATTTATCCGGGTTTTGGCCCACGCAAGCTGTTTGAACTGGAAATGGCGGCGCTGACACACGCCCCTGATTGTCCTGTTTTATGGGCGGCAGCATCCGGCTCCAACCAGTCCCTTAACCGTCGGTCTTTCCTTGAGATCGGTGGTTTTAATCCTGAGATCGATAGTAGTGAACATCGTGAACTGGCACTCAGATTGTGCAAGCAGGGGTTTTCGATGACGGGAAGTCCGGCGCGCAGCTATCACATGACGCATCGCAGCGGCTGGCGTGATCCATTGGCCGATCATGGCTGGGAGGCCTATTTTTTTGAAGCCCATCCTTGTCCCGAGGTTGCTTTGTTGCGGGTGCTGTGGGCGAGTTTGTCGAGCACACCAGATGTGCCGGAAAAGGCCCGTTTGACGTCACTTCCGGACTTGGCACAGGCTGCCAAGCGCTGTCACGCCATCAAAGGTCGCGAGGCGATGCTTGCGGCACATTTTCGTTGGGCGGAGACGGGTTCGGTATGACCAGTTCTATTGGCTTGGCAGCCTTTGTGGCACCGTCTGAACGGGCGATTATAGAGGCCGCGTCTGCACATCTGGTTCGAGCGCTTGGGGCAACAGGCGGTCCATGGACCACCATGTGCCAATTTGCCGAAACCTTTGCCGATCTGAGCACAGCACCCAGCGGATCGCTGGTTGTGACATCACTATTGCCCGAGGTTGATCAAGACGAAGAGTGGGATAAAACCAGATCCCGATTGCACGATCAGTATGCCGGTTTAAGCGAAAACAGCGGTCCCGTGTTTATTGCGACCGTGCTGCGCCATGTCGCAAACGATGACCGCAAACTTGCGCATGCACGGCGCGTGCGCATACGCAAGCTGAATTCTCTGGCGACCGAGCTGTCGCGTGAGTTTGGGGTTTTCATCATTGATCTCGACCGGGTGCTGGCGGATATCGGTGCTGCACGAATGGGCACCGACTATCAGCTGAAGGGCGAAACAGCGATCGACGTGGCGGCAAAAACCATGGCTATCGAGATCGTCGCAAATGGCCTCGATGGATTGGCAAATATCGATGTGCAAGACGCAGCGATTGTTTATCTGAAGCAATATCAGACAGACCCCCCCCTCCCCTTAGAGATCAAATCTTTGGAGATCAGGCCGCACAATCTGATGGCTTTGGGCCCCGGCCGCCGTAAGCAGCTGGTCGAAACCATTATCGACACCGACCAAAATCGCCATGTCGGCTGGCTGATCCAACAAGCCTTAAAGGGTAAGATTAGCCCGGCCGTCGCCTTCGACAAATTAACCCAGGCGGTGCGGCGACGGGGTCCTGGCGATAGTTTTGCAATGGTGGCAAGAGCTTTGCTGCGGATAGGAAAGCGCGCGTGATCGACAGGCTGCAGGCACTTAAGGTCATGCTGTTGATCCGAGCGTTCGAAACGGCGCTCAGCCAGCAGCGCGATCACGGCTTTCAACTGTTATCGACCGGCGAAGAGGCGGTGGCTGTTGGACTGAGCGCTGCCTTAACCGCCAAGGACCAGTTGTTGACCGGCGGGCGTTCGATCGGCCCGGCCTTGGCGCGCGGCGTTGATCCGAGCCGGCTGATGGCCGAATTGCTGGGCAAAACGGCAGGCATGAACCGTGGTCGTGCTGGACGTGGCCATATGGCGGATCCGGCGGTGGGTTTTTTCGGCGCCCATGCGGTTGTCGGCGGCAATATAAGCATTGCTGCCGGCGTCGCATTGGCCATGCAGATGGACAGAACCGGTGGGATCGTGGCGGTTTTGTTCGGCGATGGCGCGTGTGGTCAAGGCGCCTTGCATGAAACCTTAAATATCGCCGCCTGCTGGAAACTTCCAATTCTTTTTTTATGTAATAACAATAGCTTATCTGTCTCGACCGAGCGCTCATCGGCCTTGGCCAGCGCCAAATTATCCGATCTTGGCGCAGCCTTTGGGCTTTGGGCACAAACGGTGGACGGCATGGATGTCGAGACAACCTCTGCTGCAGCATGCCACGCTGCAGACCATGTCAGATCAGGTGGTGGCCCGGCCTTTTTGGAATGCCTGTCGATCCGTTTTCTGTCGCATTCGACAACCGCGCGCGAGACACGATCCAAGGATGTTTTGGCCACACTTCGCGCCCAATGCCCGATCGAAAAACTGGTCCGGGCGCTGGCACTTGATGGGGCAACGGTGGAAGAAATGCGGTCGGACGCGGGCTTGCGCGTCAAAGACGCTCTCGCGTTTGCCAATGCCTCGTCTTATCCGGACCCGTCCGAGGTCTTTGACAATGTCGGCTGATGGGGCGCCTGCAATGGTCAAATTATACTTTCGCGAAGCGATCAGTCGCGCCTTTCGCGAAGAAATGCGTGCCAATCCGCGTCTATTGATCCTTGGTCAGGATGTCGGCGCGTTCGGCGGCTCTTACCGGGAATTTGACGGGCTTTATCATGAATTCGGCCCAGAGCGGGTGCGCGATACGCCGGTGTCGGAAAACGCATCGATCGGTATTGCCGTTGGGGCAGCAGCGGCCGGGTACCGGCCACTGGTCAGCATCACCTACATGGATTTTCTGATGCTTGGTTTTGATCCGCTGATCAATTACGGCGCCAAACTTCGTTACAAAACCGGCGGGCTGTTAAACGCACCGCTTGTGGTTAAAACGACCGCCGGTGCTTTGGGCCAAGGGGTTGCCCATTCGCAATGTATCGAGGCGTGGTTGATGAGCGTGCCGGGGATCAAAGTGATTGCTCCATCGACACCTGGAGATGCCTATGGGTTGATGAAAACGGCCCTTCGCAGTGATGGGCCGGTTGTTTATGTCGATCATAAGCGGCTCTTTCCTATTCCGGGCGACGTGTGTGTCGCCGAAACGGCGATCCCGTTCGGAGAGGCGATTGTCCGACGCACGGGTCACGATGTGACGATCGTGTCGCACAGTTTTATGGTGCGCAATGCGATCGAAGCAGCCGTTTTGCTTGAGGCGGCCGGCATCGATGCCGAGGTCATCGATCTTCGCAGCCTTTCTCCGCTTGATATCGAGACCGTGGCCCGGTCTGTTGCAAAAACCGGGGCATTGGTGACGGTCGAAGAAGGCCAAACGACAGCCGGCGTGGGGATCGAGGTGTTTGGGCGCATTTGCGAACATTCCGGCGCCGTTGCGTTTATGCGCATCGGCGCATTGCCCGCACCCGTCTCATCCAATCCGGTTTTGGAAAAAACCGTGGTGCCGGACGCGGCGCGGATCTTCGACACCGTGATCCGCTTTTTAAAACGATGACCATATTTGGGGAGAGGCTTTTATGATCTACCAACTGTCAGTTCCAGCTGCCGTACCGGGCGTCGAGGAAATCCGCGTGCTCGAATGGCACGGAACGCCGGGCACGGCGTTTGCCGCCGGCGATCTGGTCGTTGAACTAGAGACCCATAAGGCGGTTGTCGAGGTGCGCGCCGGCCAGGCGGGTATCCTGCGCGAAATCATGGCACAGGCGGGCGATTGGCGTGGCATCGGCGTCAATCTTGCCGTTTTCAGTGATCAGCCGGGTGAGGCAACCGATGGCGAGGCTGGCGATCTTGCGGTTGCGTTCGAGATCACCTGATCGGCGCGACCATCATTGAGGATCGAGAGAATTTCAAGGCGCAGGGCGTGCTGCAACTGACCGCTTTGGTGGATGCCGTCGGGCAGATGTTCAGCCGCCCCCATATCGGTTGCCAAAGCATCGACATCGACAATTGCCAGATCATGGCTGTCTTCGAGGTCATGGAGCATGAGGTTGAGCTCTTTGGCGGCAATGCTTGAAAGTGTCTCGCTCATCGGTGCATCAAAGGCGACATAGTTGGAAATGTTTTCATGGCCGGATGTCGACATGCGATTGATGACGAGCGCACGGGCCCCGGTTCTTTTGGCGATGGTTTCCAGCAAGTGCTGCATGTCGCGGTGGATGTCGTCGACGGTGCGTTTGATGGGTTCAAAGGCGCTTGCCAGCCAAGCATGAAAGGTCGGGCCAGCCGCCTGTTGATGGTGGCGCATCATGTGCAGATGGTAGCCAAGCGTCTTATGGCGCAAAATCGACTGTGGTTCGCTGCTGAGTGACAAAAGCACGGCATCTGCCGGTCTTGTTCGCAACAGGCCTGACGGGGTAAAAAGCGTATAGGGATCCTCGATCGGCGAGCGGGTCATCACCGATAACAACGCCCCCGCCACCATCCAGTCGTCGCCATTTGGGGTCATGCGGGATTTGCAAAAATATCCCTGAAGATCGGCGGCGATCGCGTCATCCAGCGCCGGTGTTCGATGAAGCTGATCGAGCAGAACCGGGGCGCAAGGCGCCATCGGATGATCGGGGACAAAAACCAGCTGATTTGCTGTGTTGGATGCTTCAAACATTTCCAAAAAGGCGCATTTCTCACCCAGCACAACGCCGGTTGCGTCGCAGATTCCAAGACTTAACAGGGTCGGCGGGGCGGTGTTGTCGTCGCTCCACCATGCCCGGCTACGGCCAAGCCATCCCGGCAATAGTCCGGAATGGACATCGGCCAATCCGGTGAAACGTCGCCCGGCAAGCATGAGAAGCCGTAATTGGCCAGCCTCAACGCTTGCGTCTTCTGTTTCGATCTGGGCAACGATTGCCCGCTCGTCCCAGGCATCGACACTGCGAATACTCAGATACCCGCCTCTTTCGCTGCCCGTCCAGGGCCGCACGATCCCGCCCACACGTGGGGCAAGGGCAACCTGAAGTTCGCCCTCCTCGCCAAAGGGTGACGGGCGTTTTAACCGCAGGCCGGCAGGCTCTAAGCTGACGTTACAATAGGCAAATGGCTGGTTGGCGCGGCAATATTGTCCTGGCTGCAACAACCAGCGCAGACCCGAGCGAAGGATATCAAAACCCTCGGCATGCAAAGGCCCAAGGTGCAGTGGGACCGCAGTCATTGTTTATGCCCCGACCACATCGCGTCGTGATGAAGGATGCCGGCGGTGATAAACCGGACATCCCGGGCAATCTGGTTATCGAGATCCTCATCGGGCGTGGTGCTAAACAGCGCCATTGTGTCACCAAGGCTGCAATAATCGCCTCGTTTGATGGTAAACGTGCGCAGGATCGCCGTTTCTCGCAAAACGACCCGGAAGAACGAGATGGGCGGGCATTCCTGGGCAAATGCGCTCGATAGGTCGATGCCCAGATCAAACAGTTTGGCGCCGGCTTTAAGGTCGCTATCGGGTTCGG
Source organism: Aliirhizobium sp. YIM B11859 (assembly GCF_057163345.1). Taxonomy (NCBI): domain Bacteria; kingdom Pseudomonadati; phylum Pseudomonadota; class Alphaproteobacteria; order Hyphomicrobiales; family Rhizobiaceae; genus Aliirhizobium; species Aliirhizobium sp. YIM B11859. Next base: position 7,214 of record NZ_JBXHAY010000005.1, read on the forward strand.
CGTAAACACATTCAATACGGGCACCCAACATGTGGGGATTGATTGCCGGCAAACGGAAAGCGTAAATCATAGTCGGCTCCAACATCTAGATGATTTTCAGCAGTGACCTCAATTCGGCCCGCGGGCTTGCGACATAACCAACGTTCAAAGGGCGGGTGCTGATGGCGCGCAGCGTTGGCATCAGCAAACGGTGACAAAGTCGGTGTAAAGCGGTCGCGCGTTAACATCGAGCATACCAATGGCCACGCCACCGTCTTTTGCTGCCCATTGCAGGACGCACCATTGCGGCGGCTGTTCAACGCCTGTTGCACCGGTAAAATCAAACGGCATACATTGATTGGTCAGGCGTGGTTCGAGCTCGCCAAAAAAGCGATCGCGCCAGATACTATCTTGTCCGCCGCAAGATAAATCCCAGCAGTAAAAATCGAAGGACGCCCAGCCTTTGCCATCAATCCAGGCCTCGGCCCAGTAGTGATTGGTGGCAAAGGGTTGATAGAGGTAATGGCCGCCCATCAGCCTTGCGGGGATGCCAAAAGCACGACAAAGGCTGCAAAACAGGGCGCTGACAAGTTGGCAATCCCCCCAGCCGCGATCAAGCAGCCAATCCCCGGGCGCATCCCAATTAATCTGATCGTAATGGGTCGCGCATTGGCATATTTCATCCAGGCAATAATTCCAAAACGCACGCAGCGTTTGCAAGGTCGGGCTACCAGGACCGGCAAGCCGCAAAGCCAGTTCTTTGATCCGTCGGGACACAACGATCATGCCATCGCGCGGCCTGAGGTAGACCGGGTCGGGTGCTGATGTGTCAAAAGACGCGTGAGGACCGGCATAAAAAGACAGATTGGCGCCGATGGTCACCGAGGTTTCGTCGGTACTTGTTAAGCGGGCTTCGAGGCGCCCGCGGGTAACGGTCAGTTGCGCCTCGACATCGGCAAAGGGTGTAACGGTTAAAAAGGTGAGATGGTCGGATTGCAAAGGCAAGGGCATACGCAACCGCAGACGTTGTTGTGGCTTAACAAAAAATGTCCTTTTGAACGTGACGGTGAATGTCCGCGATCCGTGCGCCTGCAAATCGTCGACGAGCTGCCGTGCCGTTGGAACCATATGATCGGGCCAAAAATCATCGCGTCCTTCAAGACCAGCCTGTTTTGCGAAACTCAAAACTTCGATCGGATCGAAAAAGCGCATATGGCCGGCTGAGCGAAATGGTAACCCCTGCTCTATCCATTGGCTGACGGCGTTTTCGGCTTTGTTGCGCCCGACGGACTGATCCTCGCAGGCAAAACCTGCCAGATGCGCCATGTCGGTGATCCGCGTTTGAGGAAAATTCCGATATCGATCATCTGCCTGCAATCCCAATGACTTTTGCATCGTTAGCTCAGTCTAAAAAATGGAACTTGCTTCCGCGAATGGCCCATGGGGCCGACGAGGGGTCCATGGGGCCAGTCGTCACTTTTGCATCACGCCCATAATCGCTCCCAAATCAGAGAGTTCATATTTTTGTACTTCAATATTCAACCTCAAGTAATCATTAATACATTTTTTATTATGAAACTGTCAATATTATTACTAAAGCGCCAAGTCACACGGTACAAAATCAATCTTTGATTGCATTTTAAACAATGATATTCTATTTAATCGCCACTTTATCTACTCTTGATTGATTTTTCCGTCTCAGGGCTGATCGTGCAAGGGTCATGGCGGACCGCAACACTCACGCTGACGTCACCGGCCATAGCGGAAAAACTCATCCCATCGAAGACGGTCGATCTTTACCGGTTTGCTCCGTGATATTTTACAATCGATCAGCCGTTTGACGCTGCTGTGACGCACTCAGCCGTAAAGGTTCAGGGTGTGACCCTTTCCTGTCGGGTTACGCTGGTCGTTGAGCGATAACCCCATCGCTCAACGGCCGAAATCCTTGTGATATGCGGCGGCAGAGATAAAATGAGTTCAAGATATTTTATATTCGGCAGCGCCATTGTGTTGTCGCTTTGGCTGGCGGGTGCGACGTCGTTGTTGATCATCTTCGTCTACTGACTGGTGCTGTTGGCACCATTTCCCGGCGCGCGTTTCTTTCCCCTTTTTAAGTCCTGCCCGACCTATCTGCTTGATCCAACGGATGGCTGCGTTGAAAGCTTACTCTCCCTGTGGAGTTGAAACGACAGTCTCTTTTTGCCCAAAGGCTTTGTTTTCTTGCTGTCACACCTATGTCAGACTGGCCGTTAAAGGGTTTCGGGTATGGCAGTGCGGCAAGGGTGACCGATTTTTTTAAAGCTCATGGCATCAGATAAAAACACCGAACCAACAGCATTATGGCTTACGGGAATACCAAGGTTTGAAGGCAGCGCGGCATTTATGCCGGCGAAGGCCTACCCGCTCTTGGCTGCGCTTTTGCTGTCGCCGGACAATAGGATGTCGCGCTCTACAGCTGCTTCGCTGCTTTGGGAGGACGTCGAGCAAAAGCGGGCCCTTGGCAACCTTCGGCAACTGCTCTTGCGGCTCCATCATATTGCGCCGGATGACGGGTTTATTCTGACGCGCGATAGCTTCCTGATTGCCGGTCCCAAGACAGTCCGATCTGATCTTGCAGCATTCCTTCAATCCGTCTTGACCGATGATCCCAGCTTGCGCTTGGAGGCGCTGCTGTCGGTTCGCGGCGAGCTTTTGGAAGGGCTAGAGGCAGGACGAGAGCAATTTTACCTTTGGCTTTTATCTGAGCGGAGCCGGCTGAAAAGCCTGTTTTTTTCAGCGCTTGGCCCGGTCCTCACTGAGCTCACACGGTTCGGGCGGGGAAACACAAAGACCATTTTCGCCATTGCGGAAAAAGCGTTGGTTCTAGATGAGGATCGCGAGCAAACCTATCGAGACATTATGGCGGCTTATGCGCGGATCGGCGATCCGACGTCTTATCGGCAGATTTTTGATAGGCTGCAGACAATGCTTGCGGCAGAGGGACGTCCACCCGAGGCAGCAACACTTGCCTTGCACCGACGCGTTACATCCAATGGCGGATCCGAACCCGATTATAGCGCACAGGCGAATGACCATCGCACGGTGGACGCACCCCGCATTGCCTTCATGCGGCCGGTCGGGATCGACAAACGATCAGCCAGTCCACTCATCCAATCCTTGATCGAGGACGTTGCTTACGGGCTGACGCGATATAGAACGTTTAAGGTTTTATCACCGCATAGCAGCTACGCCGCAGACCAGCATCAACACGCGTATTTCGCGGACAAACTTCGTCCTGACTATGTCGTCAACACGACGGTTTTTGCGGACCGTTACGCATCGGTCGGTCTGGTCAAGTGTTCGTCCTCCGAAATCATCTGGTCACTTGATCTTTCGCTTGACGATGAACGGCTTCAGTCAGCCTTCAGGATCTTGTCGCGCCAGATATCGACGGCGCTGGCGGAGACTTTGGAGCGGCATCAACTGGATCTGACCGACGGGTCGCCATCGGCTTATCTACACCTGCTCAACGGCCAAAATTATCTAAAAGGTCAATGCGACCTGCCGATTTTGCGCAGGGCAAGAGCGGAGTTTCGCAAAGCAGCCGAGCTTGAGCCGAAAATGGCGGTCGCGCACGCACGGATCGGACAAACGCTGCAACTCGAATGGCTGATGCTTGGCGGCGATGATCCACAGTTGTTGCACCGCGCCCATCGGGAGGCCGAAACCGCAATGGATATTGATCCGGCCTCCGGCATCGGCCATTGGGTCAGCGCAATGGTGTCCTTATATCGACGTGATTTCGATATCTCGGCCGAGCGGTTTCTGGAGGCAGAGGCTTTGACCCCGCATTCTGCCGATTTGCTGTTACAACATGCCGATGCTCTGGCCCATTTTGGCCAGCCGGACCAGGCCTGGGACCGGTTCCAAATGGCGATAGATCTTAATCCGTTTGCGCCGGACATCTACTGGTGGGCAGGCGCCAGCATTGCCTTAAAGCAAAGCCATTATCAAACGGCGATCGACCTCTGTGGCCATATGAAACACGACGAACCGGCCTTGCGGGTGTTGATCGTGTCTTACGCCCTGCTTGGCAATATCGCTGTGGCGTCGAGCTATGCTCAACGGTTAAAAGAAACTCACCCGAACATGACTGCCCGCCAGCTTAGTCTTTTATCGCCGGACCGAGATCCGCAGGTCACCGATACGCTTTTCCACGCCTACCGGCTGGCTGGCATAAAATGATGCCATCGCGTCGATCGTCTTTTCGCGGGGCGCCTGTGATTGATGATGGCGGCACGACAAATTCCCCCTTCGCAATCGAAAGCCCAAAATAAAACACAAGCTCATCTTTCTTTTCAACTTGCACTTTACGGGAGATAGAACCGCGATCAGCGGAAAACCTGTATATAACTAAAATACAATATTGCTAAACAAATGTATTTCCGACAGAAGTCGTGCTCCGTTTATTTACATCCAAAAACTGATGAACTTACCTGACCAACAGACCGGGGAATTCAACATGGATTATCAAGTAAATGACAGTGCATCATCTGTGATCGACCAAGGTCATGATTGCCGTAAAGCCGCGGAATCGGCGCTCTCGAGCATGGTTACAATGCTTCAATCCTATGGGTTTGATGAAAGAGAGATCATGTTGTCGCTCGCCGATGTCATTGATGAGCACATCATTTTGATCGCAAAACACTAGGGCCTTGTGGGCATTAGCTGCCCCGGCGGCGGGCGCGTCAAACCGCTGTTTCTTCAAGGATGATTGCGGTTTTGTAAGAACCCAAATTCGAAGATATCTGGAAACGCCGTCAAACGATCCCGGATCAGCGGATCGGACACGATGGGGGCCAAAACCAGGTGAGCGACCACTCGAGGTGGTCTCCATCTGGTCAAGCCACCCTCCCGGGCTCCGCCACGCGCATAAATTTGACGACACCCGGTTCGATCACGGACGCGTTACCCATGCATATCTGCGATGTTGCGCATGTACAAAGGGAATTTCGCCCACTAAAAATCGGATATTTTATTAAAACACGACTTAAGGATTAACTTAGCAAACAATCTATAGTTGACATAAACTTAATTTAAGCAGTTCAATACGGCACTAAACATTATTCTCCGGGGGCGGGAAGAAATGAAAAACGAGTTTATCCCGTCTGGGATAACCATTGCATCGTCGTCCGATGGCGCTTCGATGCGGGCCGCAACAATTGAAACTGCGGTCGAAACACGAACGGGCTCGATTACGTCGCCGTTCGGGACGCTCCACACGGCGGATACGACCTCGAGCGTTGTTCACCTTCTCGACGGTGACTATGTATTCGGCTTCAAAGCTGATGGTTTTGCCAGTGGCTGGTCATCCGCCTATAGCCGGCTTTTTGCCTATCGTGTCACCGGCGAATATCTTGGCGTGATCGTGATGGATTATATCGACAATATGGATGCTGGAAGCGTCGTCAGGGATAAGAAGACGGCCTTCACCATCACCGGTGCAAAAGACAAGATCTTCGTCTGGGATTCAGGTGCGACAGCACAGGGCGGCACCGTGTCTTATGTTTCCAGCCTTGCCCGGGTGACAGAAGTGCCAAGCACCGGCCGGGAGGCAAACAGCAATATGCTCTTAAGGATCGGATTTGGCGCCTATTTGAAACAGCGTCGTGACGGACACCTCCTCCCGACGGCTTCCTAAAACAAATACTGAGCCGAACGGGTTTCGTTTTTTTAACAGCCTGCGCCCGCACACCAATTCAAAACACAAATCACCTTCCACACTGAGTGTTGTCCCGCCCTGCCCCAGGCTTTTGGTCGCGAGGCATTTTATTTCCAACCGGTCTTGCGGGTCAGACGATCCGCAGGCACAGCCCGGTTTTGCCACCGCTGCATCAACGAGGGGCGGCGTTCATCTCACCCATTCTCCCAAGGATGCTGCTCGCGAAAATCCGCACTTTCTTTGTCTTTTATGCAGAGAGAACTGTTGGGCGCTTTATAGTAACCTTCTTGAGATTTTATTTTAATCTATTATCACGCGAGAGTGATACACTATGGACTTTTGCTCAACCTCGTGCGATTTAACGGTTGAGTAACTACACTCCTCCTTAAGGGTTGTCTAATGAACATAAAGTATACTGCGTTTGCCGCGGCGTTGATGATGACGACACCGGCACTGGCTGCGGTTCCAGCCTACGAGACCGAAGCGACTGATGTTGGCGCAAAGGGGCGCCTTTCCACCATTACTCTCGTGTTCAGCTCGGCATATGACGACTGGCTTTCTGGCTGGTCTTCTGTGCTTGGATCTGGCTACACGGTGTCTGGCGCGCAGACGGGCGCATTGGCGGATTTCAGCAAAAACTTCACGTCTTTCCTGAGCTATCCGGGCATTTCGGATGCGTTTGTTTACAAGACAAGCACAGCGGTCAAGGGAAACACGACAACCTACACGTCTACTGCGACCTATAATGCCGCATCTGTGACGGCGGTCCCTGGTCCAGAAGCAGGCGCTGGCCTTGGTGCACTTGCCATGCTTGGTGTCGCCTATTGGGCAAAACGTCGTCGTGACGGACAATCCCTGACCGTCTAAGTTTTGACACCCTGCGATCGACGAAAAGGCCCGCTTGCCGCAAGCGGGCCTTTTGGTTTGTTCTGATATTACCGATTATCAAGCAGAGGCGTCTGCCTTGGCTACGGCGATCAGTTTTACAGATTGCGACAGGCTGACGATTGCGGCCCGTATGTCCGGCTCAACACCGCGTGTTGCGCCATATAAGGCAAATTTCAAAAGGCTGAGCAGGTCAGCCAGCTTTGACAGAAGGCAAGCGGAGCGATCCGCCAAATTCGCAGTTTGCGATTTCTCAAGACAATCGATGACACGCTTATAAGCAGTTTGGATCTCCGCCGACCCCAAAGCGCCCTCAAAATAGTGATTACGTATCGCGATCTTCCGGCTTTCAGCAATATAGCTTAAAATATCGTCTCGTGGCTTTGGATCAACTTGTGAAATATCCATATCTGACTTCCGATTATACACGACTGCCTTCTATCGTTAATATATTCGAAAAGAACAGCCATATTTTCTATTGCCACAGAAATTAACAAAACTATAATAACCCGCAGCTTCAATTCGTAAATAATGAACATTATGAGGATTGACATGCGTTATATTCAATACATCGCAGCTGCCGTGATAACTTTTTCCACTCCCGCTTTTGCGGCGAATGCGACAGTTATCAAGGAAATATCGGCCTCCGTTGCTGTCGGAGAATCAAACTCAAACTCTTCTCTCCTTAAGCTTATTGATGGATTTTACACGCTAAACCTCCACGTCATTAGCTCGGCAGTTGGGGCGACGAGCGCGCACAGCACTTTGTGGGAAATCGTCAATCCGAGTAGCTATAACGGCACGATCGCGGACCTTCACAAATTCCCATCAGCCGGGATCGTGGACTTTAGCGACAGTTTTACATTTGAAGTCGTTGGCGGCGCCAACAAATCGTATGTGTGGCTTTACGGGCTTGATTCCAACGGCGGAACTGCCGATTACACGACCAGCATCACTGCGGTCCCAGGTCCTGAAGCCGGAGCCGGAATTGGCGCTTTGGCAATGCTTGGCCTGGCTTACTGGGCCAAACGTCGACGTGATGAAAAAGCTCCGACTGCGTGAGGTTTTCCTCTTCGCATGAGGAGAAGGGGCTCTCCTTACCCCTGGGGGCCCCTTCATTTCTGAGATAGCAGCCACTTTTATCGGAGGCGAAAATCGATCGCACGTTCGGCTGACCATCAAACGCCGACAATGACAAAACACGCCTGGATACTTCAGCGGCCAAACTCTGACACATGGAGCGTCAGTTGAATTCCGCTTTCTGCGACAATGCGCAACGTGCGGATCATATCGGCGGCCTCCAGCAAAGCTTTGCGCAATTGAGCTTGTGAGCAGAGCTCAATGCCAGCTGCGACCTCGATCAGATCAATGACGGCATCCTTTGATGTGCCACTTCCTGGAATTCCGACATGTTCGCGCATGTCACGGATTAAAACGACCGCCCTTTGCACAAGTGCTGCAACGTCGACGGCGTCGAGACGATCGAGCAAGTTTGCCGTTCGAAGAAGCTCCGGCACGATCAGGTCGACATCAATATCGGTCAGCAAAACAGGGACCTTTAGGTGTCTTGACGGTCAAAGTCAGGCATCCAGCCTCTGGTGAAACCCCGACTGATGCAGCCTTGGGCAAGGACGAGCTGTGTTTGCAAATACGCACAATCTTTTAGAAGCGTTTCAATCGTGGCGCGTGCATCACCACCATGCCAAACCAACGCTTCATCTATGGCGTTTCGTTGCACATTTTGCCGATTATCTGCTCGCATCGTGTCGGAGACCTTATCCTCTGCGTTCAAAAGCATTGCCTTAAAAGACATGGCAATTCATTCGGACACCCAAGGCAAAAGGCACTTTCATCGTATCCGTCACCGCCGCAGCGATCGCAACAGGCTAAGGAGCCAAACGAGTCGGTGCAAGGGGGACCCGTCCATTCAAGCCGATCGTTTGAGCCTGCGATCCCACCGGCAGCGCCGATGTGGCATCCGCTGATCGGCATGGGTGATGCTCAATGCAAGCCGCCAATCCGTCTGCTCACCGGGTACTGCCGACCGGTCGAAAACGGAGAATATTTCGCCATCCTTGTGCTATCCTTTTTCAGCCGCAACGCCCTGCCCGGCATTTCACAACCAACATCGATTGCCGCCCGGTGGCGACAAAACATCGTGTTTAAACGATAGACCTCGCCTTAACCGACCATGATGGTGAGCGAGGATAACGTCTAGGCATGCGGCAAGTCCGACACGCATATCGGGCCATGCGGGGAAATAAAGAGGCGTTATCCGTACCGCCTCAACCGTCCGCGGGCTCGATCGCGGTTGGTTTTTTCAACAAGCTCGATTGCCGTTTCTAAGGCTCGCATAAAAAGAAGCTGGCTTTTGGCCGGTATTTTGAAGTCTTTAAATGCCGATAAAGCGATCTGTCGGGCGCATCCGTACACGTCTAAACGCGTCTCCACCGAATTTTCGGGGAGAGCCAAAATAGCTTGTTCAATAATAGTAATAAAATTTGCCATTGCTTCTATTCGGCTGTTGATACTCAAATAGGAGCATAATGATATTAACACCCCGATACTCTAAACGCTGACAACAAAGTACCTCTTAGAAATACACAGATATGATACATGATCAGTACTGACTTTTCCGTCCGGTAACGTACAAATCGCATTCGCCGCCGAATTTTCCGTCATGTTGGCAACCCAGTGGAGATTCGCATGTCGGCAGAAAAGAGACGCGCATTGTTTGAACGCTTGCGCGACAAAGCCCAAAAGGCTGGACTGAAATTTGAGGACGATCAGGATTTTTTGGCCAATGTCGATCGCTGGATAAACGGGGAAATAGACATCCCCAAACTTCGAGGTGACTATCTGCGGCTTCTCTACACACGCGAAGATGGCGCATGGCTTAAAGCGCAATCGATGCCGATCAAACGAAAATCGTGACAAAGCCATAAACGTAAATGCCGACGATTACGGCCGACAAGCAAAATGCGATACCGTGGATGGTGAGATTGAACTTCATGAGAACTGTCCTTTTTCCGGGTACATTCTCATACCGTTAATTAGACATTAATGCACAAGTTCTTGCTGATATCGTTAAGCCGCGGCCGTCCATTCGAAATAGCCAGTGAAACCGCCCTCTCGCAATTGGCGACAGGGGCATTGATGTCTTCATGTATCAGCCGGCCCAGGCGCGCGATTGTCGCCTCAGGCAATCTTTGCCACTGGTCGCGACGCGACCGCAAATGCCCGGCCGATCGCACGAGCCAGATGAACGGGACGCTACAAAAAATGAAATCTGGTGGGCGCAGACGGCGCATAACCCGCCGATGGGGAAAAGCTCAAAACATCCCGCGCATGGGATTTGCTCATCAACGCATAAAGCGATCAACGCCTGCGGCCGTCTGAAGGTGATCCAGGGGCTGCAACGCCCGTCCGATCCCGGTGCGAGCCTCTCGCAAACCGCCCTTATCGATCGGCACTCAGGCCATAACCGTTACCGTTTATGGGGGAATTTACAGGCGCCGGTCGCGTTGTTTTTCTTTGAGAACCATCACTAAAACAGCACCAAAATAACCGACCTGCATGAGGGCAAGCGAGGCGAATGCGAATGTGATGCTCCACCAGAACCCATTGCCCGAATATAGGGAAATACTGCCGATCAGGATCGACATGCTCAGCATGCGAAGCAGAGTACACGGCACACGAAGATACTGACAGTAATGTTCCATGACAGGCCCACAGGGTTAAGGCTTGATGAACATATCAGCGGGAAGGCACTACAACAATACCCCATACTGGTGAGCCGGACTTGCTTAAATGCCGTTTTATCGGAAGTTCAAACGCCCCGCCCCTCTTGGTACGACTTGGCGGTATCTAGGCCGACGATCATCAAATGCGCGCGTCAGGACTTGAGGACGAAATCCTCGTATCAACTGAGTGAGAAGACGGATCTTCGGCAGGCACTCTCTTTTTGACCAGCATCACCAATAACAGGTCGGGGTGTTGGTCTTGGTGGTTGTTTCAGCCCATCGCAATCTCAAAACCCAACATAAAGCGATTAGATGATCGACCAGAAACTTCGGCGATTTCCAGCGCATCGATAGATTTTACTCGCCTTTTTGCAATAATTTTCCAACATAAACAGCACGCAATATAATATTTACGCAGAATCGACAATATATCACATATTTTATTCTGTTTATATTTGGAACGATATCAGTCCGCCATCGTTAATTTCGCGTCGGAGCGGGATCACGGCTGCATCATCCACGAAGGTTAGCTGGGTTGGTCGATTTTCGACCGGCCGGCTTTGAGCCTTCGCCGAAAAAAATGGCGGGGCTTTTGCCGCGGATGGGCGTGATCCTCGAGTACGGATTGGAACGCTTCGGCCTGTCCAAACTCTTTTTGGTTTTACCGCCGACGGTCAAGGCATCTGCGCAACCGATAGGGCCGTTTCACCGACAAGGGGCGCGCCGAACTGTCCGCCTATCGTTTTAACCTGACATCAGCCACCCAAAGACGATTGAGATATCGGAGACCGGAAATATGTACAAAACACCACATATATTCATCTCGCTTTTGGCCTATTGCCTTCTCATACACCCCGTGAATGCCGCGGAATATTTTTGGTCGAGCAAAGAGGCCTGTTCTGCCAGACTGTCTCAGGTGCAGCGTATCCGCGAGGGCCTTAAAGCGGGACTGATTGAATTGCGTCTCGGCAAGATCGGAAATGTTGCGGTTGAGACCGACCCGCAATGGACGGGTCCTGATGATGTCGAGAGGACGACATTTAAAGGCCTTGATCAGTTCAGTCGCGATATCGAGCTTATTTGTCAGCTGCGTTATCCGGACTTAAGGTTTTCTCCCATTCGCAACACGGCGCGGCGCGGCGACTTTCCAAGCGCTCAATAGGCAAAGATCAGATAGGCAGGCCTTTATGATAAGCTTCGTGTACGGGCCGCTGTAGCGAATCGAACCATGTTTTTATTCATGAGGCTGATTTTATTCTGGCGGGCAGACACACGTCACTTCGGTGCAGCATGTTTTTTGTGCGTTGTTTTCTCATTATTATTTGCAAAATCCTACAAAGTTGCAGTGCGACATATGGACTCTTGCTCGATACTCGCGTAGTTTACAGACTGATAAGAATTTCGTCGAAGAGGAACACCCCGATGAATCTCAAGACCATTGCCGTCGCGCTGTCCCTGTCTTTGACGGGTGTTGCTGGCGCCTATGCTGCAGTCCCGACTTCCCTTATCTACCATAACAATGAATCTGCCACGAGCGGTAAGGCTCTGTCGCTTTTCGGCACATGGGTTGCGGCGTGGTCGGATGTGTTTGACACCCTCGGCGCACCGGGCACGGGTTGGACTTTCACCAACTTCGTTTCAAGCGACCTGTCTGTGGTTTTGGGCACCTATGCGACCACCAAGACCAATCCGATTACATATAGCGCGCAGTTCCAGTATTTCGGCGGTCTTGCGACTTATACGCTGCCTGGTGCGGCTGTTCCTGTGCCTGGCCCTGAAGCCGGTGCTGGCGTTGGCGCCCTTGCCCTGCTCGGCGCTGCGTATTGGGTTAAGCGTCGCCGCGACGAGCGGTCGATTGCAGCTTAAATTCATTCGCGTTGGAAATCATAGGGCCCCTTTTGGGGCCCTTTTTTTATCCGTATTTTTGATGAAACGTCCAATCACCGCGCGGCGCCTGAGCGGGCCCAATTGCAAGGCATCGCGTTGAGGGTATCAGGGCCGCTCACCCTCGCTTTACACGGCCTCGAAGGCGTCTTTAAAAAGAGCAGCCGATTGATCTCTCAATGACACAGGTCGTTCGTTCAGCCAGATGGGTTTGCGAGACGTTCAATTGAGGCGCTCTTGCTGTTCTTTCAGGACATGGTGAGGTGATGGACGACCAGAGATCAGCGGGGACGCGCTCACCGACTAAGAAACGGTCTGGTCGGCCTCCTCCAGGTCCGCAGACGGAAATCGCGTCAGCTTGACATTATATTAGCAATTTGGAATATATATAGGTGAGTAAAACTACCCCTCGGACCTAGTCCGGTTTTACTGAGAATAAAAGAGGTCTGGCCGTAGGGTCCAGGCCTCTTCTTTTCTTCACCAACTGTTAAAAGAACCATTCAAATTTTACTTAACTTGTTATTTTCTATGTCTTTTTCGCTACATCTGGCCGAAATACGCCATCATGACCTGGCTCTTCACGTTGGACAGTAGCGACTCCAATATCAGCATCTGCTTATCTCGCCCGACTGGCTCTGTAAGGGTTGATCGGCTGTGGGTGTCGTTGTTCCTGTCCATTTTTCGTCTCACTGGAGCCGCCCTGTTCATGTCGGGGAAGGCGATCGTATTACCGGCGTGGTCAATGGGCCACGCGAAGCCATGCGGTTTATGACCAAACAATTCCGCTTCCAGTCCGGTCAGGTTTATCAGGATGCGCGCAGCATCTGTCGCGACGCGATCGCCGGTCGTGTTGATGCTGAACTTGCCCGTGATTATTTCGTCAGCGCCTATGCGGAAGACTGCGTGCGGGCATGTTTGCTCCGCGAGCTTGCGGCCGGCGCAAGCGAAGGCCTGTCTCCTTAGACTGGATAGCGGCGGTTTTAGATGTATCCTGACGTTCGATCGGGACGGTAACCTTAAGACGTAACCACGGTTTCATCATTGACTTCAGATATTGAATTTGAAGGCGCATATAGCTCTCAGTTGTCAATCGAGCTGCGCCTTTCAGATGATTTATGCCAAACTCAAATCGTCGATGCTCCATCATGCCGAATATGATGAGGAGGCGCATATCCTGATGGTTTATTTCCGTGCGGGCAAAGTTCGCCTGTTTTCGGATGTCCCGCAGGAGATCTTCGACAAGTTATCGCGTGCCTGGTCGCCGGGCCGCTTTTACTTAAGAAAGATCAGGACAAAATTCCCACGGACGGACGCGGAATAAGGCGCCAGCAATGTCCGAAAGCGCTTCAATTCGTTGAGCTTTTGGCACGATGTGCCTTAATGGCACGGCATCCATGTGGACATTGCGTGACATTTAACCGTCGCAGATCATTGGGCCTGACGAAAAACAAACATCAGTAGAGAGATAGTTTATCGCAGATGTCACTAGACTTACCCCACTGCGGCAGAGGCTGGCGTGTACCAGAAATGGCAGCGCTGGCCTCGTTCAACATTCGATCACTCAATTCTTACTATTTGTTAACTCGTGGATTGAATTAGCACAGACTTACATGCATTGTCTCGCCATCTATGGGGATAGTGGGGACGTGGGATGCTGGTCAAACTCAAGTCGCAGCTAATTGAAGCCGTTGAGTATAACGAACAGAGGCGAATGCTTCGCATTTCTTTGGTCGATGGATCAAAGAGGATATTCTCACAGGTGCCGAGGTCGATTGTTGACGATCTGATTACAGCGCAGTCGCCGGGCAGTTATTACATCGATCATATCCGAAGTCATTTTCCCCGCCATCCACAGCCCGATCATTGATCGATCCGACAAAATGCGGGCGGCTCGTTCAGAGCAAGATTGCCGCCGGACAAGGCGTACTCATCGGGGGGGGCATCCCGGATGAAACGCCGTGATCGACTAAATCGCGATTGCGCGGCATTTGAATGAAATCCTTGACGTGACTTTGAGGCACGCGTGGCAGGTTCGATGAAAATCGGAGACGACCACCAATGTCGCAGAGACTTCGCAATTTGATTTTGTCTTTTGGCGTGTCCTTCCTGTTATGGGCGCTGCTCATTCAAGGCGGACAGAGCCTTTATCACTTAGCCTCGCCGCAGACGGATCCGATGACTGTAGCAAGCGTTGGGCGCTGACCTGACCGCCGATCTTTCCGCACAAAAATGCACGCCGGCGAAAAGTTTGCACCTTGTCCCAATTGGCGCATGATTGCCGTTTGCGTTCCGTTGTTCAGCGTCGCCGTCGGACGTCACCGATCATCAGATCAACTTGTCGAAACTCGTTAGAGATAAGCCTATCCCCAAGCCTGTGCTTGAGCCTGCATTGAACCTTCGGTCTTTGCCAAAGCCAACGTTCGGACAGTTCAAACCGTCGCCTCGTTGAGCGCCGTTTTGCTTTGGATTAGCTGTGTCCAGACCGTCCCAGATTGACGTCTCCAAAGCCTTGACATCCGCCGCTCTCGACACATTCCCGGTTCTGCCTATTGCCAGCGGTGCTGAAGCAATTTGTAAAACATCATCAGCTAATTGAGCGTTATTTATCGGCAAGAAATAAGCAGCGCTTGCCATTATCACGTTAAGGGGCTGAGAGTGATCGATTGGCTGAAACGGCGTGCCGGCATCATCTACACCGTCGGAGGGTTTACCTCGCGTAGAGCTGTTATGTCATTTTCTCTAAGAGTGACGCTGATGGTGGTTATCATTGCCGACATTCTCAACATCGTCGTGCATTTCTCGATCGATGCTGTCGGATATTTGCCATACCCGGTCGTGCCCGCAGCGACCGTCGGCGTGATCATCACAACGTTGCTCGCTGGGGTTTTGACATTCTCTGTGACCTTCATCAACGCGAGCGCAATTCGTCGACTGTCGATATCGCATGACGCTTTCGAGCGTATGAGCCGCACAGACGCGCTTTCCGGGCTTTTAAACAGGCGCGCTTTCCTAGAGGCCATCAGCCTGGAGACCGCTGAGGCGTCATTGGCCCTTTTTGATATCGACAGGTTCAAATCGATCAACGACACCTATGGTCATACCGCGGGGGACAGTGTGATCATCGCCGTGGCGAGAGTTTTGAGCGAAACGATATCAAAACAGCATGTGGTTGCGCGCATCGGCGGCGAAGAGTTCGCAGTGCTTCTGACCGGAGGGACGAAAGACGAGAGGTCTTCCGTAGCCGATCGCGCCCGCGAAGCGCTGCAAAACCATCTAATCCTTGTCGATGCAGCAACGATTAGAACGACGGTTTCGGGTGGGATCGCCGAGAATGTCGACTATCCGCAATATTCCCAGCTTTTTGCTGCAGCGGATCGGGCTCTCTACATTGCAAAAGCATCCGGCCGAAATGCGGTGGTCCACGACCACCAGGTCCAGCTTGCGAAAAAACGACCGCTCCAGAAAAGATCGTCGAAAAACTGACGCCAGAGCGCAGTTGGAAACGACAAAAGACCTGGCCGCTCCTTCAGCGACAAGCCGAAGATGTAGAAACCGGAAATTCAGGCGGTCGCCCCTGACAGCTTGCCGCGACGCCTCATGTAAAATGCAAGACCGCCCATAAAAAACGCACCAAGGCCGGCGCCGGCTTCCGGGCCCGGCACGGCCGTTACCGGCGCGGTCAAATTGTAAGTGCCAGTGCCGGAATAATTGACATCTGACCGTTCAAAGCCGAGCGATGACCAGGCGGCTGCGCTGACCGTATAGCGATAAGAGGCGATATAGTTCGTCACACCGTTGATGACCTGGGCGATCGTGCCTGTCAGATAAACGTCGACATAGGCATTGGCGGCATTGGTCGCGGAACGGCCATCGATCAGGAATGGTGCAGCGCCTTTGTCGACACTGACGGTTGGCACATTTGTGCCGCCAACGTTGAGAGTATTGTACTGGATGGTGGTGTTCGAAACGCTGGTCTGCTGCCCCCAGGTGTCGTAAATCTGGCCCCAGCCGGTCGTGCCGACGGTGGCGACGGCTGCAAAATTCTGCATGATCGCCGAAATCGCCGCGGGTACGTAATCGGCTTCCATAAAAGTCTTATAATCCGACAATGTGCCGGCACTGGATGAACATGACAGGGTGGTTGAAGCAACGCCACCTGAACAGGCGGCCTCAGCCGTTGTCGACATACAAAAGCCGATCAGCAGAGCTGCTGTGGAAAAAAGAACCTGACGCATGTCTACCCCCGAATATCTGTGGGGTGGGATAGACGCTGAAGTTTACCTTCCGTCAACCATTTGCCCGCGCTAACCTTAATTGCCAACCTTGTTTTGGCGGGGCCGGCTTTGGTCGCAAAAGGCCAACAGCGCAAATTGGCCGATCATCTCGTCGGTTTGTGACCGATTGGCCCATCACTGGCCGACATGAACGGTTTATCCGCCCAAAACGATCTGGTTGAGATATCGGCCATAGGCACTTTTGCCGTAAGCCTGCGCCAGAAAGGCGAGCTGATCACAGTTGATAAAGCCCATATGGAAGGCGATTTCCTCAGGGCAGCAGATCTTAAAACCCTGCCGGCGTTCCAGGGTCGCGACAAATTCGGACGCTTCGAGCAGGCTGTCGGGCGTGCCGGTGTCGAGCCAGGCATAACCGCGCCCCATCTGTTCCACATGCAGGTCGCCGCGGTCCAGATAGGCCCGGTTGACGTCGGTGATCTCCAGTTCGCCGCGTGGCGATGGTTTTAGATCAGCCGCGATGTCAACGACGTGTTTATCGTAAAAATAAAGGCCAGTGACGGCCCATCTTGAGCGCGGTGCGGTTGGTTTTTCCTCAATCGAGATCGCCCTTTTGTGTCGATCGAATTCGACTACGCCATACCGTTCCGGATCGTTGACGTGATAGGCAAACACCGTTGCGCCCGACGGGCGTTTCATGGCGTTGGTCAAAAGCTCGGTTATTCCGTGACCATAAAAGATGTTGTCACCGAGGATGAGGCAGGACGGGCTGTCGCCGACAAAGTCAGCCCCGATAATATAGGCCTGCGCCAGACCGTCAGGCGATGGTTGAACGGCATAGCTGAGGTTTACACCCCATTGCGAACCATCACCGAGAAGCCGCTCGAAGAGCGGCATATCGGCCGGTGTCGAGATGATCAAGATGTCACGGATGCCAGCCAGCATCAGGGTCGACAAGGGATAAAAGATCATCGGCTTGTCGTAAATCGGCATAAGCTGTTTGGAGACGACCTTGGTCATCGGATGGAGCCGGGTGCCGCTACCGCCTGCCAGAATAATGCCCTTCATGCGTATCGCCTCTAATCTGTCAGCTTCGAGCCAGTCGCTCGACAATGGTTGCGGTTGACTGTTTCCAGTCGGGAAGTTCGACACCGTGGCGGGCAAAAAGCAGGCTGCAGTCGAGCCTGGAATTTGCCGGACGTCGCGCAGGGGTTGGATAGGCGCTCGTTGGAATACGGCCGACCTCTGCACTTGGTCCACCGAGTTTGGCCGAGTGGGCAAAAATCTCGGTGGCAAAATCAGCCCAGCTGCCCTCACCCGTCCCGGTCATATGGAAGAGGCCGCGCAGTGTCGGATCATTGCTGGCCGTCAGGTTGGTAGCAACGGCCAAGATCGCATCGGCGATATCGAGTGCCGAGGTGGGATTGCCCCTTTGGTCGTCGACAATGTTCAAGGTTTTGCGGGTCTGCGCCAGTTGCAACATGGTTTTTGCAAAATTTTTGCCAAACGGGCTATAAACCCAGGCGGTGCGTAAGATCGCATGGTTTGACGTTGCCGCAGCGATCGCATGTTCTCCTGCAAGTTTGGAGCGGCCATAAGCGCTGACAGGAGCGACAGTGTCGGTTTCGATATAAGCAGACGTCTTGGCGCCGTCGAAGACATAATCGGTGGACAGATGGAGGACCGGCACGGCGAGCGCCTGCGCCGTCTCAGCGATTACGCCAGGCGCCACACCGTTGATGATAGTTGCCGCCGCCTCGTCCGTCTCTGCCTGATCAACGGCCGTATAGGCCGCCGCCGAGACGATCACATCGGGGCGTGCAGCCCGCAAGGCGGCCGCGATACTTTCGGGGCGAGATAGATCAAGATCCGGGCGCGCGAGCGCAATGATTTCAAAACGCCCGTCGACTGCGCCGCGTTCCAGAAGCGACAGGACCACCTGCCCTTCGCGCCCCGTGACGACCATGCGGCGGGGGGAAGCGATCTGTGCCAAACTCATGACGATGCTTTCTTGTCGCCAAAAAGGCCGAGCCGCGCGCCGGAATACCCCTGTCGCAGCGGCGCCCACCACCAGTCGTTTTCCAGATACCAGCGCACTGTCTTTTCGATGCCGGTGTCAAAATTTTCTCGCGCGGTCCAGCCAAGTTCGGTCTCGAGCTTGGTGGCGTCGATCGCGTAACGGGCATCATGGCCGGGTCGGTCGGTGACATGGGTGATCAATCGGGCATGCGGCTGATCGTGTGGGCGTAGTTGGTCCATCAATGCGCAGACCCGGTTGACGACGTCGATGTTACGGCGCTCGTTGCGGCCACCCACATTATAGGTCTCACCGATCCGGCCTCGCTCGGCGATGATATCGAGTGCACGGGCGTGATCCTCGACATACAGCCAGTCGCGGATATTGGCACCTGTGCCATAGACCGGCAGCGGTTTTTGCTCGAGCGCGTTCAAGATGATCAGCGGGATCAGTTTTTCGGGGAAATGATAGGGGCCATAATTGTTGGAGCAGTTCGACACCACGACCGGCAGGCCATAGGTACGTGCCCAGGCTTTGGCGAGGTGGTCGGAGGCAGCCTTAGAGGCGGAATAAGGCGAGCTCGGATCATAAGGCGTCATTTCGGTAAACAGGCCATCATCACCAAGTGAGCCATAAACCTCGTCGGTCGAGACATGCAGGAAGCGGAATGTTTCCTTCATCTCACCGTCCAGCGTCAGCCAGTAGTTCCGGGCGCATTCGAGCAGGGTGAACGTGCCGACAATATTGGTGTCGATAAAGTCCTTGGCGCCGGTGATCGACCGGTCGACATGGCTTTCGGCCGCCAGGTGCATGATCCGCTGTGGCATAAAGTCTGCCAAAGCCTGCGAGATCGCAGCACGGTCGCAGATATCGGCTTTTAGAAACCGATAACCGGCATGATGATCAACCGCCTTTAACGAGGTTTGCGTGCCGGCATAGGTCAGTTTGTCGATATTGAGAACCTCGTAGCCCTTGTCGAGCACAAGATGACGCACGACCGCCGAACCGATAAATCCCGCTCCACCTGTCACAACAACGCGCATAAGGCACCGTTCTCCATTTTTGTTATATATGCCGCGATCGCTTCAGACGCCTTGCTTTGCATTTTGCACGTCTTGCCGTTTGTGCCGCGCTTGAGCCTGGCTTTTCAGGCAAAGCTGAAATTGGCCTTTAGATCGGCAAGGACGGGCTGTTTGGTATCTTTTTCCGAGACATGCGCCTTGGCGGGTGAGACCGGCCAATCAATGGCAAGCGCCGGATCGTTCCATTTGAGGCCGCGATCGTGCTCGGCGCTATAATAATCGGTGACTTTATAACTGATCATCGTATCGGGTTTGAGGGTGCAAAATCCGTGGGCAAAACCAGGTGGCACCCAGAACTGCCAGCCGTTTTCTGGCGTCAATTCGACCGCGACATGTCTGCCATAGGTCGGCGATCCCGTTCGGATATCAACGACAACATCGAGCAAAGCACCGGTTATGCAGGAAACGAGCTTACCTTGCGCGCGTGGCTCAAGCTGGAAATGTAGACCCCGAACCGTGCCAACCTCGCCCGACAATGACCGATTATCCTGGACGAAGGTAAACGGACCGGCCTCTGCCTCAAACAGATTGGCACGAAACGTCTCCATGAAATACCCGCGGCTGTCACCAAACTTATTGGGTTTGATCAGCAGCAAACCCGGTATCTCCAGCCTGTCGAAATGCATTCTTGCCACCGATCTTTCTCATTCAACATCAAGCCTCATGGCAGGATCAGGCCCAAAATGGGTGGATCTCTTGCCAAGTCTCAAAGCCCGACAATCCAATGACACCCGGCAGCGCGCGGCTGAGAACGGCATCGTCTGATCTTCGGTTTAAGGCTGGCGCTCGTTTATCACGAAGCGAAGTGTCCGCTCCAGCCCATTCGATCAAATCGGAAAGGGTCGCAACCCGATGTTTTTGATTAAAAGGGTAAGATCTGTTGCAGGCCGGGCGTCACCGCAAATTTCCGACAAGGTCAGGCCTTGGCCAGACGCGGGTATAATTGTTTGACGATCAGGATCAGAAGAAGTGCCATAACGCAGCCCAATAGGGCCCCTGAGGATTTTACCATCACGTCGATCAGATGCGCGTGGCGGCTTGGGGACAGGAATTGCGAGGCCTCGATCATGGCCGGCACACAAAGGGATGCGATGACCGCGTAAATCCAGCGGCTCGGCCAGGCGAGAACACCAAAGGCTGCAAGCCCGGTAAACGCCAATGCCCGGTCTATATTAACGGAAATAAATACACGTGGACGCAGACCGATGGGGGACACGGTCGCAAAGATGATGAGAAGGAGGGTCACAACAAAAAGAACGGCAAAAAGTCTCTTCATATATCCATCTTCGATCAAGGATCTTACGATCTGGTTTCGCCGATCAGACGCAATATCAAGGTGGTTATCTGCGGCTGTCTGTCATTTGTCCATCGACGGATCAGGCTTGCCTGTTATTGCGGCGGAATTTTGCGACGCCCGATGGATAAGTGGTTTTCAAAGTTCCGGTAGCCAACCTTCGTTCGATCAAATTGGCCATACCGAATGTAGCCGCGTCACCAAATCAAGTACAGACACGAGATCTCGCTCATATTTTCACTATATTTCTGATTTATACTGAAAATCCAGTCACATTTCATTGACGACACCGAGAATGAAACCTAGTCTGCCGACACTTTCCGGGAGATAGATCAATGGGAAAAACGTTTCATGGGCCATTTCGCATAACGGGTGCCGATATTTCTATTGGCCGCGATGGCGACATCTATATCCATTTCAAGGATGACAAGAGCAATGTCATCGGCCTGATGCTTGAACCGGAAGCCATCAACGAGCTGACCCACACGCTGGAATCTGCGGCATTACAGGCCGTGCTCAAGCCATTGCCGGAACCGCAGATTGAGCGCTATCGACTGGCGGCTGAATAAAGGGCTTCCACCCGAAGCGGTGACGTCGAGAGGCACCAAACCATTTGATCGATGGGATTGGCCGTTCGAGGCCGAAGGCCAGAAAATTGATAGGTCTCGACAATTGCCTGGAATACGCTTTGGGCGGTAGCACGCCTTAATAGGGTCGCGCTTTTTGCATGTCTGTCGGGCAGGCCCCTCCCCCTTAAACTTAAGGCGCTTTGCCTTAATGCCCTCTCCCACAGCGCCCTTTGAGCGCCCCCCCTTGAGCGCCCTCGAACGCCCTTGAACGCCCTTGGCTTGACCATGCGCTCAAGCCCGTTTGCTTGCTTTCGAGTTGCAGCTCGCGCGCACAGCTTGACTGCAGGATGACGCTTAAAAGCGCCTTTCAGGAGAGGATTTCCGCCTCGGCTGCTGCTTCCAAAAAAGCGAGGCGCGCCCGTTCCGGCTCGACGCGGCGCCTGAGGACCTGAGAGCAGAGTTTTGCTGCCTCTTGTGCCTGCTCACCACGCACGGACGGCCATCGGTGATGGAGGAAAATCAGCGCTTCGGCGGGATTTTCGATAATCTCTTGGCGGACTGAGCCGAGCCGCAAGACAACCGGATCCCTCCAATTGGCCCAGGTCGGATCGATCACGGACAGATCGACAGTCCAGCGTCTTCGCACAGCCATAACCACCCCCGTTGATGACAACTATGAATGGTTGATTGATGCCATCACAACACTGCGCCAAGCTTGCGCCTCAGCGTCGCGTTTTGCCTCCTTTTGCCGAAAACTTAAGGGCTCCACACCGCCTGCAAAGCGGACTGAGGCGCTCACCATAGCCAGATGAAAACAGCGATGATGATGGCCCAGAGTGTCAGGGAAATTCCAAAAATGAGCAGATAATTTCGAAATCTTTTGGTCATGGCGTCAACATGCGCCCGCCACGACCAATGGTTAACCCGGCATCAATATCCATGCCTGACAAGTGATTAACGGCCCGGCCGAGATTTTGCATCAGAATGAGAATATGTACCAGATCGACACATCGACCTTGTGGATTATCGTGATCCTCAATCGTATTTCGCTCTGACAAGCATGCCGCGGTCTTTAATGTTGCAACAAACGAAGTCAGCCTGGCGGGCGATTCACCACGGTCGCGAGACAAGCGATGGCACGGAATTTGAGCGACCCGAGTTGCAGGAGTGTCGAGGGCGGCATGAGATTTGAGGGTCGCGCAGCGATCGAACCGTTCGAGGACAGCGGCTTTTGCGGATGATCATCTGCTTATTTGAGGACAGATGAGGACCGTCGACCGCTTGTCATGAGAGCACGTTATCGAAGCGGGCTTTGAGATGCAGGTTGGGAAGGACGCCGTTCGCCTCGGCGACATGATAGAGATCCCGGGCGACGACAAAACTGCCGCCCCACAAAAGCAAGCTCACCTGAAACAAGATTATGAAGATCTGCACTCTCATCGGTTCGATCATCAGGACAAATCCGACATGTTTAAGGAGGGGACGTGTTTTTGGCAGAGGGTTTCTCTACCGTCTTGTCGTTGACGGCTTGAGCCAGTTCTCGCCCACACCAATTGAGACACATCAACAGGTTTTCAGCAATCCTTGCTTGCATTTGATGACTTTCATGATAGGTGATCATATACGGTTTATGCCGTGGGGCGTGGAAACCCCTTTGGGATCAGAAAGCTATTCAAGCGACCGTGTCTGTTTCACGGTCGGGTAGCTTGTGGTTATACAACAGGCTCTCCAGCTAAAAGCCACAAGGGTCGTACCAACGACTTTCCAACTACCCGGCCATGACATGCCAGGTGTGATCCTGGCCAGGAGAGGTTGGAATGGCTGAGATTTCTTCAAATTGCGCTTTGAATTCGCCACATGCCCGGGTCAGGCATGATCGGGTGGATCAGGAAATTGGGCGGCGCATTTTTCTGCGCCGAAAACATTTGCGATTGTCGCAAACGGCTTTGGGTGACGGGATCGGCGTCTCGTTCCAGCAGATCCAGAAATATGAGCGGGGCACCAACCGCGTGGCGACATCGGCGCTTTACCGGATCGCGGTCGCGTTAAATGTGCCGATGAGCTATTTTTTCGACGCACTTCCGGTTGTCGATTGTGACCCTTCGCCGCCGCTTGAGCGTGATGCACATCTCGAATTTGTCGCGACCCAGGAAGGTCAGCGGCTGATCGACAATTTCCTCAAATTGCCAAAACCGCTGCGGCCTAAATTCATCGCCATGCTGGATACGCTGAATGCGGTGCATGACGAGGAATTGCTGGCCGGTGAGGCCTAAAGGCCCCCTCGCCGCCCGGTCATGCCCTGCCATTGCTTTCTGGATTATTCGAGGGTGTGCATGGCCTTGAGGAGCGATAACAAGGTTGCGGCAATGTCTGCGGGGAGTTCTTCGACGAGTTTTATCAGCGTTTGGCGTTGATTGGCGTCCTGGTCGTTTTTTCCAAAAAGATGCGGCGCGACAGGCAAAACCACGTCGAGCGGCGAAAAGCCCAACAACTCGCTTAATTGGACAAGTCGGGTGACGGTCAGTTTGCTTTCGCCTCGTTCGTATCGGCCATAGACCTGGGGGTGCAACCCGAGAAGGAAGGCCACATCGGCAGAGGTCAAATCCGTCTTTTCGCGGGCCTGCTTTAAGGCATCGCCGATCCGCCTTTCCAGATCGGTCAACGCCACGACGCCTTCATATCCCGGGCGCCGGAATATTGGTTTATCGCTGTCGGTATCGTGGACCTCAACAATCCCTTTGGTCTCGATATGGCTTTCGACCTTACCTTTCATCGGGCAATTTATCTCCTTGGCGATGACATCAGATCTCTCAAACAAGATAGAGGGGCGAGCGCTGCATTTGATAAGCGGTTCGCCGGCATTCGTCACGGGGATAGACGCCACTGGCACCCCGTGCCCGTCGGATCACCAACTAGATTTTCTGCAGCCAATCTGGATCAACACAGGCCAGCTTGGCCAAGTCTCCCCCAAGCGTTGACGCCAACTGGATGTTTGTGAGGCGCGGAACCGCGAAAAAAACGGTTATCAAAGACGAAAAAAGGCCGCAGGCGGCTCTCGACACGATGTGAACTTGGCTTGTGACCCCCGCTTCACAATGAGGCATAAATTGCGTTTCAACAAGAATACACGTTCTTTATCCACCGGATCGAGACAAAGATCAGTCACAGAAAAGTCTATCAGGCCGGACGGATGATCCCACCAAACGCGGCCGCGCCTTTTTATTTGTGTTGCATGACGTTTTAATTTTTTTTCTGACGCCGCACGTAGATTAATCCTGCCGGAAGGCGTGGGTCATCTGATCGGAGAGCGGTTTGGCGAAATAAGAAATGGCGGAACGATCGGCAATTTTGACGAATATTTCGGCCGGCATGCCGGGATAAAGCGACAGCGTTTTTAGTTGATCGAGGCGATCGGGATCGGGTCGGATACGGATGGGATAATAAGTTGCGCCGCTCCTCTGATCGGTGACGATGTCGGGGGAGATCGATAGGACGTCCCCTTCGATCTGTGGCGTGGTTCTTTGGTCAAAGGCGGTAAACCGGATATCGGCCTTTTGACCTGGGCGAAGCTGATCGATATCCCGGGCTGCGATTTTGGCCTCAACCGTCAAATGGTGGTCATCGGGGGCCAATAACATCAACGGCTCGCCGGCATTGGCGACCCCACCGACGGTGTGGATTGCCAGCTGATAAACGCGGCCGTCTTGAGGTGCGCGGATATCAAGGCGTTTCAGCTGATCGACAACGGCAACCCGCCGCTGCGCCATTTCGGCGATTGTCGCTTCCACCTCGGTCAGATCCTTGGCGTTTTCGGCTCGACGATCCTCGTCGAGCTGGAGGATCTGGAGATTGATTTCGGCGATACGCCCTTCGGCCTGCGCGCGGGCTGCCATACGCTCACCGCGATTGCCATCCAGTTCGATCCTTTGGCGTTTGAGCGCGTTAAGCCTTTGCATCGTGACCAGCTGTTTCTCATAAAGTGAATTGGTTGCGCGCAACTCTTCATCGATGAGTTTGGTCGCTTCGTCGATTGCCCTGATCTGCAGAGTGTTGCCGGCGATCTCCTCGTTTAACTGCGCCTTTTTCTCAACCAGTTGCCGCTTCATTCCCGCGAGCGAGGATTTTCGGGTGATAAACAGCTCGATCTCGCCATCGATCAGTGTGGGGTTGGTCTTCAGATCAATGCCATTGGTGTTCAGATCATCGAGCGAAAATTTGGCCTCGTTTTGCCGTTCGGCATTGAGCCGCGCGCGTCGGACATAAAGCTGGGTCAAGGTGCTTTCCAATATGGCGAGATTTGCCTGCAAGGATGTGCCGTCAAGGCGGACCAGAAGATCGCCTGCTTTCACCTGGCTGCCTTCTTTGACCAGAAGCTGTGAAACGATCCCACCAGTCAGGTGCTGGATGGTTTTGTGACTATCATCGATAATCACCGTTCCTTCGGCAATGATTGCGTTGGAAAGCCGGGTTGTGGCGGCCCAGCCGCCAAGACCGATCAAAACTGTCGCCGATAAAACGGCAAAAAAAGCGATATGGCGACGAAGTGAAACCTGAGACGAGGTTACAGACATGGACTATCCTATCGCCTCGCCAACGCGCTTCAAGGCAGGCTTTTGCGCGCCCTCAGCCGGGCGTTTGGGTGTCGATTGGCGTGAGATTAACGCCATGACTTCTGTTTTCGGTCCAAAGGCTGCAACACGCCCGTTTTTCATCAGCAAAACCAGATCGATATTTGCAAGTGCGTTTGGCCGATGGGCAATGACCAAGACGATGGCGCCGCGGTTTCGAAGCGTGGCGATGGCATGGCCAAGCGCCAGCTCGCCGTCTGCATCAAGGTTGGAGTTGGGCTCGTCTAAAACGATCAAAAACGGATTGCCGAACACGGCTCTTGCGAGCGCGATACGTTGGCGCTGTCCAGCCGACAGGATTGACCCTTGTGGGCCGATATCGGTTTCGTAGCCGTCCGGCAGTTTTAAGATGAGGTCGTGGACTTCGGCGATTTTCGCCGCCGCAATGATGGCATCAGCCGTCACATCCTCGCGAAACCGGGCAATGTTTTGTGCCACCGTGCCGGAAAACAGTTCGATGTCTTGCGGCAGATATCCGATATGGCGTCCGCGGTCGTCATCGCTCCATTGATCAAGGCTTGCACCGTCGAGCCTGACCGAACCATGGCTGATTGGCCAAATTCCCGTGAGCGCCCGCGCCAAGGATGATTTTCCAGAGGCGCTTGCACCGATCACGGCTACTGCGTCACCGGCTTTCAGCGAAAACCCGATATTGGCGATGATCGGCTTTTTGCCACCAGGAGGTGCGCTGAATAGGGTTTCAACGACACATGTCGTTTGCGGCGGGGGCAAGGAAAGCTGCGGGCGGCCCCCCTCACCTTCCGATAGAGCGACTTGGAGGCGCCTCCAGGATTGCCGGGCTGAGACAAAACCTGACCAATTGGCGATCGCCTGTTCGGCCGGAGCGAGTGAGCGGGATAAGAGGATCGAGGCGGCAATGATGATGCCACCGGAGGCCTGATTGTCGATGACCAGGATGGCGCCTAAGGCAAGGACACCGGATTGAAGCGCAATGCGAAAGATTTTCGATAAGGCCGAATAAGCGGTTGTCGCATCCGAAGAGAGCGCACGAAAAGATCTAAACCGGCGATTGATCGATGACCAGGAGCGCAAAAGGTCATTGCCCATTCCCATGGCCTCAACCACTTCGGCATTGCGATGTGCGGCTAAAAAAAGGGTCTCGCGCTCAAGGCTGACAGAGGCGATGGTCCGATTGGCCTTTTCTGCGCTGCGATGGGCAAGATAGGTCAAGATGATCAAGACGGCGGCGCCGCCGATCGCCACTATTCCGATCAGCGGGTGAAACAAAAAGCAGATGGCAATATAAAACGGCAACCAGGGAAAATCGAAAAAGGCCGGCAAACCTGGGCTGGATAAAAATGCCCGAACGCGATCAAAGTCGCGCATCCAGACCAGCCCATCATTGGCTTTTCCATCTTTGATCGGGGATTTTATCGCCGCCCTAAAAAGGCTTGCGGCCGATAGCTCGTCGAAAATCCCGGCAATCCGGGTGAGCATACGACCGCGCAGGATCTCGAATGCTGCCTGAGAGAAATAAAGCAGCAAGGCAAGAACGCCGAGCGCTACAAGGGTTGGGATGCTCTTGCTTGGGATCACGCGATCATAGACCTGCAACATAAACAAAGAGCTGGTCAGGTAGAGGATATTGATCAGCGCGCTGGCGATCGCAACCGCTGCGAGCCCATGTCTGCTTTTTTTGACGATGTGAGCCGTGACTACCGGCCTTTTGGGATTTAACAATGGCGCTGCGGTCTTGCTCATGGCTCAAGGACCTTCAATCCGATGATGATCTCACTCCCAGCGCAATGGCGCTTCAACAATAGAGCATGACCGATCGGGCTTCAGGAAACGGTTCCAGACCCAAGAGCGAACAGGTGATTACAAATGGATCAACACCTGTGCTGAAACAGAACAGGCAGATTAAGTAATAAGCCCGACAAGCTGTTTGGCGTCGAGGACACACTGCACGAAGGCTGACGCTGCTGATTTTCAACCGATGCTGCGCGTTTTCATCATGCTTGCGACCCGCATTTCCAAACTGTGCTTGATGATACTGGCTGTTCTTCCCGTCCGATGCAGTGATCGCAGTAAAATTTCTAGCCATCGAACTAATTAAGATGATGAAAATAATCGAATATTAAGCCGCGACTGAGAGACTTTCCTCAATTATGGGGGTAAGGCATGATTTTCCGTCGGAATGCGCGCCGAACAAATCAGCGTGCGCGCTTCAAATCCAATATTCCTTTAAATTCTGATTTCGCGGATGGTCTGCAATTTGATGCAGACGACCTCAAAAGAGCTCTATCGACAAACGAGATCTGGCCGGCATTTCAGCCGCTGGTCGATATGCAAACCGGTGGAATTTTAGGGTTTGAAGTGCTGGCCCGCTGGTCTCATCCCCAACGTGGCGCCATCACGCCGGCTGAATTTGTCCCGGTTGCAGAAAAAAGCGGCTTGATCGGCGAGTTGACGAAAAAGATAGTCGCAGAGGCCTGTCGCCAAGCCGCTCGCTGGCCGGGTGAATTTATTCTTGCGATCAACCTTTCTCCGATGCAGTTTCGCGACCCGGCCCTGTTTGAGACCTTGTCGTCGATCATCGGTGCAACGGGATTTCCGGTAACCAGGATCCATGTCGAGATTACCGAGAGCGCGCTTCTGGAAGACACTCAGATCGCCAGAGCAACGATCGCGCAGTTAAAGTCGGCGGGGATCGGCTTGGCCTTGGACGATTTCGGCACCGGTTATGCGAGCCTTAGCCAATTACATTCGTTCCCGTTCGACAAGGTGAAGATCGACAAACGGTTTGTGACGTCGATGAATGACAATACGGGCAGCCGAAAGATTGTCGCATCGGTGATCGGTCTTGGCCAGAGCCTTGGCATGGTCGTTGTTGCCGAGGGTGCTGAAACGGAAGCACAAGCCTCGATGTTGCGCCGGCTGGGATGTGATGTTGGGCAAGGATATTTGTTTGGCAAACCGCTTGACGCCCAGCAAACGGGGCTTTGGCTGGAAAATCAAAACCAGAGCCCGTTTCGTACGGAGCCGGTAAAGGCCTCGCTTTTTCATCGGGCCCATCAACTTGATACGCTTTATCACGCAGCGCCGATTGGCCTTTGTTTCCTTGATGTGGATTTACGCCATGTCAGCGTCAACAAACGTTTCGCCAGCATGTTTCATTCAAGCCCAAGCGAGATGATCGGCATCACCGTCGATGATTTTCTGGAAAAAGATGAAGCGCTTAAGGTGAGAGGTGATCTTATGCGCGTGCTGGGTGGCGAGACCGTCGTGCATGACGATTATCGCCCAGATCGCGCTGAGGGCGTGTTTTTGGTGATTAAACAGCGGGTTGATGACGAGGCCGGCGCGCCGATTGGCATTTCGGTGACGGCGATCGATGTCTCCGACCGCGAGGTGATTAACCGTGCTCTGGCGGAAAACCAAGATAGTGGGTTCGCCCCGCCCGACCATGGCGTAAATATTCCCTGGATTGCTAATCTCGAGGGTGCCGTGACGTTTATGGGGCCGGTGCCAGGGGTTGGGATCCCGGTTATGGGCGATCGCATTTCTGATTGGTATCAGCGGTTACATCCAGACGATCAATCCCGCGTCAGGCAGGAATGGCTTGACTGGCTGCCATCGGGCATGCCGTTCGTGACGATGTTTCGGATCAGGTTGGAGGGACAATCATGGCGATGGATGATCAGCCGCGCGAAACCCCATCGCAACACGTCCGGAGAGATCATCCGCTGGTATGGCGTCATCACCGAGACGCAGGAGCAGCAGGAACACGGAAACCAGACAGAACGTTTGGTGCCATCCACTGATCCGCGAACAACAGAGACGATTGATGGTTTCGATGATCGCGAAGCGTCGCCGCCTGCTGCCGAATGGCCGCCCGAAGCGGAGATCGGACCAGCCGAGCCCAGAGCAGCGGACGAGACGTCGAATTCCTTGCCGGACAGTCACCTGATTTCCATGCTGGTGCGGATGTTTGAATTTGCACCGATTGCAATGTCGATCACGACGAGCGACACGAAAACTTCGAGTTACGTGAAAGTCAATGATGCGTACCTTAAGCTGACTGGCCTGAAATGGGACGACATCAAGGGCAAAAAGCTGATTTCTGAGGGTGCGGCAATCGATAGTCCTGCCAGAGATCGTCGCCACCGGCTTTTGGTGGAAGATAGCGCCTATCAGTTGGAAGAGGTCGAGATCACCCATGCCGATGGCACGGTCATTCCGACGCTGATTTCTGCGCAAAGAACGGTGATCGATAACGTCTCTTTTGACGTCGAGGTCATCATCGATGTTTCGGCGCGCGAAAGACAGCAACGGGAGATCGAACATGCTTTGCGGGCTTCGGCACGGACGGATGCACTGTCTGGCCTACCCAATCGAGCATGTTTTGATGAGACACTTGAAGAGGCGGTCAATCGCAATCTGCGCAATGATCGGAAACTTGCGCTCGCCTATATCGATCTTAACGACTTCAAGATCGTCAACGACACATTGGGGCATCTGGCCGGCGATGAGGTCCTCAAAACGATCGCGGCGAGACTGAGGGAAAATTTCCGCGCGGCCGATTTTATTGCGCGTATCGGCGGAGACGAATTTGTCGTGCTTGTCGATCTTGATCGACGATTTGCCGGCAATCTCAAAGCGCAGCTGGTTGAAACAATGGAACGCATCTTCAAACCGATCCCGATCCACGGTCAAGTGACCTTCACGGGCGCGGCCGTTGGCGTAACTCTCCTTCAAGCCGGCGACACGCCACAATCATTCTTGAAGCGAGCCGACGAATATATGTATCTCGCAAAGGCGAGCCGAGAGCGCGTGGCGGTGTTCTACTTAGGGCAAACACTGGAAAATATAACGGCAGCCCATACAACTAATCGAAGCTGGGAGCAGGTAGAGTAGCATTCTCACGCAGCGCGAGGTACTTTCTACCTTATACCGCTTCTGCGACAGCGATCGCATTATTCAACTCGGCGACATCGATTAGCAGAGTGACTCCCCATGCCTCGCCTTTCTGTAATGACGCTCGGCCCAGTCCGAGCAGCCCTCGAAAGCCATCGTACGGCGAGCCACATTAGCGACGAAGGCGGACATACGGTCTTACACTGGAGAGACACCGAACGCTGAAAGAGAGGTCTGAAGCCAATTGTGCTCCGTTCTCGGTGATGACGGGAGCTACAATCTTCCTCCTGCAGAATACCGAAGTGGCGCCCTAAATCCCCGGACACGATCTCCCAGCCCGACACGTCCTGCCTTCATTGAGGCGCGCCGATGCATTCTTGGCAAGCAATCGACGCTGAAAACCTTATCCGCGATACTTGCCTTTAGCCAAATGATGCCATCACGCACCCGAAATGCTATCGGAGCTGGCCAACTCCCAGATGCGCCATCTTTTCACATTATACTTCCTATCCGAAGTACGCACACCTTAGAATACATTGAGAAAGTCGGCCGCAAGTGTATTAACCCATATGGGTGAGGCAAAAAAGCCTACATTTCAGGGAATTATGCAAATTCAATTGCGGCTGATACCGCATAAGGTGCATTTACGACACCCGCAATTGACTCTTTATTAATATTACGCTTCCGTTCAACTTACGGTGAATGTTCGCCGCAACGGTCCAAGGGGGCTTCCATGCGATCAAAACTCATTTTCGCTGGCTTACTGGCTTCCGCCGCTTTTATCGGTGGAGAGACATCAGCCAATGCAGCATGTACCGCGACATCGGCGGGAGTGACCTGCGCAACCATCTCGGAAACTTCGTCCGTTTGGGACACTTACACTGCAAACGGTCTCAGCGCCGCGATCAGTTATTACCAAAGTGCATTTACCTCTCTGTTCGGGGCAGCAGGTGGCGCCTCTATTGATAACTTTTCTGGCTACTACACAGTCGCCGACCGCTGGGGGCATTACAACAACAGCATCGAAACGCTGCCGTACGGTTACAACGACTTCTCATACGGACTTACAGGCTACGTCGACGGTGAATACAAGTCGGATTACGACTCTGGTTACACTGAGATTGACCGTGGCTTTACCCTTGGAACCCTCGCGAGCAATACGATCACTGCACCGGGCTCCCAACAAAGCGTGAGTGTGACTTTCTACGCCTTCCTCAGCAACGTTGTTGGAACCGTAGCCAATAATGTCGTCACATACACAGCCACATTGGACTGGGACAGCTATCTATCAGCATACGGATGCAAAACCGCTACTTGCGCCAGGACTTTGTCTACCAGCGGATCGGACGGAGACACGGTGCAAATCACGCTCGGTTCTCAAGAGATTACCGCCGTTCCCGGTCCTGAAGCTGGCGCCGGTCTCAGCGCCCTTGCAATGCTAGGCATTGCCTATTGGGCGAAACGCCGTCGTGACGACAAGTCTTTGGCTGCATAAGGTCCGCCAGCCTTAGCAGATGGAAGAGGCCCACTTGCCGCAAGTGGGCCTCTTTTGTTTTGGCGATGACATAGCAGCGATATAAATACCCTGGCATGTCTCAGACCGAGCACACCGAGCTGACCAAGATAGACGCCGAATTCGTCGAGCTGACGCGGGCGGACTTCGAGCGGTAATTCAGTCTGAAAGACTTAATCAATTACGCCCGTTTTCAGCTCGGCTACGAGATCGATGAAGGCGAGGTTTAATAGGTCCCCTACCAGTATTTCGGCAAAGACTACGCCTTGTTCGATGAGATATCGGCATTGGTTGGTCGTCGAGAAAAAGGCCCTTCGCCACCCGGGGGCCTTTCTTGATGTCAGGGCGTTGGCGTTACGGATAGGCATCTCTTTTGACTTCGTACGTGGCACCTGGGATCACGTCGCGAAACTTGTTGGCGCTCGAATTTGGGTCCGGCGTTGACGAGAAGCACGGCATCGACGCCATTCTCGGTCATTGCGCCAGTGCCGGTCAAAGCCCATTCGTTGCCCAGAATTAGGTTTCGGAGAGGATCGCCCTTACCGCCCTGTATTGTGGCCCACTGGCCGTCAACCATGGAGCTACCACGAATACGCCGCACACACACTCAAACGCCTGTATCACGCATCACAATCCCTGCTAGACCTTGGCAGCACACCGCATCCACTTTGAATTCGGCGACGTGGTGGCATATGTTAATGCCAAGATCATTCCGAAGCGCGGTGACACCATGAAACCACTGTTGATTGCAATGGCTGTCCTTGTCGGGCAAAGTGGCCAATCTCAGCCATACCAAAATTTTGAGATTCAGCGGAGTGCCCGAGGCGGTTATACCGGGACGCTTGGCAACCAGAATTTCGACATTGACACAAAAAACGGCGTGTCGGGCCAAATCGGAGGCCGGCGCCCAGGCGTTATCCAAGAGCGGCCAGCACGACAAAAGGGTAATATAGGCGCCACCCAACGGAACTGCGTTGTCGACGCAAAAGGCAATGCCTTCTGCCGATAGCTTTTTGCTCCATACCCTCGTCGGCTGATTGCAGGGCAAACAGTATCTAGACGTCTGCGACGTCATCGGTCACACCGCCCCCCGTTGAGCCAGAAAGATCAGCGGGAATGAGACGTCAGTTATGTCGTTCGACGTTTCAGACGACACGCCCTCTGCACGGTAACGCAAACCGAGAATTTCAATGTTTTTTGGGGGCCGCTGCCCAAATCCCAAAACTGTTGATCCTCGCAATCTTTTCGGCGTCTTCGAGATCACCGCGCAGCGCACGGCCACTATCGGATCGGGACAGGCGCAAAGCGCCAATGGAAACGAGCTGCTCCTCCATGAGATCAACGCTATTCATCGCGCCTGGGAAAAAATGATGTATGTAGCAGGTCGCCTGCTTTATCGGCGTGTTGAGCTCTTCAACGAAGGCACGGCAAAACAAAACTTTGGGTGATTTCAGCATAATTTGAAGTTGCAGCTTGGCATAATCGTTGCAGCTGCCGTCAAACCCATCGCGATCGCTGACCAAGTGGCCGACACAGGGCTCGACACCGTAAAGCTTGATCACCGTTTTGCCGTCGACCCGAAACTCGGTCGCCGAGAACGCTTCAAACGGTGTTGTGGTTTTTATCCCATCTCGTCGCACGACGTTGGCATGGCCTTGCCAATATTCGATGACAAAAACCAGCCGTCCTGCCACTGCCAGAGCGCGCACATAGTCCTCGTCGATGGGGCCTGCCGCATGCGCAGCCACAAGAAGTCCTGCCATCGACAGACTGGTCGAGAAAACCCAGGTCGCGAGATATCTTGTATTTTTCATCATCCTAATCTTTCGCAATGCCACTTGAAATAGATTTCAGATAGACATACAACCAAACTTAATAAGTAACAATCCCGCATGAATTTGTTGTCTGCATGATCCGCACCTTACCGGGGAGCAATGACACTCATGATGCGTTATCAACACATACGATTTGCAACAATTCCGGTTGCCTTTTTTGCTCGCCTCATCGAGCATTGCCACTGCACAAGTCTCTGTTAACAATGAGCTTAAGCGGGGATCTTCGCAGAGTTACCGCCCATACCATAAGGTTTCAAGGCATGAAGAGAAGCTAATTCCCGATCCAGAAGGCGGGCGACAGCGGCTTTTCAACGCTTTAAATTCAGGCGTTGAACCAGATCAAACCAGTGAATTGGCGTCGACTGAATATACTAAAAATAGTCTTGATATATCACCCTCTCATGCCCTAACGCCGACAATCATCCCGATGGGGTATGATACGAATTCTATAAGGTCACCGTCTTTAGCGGCAAAGGCCGAGGCGACCTCGCCAGATTTGAAAGCCGGTTTGTCACCGCCTTGCATGATGGCGTCACGGTCGGCTGAGCAGGTTCGCGACATGATCGGAGATGAAGCGCGGAGACAGGGTGTTGACGTGCCGTTTGCTCTGGCAATTGCATCCGTGGAAAGCAATTTTCAGACGTTTCGTGTTTCTTCCAAAGGGGCTTTGGGACCGATGCAGTTAATGCCGGCCACAGCCGTGCGGTTTGGCGTTTCGGACCTTTGTGATGTCGACGAAAATATCGCCGCAGGAATACGCTACCTGCGTGTGCTGAGTGACGAATTCGAAAATCCTCTTCTCGTCGCTGCCGCCTATAATGCCGGCGAAGGGCGCATTTATGAATATGGCGGGATTCCACCCTTTGCAGAGACGGTCGGTTACGTTGCCAAGATCATCAATCTTCAGCTCGGCCTGACTGCTCCCTCCCCGTTCAACCACAGACATCCAAACTTTTCGCCCGTTTCGCGGAACCGCGCGGCAAAACACGTGCTCGGCGTAATACCCGTTCATCGCGACGGCACGTTTTCTGGTGGTGTGATGCATTTTTAAAAGGGAGAGGTCTGATGCAGACGAAAATGCCATGGAGCGTAACAGCCTCCAAACATGTTGCAGCATGCGGGCTAATTTTTACCCTTACCATTGCTCTTACTGATCCCGCCCTAGCCCAAACGACGGGCAGCGGTGCCTTTGCACCGCTCGAAACGGCCGTCCAGATGATCGTTGATTTCATCACCGGCCCGTTCGGACGGCTTCTGGCGATCATCGCGGTGATCAGCCTGGGATTTCTTGCCTTCGCCGGTCGGCTGTCCTGGTTTTTTGCCGGTGGCGTGATCCTTGGCATTGGGTTGGTGTTTGGCGCGCCGACCATTGTCGACGAGATGATTTCGGCAGTGGGGCAATGATGATGGCCGTACCGGACGACGAAAAACCTGCCATCACCCCACTTGTCATCGGTCTGACCCGACCGCCGATGTTATGGGGCGTGCCTTATATGGCGGTGGTGATCACAATTGGTTTCACCATAGTCGGTTGGCTGGCCACAAACCGGCTGGCAGCTCTTGGTCTTTCGCCGGCGCTTTATCTCATCCTGTTCTGGTTGTGCGCTGCAGACAGCAAGTTCCTCGATGTCGTGCAGATCGCCTGCCAACGAACTCCTAAAACCCCGAACAGAACGTTTTGGGGCGCCACCTCCTACGGACCCTGACCATCCAGAGAGTGACCCATGCTGAACGTGATCAGACAAGAACTGGGGTTCGGGCGCACCTTGAGAGGTGAACGATCGATGGCCCGTCATATTCCGTATCTTCGCCATCGCTCAAGCAGCGTCGTTGGACTTGAGAGCGGAGCTCTCGCAAGCGTCATCAAACTTGAGGGTTTGTTTTTCCAGACCGAAGATCAGGCAGAACTTAATATGCGCTCGGTGGTGCAAAACACCATGATCCGATCTTTAGGGTCGAGCCGCTACGCGATGTGGTCGACGCTGATACGTCGGCAAACCGACGTCGATCTTGATGGTCAGTTCGAAGACGGTTTCTGCAACACGCTTGATCGCCGCTATATGGCGCAACTGCGCAGCAAAAGGATGTTCACCAACGAGCTTTACCTGACTTTGGTGCGCTCGCGCCCAAGTGGCGTTCTTGGGGCTGGCCAGATCTTCAAACAAGCCCTGGATTATGTGCGTGGGGTCTCAACGAACCAGCAGTCGGAAGAGGACGTTGCGGAATTCGAAGAATTGGTGGAGCGGGTCGTCCAGGATCTGAGCAAATACGGTGCTCGCACGCTTGGCATCAAAGATCGCGCTGATGTCGAACACCCAATCGCCGGCGGCCAGAGCGCACAGGTCTTTCCGTATTCGGAACCTTGCGAATTTTTCAACGAGATCCTCACCTGCGGCATTGCCCGGCCGATGCGATTGCCGCGAATGGGACTATGTCATTTCGTCGGCACCTCAAGGCTGCATTTTGGTCGTCGCACGCTGATGGCACAGGCAGCGACCGGAAGTGACGACCGCTACGGCGCGATGCTGTCGATCAAGGAATATCCGCCGTTTACCGCGCCTGGAATTCTTGATGGGCTGTTGCGGGTCAATCACGAGTTTATTTTAACCCAGTCTTTTACCATTGCCGACAGACCGGTTGCGCAAGAACGTATCAGCCGCCTGCAACGTCAGCTTGGCGCGTCGGACGAAGCGGGAAGCTCGGTTGAGGAAAATCTCGATTTCGCGCTCGACAGCCTGCTCAACCAAGAAGCGGTTTTTGGCACCCATCATCTGTCGCTTTTATGCCTCTCGCGCGACCTTGAGGGGCTCAATCGTGCGGTCAGCGAGCTTGGCGGCTGTCTGACGGATATCAACATGCCCTGGCTTCGCGAAGACCTCAATCTTGAGGCTGCGTTCTGGGCTCAGCTGCCAGGCAATCACGCCTATATCGCCCGCAAAGCTCTTTTATCGAGCGCCAATTTTTCAGGCCTGTCTGCGATGCATAATTTTGCGGTCGGCCAAAAAAATGGCTGCCATTGGAATGTGCCGGTGACGATTTTGGAAACGGCGTCACAGACCCCTTACTGGTTCAGTTTTCATCAGCGCGATATCGGTCATTTCCTGGTCACCGGACCGACGGGATCCGGCAAAACGGTCGCGCTGACTTTCTTGTTGGCGCAGGCCATGCGGGTTTCGCCTTGCCCGCGCGCGGTGTTTTTCGACAAGGATCGCGGTGCGGAAATCTTCATCCGCGCGATTGGCGGCAGTTATGACATTTTAACGCCGGGCACGCCGACCGGCTTTAATCCGTTGCAGCTCGACAATAGCGGGGAAAATTTTGATTTCCTGTTAAGGCTCATCAAAACGATGGTGTCATCGGGCGGCCGGTCGGAGCTTACGCAGGAAGACGAAGACACGTTGGAGCGTGCCTTAACGCGATTGATGCGTGAACCGAAGTCGGAAAGAACGTTCGCGCATTTTTCGGCATTGCTTGTTGGCGGATCACGGGCAAATGCCAATGACCTTTATGCAAGATTGCGCAGTTGGATCGATGGCGACAAAGCCTGGCTGTTTAATGCCGGGACCGACAGGTTGTCGTTTGCCGGCAATCGCGTCTTTGGTTTCGACATGACGCATATCCTTTCCAATGAGGAGGTGCGCACGCCGGCTCTGATGTATCTTTACCATCGGCTTGACGAGCTTTTGAACGGCGAGCCGGCAATGTTTTTTATGGACGAAGGCTGGCGGTTGCTGATGGATCAGACCTTCAGCGATTTTATCGTCGACAAGATGAAGACGATCCGCAAGCTGAACGGCATTGTTGGGTTTGGGACACAGTCTGCCTCTGACATCGCGCGGGCAACCGCCTCTCATACGCTCATCGAGCAGACAACGACCCATATCCACTTTCCCAATCCGCGCGCCGACGAAGACAGTTACGTGACGCGTTTCGGTCTGACGATGAAGGAATATTCCTTCGTCAAAACAAGCGCGCCGGAAAAGCGCAGCTTCCTTGTCAAACACGGCAATGATTCCGTTATTGCCAAGCTTGATCTCTCGACCATGCCCGATCTGATCAAGGTTCTGTCGGGCCGTAAGGAAAGTATCGAGGAATGTGAGAGATTGCGCGCCAGTCTCGGCGATCATCCGTCCGATTGGCTGGCACAATTTTGTGGCTGGGAGAACCGGCCATGAGCAGGCTTTCCTTGCCCTTTGTGCTTAGTTCATTTGCGCTCGTTTTGCCGCAGACCGCGCTATCGCAAATGGCGGTGATCGACGAAGCTGTGCTTGAGCGCGACACTGTCCGTGACGAGAGGCTGACATCGATTGGAGAAAAGGACGGCCGGCGTTTTTCGGTGAGTAAGGGGATCCTTTGCGCCCATTATAGACCGGGCCGTGCCGGCGACGCGGTCTCGGCGGCTACGGCCAACCCCGAAATCGTCGCACGGGCGCGGCAGATCGCCCGCGAGGAACATGTCGATGAACAGTTATTTCTGGCTCTGATCTACCAGGAAAGCCGATTTAACGCTTGTGCAAATTCGCCGGCAGGCGCGATCGGATTGACGCAACTCATGCCGGCCACCGCAGCCGAGCTTGGGGTAGATCCCTATGACGTCGACGGTAATCTGCGCGGTGGCGCTCGGTATCTCAAACAGCAGCTCGCAAATTTCGGCGGCAACACGTCGCTTGCTCTTGCAGCCTATAACGCCGGCCCCGGCAATGTCCAAAACTATGGGGGTATCCCACCCTTCAGGGAGACCAAGACCTATGTTGCAGCGATCAAAGAAAAATGGCTTCCAGCCTTCAGCGGCACGGCCTCTGGCGATGGCGCTTTGGTCACAACAGGGGGTGTAACCGCAGCTTATAGTCAGCTAAGAGATACAACGCTGTCGTCAATGGCGGTTTCGCGTGCGACCTCTGACGAACGGGGCGATGTGGCTGACTATTGGGTAAAAGTTGGCGCCCGGCAGAGTGGTACTTTGCACCAAAGCTGGGATCAAAATTCGATCAGTCGCAACGCCAATCTTGAGATGATCAATCAGATGGTTCGGACGGCTGCGATGATTGCGCAAGTAATCAGCGCCAAAAGGGCATTTGAGGCAAGCGTTCTGTCGGGATCCGCACATGCGACATCCCCGCCGCTTAAGTCACCGCAAAGCGACATAACCCTCGATCCGATCTGCCTCGATGAGGCCGAAGCGACAGAGCGGACAGAAGAAGGGTGCGACCCCAAAGGGTCGAAGGTCGCCGGTATGGCGCTGATGTTGAGTTCTCGATGAGGAGGAGTGTCATGAAGATTGGAGTTCTATGTCTCGTCATCCTATCGGTTTCGGGAAGTGCGCAAGCGCAGGTCCCGGTGATCGACAAGGCCAATTTGGGTGTTGCCAAACAGACGGCTGAAACAACCGATAAGATCCTCGACACCAATAAAGAGGTGTTAAAGACCGTTGAGGATACGCTCAAGGCCGTTACGGGTGAGCGTGCAGACGTCTCAGGTGCGCTTCAAAAGCTTGCCATTGGCCAAGGTTTCAGCGTCTCGCAGATGCCGGAATTTGACACCCTATTGTCGGGCGGCGTCGCCAATTTCGGTACGGTCAGCAGTGAGATCGGCCGCTCAGCAACGACGTTCTTGAACGGGCTGAAACTGCTTCAAACGCTCTCCGGCCAAAAGAATAGCGATTTCGCCAGCGACAAATCCTACGAGGAATTGGTCAAGACGGTGCTCGGTGTCAAAGCGTTGGTTGATGGCGCACAACAGGCCGTCCAGACAAGACGATCGGCGCTCGAAGCTGCCGGCGCAAAAATTGGCGATGCCGCGGACATCAAAGGTTCGCTTGATCAAAACACCCAGCTACAGGTGCAATCTGGGCTGACGATCAATGAGTTGATCGGGGTCATGAACGGCGCCGTTTTATCGCTGCAAGCCGACAATCAGCGGCGGCTGACGGATATGTCAAACTCCAAAAAAGCCCTCACCTACGATCGCGAGTAAGAACGATGGCTGTCCAATGTTTGACTGCCCGACATCTGGTCATCGGCGTGACCCTGCTGTCGCTGATGGGGTGCGGCAGTCGCTACAAAGAACGCAAGGCCCCCTGCCCACCGCCATCGATTGCCTCAGCCTATGGGCCACAAGGTGGTGCACCATGCGGCCCGATGACAGACATCAATAATGGTCCAATCAACGCGCTTTTTGCGATTGATACGGCACTGAAGCCATAGGAGATGATCATGGATGACGTCCTTGGCGATCTTTTAGACCGCGTCGAAAAAACCGGCGCGAGCTTTTCCGAACAGGCGTTCGAAATCGTTTCACAACAGATCCAGCCTTTGATCACCGTACTTCTTATTGCCTATATCGGTTTTTACGGCCTGCAATTGCTGTTGGGTACGGCGCGTGTTGGCTTCGGAGACATTATCGGCCGCGTGACAAGAATGGTGGTGATCTACGGTTTGGTACAAAACTGGGATAATTTCGACGCGCTTTTTTACGATTGGCTCAGCCATACGCCAGAGGCGGTGGGACGTGCGATTTTAGCGGCAAGTGGCACAGGGATCACCGAACCCACCAATGGATTATCGCAGATCTGGTCGACGGCCAATCAGGCGGCATCTGCCTTTGCCGAACAGTCGGGGTATTTTTCGGTTTTGCCGTCGATGATCGGTATCTTGATCATGTTTTGTGTCGCCGTTTTTATTGCGGTTGCGCTTGCGATTTTGCTGCTTGCCAAAGTGATGATGTGGGTTTTGGTCGGTACAGCGCCGATTTTTATCGGCTGCATGTTGTTTGAGCCGTCTCGCGGCCTTAGCCGCGCTTGGCTACAGCAAGTTTTGACCTATGCACTCATCCCGCTCTTCGTTTACGTGATCGCCGCCTTTTTGATTTCAGCGATGGATCCGGAATTAACAAAAGTGACCAATGCTGCAGGACAAAGGGAGCTGCAGCTCAGCGACGTGTCGGCGTTTCTGCTTTTATGTTGTGCCGGCGCTTTCGTGCTTTTTAACATCCAGGTCATGGCGCAAGGGATAACCGGCGGCATTGCAGCGGGCATTGGCAGGATTGCCAGCAATGTTGGCCATCTGCTGGGTGCAAGACTTCCCAAAGCCATTTTGAAAGGCGGACGGTCGCTTGCCGGCCATGCCGGCGAGATCGGTATGCAGGCACGCGAGCGCACGCATTCGGGTATGAAGCGGAATATCCGCAATCACAGCGCTCAGTCACTGGAAAGACATATCAGCCGCAATAGCCAACCCGTTTGACGAGAGCGGTTGGCCGCAGGGAGGCACTTGCATGACAAAATCGCAGGATGCAACGCTCTTGAGCTACTTCCAGGATGGTGACCGCTGGGAGTACGAGCTGTTAAAAACGGCGCGGCGTTCGCGGACAGTCGCGTGGGCGATCAGTCTGATGTTTGGCGCGACGGCACTTCTATCGCTGATCGCTTTGATTGCCCTGGTGCCGCTTAAATCTTTCGAGCCCTATATCGTCGAGGTCGACCGCAATACCGGTTACATCGAGGTCAAGTCCGGGCTGACACAACCCTTGACGCTGACACATCACCAGGCGGTGACGCAGGCGAATGTTGTGCGATTTATCCGCGCGCGTGAAGCTTATGATCCGTTTGCAATCTCGGATAATTTTGGGCTTGCGGCGCTGTTATCGACGGATGATGCGGCGCGCGAATTGCAATTGCTCTACCGAGCGGCCAATCCTGATAATCCGGCTCAGAGATACGGCAAGGATAAGTCGGTCACGGTTACCATCAAGTCTGTGGCGTTTCCCAATCAAAGCACGTCACTGGTCAGATTTTCGACGACCGAGACATCTGACACGGAAAACGTGACGAGGCATTACATCTCGATCGTCCGGTATCGTTACACGGAGACACCTGCCAAGAACGAATGGCGTTTCGATAATCCGCTTGGGTTTCAGGTTTACCAATACCGCCGTGAGCAAGAGACCGTCGATACGGGAGAAAGCCGATGAAACCGGTGTTTCCTGTTT
Source organism: Aliirhizobium sp. YIM B11859 (assembly GCF_057163345.1). Lineage (NCBI taxonomy): Bacteria > Pseudomonadati > Pseudomonadota > Alphaproteobacteria > Hyphomicrobiales > Rhizobiaceae > Aliirhizobium > Aliirhizobium sp. YIM B11859. The sequence continues at coordinate 49,440 of NZ_JBXHAY010000005.1, forward strand.
TGATCTCCGCAGTCCTTAATGCCCTTCCGTCTGTCGCTGCACAACAGCCACGCGCTGGAAATCTCGATCATCGGATCACCAGCGTCATCTACCAGGCGAACAATGTTGTGAAGGTGGAGGCAACTTACGGGATCTCGACGATGATCGTTTTTGACGAAGACGAGACATTCGAGACTATTTCGCTCGGCGATACGGAAAGCTGGCAGGTTGCACCGGCGGAAAAAGGAAACATCCTGTTCGTCAAACCGGTCGCCCGGAATGTTGCCACCAATATGAACGTGGTGACCACGAGACGGATTTATTTCCTCGAACTTGTCGACCACGCGCCGAAAGACGGAAAACAGGTGTTTGGGATCCGCTTCAGTTATCCGGACAAACTATCGGACGCGGCTTTACGACGTGATGCTGAAAGACGTGCAGCCTTTCCGAATATTTTCGGGCTCGACAAAACGAGGATCAATTCAAGCTATGGCTTTTCCGGCGACCCTGCTTTGCGCCCCTCGCAGATGTTTGACGACGGGAAGAAGACCTTCTTGCGTTTCGAAGGTCCCGTTCCAGCCGTCTTTGCCGTGCGCTCCGGTGGGGCGGAGACCTTACGAAACTTCCGCAAAGAAGGCGCCTATCTCGTGCTTGATGGGATCGAGGGCCAATATACGCTTCGCGACGGCGATCGTTTCGGCTGTGTTTTTAATCGCCGGCCTTCACCTTTCGCGCGAAGCACTGCGGGCGGAGAGTTTCCTCGCCGATCAGTGAGGAGCGGTTCGCGATGACGATGACACCAGAACTCCAGGCTCTTCGCCATGACGACGACGTTCCAGTGGCAGACCGAAATAGCCGGCGTCACCAGAGGTTCGGAGTGATGACCTTGCTGGCTGCCGGAGCGATCGGCGCCTACCTTGTGTTATCGACATCGGCAAAACGGCCGATCGAAAATCTGCAGGCTGACGAAGAGTTTCGCACATCGTCGTTTCGCCCGCCGTCCTTTGTCCGACAAGCAGCATCTGAACCATCCTTGGCAAAACAGGCTGTTATTACATTGCCACCGCCCCCGCCGGAACCGCTTCCGGCCCCGAAAAGCGATGAGTTCAACGTCCCACCTCCCCCGATAGCTGCGGATTTGGTTGATCCTATCGAGGAGTTTCCCGACCGGTTTCGCTCAAAACTCCTGTCATTGGACAAGGCTGGCGCCACAAACGAGAAAACGGACGAAGGAACAGATACGTCCGCATCGGTTGTTGCAGGCGAAGACAAGGCCAGCCGGTATCTCAATAGTGCATCGCATCTTACCGACCGCAGTGCAAAGGCGCGCCGGATTGGGCGAATAGATGCGGTCATTCCCGAGGGCACGCTTGTGCCTGGAATATTGGAGACGGCGGTAAATAGCGATCTACCGGGCCAGGTCCGGGCAATCACCGCCGAAGACGTTTATTCCTTTGATGGACGGAGGGTGTTGATCCCGACTGGAACAAGGCTGATTGGCGAATACCAGTCGGAGATTACCCGCGGGCAAAAACGGGTATTTGTCATCTGGACACGGCTAATTCGCAATGATGGCGTCACCATTCGGCTCAACTCCATTGGCGCAGACAGTCTTGGCCGCTCAGGCCTTACTGGACATGTGGACAATAAATTCAAGGAGCGGTTTGGCGCAGCGATCATGTTGTCGATCGTTGGTGCTGGCGCAAGTTATCTCACCGGTTATGGCAGTGAGGAAGCATCCGGCGACAGCGATGACGCCGATCGGGCCGAGGAACTGGCTCGCAATACGATTGCCCGCACGTTCAGCTCGATGGCCAACACGGTGTTATCGGAAAACCTGCGCATCCAACCGACGATTAACATTCCTCAAGGGGAACGGATCTTTGTTTATGTCCGCCAGGACCTGGATTTCAGCAGCTTTTATGACGACCCGGTTGTCGAAGCGATGAAGGAGATCAGACGTGAGCGCCAGGCCAAATGAAAGCGCCCAACAGAAAAGTCAGTATTTCCTCTACCGGGCGCTTCGTCCGCTACAACCTTTTCTCGACGATCCAAAGGTGGTGGAAATCGCGGTCAACAAGCCGGGACTGGTCTTCATAGAGCGACTTGGCGCCGCAAAGATGGAGCAACACGAGATCGACGAGCTCACGGCTGAGGAAATCCGTAACATCGGCGAAAGGGTTGCGGCTTTCACCGCGCAATTCGTGAGCCGCGCAAATCCCTTGCTGAGCACCTCGCTTCCGGGAGGTGAACGCATCCAATGCGTTTTGCCACCGGCTGCCCCCGACGGCGGCGCCCTATCGATCCGCAAGCAGGTGATCAGTGACTATTCACTGGAGGATTTACAGAGGTCCGGCGCGCTCGGCCGCCCGACGGGAGATATTCAAAGAACAGGCGATATCGAGCAAAAATTGACGGCCCATCTTGATGCCGGTCGGGTCTATGAGTTTATCCAGCTGGCTTTGGCAAAACGGTTCTCGATCTTGATCAGTGGGGGCACGTCATCCGGCAAAACGACCTTGCTCAATGCCTGCCTTAAAAACATCGATCAACACGATCGCATTATCACGATCGAGGATACGCGCGAGCTTTTCCCACCCCATAAAAATGCAGTCCATCTCATCGCTTCCAAAGGCGATCAGAGCGTTACGGCCGTCACGATCCAGGCATTGCTTGAGGCGTCACTTCGAATGCGACCGGACCGACTGCTGGTCGGAGAAATCAGGGGAAGTGAAGCGTTTTCATTTTTGCGGGCCATTAACACAGGTCATCCCGGCAGTTTGTCGACGGTGCACGCCGACACTCCGCTCGGAGCCTATGAACAGGTGATCATGATGGTGATGCAATCGGGAATGGCGAGTGGGTTTTCGAAACAGGATCTGGCCTCCTACATCCAGACGGTCATTCCAATCGTCATCCAATTGCAGCGCGATGGCGGGCGCCGTGGCGTATCCGACATATTGTTTGCGAGGCGACGTTGATGGACAGACTGCGTTGGTTCACCGGTATTCTCGCGGTCATCATCGGCGTCCTCGCGTGGCTGGTGACTTATGCTTTACTCTTCCGATTGCTTTACGACGACAACAGAATCCTGACCCTGATGATAGAGAGCAGGCCGTTTGCTCCACTTGAACAATTCTGGACGTACCGATCCAACACGTTGATCAAAAAGGTAGGCCTGATATCACTAGGCCCTGCCCTGTTTCTGCCCGTTCTCACGATGTTATTGGCGACGAAGCACGAAAGTCATCCACTCGGGAATGCGTCGTTTCAGGATATGGCGTCGCTAAGAAGAGGACGGTGGTTCCGAAAGGACGGTCACATTGTCGGTCGGATCGGCAGAAGGATCCTACGCGTTAACGATGACAGACATCATCTGATCATTGGTCCGACGCGGTCGGGGAAAGGCGTGGGCTATGTCATTCCTAATGCGCTCGTGCATCAGGGCTCAATGATCGTCACCGACCTCAAGGGCGAAATCTTCAAAGCAACAGCAGACCATCGGCGAAAGCGCGGCAATCAGGTTTTCCTTTTTGCACCGGGCGCGCGCGAGACGAACTGCTACAATCCGCTTGATTTCATCAGGCTCGACCGCGGAGATCGGACGACCGATATCCAGACTATCGCTACGATGTTGATCCCTGAGACTATCGGTTCTGAGAATGCACTCTGGCAGGCGACGGCTCAGCAAGTGCTTGCCGGTATTATCAGCTACATTCTGGAAAGCTCTTACTACAGAGGCCGTCAAAATCTCGGCGAGGTGATTTCTTTTGTTAATAGCGACGAGAACCTTCAAACGAAGCTAACCGGGATCAAAGAGAACGAACCATATTTGTCAAAATTTACGCTCGAAAGTTTCAATGCGTATATCGCATTGCATGAGCGGGCAGCGCAGTCCGCGCTGCTTGATCTCCACAAGGCAATGCGACCGTTCAGGAACGAGCGGATTGTCGCCGCAACGAGCATTACTGATATCAATATCCGGGCAATGAAAGACCGGCCGATATCAATTTACTTGGCGCCAAACATCACCGATCTAACGCTGCTGCGTCCCCTCCTGGCTCTATTTGTCCAGCAAGTCATGAGCTTCCTGACCCGGGAGCTTGACCAGGCAAAACTTCAGATTCTCTTTTTGCTGGATGAGTTTTGTCAATTGAACCGAATGGACGAGATCGTCAGCAAGGTGCCTTTCGTCGCCGGCTACAATATCAAACTTGCCATCGTGATACAGGATTTGAAGAGCCTTGACGCGGTTTATGGCGAGACGGTTAGACACGCGCTGCTTGGAAATTGTGGCTACCAGCTTATCTTTGGCGCCAACGATCTGGTAACGGCCGATTATGTATCTCGCTCGTTGGGAAAACGCACTGTTCGGTTTCAAACCCAATCCAGGGCCGTTGGCGCTTACCACCGTCCCAATCACTCAAGCACGGAGCAAATCAGGCAACGCGACTTGATGTTGCCCCAGGAGGTGCGCGAGATGCCCCGCGCGCGGTTGCTTATTCTATCTGAGGGCGAGTGCGCTATCCAAGCAATGAAACTCGGACCAACCATCAACCACGAGCTGCTCTCTGTCGCTTTTTCTGGATCACGCAACCATTGAGAGTTGCGCACTCGGTATGCTTTGTTTCCCAAAAACTGGCGGGGACAAGGATCTCAGTGTTGGTTTCCACGTGAGCGATGGGGTGGACGCTCCCACTCGCCCCGCACCAACGGCTCCGGGTCGCTATCGTTTAGAAGATCTCGCCGCCACCGATAAAGTTGCGAGGGCGTAACACCGATCCGTCGTGCGATCGCCGAGATGTTCACTCCAGGTCGGCATGCCTCCTCAACAGCCCCGAGCTTAAATTCGTCGGACCAGAAACCGCGCAGCTGCCGGGGAGACCCTTCAAGTCGATCCGGCACGGCCTCAATCATATGGATCATTCTAGGGCTAGCCGTAGGCGTAGACATAGATCCTCACAACCAGAGAAATCAGATGCCTGATGCCATAGCCTGATGGCCATTATCACTGCCAGATGGGGTATGCTTGCCGCTTACGCAACATGGCGCGTCTTCGGAAAAGATCGACCGGAAGATCGAGCAGTTCGAGCTGATGCTGGAGGAGATCGAGGCCTCTCGTGCCGAAGCTGAGCTGCGCTCCGGGAAAACTCCTCTGCCGGAGTTGGATGACGCATCCGAGAAGCCGAAGCGCAAGCCTCTAGACGCATAAGGGGTCAACACTCCGAGCCGATTGACTACTTGCAGCCCGGCGCGACCGCCCTCCCCGACAAGGCATATGATACCGATGCAATTCGCAACTTCTCCAAGCGGAGGAACACTGGGCCAATATCCCTCCAAAGACCAATCGCAAACCGCGTCTCAGTTTCAGGCGACAGGTCTATCGCCAGCGCAATCTCGTGAAGCGGTTCCTCAACCACATCTAGCAGATGCGCGGCCTTGCGCCGCGTTTCGACCGGCGCGCTTACAATTAGCCTCGCCGCCCTCCGGCTCTAGGCGACAAATCTCTGGATTGCATAAGCTATCGAGCTCGAATCTTAACAACCAAACATTCTCAATCTAACTACTGCTGTCATCTGTAACGATACGGAATGGTCGGCGGATTACTCAAATTCAGGTCACGGACGTCACAGCTTTGGTCGGCTACAACTCGAAGTACATACGGAAACCCGACATCAATCCCTACGGCCGCAGCAATTCTATTGGCAAAGCGCCTAGCCAGTGGCCAAAAATGCGGCCGATGATCCGCATATACTCGTCCCCGGTATATGTACGATATCATCTGCCCCTTGCTGACTGCTAGCTCGAAACTTGCATCAGCTTCGCCATAGCTTTGCGCCACCGAAATGTAAAAATGACATTTGCTGCTCGACACCAGCAATGTCTCACCAAGGCCAAGGTCAACAATTCCTTGTGTGGAAAGGTCGTTTTGGTTCATGTACTCGGAAACAGAATGCAGGATATATTCTGGCCGAGGATCCAGTGCACGTTGGGACCAAACCAACCGCGGCGCCAAAGTTACGGCCAGTAACATTACCAGAACGATTTCAAACCGCCGTTGAGCGAACACGCGATGAAACTCCCATCTGGCAAATATACAAAGTTACGCCCATAGTTAACCAATTTACTATTGTCGATCCTTCCCCGTTATGGATGAAATCATACCAATTTGGAAAGAATCCGATGAGGGCGATGCGCGATACGTTAATTGCCACTACTGCCGCCGCAGCTCCTAAACACCAAAAAATGTTGCGAGGAGACCATCTCAGACCCTTATGTTGAGAAAAGAGAACCCAACAAAGGACTGAAAGAGAAATATTAGCGAAGGAAGAACACCCTGGCGCGATCTGCAAGTAACCCGCCTCTCCAGGAATTCGAACCAGATTGCCAACACGCTCCGTATCCGTGATGAAGCTAACCAAGATTGCATCAGCTTGGAGGACACTCTCGCTGAAGAGGCTGAAGATCCGCTTGCTCCAATACATCGGAAAGGTTGTTGCTAACAGTAACCAACCAGCCCGTCGAGAACTTGACCCCTCGGTGAAGCGAATAATCAGCAAAATTGCGAATGCAGCAAGCACCACCCATAAAAGGTTCTGAATAGGCATCAAGCATATCAGGATTGCTGCTATTAGGCACAGAACGTCAAGTGGCTGACTTCGCTTTTCGGCATCAGTTCTTAGATAAAAGAGACTGAGGAAAACACCGGCCCAAACGAAGACGCTGATGCCGAAGGTATTCACGATTGAAACAACCCAGCCACGGCTCTGGATATCGCCGATGACACCGACAGAGATTGCGTTGAACGACAAAACCCCTGCCGTGATAGCGTGTATATCACCACGAGTCATGAAGACTTTCTCAAAATGCCGACGGATTCCGGAAGGTTGAGGACCCGAGACTGGAAGGATCGATTCCGGCAACAATGTCATCAGAGGTCTCCAGCGCTAATGCAGTTGTGATAGCCCAGATAAAGATTTGATAATTTCACTTCGCCGCTAGGCGCTCTGGTCCGTAGCCGATTCTTCTGGCTGAAGCCCACTCACACCGACACAAATCCGCCGTCTACCCTTTGGCGACGCGGGATTTCCAACGTAAACGGTCCATGGATCGAGATCGCGGAAAGTACAGCCGCGGGCTCCCAATACTGCGCCGTCTCCAATAGTTACGCCGGGGCCGACAAAAGCTTCGGCCGCGACCCAAGCTCTCTCGCCAATCCGGATAGGCCGCGCCTGAAGTTGAAAATTCGGATCCTGAATATCATGTGTCCCAGTGCAAAGATGAGCTCCCTGAGAAGCCAACGCGTATGGCTCAAACGAGATCATCGCCATCGAATAGACAGACACACCAGGACCGATACATGCGTACTCGCCCATCTCAAGATTAGCGGGGGACCAAATCCGTGCGGTACCATAAACCCTTGCGGTCGGCGACAACCTGGCACCGAACCGTGCGAGAAGCCATCGCCGCCATCCGTGCATCATTGGAGGCGTCCAGGCCGCAAGTGTCGCCCAGGTTATTGCCCAGGCAAGACGATACATACGGTTCCGAAAAGTAAAACTTGCCGGACCACGCCACGTATCCGTCTCTGTCGCATTGAGAATATCCATGATGCCTCCGCAAGTCTTGCTAGCTCAGACCGGGTACCGAACGCAAGCGGTGTCCAGTTAACTGTTCCAAGCGTTCTAGCCTGCTTTCACTGGTATGACACTCTCGCATAGCGAACTCATATTCACGGACCTTTGCCGCAACAAGGAAGCGATACCAAAAACCCTGTAGCAAATGATAGATAACCCCTTGAGGTCCATCCAAAAAGCCAAGTTGGAAGAAAAACCGGAAAATAAAGTATCCAGCAGGCCCTGCCCAAAACGGTAGTTTGTTGTAGAAATACTCTTTTAAAAAACGCTTCCTAGAAGCTTGGACGGCGGAGTTAGCATTAGTCAGCCGATCCGTTTCGAGAATCCCGTATTTTTGACCTAGAATGTCTATCGCCTCACGCGTGGCGTATTTGTTGTGCTTCTCAGTGAAAAAGGTCAGGTCATTTAGGTTCGCATCGCTGAACCCACCCGAAAGGTGTACCGTAGTCCCGCCGTCTACGATAATGTGCTCGTCCATCCAACGCTGCTCAATCCGTCCGCGGCCATTCCGAAATAGCCGAAGCAACACTAGTGGATATCGTCCCCCATGCCGAATCCACCGGCCCATAAATATGTGTTTTCGGTCGAGTGTGATGGCTGTAACATCGCTCGACAACTTTGGAACTTCCGCTTTAAGACGTTCGGCAAGATCTGGTTCGATGAGCTCATCTGCATCGAGACGCATAATCCAGTCATATTCGAGGGGTATTTTACTTTGCCCCCAGCTGAACTGGTCCGCATAGTTCTTCCAGCTATTCTGATAAATTACCGCCCCTAGATCCTGCGCGATCTGGACAGTGTTGTCTGTCGAGAAGCTATCAACAACGACTACAAGATCAGCAAAGGAAGAAATCGAGCGGATGGCCCTGCCGATATGTCGGCCCTCGTTATGCGTGAGTATTAGTACCGCCATGCTCATTCGTATGCAACCCTTCCTACTGCGTCGGTATTATTTCTGTTGCGGCTTCGAGAAATTATTACGAATGAGCTGCCCCGTAACTCCGTCGTCAGAAACAATATCGACTGGTCCCGCGAATATATTGTCTTCAACGATCACATCGCGCAGACCAGGAAGGCGTCGATTACGTCCAGTCAACTCAATCTGTGCGTCGGCGGCCAACTTATTGTCACGGATGATGATCGACTGCGCGTAAGGCGGCTGACCGGAAGCGTTCGGTAAGCCACGCGCAGCTAAAACGGCCTTGCCTGCAAAGACCGAGTGGTTTGAGCCTGCCCTATAAATACTGCCTTCGACAATTTCATTCCCGAGCAACTGGACGTGCCAATCTGGCTGAAAATGACGATAGTACGATCCTCTTACAATGAATCCTCCCGTCCGAACTGAAGTATTGCCTGCAATGACGTGATCGAGGCCTACCCCATACGTTTGGGCCGCAACACCAGTGTCAACAAAACGATTGTTGATAAAAAGGTAATTTCGCTGCGTTTGGGTAATTGTGATGAGGGTTCTGGCGTTCGGCAAAACGGCAAGAGGAGTTTCCAGAGTCACAGTCCCGCCTCCGGTCAAGCCCGGAGCAGGCGCTTCCCAAGACTTGATCCGCCGCCATTGCCCTTCCCCACGACCACCAACTACGAACATCGTTGCCCCAATCCAATTTGTGAGCGCCGGGTTAGACGGCAATGGAGACGTTAATAAAATCTGATCAGGGCCAATGGATTTTATGCTGCCGAAATAGTAACCAAGTGCTCCGTCTGTCGTTAACGCTTCCCTATCCCAGCCATACATGTCGTGATAATAGTTATTTTTGAAAATAATATTTTCCGAAGTTGAGCAATTATTAGACAAGGTGTTAACGCCACCCCCCGTCCCTTGCAAATCCTGAGAATAGAATTCATTGTTTTCTACTATTACTCTGGAAGAACAGGTTATCGAATACCAACCAAGCCGACCGTTTGCGAGGCGGTTGCCAGAAATATACGCGTCTCTCGCTCCGATGACGACCAAAGAGCCGCCGGAACCGACTACATCGTTGTTAACCACCTCGATGTTGCTTCCGGCAACGCGGATGCTTGATGGCGTCCGAAAAAACCGCTTATTCAACATTTCCGTTCGTTCGGATGCCTCTCTGGGGCTCATATGCCCTCGATAGGCAGATGCGCGAATTCGAACTCCCCGAACCTTAATGTTTTTTGCGCTGACGTTCGGTTGTCTGGCCGACATACCGCCGACGATGATGTCGCCATGATTGGAGGCGTAAATAGTTAAGTTCTCGACAGTGAAATCCGTCTGACCGGTGATTAGTGATTCCAATGGTTCCGGACTATCAGCCCAGACAAGAACTGATTGTGCCGTAGAAGTCCCTCCTAACGTGACACCTGGCGGAACTATCAGCGTGGCGCTAACGAGAAAAATCCCGCTTGGAATCGTGACCCTACTAAAATGCGTCGCTTTCCGTTCACTTTCCGCACCCGCAGCGTTCAGAGCTCTCTGCAGGGCAGCGGTATCGTCAGCAGTTCCGTCACCAACCACACCAAAATTCCGAACGTCGATCGCAGCTCCTGGCGCTGTCACAGATGCTTGACGCACGTCGAAAGACCCAATGTCGATTCCACTACTCGGGCCGTCGCCATTGTCGAGGCGGAGGCTATAGCGGCCCGGCGCGATCTTTTCTGAGAGAGCAATCCTGCCATCCCAAAGATCCCCAGAATTGATCGGTAGTCTTTCTTGTGCCCCACCCGCATCTATTAAGACAACCGCAGCATCCGGTGTCCGCTGGATGTTGCGTCCAAGAATGCGGATCCAACCGCCCGGCGAGGCGGTAGCGCCACCATCACCCGTGATCCAATAAATTGTCGGCTCATTCAGCCTTCCGCCAGCGTTACCGAAAGGCGTCTGTATCTCGTACTGGTAAATTCCCAACGGCAAATCGGACGGAATCGTAAATTTTGCTGATGTCGAAGACAGTTGCAATAAGGGGACTAGCCTACTCGATGTGGGCGAAAGATTATTACGTGGTACCACACTGACCTTCACGCCAGTCGCCGAAAGCAGCTGATCGCCGGTTACTATAACCGACTGATTGGGACCGACCGGATCATTGGCCCAGAATATAGCAGGCCCAGCAACTGCGCTACGCTGTTCCACTGTGAAAACGAGGAGCATTGCTACTAAAAAAGTTACCGCCAGCGAACCTATTCGGTATTCCCACTGCAACACTCGGTGGCAAGTCGCGCCGCAAGTCAAGCAGTCACTCAACATTCAAATTCTCCGGGTATGAGGGAGCGGAAATCGCCGTGCCTTCACGAGTTATCGCTTCGTAGTACCGGCTCATTTGACGCGCAACAGTATCCCAAGCATAGTTCCTCGCTTCATCCTGACATCTTAGCGACATCACTTCGAGTTCGCCCTCGCTAAATTTGGATAGCCGCTGCATCAGGTCAGAGAAATCGCCAAAATCGCGGCGCATTTCGAAAGCGACCAGATGCTTCGCCAATTCAGGAAGGTTGCATTCGGGAGTCAGTATCGGAATACAACCGTGCTGGAGCGCCTCAAGCGCTGCCATAGGAAGCCCTTCACTCAATGAAGGGAGAATGAACCAGCGAGCACCAGAGAGAAGCTCTGATTTCGATTCACCATAGCACGGACCTGCGAACGCGACTTGAACGCCATCGCACAATGCCCTGATCTCCGCCTCATATTGAGGATCGCCCCAACCAGCGACAGTTAGGCGGACACCTGGCAATCCATTTTCTCTCCACGCGCGCACGAGTTCGAGGACCTGTTTCTTGGGATGCAGACGTCCTAGGAAGACTGCACCTTCCTTACCGCGAACCGGTGCAGCAGGATCCACAGCCGGAACGCCGTTCGGCACAATGAAAGTCCGGGCTGCAATCGACGGCATAAAAGCAGTAACCGAGGAAGCCTCAGAATTGTTTAGCGCGTGGACGTTAGCTCTCGCCAAAAGCGGGCGCTCAATCATCGCCCCGTGCAACGCCTTTAATGCTCGCCTCCGGTTAAGTATCCAAGGATCCAGCATGCCTCGCGGCGACACAACGACGCGTACTCCGCGCAAGGCGCTTGCAAGGCCGTAGATTGAAGCGCTGCTCCATATGCCATGGATGTGAAGGATGTCTGGCCGCGACGCTAGAACTTGACGCAGCATTTTGAGATCGAAGCCGTACTCTCCTGCCTGCACTCGATGAGGTAAGAGTGGCATATCTGCCCATATCGCCCGATCTTCGGCAAAATGTGCGTCAGCGCCGCCGGCAACGATCACTTTGTGTCCGAGAGCCGTTAGCCCCTTCGCCAAACCTGAGACGGAGTAATATAGGCCTCCCGCGGATCGTGACAAAGACGACGAGTAGAAAAGGATTTTCATGACGTTAACCTACCCGTGATTATCAAATCGGTACTGGGGGATCGCTCGTCGGCGACTAGCCACCGCCTCGCGCCCACGCCAGAATAGACTAAAGCGGCGCGAGGAGGAGTTTATCGAATCCGCCCCGCCTGAGGAGCGCCGTGCGAAATGGGGCTGAATCAACCTGAAGATCCAATAGATGGCAATTATAATATAAAAATAACGCAAGGAATTTCTGACGGGATACTGCGACGCGTAAGACCACCCGAGCATGAATACCCCGATTAGAACCACCTGAAGCACGCCACTTCTCTGTCCTGCTCTATTAACGAACGCCGCGGCTGTAAAAAGTACTAACCAAAGAAAGAGATAATAGAGCAAGCCGAAGCTCCACGCCTCACCGAAGGCATTGAAGGGGATAATCCACGACACTCTTTGTTCATTTACCCCCAGCACGGCTTGAAATCCGTCAATCCCACCAAAGCTAGGCGCGAAAGAAAGGAGTTTGTAAGTCAGCGAATAGCCATCGGGGGAAGCAGCGTAGACACTCGCAGACATAATAAGTAGACCCGAAACAAAATTGCCTAAAACCCTTTGAACGCTGTCCACCCCAGACAGAGAGGCAAATAGGTATTCAGGTAAATGGCTCAATCCCAGCTCCACGTGACTACGTGCCTCCAAAGAGTACGCAACGCACACAAAGATCATCGCTCCGAAAAAGATGGCTGCCCTTCGGTAACCGGTAGAAAAAAGGCATACCGTAGCGATCGCGCTGTAGATAGCAGCGATGCGGCTTGCTTCTGCCAACCCGATTAAGACACTCAAACTCAATGGTAATGCTGCCAGCAAAGCTAGTCCTGGTTTTCCGGTAACGGCATTCATCACCGTTACGACTATTAGCAGCGCTGTCACAGGACGAAGCATTGGCGCAACTAGGCGACCAACAACATCATCCGCGAAAATTGCGTTAAGATTTTTTATAGCCCCATATCCAGAATAACTGAAGATAGAAGAAATTCCAATTTTATTCAACAGCACAAATGAGGCAACTATACTAAAAAACATAAGCCCCAAAGATATTCCACTATGTATTTCTAGTATTATCTTTTTATTCATGCGCTGCTTCTCATTGTTTCTTTTATAGAAAGCAGAAAATAACGCAAGAAATAGCGTGAATACGGCATTCATCAATTGAGGCGTATCGTCGATCGACGATGTAGGTAGAAAGGACGCTAGAGATAGCAAAAACGTTTCGTCGAAATTATTAGTGGCAACCAATCCATACAGCAAACATGATAAGGACGAATAAAGCGCCATGACTCGGCCCAAGAGAGATAGTTTCGCTGGAAACACACCTAAGGCAAGTGACATTGCAGATATCAGAAAGTAAAACAAACTATTATCCCCACCTGCTCCATCGTCTGTTCGCTATACTCTCTTAGCATATGCTACACCACCGCCGATGGCATCCCCTGCGCTATATATTGTCCGCAAATGACGCAACTTATCTGATGAACCCACATTTACCCTTAGGGTAGGCGAACCAAGATGACGGCACCAATCTCATTCCAAAATATCACCCGTGGGGGGCGACGCTTCCAATTTTTGTTAACGACGTTCACTCGGTAGCGCGATGGTACGCATCAGTATTTTTTCCATTGTCGGTTCAGTCCAGTGACTGCTGGCTAGAACCCGAGTGCGTCCGGCGGCTGCAATTTGAGCGATCCGCTCAGGGTTGCCTAGTAGGTCAAGGCATATGTCCGCACATTCGTCCGCAGACGACCAGAAGACGGCCTCCTCGCCCTCAACATACATGTCAAGATGCTCAAACGTGCGCTCCGCGCAAAGCAAGATTCCCATCGCGGGAATCTCCATTGACCTTGACGTAGCCACGTCTTTATTGCCTTTAGACAACATCGCGATAGCAATTTGGCTGCTACGAACGGCAGCAGAATACTCTTGAGAATTGAGGCGACCGGCAACAAGTGCAACCTTAAGACTGTCGTAATTAGTCGCACGCTCCCATCGGGCACCAACGATCTTTATTGGAACCCCTCGCTCCAAAAGCCTCTGCATAAATGGACCTCGCTCAGGAAACCAGGTGCCAACGAAAGACACGGGCGAGCCGAACCGAGCGAGTTCAACTTCATTAGGCACACAAGGATTATGAAGGGTTTCATCTGCGAAAAAATTGACGGCCAAGACGTTCTTCGCGCCGAATTTAGGAGCAAGTTCAGCGGTGGTAAACCGCGGCGTCGCGAATAAATCGTAATGAGGCAACGCAGCGAGAAACGTGCGCCACCGAGCACCGTCGCGGGCCGCAAATGGATTATCACGATTAAATAGCGCGACCTTTCCGCTGCATCTCCGTAGAAATGCAACGGCCGCCGGGGACACAATCTCACCGTTGTCTACGAAAGCGATGTCGAACTGTCGGCTTCCGACTTCCTTCTGCAAATACTGCATTGATAGCCATGCGACACCAAGCCCACCCGTCCTCCACGCCCACGACGCCAACAGTCTATTTTTCCCCAGCACAGTATAGGGGTTGATCAGGGTGATTTGGTGTCCGGACCTCTCTATCGCCTTAGCCATAAGAAGCGATTGGCCGGTGTCCCTGCCGACGTAGAGCACGCGCATTCTTTATGCTCTCTTCTGAAGCTTGTGTTTCAATAATGATCTCGAAATACCCGAGCGTAAACCGAGAACGTCGAAAACCAAGACGATTGACACATAGGCGACCGCCAATGTCGTAATGATTAAAAACAAGTAGAGGAACTGCAAGCTAGCCGGAGCCAAAAGGCTAATCGTTAGAACGACACCGCTCGAAGAGATTAACCCGATCAAATCGCGCCAGGTCCAAACCAACGCTGAGAGCCGATGCAGTAATGCAAACGCCGCAACAAGACCCGCAAGGCTTCCGACCATAATTTCAAGCCCGACCCAGACCGCCGGCCCGATTGCAATCGGTTGAGGCATCAAAGATATGAGCAGCAATGCGATAATCATCGCGATAGGACCTAGAGGCGCACCGGACGTCCGTCCAAATATCAAGAACAGCGGATCAATCGAATACTGCCGAATTACCATCACCCCTAGCCCAGCAAGCACAAGACCTCCCCCTTCGGTGAAGCTTCCCCGATAAGCTGCGGGCACGGCAAATTCTGCAATGGGGCCAATAGCGAAAGGAAGCGAGCAAAGTGCCGGTAGAATTAAGAGGGATAGGGACAGCATTTGACGGCGGGCATGCTGGCCGCCACCCTGATTAGGATGATAGTCGCGTTCCCGAATTGCTCCCTGAACGAGCGCCACACTCACAGCGCTTCCCAAGGTCGTGAAAATTCGTTGTCCTAGGTCGATTGCGAGAAGAAGACCACCGGCCTCGTTTAGATCCAGACGAGACACTAAGCTGGCCCTTATTACGGCCGGTACAGCGACTGACAAATTACTACCTATCGCAGACATACTACCAAAGCCAAACAGAAACTTAAGTTCCTTCATGTCGAGACGAGCTTCCGTTAAGAACTTGTAGCTAACCCGCACCCCAACCAGCATCGATAGAGGCAATGCCAAAATGAACCCCCAAAGCGCACCCTCTATGTTTTTAAACAGAAAAGCCCCGCCAAGTCCCAGCGTCAACGTGGTTACGGCTCGAAGCAAAACAGAGATACAAAAGCTTCCGTTGTTAAACTCTGCCCGAAGTAGGGCCAATTGCCCGGAAAGCAAACCCTGCAAAAGGGTTGCTATAGCACCTAACGCAATCAAATCTGCATAAGGAACGGAGCTAAAAGCTGTGAGAACCGCAACGACAACCAGAGCGGATGACACCGCAATATAGTAGAAGGCTGCGGTGGCGCGGCTTCTGTCTTTCACTTCAATGTCCGGGCTACCGCTAAAGCGTACGATCCCCACTCGCGCCCACTCGTAGCAAACATTGGCAGCCAGTTGAGAGAAACTTAGAATGATCGAAAACTGCGAATAGTCCGATGCGGATAGTACGAAAGGAAGGGCAAGACTAAACACCAAGCCTATCGCACTGCTGGCTATAATGGCGGTCGATAGAGATGCTCCGCCCGATCCGCGGAGGAAACGGGATCGAATGGTCTTCATGCGACGGAGTTCCGTATTACTCGCGCCGGAACCCCGGCCGCGGTCGCGCCAGGTGGGATATCATGATGCGACAGGAAGGCGTTTGCCCCTAAAATTGCGTGTGCGCCGACGATCGACGAGCCGACAACGACAGCACCGCTATAGATAGTCACGCCTTCCTCAATGGTTGGATACCCGTTCTCGGCACTACTCCCCAGTGTAACGTTCTGAAAGATTGTGACGTTGTCCCCAATCCGCACCCCACGACCTATAACGATGCCAGTTGGGTGGGGCAGTAAAAGGCCTTTACCCAATTGCGACATCACACTGACGTGGCACCCCCATGCTTTAACGTTTGAACGCCAGATAAAGTGCGCCACGATACGTGCGATCTTCCCCTTTTTTTGGAGGGAAACAGCAATCCGATGTCGAACAAGAAAAGCAAAGCCAGAACGGAGAATATAAGTTTTAGAGGCAGCAAAAAAACCCCGGGCTCCTGGATTGTATCTATCCAAATCTGCGGCGAGCACTTCCCACAAGGTTTCCTGCCTTTCAAGGTCGGGTAGCTTGGATGAACACTCACTTTCCAGTACAGCACGGTCTTGCTTTGATGGAGACATCATTTATCAACACTCGCCACCACTTTGAGTTTCGTAAGAAATTCTTGCAGAACCTTATCTCCGCTCCATCGGACGTCACCGCGGCGGCGGGCAGCCTGACCAAGATCGGAACGCAGCTCAGTTTCCGAACACAACGTGTCTATCGCACGCGCGAAGGCCGCGCCGTCTTCAGGGGGTACAATCAGACCGCAACCTTCAACCTCAGCAGCGAGTCCTGTCCCTGGAGCCGCAGTCGCAACCACCGGGCGGCCAGAAGCCAGCATGTTCGTTAGCTTCGACGGTAGGACTAGATCCGCAGCGCTTGCAAGCTGCGGCAACAAGTGAACGGTCGCCAAACCTACGAGTTCGTTGAGCCGTTCTTTCGGCTGAAGGTCGTGGAATTGAATATTCGTCAAGCCAGCAGCTTGTTTTTCTAGGTTGGCTCGGTTTGGCCCCTCGCCGCAAACAACAAATGTCAGATCATTGCGATCCTTCAGTCGACGAGCCGCCTCAACCACGATCTCGATCCCTTGCTTGTTTGCGATATTTCCTGAATAGAGCGCAACATGTGGTGTCGTGATGCCCCATTCGGCTTTGTAAACAGATGGACGAGACATGGGGCGAATTGCATCGAGATCGGCCCAATTTCGGAATTCATATACGGCATTACAAGCAACGCCTTTTTCGATCACCTTTCGGCACATTTGCGGAGAAATCGATGAAACGGTATCAAATAGAGCGATCACAAATCTTTCAACAACTGTAGCAACCCTCGCGAATACGCTGTCCTTTGAAAGAAGCCCAGTGGCAAAGGAGGCCTCGACCTCAAAGTCTTGAATGTGCAGCCATGCCTTAGCTCCCCCGAGCCACGCTGCAAGTCTGGCGTTCGGAGCCGCAATCAGGGAGGGGGCGACTGTCAGCACGACATCTGGCCTCCAGAACAACCCTTGCGTTAACATTGGGAAAAAACTAGACAGCGCGAAACTGGCATGATGAAGCAGACGCCGGGACGTGGTCGGTACCTTCGGTATGTAGTGCGGCGTGCGTGTTACTCGAACGCCTTTCTCGCGACTTGTCTTGTAAGACCAAGCATTTTGACCATCCATAATACGCCAAGACGGATAGTACGGACGGCCGGCAATGACGCGAACATCGATGCCCATACCCGCAAGCCTCTCCGCCATTTCGGCAGTATAGACCGCAATTCCAACCTTCTCCGGCGCGTAGTTAAGACCTAGAATGAGTAATTTCATGGCGCTATGCTATCGAGGAAAAACCGATATGCGTCTTCTATCCCGGTTTCTAGTGGGATGCGCGGTGACCAGCCAAGACCCCGTATCTTTTCGCCACTCATTAACTTCCTAGGCGTGCCGTCCGGCTTCGACAGATCATGGACAATATCTGCATGAAGCCCCACAACCTCACATACCAACCTGGTCAATTCGAGGATTGTAACATCCTCACCCGAACCTACGTTGACGTGTTCGAAATCCGAATAGGACTTCATCAGATGAACGCATGCCTCTGCGCAATCATCTACGTGCAAGAATTCTCGACGTGGAGTTCCAGTGCCCCAGACAGTGATCGTCTGATCACCCCTAACCTTCGCCTCATGCGCCTTGCGTATGAGCGCTGGCATCACGTGACTGGTATTTAAGTCGAAATTGTCACCGGGACCGTACAGGTTGGTGGGCATTGCCGAGATGTAGTCAGCGCCGTACTGCTTGCGATAGCTTTGCGCAAGTTTTATGCCTGCGATTTTGGCGATTGCATACCACTCATTAGTCGGCTCCAGTGGCCCACCAAGGAGCGAGCTCTCTACGATAGGCTGCTCAGCAAGCTTGGGATAGATGCAAGAGGAGCCAAGAAAACAAAGCTTCTCAACACCCGTCCTAAACGACGCCTCAACAATGTTTGCTTCGATCATTAGGTTATCATAGAGGAAATCCGCCGGAAAACTATTGTTGGCTAATATGCCCCCGACCTTGGCTGCCGCTAGGAACACAGCGTCCGGCTTCTCCCGCGCAAACCATCCTCTAACCGCAGCTTGGTCCTTTAGATCTACCTCTGCCCGCGGGACAGTAAGAATCTCGCAGTTTTCATAAGCAAGTCGACGGACTAAAGCAGCACCGACCATCCCACGATGACCTGCCACCCAAACTCTTTTGTTCTCCAGAGAATAGGTCACGCTCAGCCCTCCACACCCACTGGAAGATCGAGGCCGTGCTTCTTTAGAAGGGAATAGCGGCGTGCCGACTTGTGATCTTCGGCAACCATCTCGCGGCACATGTCGCGAGCGGAGATTTCCGGTACCCAGCCCAGCTTCTCCTTCGCCTTAGTGGGATCGCCGAGCAACGTTTCGACTTCTGAGGGTCGAAAATATCGGACATCGATACGAACAATGACGTCACCGACCTTTAGCGCCGGCGCCATGCCACCTTCGATCGCAGCTACAATCCCTACTTCATCAGTCCCCGTACCCTTGAACTCTATCGTTATACCGAGATCAGATGCGGCCCACGCGATAAACTCGCGTACCGATTGCTGCACGCCAGTGGCGATAACGAAATCCTCCGGCGTGTCTTGTTGGAGCATCATCCACTGCATTCGAACGTAGTCGCGAGCGTGCCCCCAATCTCGTAGGCTGTCGATATTTCCCATATAGAGGCAAGGTTCTAGCCCCATGGCAATGTTGGCAAGCCCCCGCGTAATCTTGCGAGTTACAAAGGTCTCGCCGCGACGCGGCGACTCATGGTTGAAGAGGATGCCATTGCAGGCATACATGCCATAAGCCTCTCGGTAATTCACAGTGATCCAGTAGGCGTACAGTTTGGCTGCAGCATAGGGCGATCGAGGATAGAAAGGCGTCGTCTCGCGTTGCGGCGACTCCTGCACCAAACCATAAAGCTCTGACGTAGACGCCTGATAGAAGCGCGTTTTATGTGTTAGACCTAGAAACCGTATCGCCTCTAGTAGGCGCAGCGTACCGAGAGCATCAACATCGGCGGTATATTCTGGCGCCTCGAACGACACCGCAACGTGCGACTGGGCTCCGAGATTATATACTTCGTCCGGCTGGATGTCTTGAATAATCCTGGTTAGGTTTGAAGTGTCGCTGAGATCGCCGTAATGCAGTCTGAAGTGCGCATTGTTGACATGAGGATCTTGATAAATGTGATCTACGCGTTGCGTGTTGAATAATGAAGCGCGGCGTTTTATCCCATGGACCTCATATCCCTTCCCAAGCAACAATTCTGCAAGGTAAGATCCATCCTGCCCAGTAACGCCAGTGATAAGTGCGACTTTATTTCTATCGGTCATGAACTGGTTTCCATTACTCAACGGGTATATTTCCCATACCACTCCACAAATGCGCTAACGCCTTCTTTGACAGAGACCGATGGAGTGAAATTCGTTAGGGCGTTGAGAAGCGCAGCGTCTGCAAAGGTTTCGGCTACGTCGCCGGTCTGCATCGGCATCAGATTACGGATTGCCTTTTTGCCGACTGCAACCTCAACTATCTCGATGAACTCTAGAAGGCCTACAGGCTGGCCGCCGGCAATATTGACTACACGCCAAGGTGCGACTGGCGAGAGGCTGTCGTCGACATCGGCGACGGTAACAGGCTTTCCCATTTCGGGAGGAACGGCCATCAACCGAACTATTCCTTCGACAATATCATCGACGTAAGTGAAATCTCGCCGCATCTCACCGCCGCCATAGATATCGATCGGCTCGTTGTTGGAGATGGCCTTCACGAACTTAAAGAGCGCCATATCCGGCCGGCCCCACGGCCCATAGACAGTGAAGAAACGAAATGCAGTTGTAGGAATTTGCCAAAGATGCGCATAGGAATGCGTCATCGCTTCGTTAGCCTTCTTTGTCGCGGCATAGATTGTCAGTGGCCAGTCCGCGGAGTGCGTCTCTTTGAACGGCATCACTGAGTTCCCGCCGTATACCGAGGAGGTGGACGCGGTGAGAAAATGCTTTGGCTTGCAAAGGCGCGCGATCTCCATCAAATTAAACGTACCGTCAAGATTGGAAGACACGTAGCTTCTTGGCTCTTCGAGGCTGTAGCGAACGCCAGCTTGAGCCGCCAAATGAATGATAATTTCCGGGTCACAGTCTTCGGCAGCCTTCGCCAAGGTGTCACGATCCTCCAGCATCCCACAATGGAAACGAAAGCCATTAGAAGCGTGCAGCCTGCTGAGCCGTGCCTGCTTGAGTTTTGGGTCGTAATAATTCGTCATCCCGTCATAGCCGACTACGAGGTGCCCCTCATTTATCAGGCGGAGAGCAAGATGATAGCCGATAAACCCAGCGGCCCCGGTTACTAGAATACGCATTGGTCTAGTTTTTCCTTCAACTTGTCTATTAGATACATAGCGCCCCACACCCACTCATAATAATCTACTAATAATCTACGTTCTAAACGCCGTTATCGAATATGTTCAGAACTCACAAATTACTTCAGAGCCACTCGATCACTAGTTTACCCTCGAAATGTTCCTACCCTCCAAAATCAAACTGCAGAAACACATCGAGGCATGAAATGATCACAAACAAAGCCCGATCTTGCCCCCCCGGCTAGTGACCGGCATCAAAACCATACTCCCGCCATAAAAGAATATTGAGTAGCAAGGCTTAAGAAGACAAAGCAAACCGAATTCACTTTTTGTCCGCCCCCTCCTGCCGAAAGCCCTTGCTAGTCCCATCCCTCCGCAAGAGTCTCACGCCCTCCGCAACTCCGATCATTGACTAGCCTCTCGCCGCTTTCATATCCGTCACCAATTCCATTGAAAACGAACACCCGCGGCAATTGACTTAATCCAAACGCGTGATGATCTTTTTTCAAAGCCAATGTTCCGCGAGGACTTTTGGGGACGACGCGGCTACACTGCCAGACCGCCCTGCTATATCCGCATCAAACCAATACCCACTCCAATCAACGCTCTCCTTATAAAACTTCAACCAAAACAGACTGCTTTGGCACAGCCTGCCGCAACGTTTAACGGAGGAAACCAAATATAACTGGGCAGTTGTTGCGCTGCACTATACCCAATTCCACATACCGCACAACCGTCCGTTCATCCGTTCGCAAAGCAAAAGCATCAATATCGCTTCCCGATTTATTTCGTGGTAAAGATTTAAACTTTACGAGAAAGCATGCATCAAACGCTGATTTTATGTTTCCGAAGCACTTTTAACGCCCAATTAACGCGCCTTTCCTAAATAAATCTCCCGCTAACCTTGACATTTCGCAGTGCTGGTCAGCATCCCAGCAATACCATCCTCCTAAACCATTGGCCGATTATATGTAGACTCCTAGGTGCCAATTGGTCATCCAAGGCAAGAACCTCGTCATGCCTCCTGCGGTTATCATTTCGATGATATCGGCAGCTATACTCCCTGCAAAATACAAAATAAATACAATTAATATTTTACTTGCGAAACAAAACACCAAACATAATATTGTTCGCTGTATTAGGTATCGAAATTTTTGCGAATACATCACCTGGCTTTGAGTTGCTTGGGATGCAAATATCTTGAATGAACTCAGGGCGCCCTCTTTGGACGAAAAAAAGACCTGCAGGGTAACCAGCGCCTGACGATGAGGTTAGGCATCTTGAAGCGGATAGATCGGATGGATTTGGACTTATCAAAAGTAGTGTTTGCCGGTTAATGCTTAAATCAACGACATCATCGTTATAGTGGGCATCTAAAACAGGAAATGGGCGAGCAAGCGGCTCCCCCACGAAGAGACCTTCCGTGGCCCATGAAACGCTCTTCCAGTATGCCTCAAGCAACGAATCACCACTCAGATAATTTTGTGCTATCAGTTCCGGATCCGGAAATTTGGCTGCAAAGTTGCAAGGCTCGCGGACATTTCCAAAAGAAGCTGTAGCTCCTGCGGCCATGATTTCCGTCACTGTGGTCTGACCCCGCCCATCGTAAAGCGCTCCGCCATACGATGTCAGATGATCAACATACGCCCCTGGCAAAAAGATGAAGCTGTCAAGACCAGTGAGCTTTGCTGCCCCGGTTTGCAGGCCTATCAGCGGCCTTCGGCTCTGAGGTAATCGATCCGCAAAATTAACTAAGTCGACATAGCCTCCAAACCGCATCGAGGCACGCTCCATGGAAGCCACCCGAGGCAACGAACGAGCCTTATCTGACGTGATCGCGAGCAGTATATCTCCATCAGGCTCACTGTTATCCGAAGCAATTCCACGCTTCACCAATTCAATACTGCTATCAAGTCCGGCACCGCCGTTTAATAAGAAAGAAGGCTTTTGGCTCAACTGCTGACCTGCCCGCGCTCCTCTGTCCGGATTCTCGACTGTTTCGTTGCAGTTGCCTTTCCATTTTAAACCTGCAACATCCTGCGAGAACGCTGACGTAATTGATTGATTTGCATCCACTCTATAGGGCTTGTCGAACGCGAGTACTAAGCCGACAAAGGAGGAATATTTCGGATGCGCCTTCAAAATTGATAACTGCCTTCTAAAAAGGCTTGAAGGAATAAAATTATACTTTGGAAGGTGAATCCAAACAATGTTGTCGGTAGGAATGCCCCGAGCTTCTGCATAGTAGTTTGCGAGAGAAACCGAGTCTGGATCATCCAGGTTCGCCAGAATTCCTAAGGTGGCCGGCACGAGCACCCGCTGATTTTCAGAAACAAGCGGAACTACGGCAAGCCGGTCCCGGCCTTCGGCTCGAAGTGGAGCAACATTCCACCCAAGGTACGCCATAAGCAGGATCATGAAGGAAGCCTGCAGCTTTGCCGACGTTCTGATATTCATTGTCCAGCCTAAAAACACCGATCCAGCTAATACCTAGTACGGCCAAATTCTCTGAATTAAACTCTTCTTATCTTTCCGTTTTTGGAAAATATTTCTCAGCGTATTTTCCATAGCTCGCGGTACCTAACGTTGATCCGTAGCGATTCAAACTCTTCATATCGACTTTATTCAGAGCAAGGCCGATAGTTTTTTCATGAAACGTTGGATTATTGTCAAAGAACTCCTGCAAGCTTTTACGCGGCGTACTTCCCCAATGGGCGACAAAAACGTAGCCATCGACTGTATTACTCGCGGCGATAGCGTCCGTCAAAGCAGCGACAGGTGGGAAGTCAATAATGATCACCTCAAATCGTTGCCGTAATTTCGAAATGAACTGGTGGGTGCGCGGGTTGCTGAATACATCACTTCCTTGCTGACCTCGAGTTGCTCCAGCCAAAAATGCCAAGCCACTTCTTTCTTCGATCGCCAGGGCATTCGTCAAATCAATGCGTTCTTGGATCACGTCGATGAGCCCGAACTTCGGTGATCCGATCAAACTTCTAGTGAGACTAGGATTGCGGAGGTCACCGTCAATCAAAAGTGTTTTTGTGCCTTGGAATGCGAGAGAAGACGCCAAATTTTTCGCGATTGTCGACTTCCCTTCATCGGGGAACATCGAGGCAAGCCCCACCACCATCCCCTTGTGCGCCAACAACCCGAGATCAATTTTGATCTTCAAAGCGCGTATCGCCTCCGAGAACTGAGACAGAGGCTGATTTACAACCTCGCACAGTACGCCCGCATCGAAATTCGTCCTCAATGTAGCCGGAACTGGCGAACGCATGTAGTCGTGCGATTCACGAGGTGATATCGCACCATTTTTTTTGTTCCTGCCTCCGTCGATTGTCGGCACATTCGCCAGAAACTCTATACCTAGCTCTTCCCGAACTTGTGTAGCTGTTCGAATCCCTCGATCGCGCCACTCGCGAAGCCCACCCACACCCGCCCCTGCAGCTCCTCCCATGAACATGAAGGCAATCAATAGAACCATTTTGCTTGGAGCACTCGGGACAATTGGAAGAGATGGCTGGCTAATGATTCGCGCGTCAGTAACTGGAAATGATTGCTGCTGCTGCATCTCCTGCGATTTTTGTAGGAATGTGGAATAAAGAGTTTTCAGCGCATCAGACTCTTGCTCCAATCCTCGAAGCTTGACCATAGCGCTGTCATTGGAAACGGAACGTCCACGAAGGTCTGAGATTGTCTGCTGAATGCTATTGACTCGGCTCTGGGCAATAGAGACATCGCTTTGATATCCAGGCAGCAGGTTCTTTAGCTCCTCAAATATTAGCCGCTGGTACTCCGACATGTCCTTCTGCGCTCGGATTACGACGCTATGATTATCCCCATATCTCGACTTCATATCGCTGTATAATTTAGCCGCTTCGAGATACTTGTTACGAAGTTGGGAAACATTAGGGTTCTCGGCTGTCTCCGTGAGACTTGCGGTCGAATCCTGTTTATCGAATATTTCTTTTAGACGCTGATATCGCGCACTAGCACCGTCCAGGGACAACCTAGCGGCTGAAAGCTGAGTAGTAGCATCCGTCAAAGCCTGCTCATCGACCAACCGTCCGGACGCTTCAATCAGATTGTTGTCAGCTCTGTAACGCTGAACAGCTTGATCTGCCGCCAGTGAACGTGATCTGAGTTCCCGGATCCGATCTTCCATCCAATTCGTTGCCCGTCTTGTCGAATCAAACTTTGAATCTAGCTGATCTTCCAAGTAGGCATTGACATATTGCCCAGTGATAGCTTGAGCCAAATTTGGATCACGGTCCGAATATTCCAAAGACAATACATACGTCCTGCCCACCCTTGCAACCTTAAGGTTGTTTTGCAACCTCACGCTCGCGACGAGGAGCCTTATATCTTCCGGAAGGTCACGGATTTCGGTCGGCGGTGGCGCGTTGGTGGCAAAACGCAGGATTGAACTGAAGGTACCTCTGACCTTGCCAAAAAGGCTTCCCAGAAAAGATGGCTGTGGTGAAAGAAAGTTGTAATTGTTCTGAAGTCCTAATCCTTGGACGACCGAAACTGCTAGCTTGTCCGACTGCATAATTTGCAATTGACTGTCAATTGCACCAGCTTCGAATGCGAGAGATCCTTCCAAGGCGGTGGTAGCGGCCATTCCAACATTTTTCGCGTCGATCAGGATACTCGCAGACGACGAGTAAGTCGGTGTAACTTGGACGATATATCCAATACCTAGCAACGCTCCAACGATTACAGATCCGACAAGAATCCAGAGCTGCCGACGGAAAGCGCCAAGCAGATCAAATCCGACAAGTGAGCGCCGGAATAGGCCCTTACTTGTTTCGGTCTCGCCGTTCGGGCTTTCAAATTGCGACTGGCTCAAAATGTTCATCGAATACCTCACCATGGTGAATAGATGCGACGTTAGTGGTTAGCAGAAATTCGATTAATCAGTTAGAGAACTAGCATAATTCATGCCAGATAACCGACAGAACCAATTCATCGCATTTTTTACACGATTATCGACGATTGTTTGCACTAACCTCGATATTAAGTAGCGACGGCAATCTTGATGGGTCCATTACCCCATCTGCCACATCTTTGAATGAAACGACGCCGACAGGCGTCGCCCCAAAGGTCAAAACCTGCGGACTGTTCAGAAAAGCAATTGCGGCGAAAATGAATTTATTCCTTACGTCAGCAGGGTTGATGGCCGCAAACATATTTGGCACGTTTCTTGAGAGAAGTTTCTTAATCTCATCGACACTTTTACCATTTGCCGAAGCGAGTTTGGTCACGAAGCGTTCGAACAACGAGTCGTTTTGGAACGTTAACCGGAGATTCCTTATTCCGGCTTTTGCAAAGTCCTGCGGGAGAACCAATGTGGGAGACCCGAGCCCTGCACGAGTGATCCCGGCAAATGCTCCAGAGACAGACAATGTCCCTATATCCGTTCCGACAAGGCTCAGATCGTCGATCAAAATTGACGAAGACGAGTCATCCCAAACACCCGAAAAGGTGAGTGACAAATCAATGTTATTGTAACCAAGATCGGCCAGCGATTGCCGGATCGAAGGATTGGCGACTTGATCCGCCAAGAACCTCAGATGACCAAGCTTCAGCTTCACATTTGTCGGCGTTGCGCCGATAAAATAGGCCATTGACAGATCAAGACTGTCCAAACTTGCCGACATTTGTTGAAGTTTGAGTGAGAGCCCATCAGCTTTGATGGAGGCAATGGCCGGCACAATCACTGCATTGGCGGTTTCGCCTGTTCTTGAGGTTTTTTCTCCACCGACTTGAACAGGGACGAGATTTATGTTGCCGACATCCAGGCTGGAAAGCTTCATCTCCCCGGTCGTATCTGCCACTGTCAGCCCGTTGGCGACAACCCGCGATATGCTGTTTGCGGTGAAACTTTCGATCGCAGCTTTGTCCAGACTGAGGGTAACCGCTCCACTTTGATTCTTGCCCTGGACGGTCAGCCCATCAGCCGCCATCGCTTCGATTGCAAAAGCATCACGAACGGCTTGAGCGACTTTTTCAGCATCTTGCGGATTCGCGACAAGAAAGCCTGGATCAAGAGCAGATCGATCGAAAATATCGGTTAGACTCTGGTTAAATTGCTTAACCTTCAGAGGGCCGGCTTTGCCTGTTGCGAGACCAAAATTGATCGCGCCATTGTCGACTTTGAGCCCATGTACCGTCAAGCTCTCGATCATATTTGCCCAAGGACGGGCAGAGCCGCTATCGAGATAGGCACTTGTCTCAAACAAACGGAAATAGGGATCGAAATCGATATTTGTAAATTCGATGTCTTCGGCCGAGACGCTGCCGACGGTTTGTGATGTGGCATCAACCGGCGCAATTTCGGTCTTCAACGCCGACATCTTCACTGACCGCGCCTTAGCGCCAGAGAGATCTTCAAGGCTAACCTGGTTTACGAGCGCTTTGCCGCCGATGTCGACGGTATTGGCGGAAACGCTGCCGATCTTTGCGCTAGCCAGCAATCGCATCAATCGAATCTGCGTCGTAAACGGCTTGGTCGGGTCGGCAACAAAAGATGCAAGGCTTGGGATTTGCCCGTTGGCCGCCTCAAACCGCGCGACCTTCAATGCCGACTGCGGTGCTGCCGGCGAGATCATGGTGAGGCCATCCGCGGTCAAGGACTGAAATGCCAAACCCTGGCTGTTGGATTGGAACGACTTTATCGTGAGGTTTTCGATGCCAAATTGAAAACTTCCAGACGGGTTGCCCGTGTTATCGGCTTGCAGCCAGGACACTGCCAGCCCCTCGACAGACAGTGTGTCGGTCGCCGCATCGTAGCGCGTCTTTATCGGAGCAAGCTTGGCGCCACTTTTTTCAAACGATGATAGCCAATTGCGGAAACCGGCTTCTGCCACGCTTTGCTGGGCAGCGGAGGTGGTCTTTTGCTGCGCATTGGCCGGTGACGACAAGATCGGTGCGAATACAAAAGCTGACATTACGCTCGCAATTGCAAGCTTACGGCTGAATGACATGCAAAGAACCCCGGTTAGCACGACTACTGCTGCACTATTTTTGCTAACTTATTGTGTATCGCAGCAGTTCTTCTCTGCGGCTACACATATCAGATTCAAATATGCCAAATCTTGGATACGATCATGCTACTGCATGGCTAGGTTTATGCGTCGATCTTCGACAGATCGAACATGTCAAATCTAAATCCACATCGCCGTGACCAACCTCAGACCATGTCTGATACTGGATCAATCGCCTGCTACTTCAATGCCAAGCCACGATTGCGGCGCCGCAACCAGTAGAAGGCCCCGCCCATCAGAAGCGCACCAATACCGGCGCCGGCTTCAGGTCCCGGGACAGGATTGATGACTGTGTTGGTGATGTTAAAAGTGCGCGCTCCGTCGCCTGCAAAGGAGTAACCTCCTCCACCTGAACCGGAACCCGAAGGACCGGACTGGGCGACTGAGGAATCGCCGCTGCTTGGGCCACCAAGCGGGCCGGCCGCGCCGCCTGCGATGTTGCCGCCACCAGCTGCTGCACCAGCCGCGGCAGCAGGCGCTGCGGTTTGAACGAAGTTGTCCGTGAAAGCTTTTGTGAGTTCCGCCGGCGCGCTTGGCGAGGTAGCCTGCGTTTGAATGCCGGAAGCAGCACCCGTATTACCTTCAGAGCGGCGCGTATTGGCAGCAAGAGCCAGACCTTCGCCCATCACCTGCGAGAAGGTCGGGGCCTCTGCCGTTCGAGCAATAGAAACGATCGCGGCTGCGTTGGCGGGATTTGAGAGCGCATAAGCGGACGCCTGCTGCGCCGCTGTCACCGGGTTTTGCGCTGACTGAGCCAACCCGCGAACAGCTTCAGTTGCAATTGCCGGTGGCGTGTTCGCATCTGAAGCAAATGCTGCAACGGCCGCAAACTCCGTTGGGGTCGTCTGAACGATCTGAGCGACCAGACCGGAGACGCTTGTCGGATCCGCCTCGCCTGCCCGCGCCAAATAGCTTGCAACGCTTTCGCCGTCATTTCTGGACAGTGGAGAGCTCGACGCCGTTTGTACCTGTGCCGCATCCGGCTCAGTGGTCTGAGCGTTGACTGCTGCGGAGGCAAGAAGGACGCCAGCAAAGGCAATTCCTGCGACACTCAGTACTCTTACATTGCAATACATCTGGGCAAACTCCCCTCGTTCCTTATGCGTTTCATTACATGCCTGTAGAATGTATTCAAGTGCCGGGGATTGCATGTATTAGCATAACCCTTCGTACAAAAGCATATTGTAATATTATATTGACGGAAAGCCAGCACAAATCCGTCCATTTTCCAAGCTTTAACAGAGCATTAACAATTTTAAGCAGTGCGTGCAATGCAGTTTGACGTATTAACCTTATATCAATGTCACAGGACAACGAGGTCGGGAAACAGATCAAGAATTCGATGATCATCGATCAAAAGGGCGATTGGCAATCGAATCTGACGTCGAAAGCCGTAAAGAGCTCCAGTCGGCGGCACTTTCGATTGGCATGGAAGGCCAGAACATTCGGTCATCGAATTCGGCGTGCAAGAGCGCTCAGGAAAAGGCGGCGTCGCACGTCCATACCCTGAAAGAAGACAGGTCAACGAGTCGGGAGGAATTCCATGTTACTACGTAAGGGCCGCTATTCAGCTGGGCGCCTGCCTGGAGCTTAATAAGGGCAGACCGCACGATCTAGCGCAATCGAAGTCGATCTGGAGTGCTGTTTCGAATTAGAATGTCAGCCATTTTCGCGGATCATCCTGGGATTGGATTTTGATCCAATGCAGGCGCGCCGCATACCAAGGCTTCATCACGTTGGTACGGTTATCAAGTACAAAGTCGCCTTCAACGGTGCTGACGACCAGGACTGCATGTCCAATTCCCTCTTCTGTGCGCGCTGTCGCAACACGTAGAGCACTTGAGGGCCATCCGGCATCAAGGAGACGCTGGCGTTTGGTCAACGCATAATCATCGCAGTCACCCGCAGTTACGCCTGCGCGCCACGAGTCCACATTCGAGGGATCATCGGTGTAGCGTATATCGTGATTGACTTGGACATTGATCTTTTGAAGGGCTAGGCGCCTTTCTTTCGTCAGCAAAACTGGGGCTTGGCCTCCCCTGATCTCACACTGGTCCGCCTGATCAGCACAAAACTTGGCGAAGGCAAACGGCGGGATGGTTTCCCGCACGGTCGCCAAATGAATTTGAGCGCGACTTGCCGGGATTGAGCGATTCAGTTCGGCGCGTGGAAGAGCGAACGCGTCGACCGCGCCCGCCAGGACTGCGGTCGCCATCAATGCGCTGACAAATGCGAACCGACGTGCCTTCATGCTCATAACTGCCACTCCTCATCATGGAGATATTTGATGAGGAGACGCTAACACGGGCTGTTTTCTGGGCATTTAAATGGATTGTTCGGATTTTACCGACCTTCCATTTTGATACGGTTGGTTGTCAGTCGCGTTATCTGCAGGGACGAAAGGCTGAAATTTTTCCTAGACCATTTTAAACACCCGGTTCCGGCCCGCTGATAAGGCATCCCGCCGCAGCGCGCCCATCGCCTTGGCTATAAGCGGAAAACGGTTCTCTTTATTGAAAAAGGCCCCGATTGGGGCCTTTTTTGATCCTGATGAAATGCGATAAGGAACACGCCTTCCCTTAGAAAGCTTTGACCGCATCCCGCGTCGACAGTGCATTTCCTGTGATATTTGCGGTTCCAGCTGGTCCAGTGTTGAGCAAGTCGAAAAATTTGCTGAGTTCCGCAGCATCGGAGTTCGTGACGTATAGTACGTCCTTGTCCTGCATCGGGAACTTCGTCGCGGCAAAAAACATCGACGGATCGCGCAGATTTGCTCTGAAGATGACAGGCACATTTTCCGCCGGGAAGCGGGATGTGTCGACACCCAATTGACGAAGGAAATCCTTAGCGACAATGCGATATAGGAAGACTTGGCCGGGATCTGCGCGCGAATCAAGCAGACCGCCAGATTTTGCTAAAGCCTCTGAAAGCGTCAAGTTGGACTCTTCGAAATCGAAACGGCCGTTGAGACCGGCCGCGCCGAAAGCGGTGTAGGTACGGCGTTCACGGTCGATCAAGAGCGTGTCGCCCGGGATCGCGAAGATATTCTCAGTCGGCTTATCGACGAGCGTGTTGTAACGCACTCGAGCTGAGCGCCCTCGACGCTGAAGGGTGATATAACTTTCTTCACCTGAAGCACTTAGACCGCCGGCTTTGGCAATGACATCCAAAATACGATCGCCAGCCTCAGTAATCTGTATTTTTTGCGGTGAATTAACGTCGCCAAGAACTGCAACCTGCGCTGACACGCTGGAAACAATCGAGATCACAACCTGAGGTTCGATTGCGCGATTAGCAAGCCGATCTTCGATATCCACACGGACTTCTTCAGTAGTGCGCCCTGCCGCTGGAACCTTGCCTGCGTAAGGAACCGAAATGAAACCATCCCGATCGACGGTCTGGGCCGGCAAGGTGATATAGTTGCCGGGACGGCTTCCAGCGTCCCCGGGGATAAACAGGCCACCAGCCTGCGATTCGAAAATCGCGACCTGGATAATGTCGCCTCGCCCTAAAGGCAGCGTTGGGACTGGCCCCTTGCCACCACCAAAACCACTGGCCAGGCCCTCGGCACCGACATTGGGTACATATTTGAGGACAGCCGAGCTGATGTCGACCAAAGCGTAGTCGACACCCGCTTTGGCTTTTTCTTTGGCAGGAGCGACTTTGACGCTCGCTTCTGAATCAATGCTTCGTGCCGAAGGTCCGGATGCGGACATTGCGGTGCAACCGGTTAAGGCTGTTGCCGCCAGCAGAATGGATAAATTCAAAGAACGCATACTACCCCTCAAGTGCCCCTCGCTCCCTTTAACGGAGCTTTCTCTTCTAACCGCAATATAAAAATGAAACCTACAATTTTTTCCCTGAATGACTGTTTATGAGACAATGTTGCAGTTGAAACACATGAAGATCGTCCGCAGCAATATAAGACTCAAACAAATATAGAAGCAAATCTCTGCGATCTCTTTTCTATATTAACTATCTATTCCACTGCAATTGCTGACCAT
This sequence comes from Aliirhizobium sp. YIM B11859, assembly GCF_057163345.1. Taxonomy (NCBI): domain Bacteria; kingdom Pseudomonadati; phylum Pseudomonadota; class Alphaproteobacteria; order Hyphomicrobiales; family Rhizobiaceae; genus Aliirhizobium; species Aliirhizobium sp. YIM B11859. The sequence continues at coordinate 81,465 of NZ_JBXHAY010000005.1, forward strand.
TCGCATTCTCATACTGGTGAGGAAGCCCGTCCCTTACTCGTTGATTATTTCTGCATCAACCATGTGCGAGCATTGCCTCGCAAATCTCCTTAACGGTGTTTTCTAAATTTTCTACGCGCTTGACAAGCCATTCAAGCTCATCCGAAGAAATTGTAAAATGAGGAGAGTAACGCGCCTCGACGTAAGCGCGATCAAGCCGCTCAAACGCCCGCCGCGCCAACCGTGTGTCTCGTGGCCAAACTTCGATAAGACGGGGCTCAACCCCTTCAGCTGCCGACCGCAAGACTTTAAGCCTGTGAGACTTGGGGCTGTATAGTGTTTTTACGAGTAAAACGCAGTGATAAAATCGCTCGCTGGCCTGATGGAGGCTGAACGCACTGAGACTATAATTAGACCTTTGGCGGTAAAAATCCGCACCAAGTACAAACTCGTGAGCGTTGGGAAACCATTGGTCAAAATGCAGTTGCGCCTCCGCATGCGTCTCAGTCGCGTCCAGTGGCCTTGGCTTTGCCAATGAGTAGCCGCCATCGTCGTAGAGAACCACTCCATCGCGAACTATGTCGATAAAAAAGGGCTTTCCTCTAACAAGTTGGTCGTTGACATCATGAAGAGTGTGAACAATCACATTGACGGGCGTTTGAATCCCTCTGGTGATCGTAAACTCACGAAGAAAATGTTCCGAGACTTTATGCCAGAGGTCGTTTTCTTCTCCGACGCTTTCTATATTGACCACGACAAGGATATCGTAATCGGACCGGTATCCGCTTTTTCGATCCTCAACCCAGTCGCCTCGCGCGTAAGAGCCGAACAATATTACCTTTAATATCCGCCCAGCGCGCTTCTTCTCAGACAGTTTCGTCTGTTGCGCCGCGTCAAATTCATCAAAGATGATCTTTAAAACCCGAGACAGCTCGCGCCGCTTTCGAAGGGGAAGATGGCTTAGGGCTTCGTCCAGGTGCTCAGCGACCGTTTCCACAATATGTTTTCCCAAAATCCACGATCGTTTAAGCGGCTGGCAATTCGAGGTTCCAGTTTTATGCCGCACGCAATTCTTAAGCTCAGGTATGAGTCGCAACGATTTTATCTATCATAAAAACGATCATGCCGATCATCCCGCTCCCGGTCCTCGTCTCTTTGGACGCTGTGATGCTTTTTTAGAGCTTGCGGCTGATCGGTTGGCCGTTGATCGGCGCGGCGGTTGTCGTCCGCCTCCTGTCTCTCCTCCATTTTACTCCCCAACGTCGCTGCCCCATCATAATGCAGAAGCTGGTCTAATTCCCGAGAGTTATCTTTGGCGGAAACGTCGTGTTCCCAGCGCGAATTGCGGGTAATGCCAGCCTCAAGCTCTTGCCTTGCCTTCAGTCGATCACCTTCGCGAGAGACACTTCCCTTCTCGCGCTCATCCCGCCATGAACGAGCTGCATTTGCCATTTCTGACAAAGCTACACCAATGTTTTTGGCAAATTGCGTCGCTTGAGATCTGGTTAAGTTCGACGACGCCGGCGCGGTTTGGCGTGCGTCATCATCACTCACGCGCTCCTGGCGACTTGAATGCAAATCGGATCTGTCCATGTGGATCTCCAAGTGTTGCAATTCTACCTTTTCCAAACGCTCAGCGACGGCCTCGGTCGGCGAAGAAACGCCATGACGCGTCTCGACCGGAGATATCGGGTGGTGAACAGGCGCCCAGCCAGCAACATTTTCGCGGCCGGTCTCATCAAATCTCAGCAGCATCTGGCCCGCAGCATCTCTGCCCTTTACGGTCGAGCTTTGTTTTGCAATCTCCTGCCATATCTGTCGCGCCATTGACGCTTGCCCTTTGGCCCATGCCGTATCGTCAATATGCGGGCGATCTGACCGTTTGGCGTCATAACGGCGCTGAGCCGGCGGGCTCGTCCCCTCATGTTGGGTGCGCCCGATCGCAGACACTGGACGGACATGTGTATGGCTGTATGCGGGTGCAGCAGCCGTTTCGTGGCGACGCGTGAATTCAAGCGCGATGCCTTGACTGCGTGCGCATTCGGCAAAAGACGCCCGCCAACGATTGAGATCCGTTATCCACACGGTCAAACGCTCACCGTAATCGGAGCGCGTGGCAATCACGGCATGGGCATGGAGATGCGGGCGTTTGCCGCCTTCAGCCTGGCTTTTCGGGTCACTTACCGGGTCATGTATGGCAAAGAGATAACGGTGACCGCCAAACTCCGTTGATAAAAACTGCCTGACAGCGGCCTCAAAGGCATCCGGTCTTGCCGTTGACGGAGCGGCCACTAATAAATGCATAAAGTCGCGTGGTGCGCGGCTTTCAAGCTTTGGTCGCCAAACCTGCTGAGCAAGCCGGTTGGCCGCCTGAAGGCTGTCGATGGGAACGGCTTTTTCGTCAAAAACCTGACCGGCATGATGTTCAACCAGCTTGCGAAGTTGTGACGCTGCAAACCTTACACCATGCCCCTGGCGCCCAAAACGCAAGGCTACCGCATCGATCTCATTGCCCGATAACTTATAGAGCCGATCTTCCAATTGCGCTTTTGTATCCGGTCCCGTCTCGAGGCGCCCTTTGCCGGCTTGATTGAGAACGACCACACCGTCCAGTTTGGCACTGTTGCCCTTGTCTTCAACCGCGAGCGCGAAGGAACGTCCACCAAAAAGATCATTTAGCCTTTTGACCTCCATCTCGGCGGAGATCGGTTTTCCATCTCGCCAGGTCATATCGATCTGGAACAGGGCAAGATCCTTGCTTTTTTCTCCCCCGACAAACAAAGGGGCCCATTCTTTGATCACGTCGGCTGCGGCTTGCCGCCCCAAAACATCGATACCACCTTCATTTTCAAGGCGGAGCTGGCCATCACGGGAAATGTAGGAGACCGCCGCTTTTGTCATTGTGGCGCCGCCACCAAAACCGAGAACTTTGGTGACCGACGGCTGCGCACCGCCTGCAAGCCGTGCAAACCGTTGCCGCATGTCGGATGTGGCCTCTGGGTCCAAGCCTGCCGATCGGAGCCCTCGCCGGCCAATACCCTCACCCGTGCGTTCAGGCCCGCGCCGCCGACGTTTCCACCACTCGTCATCCAGCCCATGCGAACTGGCCTTCAGCAACAAAAGCCGGTCGGTTCGGTGGGCTGACCATTCGTCGATCAATGGCTGGAGTGTCTCAAACATCCTTGCTCCCACCCCGGTAGCTTCTCGGTGGATTGGTCCGGTGTAAGAGCTCGACGCTTAACCCAGCGATCGCGCGTTGCATTGCTAAAATGCTGGCTTTGATCTCGGCATCGTCGAAAATTTTGCTGCGGTTCAAGGCAATCAGCAAGGCAGTGAGGTTTGAACCTTCGCGTTTCAGCTCTTGCCTTAAATAAGCGATCAAAAGCCGATCATCGTCGGTAAAAAACGGACGGATTTCCGCACACTCACACATCGCAGCTCTTAAGAAGGCCGAAACGGACAGATGATGGCGCTTGGCTGCCGCGTTAATTTCGGCCAACTCGTTTTCAGTGGTAAAGGCCGACACGTGCTTTTCGCGGGTTTTTGCCATATCCCTCTCCGTAGCTGTAGACGGAACCAGGTCTCCCCGGGGACTAATGCAACACATTATCACATATTCTTGCTGCAACAATCTGTGATTGCGCATTATTTGCTATGCGTTTTCGATTGAGGTCCGCAAATATCGGTAGAATATCGCTGATATTGTGGATCAATCCGCTACTCCGCCCAAAGGCACTATCCTCACCCGGTTACTATTTTTGTGCGACTAGAAGCAGTTTTGCCGCAACCGGCGGTGACCCAGGCAACCCTGATCGCTGCCTTAGCCTTACGCCCGGTCCTCCAGGACGAATCCCCTTAATTTGGGGCGTCATCCGGCTTTAAAGCAGGAAACAGGTCAACGCCTCAAACAAGGCAAATCTCAACCCTGAATAGATTCATATGCCCAATACTGAATGTATATCGGATGAAAAACCGCGCCGCCCGTGAGTAAAAAGGCGGCAAGACATGTATCATCTGCACTCAATAGGTGCATAACAACCCGAACGACTGTTCCCCAAAATGATATTTAACCAATTATTAAATTCAACGCTGACAAAGTTCTGATTGTGCGCTAATAGGAAGTTTATAGTCTATCTGAATTATAGGTCGACCATGGTTTCTTTGAGTATCTTACGGGCGGAAGATGCCGACATGCCAGCGTCAGTTGATTCTGGCAAAGGGCGTGATTTTTTTAGCATGAAGGCCGGACAATCTTGGCAATTTGCATCGAAGAGGGCCTTCGACGTGGTGATGGCGGCGATGGCGCTGATCATATTGGCGCCACTGCTCCTGATTACTGCAGCCGCAATCAAGCTCGACAGCAAGGGACCCGTTCTGTTTTATCAGAAACGTTGGGGCAAAGGCTGCAACCAGATCAAGGTCTACAAATTCAGGTCGATGTATGTCGATCTTGGTGATGAAAGCGGCATTGCACAGACGATTGCTGATGATCCGAGGGTAACCCGGGTTGGGCGTCTGATCCGTCGCTTAAACGTTGACGAGCTGCCTCAGCTTCTGAACGTTCTCAAAGGTGATATGTCTCTGGTTGGTCCGCGCTGCCATGCCGTCGGTATGCTTGCTGCAGGGGTTCTTTATGAGGAGCTCGTACCAGAATATCACCTTCGCCATACGGTGCGCCCGGGCATGACCGGTCTTGCCCAGATGCGCGGTCTTCGCGGCCCGACAGACCGGGCTTCCAAGGCGCGCGCTCGTATCGCTTGCGACCTTCATTATGTTTCGAACTTTTCATTGCGGCTTGATCTTCTCATCATTGTCGGAACGATCAATTCCGAGCTACGTGGTGGCAAGGGATTTTGACGGCTGGCGCGCGCCATCATCTTTCGTCGATGTTTCCGCATACGCATAGCCACCAAATCCGTTTTATAATTCTGCGAACCTCATAGTCGCGGTGGTTGGTCTTCGACCGACTGTCAGGCCGATCCCAAGATTAAGATTAAATCGAGAATTGGCTATGGTTCCGATGAAGATCATTTAAACAAGACAAATCAGATCATTTGAGCAGATCAGTCGGAAGGTCATTCATGAAGTTCGGCACGAGTGGCCTCAGGGGCCTGGTTACAGATCTCGAAGGTCGAGCATCATCCTTGTATACGCAGGCGTTTGTTCAGCACCTCGTCCAGGCCGGGCTGCTTCAGCCCGGTGGGGACGTTCTTGTCGGCCGTGATCTTCGTCCTTCAAGCCCGTCGATCTCCGCAACTTGTATCGGCGCGATCAGAAAGGCCGGATTTAACCCGATCGATTGTGGTGCGGTTGCAACCCCGGTACTTGCTCTTTACGGCCTGCATATCGGTGCACCGTCGTTGATGATCACCGGATCGCATATTCCAGGCGACCGCAACGGCATTAAATTTTACCGCGCTGACGGCGAAATCGACAAAACCGATGAGGTTCAGATTTCAGCGATCGCCGCTCAGCTTGACCAAGGCGTAGTTGATGATGCGCCAGACGACGCTCCTTCCTGCGCAGAGGATGCAATCGCCCTATTTCGCCAGCGCATACAGTCTATCCTGCCAAGCCACGCGCTTTCAGGTCTGAAGATCGGGGTTTATCAACATTCGACAGTCGCGCGTGACCTGCTTGTCGAAACCGTTCAATATTACGGTGGAGATGTCGTTGAGCTCGGCTATTCTGAGATTTTTATTCCGGTCGATACGGAAGCTGTCTCGCCAGACACGATTGGCCTTCTCAAAACCTGGGCGACCCAGCATCATCTGGATGCAATTATATCTGCCGATGGTGACGGCGACCGACCGCTTGTTGCCGATGAGACCGGCACTCCTTTACGGGGCGATTTACTCGGACTTATCGCTGCCAAAGCACTTGATGCCCAGGTTGTTGTCACACCGGTCACATCCAATTCGGCTATCGAAGCAAATGGTGGGTTCGAGGTTTTCAGAACGAAAGTGGGTTCACCCTTTGTAATCGCCGGTATGCAGCAAGCGCTTGATGCGGGAAAAACAAAGGTGATGGGTTTTGAGGCAAATGGTGGGCTGCTGACGGGGTCGGCCTTTGATCTGTCGAGTGGCACCCTTTCACCTTTGCCGACACGCGATAGCTTTTTGCCGATCCTTGCGGTGCTTTCTTTGTCGGCAAAAGCCAAGCGGCCTTTGTCGCAGGTCGCCAGCGAATTTAATCTTAGCTATGCAGCAGCGGATCGGTTGGAAAATTTTCCAGTCGAGACCAGCGGCGCGTTGATGGCACATCTGCGGCAATCGCCAGCGCAGCTCTCTGAGTTTCTTTCATCCGTTGGATCGCCGCAGCAGACGAGCGACATTGATGGATTGCGGGTGACTTTAACCGATGGCGCGGTGGTTCACTTGCGCCCTTCCGGCAACGCCCCCGAAATGCGGTGTTATGTCGAAGCCGATAGCGAAGAAGCAGCCGATCGGCTGCTCCACCAGAGCCTTGACCTTGTTCGCCGCTTTGCGGCCGATGTCAAACATTGAATGTGCGTAGCGCGTATATGGAGAGTGTGATGAGTGACAAAATCATTCCAGTGATCATGGCCGGTGGGAAGGGAACTCGCCTTTGGCCGCTTTCCAGAGCAAGCGCGCCTAAGCAGTTTATCCAGTTTGTCGGCGATCGTACGTTGTTCCAGGCGACGCTTGAACGGGTTTCCGACGCCAAAATCTATGAAGCGCCGATCGTCATCACCAATGAGGATTTCCGCTTTCTTGTCGCTGAACAGGCACGCGAATTTGGCATTGCCCTTTCCGGCGTTCTGCTTGAGCCATCGGCGCGCAATACGGCACCGGCCGTTGCCGCTGCAGCAAGTTATGCGCTGAAGACTTTTGGCGACGGTGCCGTCATTCAGGTTTTGGCCTCTGATCATGAGATCGTTGCGGATGAGAGTTATTTCAAGGCGATCGAGACGGCACATAAAACGGCACGGGCCGGCAAGCTTGTGACCTTCGGGATCACGCCAACGGAAGCTGCGACAGGCTACGGTTATATCGAGGTCGGCGGTTCGCTTGCGTCGGGCGCTAGTTCTGTCAAACGATTTGTCGAAAAGCCCGATGAAGCCAATGCAAAAAAGATGCTCGATACTGGCGGCTTTGTCTGGAATTCGGGGATTTTCATGTTTGGCGCCCAGCAGGTGATGGACGAGATCAAAGATCTGGCGCCTGACGTTTATAGCGCGGCGATCGACGCTGTCGCTCTGGCCAAGGGCGACCTTGATTTCGTGCGGCTGGATGCGTCAGCCTTTGATAAAGCTCCCAATATCTCGATCGATTATGCGATCATGGAGAAAACCAAAAACGCAGCCGTCGTGCCGGCTTCGTTCACATGGTCTGACATGGGGAGTTGGGACGCCGTATGGAAGCTTGGCTCCCAAGACCCGGCCGGCAACGTGGTTCTTGGTCAGACCACGCTGGTTGATACCCGCAATTCGCTGGTTGTGTCCCGCCATAGCCACCTTGCCGTTCAAGGGCTTGAAGGCGTCGCGGTGATTGCCTCGGAAGATGCCGTTTATGTCGGCCGGCTGGACGACAGCCAAAATGTCGGCGCTTTGGTCAAACATCTGGCTGCAAGCAAGACGACTGCGGCGCTCACCCAGACCCATCCGACGTCCTATCGTCCTTGGGGCGGTTATACATCGATCCTCAATGGCGATCGTTTCCAGGTGAAACGTCTTTTTGTTACGCCTGGCAAAAAACTTTCTTTGCAGAAACATCATCATCGCTCGGAACACTGGATCTGCGTTAAGGGGACGGCCGAGGTGACGGTTGGTGAGGAGATCAAGACGGTGCGCGAAAACGAGTCCGTTTATATCCCTCAGGGCGAAGTGCATCGCCTCGCCAATCCGGGCAAGATCATGCTTGAAATGATCGAAGTCCAGACAGGCTCCTATCTTGGTGAAGACGATATCATTCGTATTGTCGATGAGTTCGGACGAAATTAACGCAACAGTAATGTCATTGGTTTGCGGCCTTGACGTACAGCACACCAAGACAAGGATTTAAAGAGGAAAATGATTAAATGCGTATTGTGATGGTCGGGTCCGGTTATGTCGGCCTTGTTTCCGGTGCATGTTTTGCAGATTTCGGTCATACCGTGGTTTGCGTTGATAAAGCCGCTGAAAAAATCGAGGCCCTGAAAAACGGCATTATGCCGATTTTCGAGCCGGGTCTCGACCAGTTGGTTGAGAGCAATGTGAAGGCCAATCGCCTGTCATTCACCACCGATCTTGCCGACGAAGTGGCAGATGCGGATGTGGTTTTCATCGCCGTCGGCACGCCGTCGCGTCGCGGTGACGGTCATGCAGATCTCGGTTATGTTTATGCCGCTGCAAAAGAAATCGCCGCAGCGCTTAAGGGCTTTACCATCATTGTGACCAAATCGACCGTGCCGGTTGGCACCGGAGATGAGGTCGAGCGGATCATTCGCGAAGCCGACCCGGAGGCGGATTTCGCGGTTGTCTCCAATCCGGAATTCCTGCGCGAAGGTGCAGCGATCGACGATTTCAAACGTCCCGATCGTATCGTCGTTGGATTGACGGATGAGCGTGCGCGCTCAGTGATGACGGAAGTGTATCGGCCGCTTTATCTCAATCAGTCCCCTCTCCTGTTTACCGGTCGCAGAACCTCAGAACTGATCAAATACGCGGCCAACGGTTTTCTGGCGATGAAGATCACATTCATCAATGAAATCGCCGACCTTTGCGAACGTGTTGGTGCAGATGTTCAAGATGTTTCAAGAGGCATTGGCCTTGATGGCCGTATCGGCGCCAAGTTCCTGCATGCAGGTCCCGGATATGGCGGGTCGTGTTTTCCGAAAGATACGCTGGCTTTGGCCAAAACGGCTCAGGACAATGAAAGCCCAGTGCGCCTGATCGAAACGACGATTGCCGTTAACGACAGCCGCAAACGTGCGATGGGGCGCAAAGTGATTGCCGCGGTGGGCGGCGATGTGCGCGGCAAAAAGATCGCGGTCTTCGGGCTGACATTTAAGCCGAATACCGATGACATGCGTGACAGCCCTGCTATTTCGGTGATCCAGACCTTAAAAGACGCGGGCGCAATCGTTGCCGGTTACGATCCAGAAGGTATGGAAAACGCCAAGCAGCTTCTCGATATCGAGTTTACAAATGGGCCCTATGAGGCCGCCGACGGCGCCGATGCGGCCGTGCTTGTCACTGAATGGAACGAGTTTCGCGCCCTTGACCTTGAACGGCTAAAGTCGGTCATGCGGGCGCCGATCCTTGTCGATCTGCGCAATGTCTATCGCAAATCCGAGCTCGAGGCGCATGGCTTTAGCTACACGAGTATCGGAAAACCCTCCGACCTCTAAGAACAGCGCGGCTTTTGTTTTTATTTACAGCTATTGCGATCAGCAGCAAAAAGGGGCCTCTTGCGAGGCCCCTTTTCAGTTTAATTGCTTTAGGCAGCGATGGACTGCTCATTGCGGCGACGTTTTGCCCAATAGGCAACGCCAAGCATGGCAAGGGCGCCAAGCCCTGCACCAGCCTCTGGTCCAGGGACAGCGACGGCTGGCAGGTTGTAGTCGGCAAACTGGGAACCGGAAGTCCACAGGAACGACTGCGTAGTACCAGGCACAGGATTAACGCCAACAGTCTGAAAAATCTGTCCAAAAACAGACCTTCTCGTGCTCGACGAATCGAAGTCCCAATTATCCAAGTAGGTCGCCTGATAGACCTCTGACCATGCAGCCAGCCATTGGTTATATAGGTTGGTAGCCACGGTAGCATTAGCGGCCGTCTGGCCTGCAGGTACAGATGCCGGAGCAGCAAGAGCAGGCGTCGAAAACGCCAACGCTGCCACTACGGCGAGATGCTTAAGTTTCATGATCGTCTCCTTTCGGAAATTATGCTTACGGCATTGTAAACTATCTATCAGAAGTCAAACTCTGTCTAGAGGTCAAGCCGAAACAGAATACGAAAAAGGTCAGAATTTCTATGCCAAGCGCTAGAAATTCCGGTGCAACAATCACATTAGAAAGTACAATAAGCCTAGAATGCATTTCTATTAAAGTAAACATGACAAAAAGGCAGAATATTACCCCGTATTTTTAACAGTCATGGTCACCGGCAACATTCATCGTTGCATATTTGATACATCCGCAAAACTTCAATGGGCTCATTCGACAGAAAAACCTATTTCGGCCCGGCCACGATAACAAAACAACGCAAAGCGAGACGGCTTTGCGGGATATGCGCCATTCCGACACACCACGTTTGACCGGTTCGTTTTAACAGATCTATCACCAAATCTTTTGACCAAATCCTAGACGTTTCGCTTGTACCCCTATTGCCGAGAAGAAGGAGTAAGACGTGCAGAACTTACCTGTCACATCACGGATGATCGAAAGCGTCTATTTCAGCCAGGAAGACGGAGACCTGTATATCCGTTTTAAAAATGGCGAGACACGTCGTTTCACCGGTGTCCCGGAAGACGAAGCGCAAGCGCTTTGCGCATCGGCCTCCCCCGGCCAACATTATCTTGAACACATCCGCCGGCAATTTCGTCGTCTGGCAGCGTAATGGCTGGTTGGATAAGGCGGATATACCGCTTCCAGAATTAAACTGTCGCGACACAGCGCTCCTGCGACCTTGACCTTTGCTTGCGCGCAGACGCCTCTCTCCCGCGTTGGGCACCGCTGGCGGGCATCACAGCGCACATATTTTTCAGATTGGCACCTCGAGGCTTCAAAAGGCCATAGCGCCTGACCGCACCGCGCCGACCGTTTTTAGTGATCGACAAAGCGACACAGGATGCATCTTGCGTATATATGGTGCATCGCAAAACACTCTTTAAATATTACTTCTCGCCACAAGAACCTAGATCAAATTCCCTCAGTCGTATTTATCCATAAAATGCGCCTGACTTGTGCGTCATAATGATACATATTTCCATTATCTTGCCTCAATTAATCTTGTTACTCATCAATACATCGCCAGCAATAGACAAATACAACTTCTCGTGTTTATTTACACTTCGTTAATGATTTCAGGAGGGAGAAACCATGATCATTAAGAAGTATCTCGTCGCAGCAGCACTTTGTGTTGGCCTCTCATCGCAGGCTTTCGCAGCTGAATCTGTCACCAATGGTGGGTTTAATGGTCCGCTCACTGCCTGGAACTTTTCCAGCGTGGTCAACCGGATCGCATCGAATGTCAGCAATACCGGCATTGTCGACACGATTTTGCCCGGCAGCAACTCTATCAGCCAGTCGCTTTCGCTTGCTGCGGGAACCTACAAGCTGGTGTTTGACGGCCTGTTTTCCGGCAACAACACGACGCTCAGCTATTCTATCGCAGGCCTTACCGGCACATTGACCGGCTCGCAGATTTCTGCGCCGCACGGCTACGAGTTCACTGTTGGGGGCGGCAATTACACTCTCTTGTTCGAAGGCATGGCGCGCGGCAGGCTCTCGAGCTTCGTTTCGGTCGACAACGTCTCCGTGACCAACGTCACAGCCGTTCCAGGCCCAGAAGCGGGCGCCGGCCTTGGCGCGCTTGCAATGGGCGGCATGGCCATGTGGGCACGCCGTCGCCGGCTGGCACAGGCAAACGCCTGATCACGGCCTGACGTAAAAAGGGGCTTCCAGTGCTTTTCCGGTTGAAAGGCGGCTGGAGGCCCCACTTCGTCCAAATACCCACTGCTTGCCACGCGACAACACGCCCCTGCCGTCAAAAACCTCAGCGACAAACACGTTCGCGGCTCAATCGAGACGTTCGAACCGAGCGATGATTTGCTCTTACAGTGCGGCTGATCAAAGCCGCCTCTTTGGTTTATCGCCAAACATGCCTTTCCCGATTGCGCGGACTAAGGTAAGCTTAATCTTTATTTAGAAGATGTTTGCGCATCTATCGCTGTCCCAAGATGATTTGGGACGACTGTCTTGGTGTCGATATTGTCGGTTAGGACGGATGTGACGGGTCCGCGTGCATGAACAAAATCCTCCGCCGTCTGATGGGCGGGCGCCGAACACCGTCGAGGACATACCCTTCCCGACGGCGCATCGATCTGGGCGAAAGGCATCCCAATTACTCCATCTACGCAATTGGCGACGTTCATGGCTGTCTCGACCAGTTGCAACAGGCAGAGGACAAAATTGCCCGTGACATAGCCGCGGTCGGCAAACCTGGCCTCACCATTTTGCTTGGCGACTATGTTAATCGAGGCCCCCATTCCTCACAGGTGATTGAACATCTGGTGAAGCCCAGCAAGCTTGGACTGAGGCGGATCTCGCTTTGCGGCAATCACGACGACCTGTTTGGTAAGTTTGTCCGCGACCCGGATGCCCATCTGGACTGGATCGACATGGGTGGCCATCGAACCCTGTTATCTTATGGGATCGATCTGCATCATATCGGTCTGAAGCGTAAGGGTAAAAACAGCGATCTGAAGGCGCTGATGGCGCGGCATGTACCTTCGGATCACCTGCAATTTCTCGACGATCTACCGATCAGCTTAAGGATCGGTCAGCTTTTTTTCGTCCATGCCGGTATCCGTCCAGGGATTGCGCTCGAGGCACAAAAGGACCGGGATATGCTCTGGATCCGCGAGCCTTTTCTGTCGCAAGGCGCAGGCCTCAAATCTGTTTTTGTCGTCCATGGCCATACGCCCAACCCGACCCCTTCGACCGGGCCGCAAAGGATCGGCATAGATACCGGGGTGTTTTATTCGGGTAAGCTTGCCGTTTTGAAAATTGATGGCAACAGAACCCAGTTTCTGTGACGCTCACATACACCGGTATCGGTTTGGGCCATGCCTCACCTCACTGAAATCTCAGCGCATTCAGCTTAATCCTATCGATATGCCTTGCGGGCGTCAGCACCGGGTTCAAGGAAACAGGTGGTGGATGTTTAGACAAATACCCTGCCCCGCCCAAAAAACCGAAGCAAACTCTAATTTTATCTCTGATCGGTTGCGCGACGCGTCTTAACACCGGGCGACGATAAAAGCGGACCTGGTGGTCTTTACGCCTCATCATTTGTTCGCCTTGAGGCCGCGTGGCGACTGTCCATCATCAAGAAAGAACAGCCGCCGATTGGAAGCCGAGGGGGTAATAGCTTCCAGCGTGTCTTCTAGAATAATTCCACGTCAGAATTGTGGCGTCGCAAACTAGTTTAGGATTTGATCGGTGAAGGTGAGCAAGCTACCCCTAGCCCGCTCGAACCTTCACCTTGTCGACGCACATCTTTTGAAGTTAAGACGGTTCGACGGTGCGTAAGTAGGCAATAATCCTTACAGTTCCATAACTTTGTCCAAATAAAAAGAGCTCAATGACAGCGAGACATTGAGCTCTTTTATCGCAACAGTGCAAACAGTTACAACAAACTCAGCCTCACCTCATTTCAGACTAAAGTAAAGCGTGAAATTTGTACGATATCGTACGAAGGTGGATAAGAGCGATCCGCCTTCATCGGCCAGACCTCCCCACCTTAGGCGACTTTCCCAAGATTACGATGGTTCGCGTGCCGAAGCGATTTTCGAGCGGCGCCGATAGTTCAAAAACACACTCGCGTTTTTTTTAACACGCCCCCGTTTTGCGCGCGCGGTGACGCCCCTGCCAGCCGTTTGATTTCCCATCGATAACAAAGTCGATCTCGTCCTGCATTGGCTGATCGAACCCGTTCAAACGCCGTGGAGCGCGAGCGCAGCGTGAGCCTTGATAAAGGCACGGCTCGTGCACCATCCCCAAAAACAAAATACACGTTTAGATGGTATTTTTCTTGACGGTTTTATGACGCCGCGTTAGGTGTAAGGACAGCCCACACACGCTTATGACGAAAATACGCCGCGCAGATCCACGCGCTTTGGCGATCGGTTTTTTGCGCCTAGGATGGAGATCGATATGCGAAATATCGTCGATATATCAACGGATATGACGCCGCATGCTCATGTCTTGATTCAACAGGGTCAGCTGGCGCTCCATGGCGGATCGCCACGTGTGTTAAGCGACCGGATCACGCCCTGGCCGGCCGCCGAGGACGGACACATATTTCCTCTTAAAGTTGTAATTGATAGTGGTCGGTATCATCGGGTCAATCACCCGGTAGTTGTCGCGCTGGAGCGTCATATATCGGAGTTTGCCGGCGGCCGCAGAGCCCGAGCGGTCGGCAGCGGCACGGCCGCGATCCACATCGCCGTCGACTATTTTAAGTGCCGGGGACAAAAAATCGTCACGGCAGCGCTGAACTGGCCAGGTGCCGTCGGGCCGATCGGCGTTGCGGGCGTGGAGCCTGAATTTGTCGATGTTAATCTCACCGATGCCGGACTGGATGAAGAGGCAAGCCTTGAGCGGATCGATGCGCGAACGGGTTCTGTGTTGATCACCCATTTATTCGGTGGGGCGATAAAAAGCCCGACGCTGCGGCAGACGGCCCGGCGCAAGGGCGTGGCGTTGATCGATGACGTTTGCCAATCGATCGGGGCGCTGCAACCTGTCTGCGGCGTGACGCTCGACAGCGATGCTTTTGCCCTTTCGGGCAATGGCGCCAAACATTTGGGAGCCGGCGAACTTGGCCTTTTGATTACCAACAATGACGATCTGATTGACCATGTCGATCGGGTTTCATTGACCAGTTCGTCGCGCAATGGCGAGCGGTGTTTTTCCCCAGACACGCTCGGCTTAAACTACCGTCCGAATGTGTTTTCGGCCTCGCTTGCCGATGCGCGCCTTTCTGGCATGCAAGATCAGCTCGCAGCCCGCCGCAAAAATGCAGCCAGCCTTTGGCGCATTTTAAGCGATTGCGATGGTCTGGTTCCTGTGTTTGACCCGCATGATGATCAGCATTCCTTCCTCAATGTGCCCCTCAGACTTGATCTTGCAGCACTCGATCTGCCCAAAGGACCGGCCGCACGAGATCTGATTGTCGAGGCGCTTCGCGCAGAAGGCGTGCCGGTCTGGGTGTGGTTGACGAAACCCGTGTTTGAATATCTTCCGGCATTTCGCGGCAAATGGTCGGCAAACCAGTTCCCCAACACAATGATGCTGCTCGATACGATGTTTTACGTGTCGGAGATCGCTCCACCCAATGATCAATCGCTGATGCGCGCTTACGCCGACGCGTTTTGCAAAGTCTGGGCGGCTCTGCCTCAGTTGCGCCCAGCGATACGCCTTTCCGCGTCAGATCGAGGTTGAGATGGGCAAGGCAATCGATGGTTTTCCGCCATTTGACATCGATGCGGTGATCAAATTCGGCGGCAGTCTGACCTTTGATCTTAACGCCACACGGTTGATGATTTTGGAGATCGCCGCCATTGCTGCACGTGGTCATCGGCTGATCATTGTTCCAGGCGGCGGACGCCCCGACAAGGTGATCGAGGCGATTGATCACGATATGCCGCTTGAGGCGCAGACCGCGCATGAGGCGACGGCTTTGGCGCAAGATCAGACTGGACTGATCTTAAGCGATCCTGCCTTTTGCCGATCGCTTCGGGCCTGCCGAACGCTTCGCCAATGCCGTGCAGCCCTTGACCAGCATCTTGTGCCGGTTCTTTTGCCCTTTCGGATTTTGATGGATCTCGATCCGGTTTCGATGAGCTTTGACGTGACATCTGATGCCGTGACTGCGTGGTTTGCCTGGCTTGTCGATGCCCCACGGCTTGCCATCTTAACCAATGTCGACGGCGTGTTTGAGAAAGGCCAGATCGGCATCGGTGATGCCTTGATCCGAAAAATTGCAGCGGATGATCTTATCCGCATGGGCCATACATCGATTGATCGCTGCGCCGTCGCCTTTCTTGCAGACAAGGGCATCGAGGCGGCGGTGATCAACGGGCTGCATCCACAAAGACTGACCGAGTGGCTGAGCGGATCGGCGTTTATCGGCACCCATATTTCCCGTGTCTTTTCAAAAACGAAGGGGGCGCGCGATGTTTGACCAACAGGCGCAAGCGCTGAGCGTTTATGGGCCCGAAGTGATGGTGTCGGGGCTGATGCCATCACTTGACAGGTTTATTTCATCGGCGGGCAACCTGGTTTTATGCCATCGTTTTTATGCGGTGCATGACGCAGGCTCGATCACCGCCTTTTATGATCTTACCGCATCGACATGCGGCGCTCATTTCCCGCTGGTGGTCGATCTTTTCGAGGCGCGACCGTGTTGCGTGTCTCTTTGGGCAAACGGGGATGGCAAAGGTGATGCCCTTTTAAAACTGCAGGCGCTTAAAGGCGCAACACAACCTTGCAACGCTCTTTCGAACACCGTTCGCTCCAGTTTTTGGTGCGATAATCCGGTCACCAACCTCTTGCATGTAAGCGACAGCCATGAGCTTGCCGCAGAGGAATACACGATATTGGAAAGACGGTGGTTGTCGGGATGCGGCAAGCCGGCAGAGGTTCTTCCAAATTCGATCCGCCAAGCTCCTCTTCATAATGGCCTCTTCCAGTTTCTCTTGGCGATGTGCAAGATCGATCCGGTCGCGACGAGGCTTGTTAGTGGTGCTTTTGACCGCAGTCTTTCTCCGCTCCACGACCGCTGTGGCGTCTTGGATCTTGACCAGGATGCGACGCGATGTGCGATCACCCTGATCAGGCGGCTGCTGAGCCTATCGGAAACCGTACCGAATGCGCTGCAGCATCTCATCCATGCTTTTTTGTCGGGTGACGCTGCGTTTTTCGACAGCAATCTTTTCCGTCTCGGCCAGCTACCAGCATGGCAAGTCCTGATGATCAAAAGCGCGCTTTATTCCAACCCGCTCTGGTTGGGCAAGATCACCGATTGCGCCGACCTTCATCAAGCCCGGAGGGCGTCCACACCAGGCTCTGCAAAGGTCCCCATGGGCGCGACGACAAAAGCCACACGAGAAGTGACAACGGGGGCAGCAATGGGTTCGACCGTGGAGGGGATCATCAAGGGGAGATGACGATGGACAACACGATAAGGCAAAGCTCAAGGGATGCGATGGGCATGTCAAACCTGCAAAACGCGATCGTTTTGGTGCTTGCCGCTACGCGGGGACCGACCCAGTTTTTCAGCGGGTCGGTTGTTCTTCGCAACTATCTTCAGCGCCCGGTCGGCGATCTGGACATCCATTGTGTCGGCGCAAACGCCTATGCGTCATGCCTTGTTGCCGATCTTGATCGATTGCAATGGGCTGGCATCGTTGCCGGCTGCGACAACCGATCTGAGAGAGAAACCGAAATCACGTTCCATCGTGGAGATGAAACAAGCACTGTCAATTGGGTGGTCACGGGCGAGCCGCGGTTATGCCAAACGCGTTATGACCAAACGCTTGGATGGCGGGTGGCTGTAGCGGACGCCGTTTTTGAAAAGCTGCTGATGGCGAACAGTACCAGCGACCGTGACAGTGATGAAGGTGAAAGTGAAGGTCAAAGTGACGACCAATCGAAACACTGGAATGATCTTGCCAGCTGCGTCAATGCCGGCATTTGCGGACAAGAGCTGATCCTTTTGGCGGCACATAACCTTGGACCTTTCGCGGTTTTTGCCACCGCAGAGGCGATGATGGACAAGCTCATAACAACCGAAAAGCTAAATCTGGACGCGGCAAGGGTCATCGACTTGGCGCGGTCGTATCTGACGCAGATCGGTAATGTCTGATCGTGATGACGACCATCGGCGCTTTTTACAAATGGGTATTGGCCTTGGTTGTCTGTCGTCGCTTTTAAGTGGCGCGACGATGGTCGCTGCCAAGCAAGTGTCACAAGAGATGGACGGATTGCTGCTGACCACGTTTCGGGTCGGCATCGGGATCTTGTGCGTCTTTCCGTTTGCTGCAAGCGGTTTATGCCGGGTGTCTGTTTCATCGGCGGTCAAGATCATTTTAATCGGCAGCGTCATATCTGGGCTGGTGCCATTGATGATCACAGAAGGGCTGATTTTCACCGATGCCTCGACCACATCTGTGGTGTTGTGCTTGACCCCGATCTTCACACTGGTTGTCGCTCGGGCAAGCGGCCGAGAGATTGCCTCCGGTTGGCGATGGTTAGGGGCGGCAATCGCAGTGCTTGGGCTTGGTATTTGTATGTCGCCCGATTTTTGCTGGGACATGACGGGCATGACATTGAGAATGACCGGAATCGGTCTTCTTTTATCGGCAGCGGTTATCAGTGGGATCTATAATGTCGCGGCGCGGCCTTTGGTCGAAAAAGCCGGCGCCTATGTGGTGACCTGTCTGACCCTGCTGGGGGGATGGATCGTTTTATCTTTATCGATGGTGATCAACAATCAGGACCTCAACCTTTCCGCGGTGATGGGGACGACGGCTTTATTGTTGGTTTTTGTCGGTGGCGGTGGGGCGGCCCAATCGCTGTTATGGCTAATGGCAATGCGCCGAGCGCCATCGGGGCAGATCTCCGTGTTGATGACGCTCAGCCCAATGTCGGCGCTGTTGCTGGAAGCCGGTTTGTTTCATCGCTCGGTTTCGCTTTATGTGGCAGTCGGCGGTGCGGTGATCATCAGCGGGGCGATTTTGGCGTTGAGTGCCAATGGCCAATTGACGGGAAGACAGAAACGCCGAACCGATCAGCGGTGTTTCTCTGATAATGACCGATCCGTTTACCGTTGATTGGTCGAACCTCTCCACTCTCCGGTTCACGGCGAAAGCCAAGCCGATTATATATTTCGGGTGCGCCGCGCATGTCGATCAGCGCTCAAACATGATGTGGTACGAAAGTGGTGACAATGAATTCTCAACGCTCTGTCTTGCCGATGATCCGGGCGCATATGCCGCAACTTCCCATGGCGCTCCGGCGGATCGGCAAATATGTGGTCGAAAATCCCGACCTGATCGTCAAGCAGACGGCAGATCAGGTTGCCACCTTGTCGGGAAGCGGCAAGGCAAGTGTCGTGCGGTTTTGCCACCTGATCGGGTTTGAAGGTTTTCAGGATTTCAAATTTGCCCTTGCCGGAGAACTTGCGACCCGACCGGTGCAGGCCTCAGACACTCCTTCTGCCAGCCGTCAATTGTCGCAACAGTTGAGCGAAACGCTTTCGGGCGCGTTGCGGGACAATGCGACTTTGCTTGATTACGCCAATGTCGAGACATTGGCTGTCCGTCTGATTGAGGCCAGACGCGTGGATATCTATGGTGCAGGTGCGTCGGGAATTCTGGCGGGACTGTTGGCGATGCGGCTGCTTCGGCTTGGTATCATGGCGTTTGCTTTCAGTGATCCTAAAATTGGCGCCGAGATGGCACACGGGCTTGATGATCGCTGTGTTGCGATCGGCCTTTCGGAGACCGGCATTACGGCCGAGACGGTTCAGGCATTACGCCGCGCGCGCAGTGGCGGGGTGTTTACGGCAGCGATTACGGCAAGACCCGACAGTCCGATCGTCGCCCAAGCGCAAACGGTTCTTCTCGCCGCGGCTGCTGAAACACCGTTGACGGGCGGGGCCTTGACGGTCGCTTTCACCCAGCTTTTTGTCATTGAGGTTCTCGTGTCGGCCGTTGCGATCGAAATCAACCGCCGAACAGGGTCTACAAAGACCTGACGCAGACCATGCTGGACGATCATAAGCGCGCGCGTCTTGGATTACGACGGACAAAGTGCCATTAAAAACTCGTCACAATAGCTGTCGCCAATCTTCAAAGCGCGCGGTTCGCGGCCATATTCGCGAAAACCGAGATCGACATAAAGGCGATAGGCAGAGGGGTTGTCCGTGGATACGGTCAAGCGGAATTCGCTTACGGTCTTTTGAGCCTCATTTATGAGCGCGGCCAATAGGCGACGTGCCAGGCCTTTGCCGCGAGTGTCAGGGGCAAGATAAACGCCCCAAACCATCCCCTTGTGCCGGGTTTTTAACAGCGGTTCTTGAGAGACGGCCGCGATGCCCTTTAATGTCGCCCCTTGGAAAACACCGAAAACGATATTGGTGGCAAGGCGGTGTTTAAAAAAGGCGGTTGGTTTTTCGAATTCTTCCTCGAAGGAAAAGCCGAAATGGCGTGGTGTGGTCTGCAGGCCTTCAAGCCGCACTGACCTGAATTGATCCACGTCATCGACAGTTAATTGGCGGATGGAAAATGGCAGGGGCATTTGCACAAACTTCCGGTGAGAGACTTGGTTGTCGCAAAGTTTAGAGCCAATGCGGGCCACCAAAAATAGAGTCAAAATTCCACATCAGGCACCTCATGGCGGATCAATGGTCCATCATGGGGAAAATTTTTTAAAGTCGGTTTCGTCGATGCCATCGGACAACACCTCGTCCAACAAAACGGGCCGGCCTTCGGTGATGCTTTTGATCGTCGCCTGGATCATTGCGGTGACAATCAAGCCATCGCGGCCGGTTGCCTCATGTTCTTCACCCGATTGGATACAGTCGATGAAATATTTGATCGGCTCATATTGGAAACCCCATGCCTTGCCGTAACGGGTCAAAGCTTCTGAAGAAAATGGCGTATGGAAGCGATCGGTATAGACCCATAAATTGGGTTCGTTGCGCAGATCAAGGCCGCCTTCGGTTCCATAAAAGGTCAGCCGCTGGTCAACAACATTGGAGTAAGATTCGGGCAGGATCCAGGAGCTTTCCAGGGTAAAAACAGCATCGTTTTCGAAGGTGAACATGGCCTGGATTGTGTCGAAACAATCGATACCGCTGGCGCTCAGGACGCCTTTTGATCCTTTGGCGTAAACCTCACGCGGTTCGGACTGGAGGAGCCAGCGAACAATGTCTGCCATATGCGGCATAAGGAACCATTCAGGACCCGATCGCGCGCCCCAGCCCAACATTTTGGTCGGCACCCAGATTGTGTCACTCAAACGGGCATAACCCATGACCGGTTTTCCCAAGCGACCAGTCTCAATATAGGATTTTGCGCTCATAAAAAGCGGGTGCCAGCGCGCATGGAAATCAACCATGAGGCGCCCTCCCCCTGCCTGTGCTGCGGCAAGGATCGCATTTGCATCGGCAACCGTGGTTGCGATCGGTTTTTCGATCAGCACATGTTTTTTCGCCAGCAAAGCGGCAACGGCTGGATCACGATGCAGATGGTCCGGGGTGGCGATGGTGACGGCCTCGATATCGGAGGACAAAACCGCATCAAGGTCTGTCGACCAATCGCAACCGAAACGCTCGCCGGCTGCTCTTGCCCGCGTCTCATCGAGATCGCAAATGACACAAAGCTCGGCTGATGGGTGCGATTTTAATGCCAAAGCGTGATTGGCCCCCCATATACCGGCCCCGACAATGGCGGTTTTGACCGGTTTTTCCTTAAACGACATGCTGGTCTTCTCCTTTTGTGTTCGGGCAGGATTTCGCGTTATGCGCAGATGGTCGACAATTTCGGTCAGGTCGAAGATGATCGCATCGGCACCGGCCTCTTTAAGGCGGTCTGGATGTGTCGGGCCGCAATGGCTGCCACCGCAAAAACCAATCACATACATTCCCGCGCGCACGGCTGCCGTGACACCGGCTACGCTGTCTTCAACAACCACGACGTCTTCCGGATCGACCTGCATTTTATCTGCGGCGTAAAGGAAGATGTCGGGGGCGGGTTTGCCATTTTCGACCATAACGGCGCTGAAAATATGCGGCTCAAAGAGCGGCAGAAGATTGGTCGTTGCAAGATTACGCCGCAGCTTGTCTGGAGCACTGCTGGAGGCAATACAGATCGGCATGTCGAGATTTTCAATCAGCCTCGCTACTCCTTTGATCGGGCGCAGCGCCGAGCGAAAGACCAGTTCGGTTTGACGTTTGACCCGCCCTTCCAGATCTGGTGGAAGCTCAAAATCGTAATCTGCGCGCAAGATGCGCGCCATTTCGGTAAAATTGATGCCGCTGAAGCGCAGGATGACCTCGTTTAAGGTGATGCCGCAGCCGACCGACTGCAGCGCATCACACAGGATCTGGCATCCGAGATATTCGCTGTCGATCAAAACACCATCGCAGTCGAAGATGATGAGCTTCAAGTGCCGGGACGACAGTGCCATCAGTGTCAAACTCCCTTGGAGATCGCCAGAACGGGATGGGTCAAAGCCTCGACCTTAAAGACCAAAACCCCATCACGATCGATTGCGGCAATGTCGAACTGCGGTGCCATGGCGACGAAGCTGACATCGCTATTTTCGAGATCGGGTACGATATGGTGGCCGGTCCCTGAGGAGACGGAAAAGGGAATGCCATCCCATTGTCCCGACATGGCAACATGGGCATGGCCGCAAAAAATATGGCGGACACGACCATGCGCCGTGAGAAGGCGCATGACCGGATCCGGATCGGCAAGCAGCATTTTATCGAAATGCGGCAATCCTAGAGATCTGAACGGATAGTGGGTGAAGACGACGACATCCCTGTCGCGTGCCCCCTCGAGCACGCCCGATAACCAGGAGAGCCGACGATCGCACAACCGCCCTTGCGGGGCACCTTTTTCGAGCGTGTCGAGATAGATGATCCGCAGCCCGAAAAAATCGTCAAACCCTTGAACAAATCCATTGGGATCAACGATCGCCTCGGGGAATACGGAGCGGAAAACATCGCGATCGTCATGGTTGCCAAGCATGAGACGTGTGGGGATTGGGAAGGCCGCCAATCTCTGTTGCAACAGCCGATAGGCCTGGCTTTCCGCACCATCGGCAAGGTCGCCACTGATCACGCATAATCGCGCCGCGGAAAAGTCTTTTTCGATTTTCTGCAGGACCTGATCGAGCCGTTTCATCGGATCGATGTCGAACAAGGTTTGGCCGGGGCAAACGAGATGCGGATCGGTGACGTGTGCGATGATCATGGCAAAAGCCGCCGGTTCACTTTGGCAACATGGCGCGCGTCTCTTGCGCCATGCGTGACAGGGTTTGGTCCGCGTCAGCGCCTTCGGCAATCCGCGTCATCCCGTCGACGAGGTTTCGGGCAATTTTCACCCCGTTTTGGCCAGGCCAGGGAGCCCATTTGCGGGCCAGCGCAATTTGGCTCGAACTTGTCTGCCAATTGGGATGTTTTTCGAAATAATCGCCGAGAAAAGCAGGCTCCAAAGCCAATGTGTTGGCGGGCATGTAACCGGTGGCCTTTGCAACGATGGTTTGACCGATCGGACCAGTGGCAAACATCAGATAGTCATAGGCTGCTTTCTGCTTGTTTTTGTCGGTGGTGATAATCACGCCGGCCATTCCACCCGTTGGCACGCCGGCCTGTTGCGGATTGGCGAGTGGCATCTTTGTTGTCTGCATGACGAATTTTCCGCCAATCTGACTTTCAAAGGTGCTGATGATGGATGGCGAGGTGAAATAGATACCAAGTGTTCCGGCGGCGAATTGTTGTCTGGCGGCCCGTTGTTCAATCGGCTTTTGTCCGGCCTCGGTGAAAAACCGCTTGTAGAGATGGAAGGCGGCTTTGCCTTGAGGGCCATCAAAGGCGACATCCTTGCCGTCGGCTGACATCAGCTCACCGCCCTGATTGTAGATCAGGTTCTGGAACATCCAGTCGTCGGTCCCGACATCGTAATACATCCCGTCTATCCCGGCGCCCAGGCCATCGATCGCATGGGCAAGAGCGATCACCCCGTCCCAGTCGGTCGGAAGTTTCTGGGGATCACCACCGGCCTGTTTGACGAGGTCGAGATTGTAAAACACAATCGGTGTCGAGGTCGCATAAGCGAGCGCATATTGAACCCCGTTAACCTGCCCAAGCGACAACAGCCGTTGCGAATAACCAAGGCTTGTCAGGTTTTGATCGGCCAAAAACGGCGTCAACGGTACGGCAAGATTTTTGGCCGCCAAGTCGGGGACCTTTTGCAGGCCCGATAACACGATGTCTGGCAGGTCTTTGGTGATCGACTGGCGCAAGACCGTTTGTAAGGCCTCGTCATAATCGGGTGCTGCGGCGCGGAAGCTAATCTTCACATCCGGATTTTGTGCCATAAAGGCATCGGCAACCGCCTGGTGGAAGGCCTGGTGGGAGGGATAGGCGTATTGGATCGCCAATTTGGTCTCGGCGAAGGCGGAACTTGCAAACACGAAAGATGCAAGAGCTGCTGGAATGAGGCTGCGATACTGCATGTCAGTGACCTCTTTTTTGGGTGGTTATTTCAGACCGGTGACCGTCAGTCCCCGGATGAACTGGGCTTGTGCAAACAAGAAGGCGAGTACGAGGGGGGCAATCACAATGGTGCCGGCCGCCATCAGTGCGCCGATATTTCCGCCGGCCTGGCTTGATTGGCGAAACATCATCAAACCGAGTGGTGGCGTGGCAAGGTTCGGATCGGTGACGACGATCAGCGGCCAATAAAGGTCGTTCCAATGGGCGATCACCGAAAATATCGAAAAAGCGGCAATCGCTGGAAAGGCACTTGGGACAACGATCAGCCAAACGATACCGAGCTCGGAATAGCCGTCGAGCCTTGCCGCCTCGATGATCTCGTGGGGAAAGGTCTTGAAATACTGACGCAGCAGAAAAATACAAAAAACCGAGATCGAAAACGGCATGATGAGGCCGGTGTAACTGTTGAGCATGCCGAAATAGGCAAAGGCGATATAGATCGGCAGAGCCGGGACCTGGATTGGGATCATCAATCCCAAAAGCACCAAACCCATCAGCAGAGAGCTTCCCCGAAAGGGGATTTTGGCCAAAGCGTAAGCGCAGGGCGCCGCGATGATCACCTGGATGATCAAGATGGCTAAGGACACAAACGTGCCATTGAGCATGAGCCTCAACAAAGGTGCCTGGGTGAACGCGGCGATATAATTGTCCGTGCCGCCCCATTTGGTCGGCAAGAACTGGAAATCGGCCAAAAACACCTCATCCGGCGTTTTGATGGAGGTCAACACCATCCAGATGAAGGGGGTCAACATGAAGACAGCCCCAAGGCCCAGGATCAGGTGTGCAAAAGCGCTTTTGATGCGTGAGCGACGGCGGATCATGAATAATGCACCCTTTTATCACCCAGCCGCATTTGCACGATGATCAAAGTGACGGTTGCGGCCAAAAAAACGACGGTGAGCGCCGAGGCATATCCGGTGCGGAAATACTGGAAGGCTTCCAGATAGATCGAAAAGAGGATGACCTCTGTCGATTTGTCCGGTCCACCTTGGGTGATCACGGCAACCAGTTCGAACACCCGGATTGCGTTAATGGCGCTTGTCAGTGTGACGAACAGGGTGGTTGGTCCCAGCAAAGGCCAGGTGACGACAAAAAAACGGTCCAAGCCACCTTCTGCGCCATCGAGTGCGGCGGCCTCGTCGATTTCTTTGGGTATGGCGGCAAGGCCTGCGAGAAATAAGATGAGATTAAAACCAACGGATTGCCAGATACCGATGATCGCCAGGGAGATCATCGCCCAGTCTGGATCTGACAAAAACCGAATAGGAGCGATGCCAATGGCGCCGAGGAGATGATTGGCAAGGCCGATATTGGGGTGGAGAATGAATTCCCAGACCGTTGCCATGGCAACCAGGGTGGCGGTCACCGGAAGAAAATAGGCTATCTTGTAAAACCGCGTGAACCGGCTGCGTCGCTCGATCAGCAATGCGGCAAAAAGAGCGATCAGGATCGATCCGGGGACAACCAGCACGACATAAAAGGCAGTGTTGCGGATCGACAGCCAGAATGCCCTGTCGTTGATCATGTCGCCATAGTTGGAAAGGCCGACGAGATGAAACGACGGCATGCCGAGCTCATAATCGGTGAAGGATAAAAACAGCACCATCCCCGAGGGGATCAGAAGGAACGCCAGGAGCAGCAGTGTGGCGGGCAGGACCAGAACATAAAGCGTGTACCAACTATATTGCCTGACCGGTTGTTCAAGGGCTGTGATGGTCATCATGCCACCGCCCTCGTCTTGAGGGTGATACGCGCACCATCGGCCGCAAAGAGAAACAGTTTCGTTGTGTCGAACCGCAATCGAACGGTTTGATCGGGACAAAGATTAGTGGCAGTGGTCGGGTCTATTCTTGCGATAATCGGCGCCTTCACGTGCTCTGTCGCAATATGCGCGAAGGCTTCGGCCCCAAACCGCTCGCAATAGATAAGTCGACCCGACAGGTCAGCATGATCGCGTGCGGATGCCAGGCTGCAGGCTTCTGGCCTGAACCCGACGATGGAATTGTCTGTCGCATGAGCGTCCTTGACGCCGATTTGACGTGCCCAGATCGTGTTGGCAAGCGCAGAAAACGGCAGCGTGTTTAGTCCCGGATTGGAAATGAAGCGTGCCACGGTCAGGTGCTGAGGGTTGTCGTAGACCTCATCGGGCGCACCGACTTGAAGGATTTCGCCGGCAGACATGACAGCAATGCGGCTGGACATGGTCATTGCCTCTGCCTGGTCGTGGGTCACATAAATGAGTGTGACACCCAGCCTGCGATGGAGCTGTACAAGTTCGCTGCGCATATGAACACGCAGTTGCGCGTCGAGATTGGAAAGCGGTTCATCGAGAAGAAATACGCGTGGTTTGCGGACGATGGCACGCCCAAGAGCCACCCTTTGTCTCTGCCCACCTGAAAGCTGCGCGGGTTTTCGAGACAAAAGCTGATCTATTCCAAGCGCTCTGGCGGCGGCTTCAACATCCTGGCCGATCTGATCCAAGATGCCGGTGGTCTTGGGCAAACACGCGCCGATGATCGGAAGGCGCTGGGCGAGCGACAGGCGGCGCATTCTCAACGGCACCGCCATATTTTGCGCGACCGTCAGATGCGGATAAAGCGCGTAGTTTTGAAACACCATCGCCACGTCCCTCTGGCTCGGTGGCATGTCGGTTATCAATCGGCCAGCAATTTTGATCGCACCGCTTGTTGCCGTTTCAAGCCCGGCGATCAGGCGCAAAAGCGTCGATTTCCCACAGCCCGAAGGCCCGACCAATGTCAGGAATTCTCCAGGACGAACCGACAGATTTATGCCTTTGAGGATGTGTTGCGTGCCGAATTGTTTCACCAGGCCGAGTGCCTCGATTGCGGCATTGTCCAAATCACTCACGCTGCCCCTCCAGAATTAAAGTCCGCATATCGTCCATATAGTGGACCATGGTTCCATTTTTATGACAAGCGTTAATTTTTGATAAGGCCTTGGTTTATCTGACATTGTATCTTCTTTTGAGCCGCAGAGCCGCTACAATGTTCTTTTTACGTTCTCATTTTCGTCTGCGGATTAATCGCTGAAATTGAAACGCTGGAGCATGCGCCTTTAAATACACGCCTGGATTTCATCCGTTAAAATTGCTTTTTTTCCTGCCGCAACCGTTGCGACCTGGGATTGGCCGCCCTTTTGCCAAGTTTGCTGGCGACGATCATCGTTTGGCGCGCCAAGGGAAGGATCAACGGATTAGATAGGCCGTGTGACCAGCGGCTTTGGCACCGCAGACGCGACGTGCACGCACGCGTGGCCGCGTTTCAAACGCTTTCGGCAAAAGCGCTGCAGGAGATCTAAGACGTCGCATCGTTTCGGCAGTCAGCGGGCAGCAACGCGGCAAGCTTGTTTGGACCTGCCTCAGATGCGCACACTCACCCTCGATCGAAACACCGACAGTCCCGCATCGCAACATTTCCTTCATAACACGGGGAAGAAATGGGGCAATTGCATCATCTGACCTTGGCGATTAACCCTCCGTTATCCAGCAGGTTCGCATTGTCATTCCATCAAAACAAAAAGCCGAAACGGGCAAATCGATGCGAAATTTAATCGGCTGGGTGAAGCGACGGCAGGAGCGTGTAGTGGTCGCGCCGTCATCCCGCCGACGGATCGCGCTGGGCGATACACCTCCCCCCTATCCCATTTATGCAATCGGGGACGTCCATGGTTGCCTCAAAGAATTGCGCGAGGCGGAGGCTCGAATTGCAAAAGATGTCGCTCGTAACGCACGACCGGGCCTTGTCATTTTGTTGGGCGACTATGTCGACCGGGGGCCGAAATCGGCCCAAGTTCTTGAGCACCTCATTCAGCCAAGTGCAATCGGGTTGAGACGGGTGGCGCTTTGTGGGAACCATGACGATATATTCGGCAAGTTCATTGCCGAGCCGGAGCTTTACATGGAATGGCTTGACATGGGCGGCCAGCAGACGCTGACCTCCTATGGGATCAATGTTCACCATTTTGATCTGAGGCGGCCAGGACGTGAGGGGCTCAAACCGATCCTCTCAAATGCTATTCCAGCAAGACATATCGACTTTCTGTCGAACCTACCGATCTCTCTGTCAATCGGGGATATGGTGTTTGTTCACGCAGGCCTGCGCCCCAAAATCAGCTTTAATGAGCAGGCCGATGAAGACCTGATGTGGATCCGTGAGCCATTTTTGTCGTCCGGTTGGGGTGGACCGGGGCTGGTTGTTCACGGCCACACACCCTCTCCGACCCCAAATATCGGACCGGGGCGGGTCGGTATCGATACGGGCGCATTTTACACCGGAAAGCTGACCGTTCTGAAGATAGACGGTGGCGAAAAAAGCTTCATCTGATTAATGATCGCAGCGGGTGATACAATGAGATGACCATCGTCAATCCGCTTTCTGGACACTGCCATCTGGAGTGGGGGAACCCACGTTAAATCGCCTAACCACGCTCCGGCATCGGTCTGAGCGAGATCACGATTATCGACCCGAACGACGATCGTAGTCGGGCATACGAGCGGGCGACAATTCGCTAGCGACTTTCAAATCACCAAAACTTTTGGTTGCATTAACCTCAGCCTTACGTCACATTTGCATGTATAAGGGACGACGGGGGAGATTAAAATGGCAACCGTCAAACATCCAAGCGAGATCGACGTTCAAGTTGGTTTAAAAATCAGGTTCCGCCGAAAATTATTGAGATTAACCCAAACGCAATTGGCAGAAGGGTTGGGCGTAACCTTTCAGCAGGTTCAAAAATACGAACGCGGTACCAACCGCGTTGGCGCCAGCCGCCTTTTGATGCTGGCCAACATTTTGCAAGTAAAGCCTGCTTTCTTTTTTGATCAAGACCGCAATGTCGGCGCGTCAGGCGCAGTCACCATTCTCAACGACCCCTATGGTCTCACATCATTTCTGGCAACAAAAGA
Source organism: Aliirhizobium sp. YIM B11859 (assembly GCF_057163345.1). NCBI lineage: Bacteria > Pseudomonadati > Pseudomonadota > Alphaproteobacteria > Hyphomicrobiales > Rhizobiaceae > Aliirhizobium > Aliirhizobium sp. YIM B11859. The sequence continues at coordinate 110,390 of NZ_JBXHAY010000005.1, forward strand.
CGGGCTAGAGATTAATCGCGCTTTCGCAAATATTCGAAATCCCAAGACACGTCGATCGATCGTCGCTCTGGCCGCCGCATTGGCCGACAGCGCTGAAGACGCCACCGATTTCCCGAGCAATTAGCAAGACACAGGCCTTCCAAAACTATCACGCCGATCTGTAGAGGCTGATGAACAATGGCTTATCATCTGCAAACAATGGGCCAATTGCGCCTTCTTGATAAGGCCGGTCATCGCGTTGTTTTCCCCGAAAAGGGCCTTTTGATCCTGGCATTCCTATTTACCGAAGATGTAAGCGAGACCTCACGGCGACGACTGGCGGGCCTCTTATGGGCCGATAGTCCTGCAGAAACCGCTTTTTCCAATTTACGCCAGACGATTTTACGGATTTCGGCGCGCCAGACGCAGGCTGGCACCCATGTTTTGACGTTTCTTGCGAACTCGGTGGGCTTGGACAAACATCAGATCAGTTGTGATTTTACGATCATTCAGGAGCGTCATACCGCACATAGTCCGTTTTTTGATCTTCAATGCATCCTTGATGTTTTCTCCGGTGCTTTCCTGGAACATATTGATGTGGCCAGCGGCCCGTTATCCCTCTGGCGCGATCTCCAAAGACGCAAGGCGAATAACCGTCTTGCCGATGCCATCGCTTCCTGTTTACCGCTTGCCAAAACGATCGAAGAAAACAGGCTGATCAAAGACGCCACCCGACATTTATTCCAACATGATCCTGGCAATGCCACGGCCCAACTCCTGCATAACTCGTGCGATCCCGGCACGTCACTCAGCGTGTTGCAATGTTTGTTCGATCTGAACAAACCCGATGATGGGCATGGTGCAATATCAGCGGTCCGCGCCGCCCGCCAGATCTTCGATACGCAATACAGCCAGGCCAAGATGTCGGATAAGCCAGTGTTTGGAGAGGTATATGCGGGGCCTTTGCCGCGGGTCGCGCTGCTCCCGCCTGAGGTCATCCCTCACGCTCGTGACGCAGTGATTGCACAGTCTCTGGTTGAAGATATTACGATTGCGCTGGCGGCGTCGCGCGATCTTCAGGTGATGGCTCCTTATACATCAGCAAAGATTGGAATTGCGTCCGACAAGGCAATTCTTTTTGAGAAACATCGCATCTCCTACGTCATGGACACGCGTCATTCGACGGACGGGACGCAGCCATGTCTTTTCGTGCAGCTTATCCATTTTGCCAATGATGAGGTCATCTGGGCCGAACGCGTTCCGCTTGGAGACACAACGCTTGCCATTAGGCGTGGGGATCTTGCCTTGCGGCTTTCGGTCACGATAACCGATCAGATTGGCCGAGCCGAGCGAACACGAGAATATTTCGAACGCTCGCCCAAGGCCTATTATCATTACCTTCTTGGACAACGTTACCTTGGCCATTTGACATTGCCGAACCTGAGGCGAGCGCGGCGTGAATTTCGGGCTGCCCTTGGGCAGGCTGTGGACTTTGCTCCGGCATTAAGCGGTATTGCACGGACCCTGACCAAAGAATGGCTGTTGACGGCACGCGGGGATCAAGACCTCTTAAAAGCTGCCGAAAGCCATGCAAGCCAAGCGATCAAGCTGGGCCAGGACCTTCCCGCAGGTTACAGAGAGTTCGGTGTTGCCCGGCTCCTTCGCGGCGCCATCGACGAAAGTGTTGACGCACTCAATCTAGCCGAGGCGATGAGCCCGCATTATGCCGATGTGATCGCGGATCTGGCTGACACACTCGTTCACGCATCGCGTCCCCAGCGTGCGCTCGAAAAGATCAAATCTGCCATCGATCTTAATCCGATCAGCCCGGATTCTTACCTCTGGACTGCCGCTGGCGCATCCTATTGCTTGCAGCATTATGACGATGCTCTCGGTTATGTCGGCCAGATGCAAGACAATCAGCTCGCAACGCGTCTGGCCGCGGCATCATGGGCGATGCTGGGCAATAGCAAAAAGGCAACGAGCCTGGTTGCCAAAGCGCGTGAAACCCATCCGGATTTTGACCTCGAACGATGGCTTTCTGTCGTGCCCATGCAAGAGCAATGGCAGAAGGATCATTACCGGGAAGGACTACGAAAAGCAGGATTCTAGAGCTTTTACCGCCAGCAAAGGAGAAAACCGATGGCGCAAGTCGTGGTGATAGGAAAACAGGGTGATGACAATCTTTGGATTGCCGATTTCGACAATGGGACATTGGCGCCCATGTCGGCTGCAATGACCGGCACATTCAAAGATATCAACGCTCAAAGGGCATCCGGTTCGGGGCCAATCACGGGTATAGATTTCGCCGTTCCGATGTCGGCAACGACCGCCGTTGCTGCCGGCCATCTTGACGGCTGACTTCAAAGATTGGTCGATCCGTGATTGCCAGGGCGCCGATATCTTACAGTGACCGCAGTTTGGCACCCTCTGAAACGTGGGAGCGGATAAAACCGCTCCTGCTCCCTTTGGGGATTACAAGATTGTCTCGTTTGACAGGACTGGATCGCATCGGGATCCCGGTCTGGAATGCCGTGACGCCGAACGCGAAATCAATTGTGATCAGCCAGGGCAAGGGCATTGAGGATATCGATGCGAAGGTTTCCGCAGCAATGGAAGCGATTGAAAGAGCGGTTGCGGGTGCGCCCCTCATCAAGACTGTGAGGGCCACACGAAGTGACCTCTTGGCTCAGGGATTGCGGGCTTTTGCGCTCGACGACCTTATTGCGCGGGGGGCCCGCGATATTTCAGACGAAGACATGATCGATTGGGTTGAAGCCTATGATTTTGGACAGGATGAGATCTGTCTGCTTCCCTATCACGCTGTGGCCTTGGACCGGACCTCAACTGAACCGCGATTTTGGCAATCCTCAGACGGGCTTGCTTCGGGCAATAATCGAGACGAGGCGATATTGCACGGTCTTCTGGAGCGCATTGAGCGGGATGCCTATACGCTTTGGCAACTCACGCCGCTGCATTTGCGCCGCGCGATTGATCCAGCAAGCCTTGACGATCCGGTGATTGACGCGCTCGTCGCAAAAATTACCGCGGCGGGCTTCGTGATCAGGCTGTTCGACATGACAACCGATCTTGATGTGCCCTGTTTCACCGCGTTACTTGCACCCGCCAATTTTGCCGACAGACGCGCGATAAAGTTTTTCGAAATCAACATGGGCAGTGGCGCCCACCCGATTGCCACACGCGCCGCGATCCGGGCGATTACCGAAGCGGCACAATCAAGAATGACCTTTGTCAGTGGGGCGCGCGACGATATCCCTGACAGCGCATTTGAGCAGGCTTGTCCCCATGAAACGCTGGCTTGTTTGACCCTTGCGACGGGTGCTTTGTCCTTGCGCGCGCAATTGGTCGGTGCAACCGTGCCTTTTTATCTGTCGTGGGTGATGGGAAAACTGAAGGACGTCGGCATCACGGCAGTCTTTTCGGTCGAAATCAGTGGCACACGATTGCCGGTGTCGGTCGTCAAGGTGATCGTTCCGGCGCTCGAAAACCCGGAGGGCGACCGCAAACGGCGTTTTGGCCAGCGGGCTTTGGCGCATGTGTTGGCCATCCGATGAAGGTGATTTTTGTCGGCCCAAGCCTGCCGGATGCAGCCGACCACGTGACGGGTTCGGTTGAGGTGAGGCCGCCTGCAAAAAAAGGGGATATATTGCGCGCCGTCAATGACGGTGCCACCGCGATTGGGCTGATCGATGGGTATTTCGAGCAGACCGCTCCTGTTTGGCACAAGGAGATCATTTACGCGCTGTCGCGTGACATCGCCGTTCTCGGCGCCGCAAGCATGGGTGCCCTGCGCGCAGTTGAATGTGCGCCGTTTGGGATGATTGGCATCGGTGCGATCTTCGAACGGTTTTCGGCCGAGCACTCTCTTGATGATGCCGATGTTGCTCAACTTCATGGCCCCTTGGAGAGCCAATATCTCGCGTTGTCCGAGCCTCTGGTCAATGTGATCTTTACGCTTGAAATGTTGCTTGATGATGGGACGGTGACCGCCTGGGAAGCCGATGCGCTGATCAAACGAGCGCAAACCATCTATTTCAAGGATCGCAGTTGGCGGCGGGTCATCTCGTCCGCCGACATCCCAGCGTGCCGTCGCGCCTATCTGTCTTCGATCATTTCGCACCGTAAGATCAACCAGAAGCGAACCGACGCATTACAACTCGTGGGTCTTTTGATCGACGGGCCAGAACCTGTACCCGGCCGAAAAGCTTGGACCTTTCATGCGACATCTCAGTGGAGAGGTCTCACATCATCTGATTGAACGATCCAGTGCGAAACAGTGAAAAGCTGCGTCACGCTGCTGTCACGGCTCAGCGTGATCAAAGCGTGATAAGGTCGCAAGATTGCATATTGGGGAGAGAAATATGCTGCGACCATCGAAAACCTCAGCCAGCAATCTATCCGCGGTCGATATCGAGGAACTGGCCTCACTGGCACGGCTCGTCCTTTTTGCCCGTCAAGCTGCGAGAGATCTTGGGGTGGAATTTCCTGCCTATCTTCTCGATCTTTCCTATGCCGCAGTCGTCCAGGAAATCGGCGAACACGGTGGCACGATATTGCTGCCGGGGCTTGAAATCGACGGCAAGCATAGAGCGATGAACTAGGCGCGTTCTGATCGGAACACTGGTAAACCCAGCCGGACCAAATTCACGTTTCGCCACAACCCTATCCCGCGACCACGGACAGGAGGATAGCGAAAGACAGGCACGCGCCCTCCCCGTTTTCGCTGTCACGGCACGCCATCGGCCGTCGCTTAATCCTAAGCTTCCCCAGCAAAATGCGGCGGGCCACACTTACCGATACTCAATCATATTTTTACTTGAAAACTCGCGAAAGTTGATATCAAGTACGATAACAACAAAAAAAACAATTTTTGATTGTGCTTCTGTACACAAATCCCGTGACCTTTTTGGGGAAGTCCAAGGCTAATGGTGTTTGTCTCTGATAAAGCTGGCGACGCCTACAGTCGTCTCAAAGAGGCGCTGCTTCGACACGAGCTTGCCCCTGGAACCTTCATCAACATCCGCACACTTGCAACCCAGATGCGCGTTAGCCCCACTCCCGTGCGCGAAGCACTCATCCGGCTTGCCGATGAGGAGATCATCCAGTTCTCTTTTGGGAGAGGCTATTATTTAAAAGCAATGAAGGCTGACGAGGTGAAAGCCGATTACGAAATGGCGTTTATGATTGCGAAATATTCGATCGAAAAACACAAGATCGCCTTTGACCGTATTTCGTCTTTTCCTCCTCACCCGATCACCAGCGGTCCGACCGACACGTTAGCCGATAATTCGCAAGAGGCTGAAGATGCCGCGCATTGTCTCGAGACACTTTATGAGAGGCTAGCGATGATTTCTGGCAATGCAAAGCTGGTCAAACTGACACGCCAGTTTAGCGAACGCACCCATCACATACGGCGGTTTGCACTATCGAACGAACCGGAAATGGTCGACTTCTTCACCAATATGGCGCGGGTCGAGGACTTTTTGATCGCAGGCGACCATGCCTCGGCGTTGGCTGAATTCGTGCATCAGCACCATGCGAAAGATAAGGTCTTCTGGCATGTGCTTCATGAGTTCGAGCTACGCGCGGAGGCAAGCAGGTCGCTCTTGGAAGATCTGCTGGAACGAGGATAATTGGGCCATATCGACGACGATTGTGCTGGCCCGTTTTTTTAGGGGGGCGATTTGGTCGGCTCGCAATCCCGTCTTACGAGCCAACAGGGGATGTGGAAGATTGTCACTGCGTCACGCGAGTATGCCCGACAGACCTAAACCATTGTGAGGTGAGCACCGGGCGCAAAAGACGCCCGGTGTTTTGTTTTCACGACGCCAAATCAAACCGATCGGCATTCATCACCTTGACCCATGCCGACACGAAATCCCGAACGAATTTCTCCTTGGCATCGGACTGGGCGTAGATTTCGGCGATCGCACGCAACTGCGAATGCGAACCGAAAATCAGGTCGACACGCGTTGCGGTCCATTTTGGTTCGCCGGACGTTCGGTCGCGGCCTTCATAGACACCCTTTTCACCTGCCTTTGGCGTCCATACCGTGGCCATATCGAGGAGGTTGACGAAGAAGTCGTTGGTCAGCGTCTCGGGTCTTGCGGTGAACACACCGTGTTCCGGTGCGCCGACCTTCAGAACCCGCAGACCGCCCAGAAGTGCGGTCATCTGCGGTGCCGTCAGCGTCAGCAACTGGGCACGATCGACCAGTGCTTCCTCTGCCTGCATGAACTGGATGCGTTTGTCATTGACGTAATTGCGGAACGCATCAACGCGCGGTTCCAGAGCTGCGAAGGAGGCCGTGTCGGTCTGCTCCTGCGACGCATCCGTGCGGCCCGGCGTGAAGGGAACGACAACACTGTGTCCGGCAGCCTTCGCCGCCTTTTCCACACCTGCGGCACCGGCAAGCACGATCAAGTCGGCGAGCGAGATCTTCCTGGCTCCTGCGTGCGCCGTATTGAAGTCATGCTGCAGACCTTCCAGCACGGAGAGCACCTTGGCCAGCTGTGCCGGCTGGTTTGCTTCCCAGTTCTTCTGCGGCTCGAGGCGGATACGGGCACCATTGGCACCGCCGCGCTTGTCCGATCCGCGGAAGCTCGAGGCGGATGCCCAGGCGGTGGACACCAGTTCCTGGGCGGACAGACCCGTTGCCAGCACCTTTTCCTTGAGATTTGCGATATCCGCGTCATCGACCAGCGGATGGTCAACGGCCGGAACGACATCCTGCCAGATCAGGTCTTCGGCCGGCACTTCCGGACCGAGGTAACGAACCTTCGGCCCCATGTCGCGATGGGTGAGCTTGAACCAGGCACGGGCGAAAGCATCGGCAAATTCTGCCGGGTTCTCGTAGAAACGACGGGAGATCTTCTCGTAGGCGGGATCGACACGAAGCGCCAGATCGGAGGTCAGCATGGTCGGCCGGTGTTTCTGCGACGCATCGAAGGCATCCGGCACGGACGCGGCGGCATCCTTGGCCACCCACTGATGGGCACCGGCCGGGCTCTTTGTCAGTTCCCACTCGAAACCGAAGAGGTTTTCGAAGAAATAATTGCTCCACCGGGTCGGCGTCTGCGACCAGGTGACTTCCAGGCCGCTGCCGATCGCATCGCGGCCTGTGCCGCTGTTAAATGTGCTTGCCCAGCCAAGCCCCTGGGCTTCCAGCTCGCCGCCTTCTGGATCGATACCGACAAACGAGGCGTCGCCCGCACCATGGGTCTTGCCGAATGTGTGGCCGCCGGCGATCAACGCAACGGTCTCTTCGTCATTCATTGCCATGCGGGCGAAGGTGTCGCGGATGTCGCGGGCCGAGGCAAGCGGGTCGGGATTGCCGTTCGGGCCTTCCGGATTGACATAGATGAGCCCCATCTGGACGGCGCCGAGCGGTTCTGCCAGTTCGCGTTCGCCGCTATAACGTTCGTCACCGAGCCAGGTACCTTCCGGCCCCCAATACAGCTCTTCCGGTTCCCAGACGTCGGCGCGGCCGCCGGCAAAACCGAAGGTCTTAAAGCCCATGGATTCAAGCGCGACATTGCCGGTCAGGATCATCAGGTCGGCCCAGGAAATCTTGTTGCCGTATTTCTGCTTGATCGGCCACAAGAGGCGGCGAGCCTTGTCGAGATTGACATTGTCAGGCCAGCTGTTGAGTGGGGCAAACCGCTGCTGGCCCATACCGGCGCCACCGCGGCCATCGGTGATGCGATAGGTGCCGGCCGAGTGCCAGGCCATACGAATGAACAGGCCGCCGTAATGGCCGAAATCTGCCGGCCACCAATCCTGGCTGTCCGTCATCAAAGCGTGCAGGTCCTGCTTGACCGCATCAAGATCTAGCGTCTTGAACTCTTCGGCATAATCGAACCCTTTGCCCATCGGGTCGGAAAGCGACGAATGGCCATGAAGGATCTGGACATTCAGCTGGTTCGGCCACCATTCGCGGTTGTTGCGTCCGCGTGGTGTGGCACCGTGTGCAACGGGACACTTGCCAGTGTTTTCGCTCGATTTAGCATCCATGACGTTCTCCTTCCGATTGATGATCTCTGTTGTGTGGTAACGATGGCGGACAGAAACCGCCGTACCCGCCGCCACTGATTTTTTCCCATGAGGTTAAGCTGGTGCATATCCTCTCGTCGGCAAATCAAATATCGCCAAACGGCCATAGTTTTAAGTTTGAATTTCAAATGGAAATGATCTGATTTTATTATCGTCAGATCAATATGCCCAGCCTGACCGCGATGGGTGATCGGTGGTGGTTTGATTGGGCGACGGCGGGACGCAGATGGGCTTTTTGTCTATCCACAACAAATCCAATACCGTCGGGTGTCGTCAAACCGCGCACCGGGCCTCGCCAGAATATGGCGCTTTGCCCTCAACCGCTTGGCGCTTGTCGTTTCGGTCTTGGGCAAGGCGAGATATCCGGATCATGATCACCGCAAGATGATTAAACTTCGAATGAAACGCCTAAGTCTCGCCTAATACGAACATGATAGCCTCCTAATAAATTGAAGAGGTATCAATGGCTCTCATGCAATTAGAACAATCAACGCAACTGCGCTCTGCGCGGCGCTTATGTCTCGTTGCACTTGCGCCGGTCGGCATCGTTGCATACTTGGCGATCCTGCTTCTGCTCGTGGCTGTGCTTTTGCCATTTTCGTTTTTGGTTCCAAGCCGAAACGCAGCGGAGGATGAGGAAGAGGCCGATCGATATGTCGAGTGGTAAGGTCGAGGGCGAAATGATACGCGTTTGCACCTCGTCTTGGGCCCTCGATGTGCTGGCGAGAATGGACGAAAAATCCGGCTTTGAAGCCCAACGAGCGCAAATCATCAAAAATCGCTCAGTAAACGTCCTTTGAGGCGTTCGTCGCGCTTGATCCGATGAACGATCGAGCCGGAATTAGCGCGCCGTTGATAAAGCCAATAGGCTGCCAGGAAAAAGGCGGCGAAGACACTCCGCCATCGCGCGATGGTCCAGGTATCCAAGGCGATAGAACGATAGAAATAACCTCCCGCGCTTCAACAGAGCGTGGCGATTGCCACATAAACAATCCCCCTCTCCTCTTTGCACGCGACCGGTGACGGGGACGCGATATGCCACATAGCGACTTACCCTTTTTCAAGGTTCCGGCAGGCGACACGACGACGCCGCAGATCAAGCTTGCAGCCTTCGCTTGGGCGGATTTTCGTTGTGATCGGCTGATTGCGACAAAACTGATGCCTCTGAGGGTCGTGCGACATAAGCGCGATGACAGCAAGCTCCAAGTCGGGTGAGAACTTCCTGAGCGTTTGTGCCTGCGGCGGCGGCGAGTTCATCAAGGCCGAAATCGTCAAAAAGAAAGTCTACGGCAGATCCCCTCACCCGCAAGCTGGCAGGAATGTCGGTTATATCGATGCTGGTATATTCCATTGCAATGCGCCCGATCACTGGCGCAACAAACGGGCCAAGCTTCACGCTGATCCGGTTTGCGCAGGCCCATGGAAGGCCATGCTTGTAACCGATTGGCACTATTCCAAGGGTGGTCAGTCGCCGCGCACGAAACGTAGCACCATATCCGACCGGCTGGGATTGCGGGACATCATGTATATCAATCAGCGGCGCCGTCAGCCTTACCACCGGACGAAGTGGATTTGGGAAAACCCGAGCATTGTTAAGGCCGTAAAGCGCCGATCCGATGCGCGCTAAGTCCAAATGAAAGGAATGGTCAAGCCATAGGGCGGCGGATGCCGCTAAGCTGCGCGGCACATTCGGGAACATTCCCGATACCACGAGAAAGCGGTCTTTTTGGGCACTATTGGTGTCATCGTTCGGATTGTCACTGCATGCGAGGTGGCTGAATAGACATGTCGGCTGATTGTGGTCGAACCGGCCGTCTTCTTTAAGCGACAGCAAATCCTCGACATTGAGGCCAAATCGCGAAAATCCCGTTTCGATGTTGAGCAGGTAAGGTATCGTCGTGGTGCCGTCAGCAATGGCGGCAAGATCGTCCGGATGGTTCACAACCGCCGTCAGCCGTTTCCCGTTAAAGACCCTTCTTTCCTTGAAGATATCGGCGTTAAACACCACAATCGGCGTTGATATCCCTGATTGGCGCAACGTTTGCGCCTCGTGCAAATCGGCAACGAAAAACAGATTGCATCCCGAGGCGGCAAGGGTTCGAGCAACGGGGATCAGCCCCAAGCCATAAGCATCGCTTTTTATCACCGCGCCGATTTGGGTTGTGAGACCAGCCTTTCGTTTGACGAAGCTGAAATTGGACACAAGCTGATCAAGATTGATCTCCAATTGCGCCTTTTGCAGCATGATTGGCCCCTTGGTTTTGTGGCGGCATCACATGAGGCTCGATCGCACGCAGCTGGCCTCTCTCGCGCCTCGACATGGGTGAAAGTGCCATAACAGCAAATGAGATGAGCGAAAGACGAGCGGCATACTCGGTTGATGCGTTCGCCTGTTTTGATTTGAGCTTGCGTCCTGCATCATCAAAGGTCAACATATATCGGAAATATATGTTTATTTTCAGTGCCTTGAGCGCATCTCCTGGCTAATTTCGAAGATAGGAGAGGTCTTTAATGGGGTGCGCCACCATGCCGGATGGCAAGCGCCAGCATGGCGGCGGCCGTGACGTTTGAAACGGACAGACAAGAAAGCACTGCCTCGCACAATAGGTGACTAATTATCATATTGCAGCGACCAATTTACCACTATAGGATGTATTTCGCAGCCGAAAGCAGATCGATCGCAATTAGGGCTGCATGTTTAAAGGCTTTGAAGGAATGAACACTGTTCCTCGTGAGGTAGTCGGCGCCCAGCTGCTCGACCGGGCCGTTTTGATCTTGCAGGCGCTGCGCGAGGCTGGTCCCGGTGGTGTGACGCTTGCCGCACTTGTTACGGCGCTTGATTTGAAACACCCAACGGCTCATCGCATTCTTTCGTCCATGGAAGCCCATGGTTTGGTCGACCGGGACCGTCGAACCAAACGATATAAAATTGGCATGACGATCATCACGCTTGCCGCAAGTGCTGTCGACGGAACGGCGCTGCAGGAGGCTGCTCGTCCGGCTCTGATACGTCTGTCAGCGGTGACCGGCGAAACATCATATCTTGCGATGATGATGGGGCTTGAGGCAATCTGTATTGAAAGACATAGCAGCAAGGCCCTTCCAATCTCGGGCTGGCCTTCACCTGGAGCCCTCATCCCTTTGGGGATCGGCGCCGCAAGCCAGGTGCTGTTAGCATTTGCGCCCATTGAGGAATGCGAACTGCTGCTAAAAAGCAATGCCCATCTGTTTGGTATTGGGGATGTTCCGGATGAAAATCAGATACGCCGCCAAATCGACAAAGGGCGACAGGATATTTACGTCGTCGAAAAAGACGGGCGCGATATCGGTGTCAGTGACGTTGCCACACCAATTCTATCTCAAAGCGGTTCCGCCGTCGCTGCGTTGGCTATTTCCGTCCCGAGTTCTCGGCTGACAGACGATGGCCTTGCGATAATGACATCGCTGTTGATTGACGAATCCCGGCAGATTACCGCCAGACTGGATCACCTTGGTCGGATGCCGGCATGACTTTCGCATAGGCCAACCATGGCTTGAGCCGAAGGTATGACCTCCAGATCCCGACCCAATTGTTCCAACGCGCTGGCTTTTGCGATCACCAGATCAAATTACTCATAAAAAAGGTTGGTGTGGCGGCGTAATAGGCGGCCAATTCGGTCACGGCGGCCAAGTTGGGGGCGTGATCTCGATCCTTTTTGATTTCGGCGCGATGCAGGCCGCTGGTGATCAGGATTGAATCCGCATCCTGGTTTGCTGCGCCTTTTATGTCGGTTTGAAACGAATCGCCGATTGCGATCACCGATCGTGCATCCAGATCCATCACCTCAAATGCCTCACGATAAACATCGGGATATGGCTTGCCGAAATAATACACTGTTCCCTGCATGTCTTCGTAACGTGCTGCAACGGCACCGGCGCACAAGACCTGCTCGTCGCCGATATGAACCGTCAGGTCAGGATTAACGCACACCATTGGCAGCTTTCGCGAGCGTGCCTTAAGCAAAACAGGCATTTCCCGATCGAGTGTTTCGGCACGGTCTGTGCCGGTGCACAGGATAAAGTCACTTGCGCTTATCGATGATGATTGAACGAGGTCTGTCTTCGTCATCAGCGATCGAAGACAATCGGGACCGAGGTAGAAATAACGGCGGCCAAGTGTCGTTGAGAATGGCGGCTTTGACAAAGAGCGCATCGCAGTGTCACCGGACGTGACAATGTGCTGATACCGATTTTCGTCAATTCCCATCATCGTCAGGCTGTTTTTCACAACCTCGCGGCTGCGCGGCGCGTTGGACACAAAACAGACCTTGACGCCCAACGATTGCAGATGCTCCAGCGCCTCAATTGCCTGCGGAAAGGCGACAACGCCATTATGCATGACACCCCAGAGATCAATGATCACGCCGCGATAATCGGCAATCACCTGCTCAAGACCGGTTAGGCGGATCAAACTGGAATGGTGGGTTCTCATGATACGCCCCGCTTAAAAAGAGGATCGGAAATCGTCTCTCATCTCGTTGGGCATAACAGGTTACACGCTATATGTACTATATATAGTTGTGTCCACCACTTTTGCATCTTAGGATTGCCAGCATAGATCCTGATGGAGGAGTGAACAATGTCAAAACACACGCAAGCCAAGAGAATTCTGGTTTTGGGCAGTGGCATTTTGGGCGGAGCGGTGATCGACTTTCTCGCCCAGTCAGGACACGGCTATGATATTTATGTTGGTGGACGAGATCCCGACAAAACCTTAGCGCGGATCAACCTGGCGAGGTTCACGGCGACCAATCTCGGCTTAATGCCGAATATCTCCTATGTCGAAACTGACGTCATGGATGTCGAAAAAACAGCGCAGACCATTCAGTCTTTGAAACCTGACCTGATCTTTAACGCAACGACATTGCATTCGTGGTGGGTGATCACGCAATTGCCACCGGGTGCCTATCATCGAATTGACGCGGCGCGCGGCGGGGTGTGGACACCTATGCATATGGTTTTGACCCGCCGACTGATGAAGGCTGTCCAACAATCAGGGGTCAAAACGACGGTGGTCAATGCGTCTTATCCGGATGTCGTCAACGCGGCATTGGCTGCAGAAGGACTGGCGCCATCAATCGGTATTGGCAACATCGCCAATACGGTGCCGGTTTTGCGCTACGCTGCAGCACATGCGCTGAAACAAGATCCTGCCGCCGTTCAGATCCGGGTCTTCGGCCATCACTATTTCAGTTACCGGATGCCGAGCTCGGGATCGGCAAAAGGCATTCCCTACCATCTTGCCATTTATCTTTACGGTGAACTTCTGCCGACCGATAAGGCATTCGACGAAGCGATATTTTCGACATTAACCGGACGCTTCAAACGTGTGCGAGGACTGGCTGGGCAATCGGTAACAGCCTCGTCAGCGACACGGGTCATCCGGGCGCTTGTCGACGGGGGACAAGAGATCGTCCATGCGCCTGGTCCGCTTGGGCTTGTTGGCGGTTATCCAGTCCAGGTCGAACACGGAATGTTGTCGATCGCCTTGCCGCAGGGACTGACGCTTGATCAAGCGGTCGACATAAATCGCCAGTGTCAGATCGATGGGATCGCCGATGTCGGCAACGACGGGTCGGTTCGCTTCACATCCGAAACTGCCGGCATATTGAGAGAAGAGTTAGGATATGACTGCGAACTGATGAAGCTTGAGGATTGCGAGGCTCGGGCAGAAGAACTTGCGGCCAAATTTGCAGAATATCGCCAGCGCGTTGTCGGATCCGATTTGCAAGCCGCATAAGGCTTAGAAAGCGCAATTCCAAGCGATTGCCTGGTATGATGGCGCAAGTGCCACAAGATGTCGTAAAACCTGATCGTTCTGGCACAGCAGATCGAAATTGCGGTTTTGATACATCGGTTTTGAGATAAATGACGGTGATACTGCGGGATTTTGCCAGCAAACACTAGACATTCGCTCTCGTGGCCCCAGTATTAGTCTCATCTCCGGGCTGAGGGAAAAGCATGACAAAAGCTATTTTGATCGCAGCAACGTCTTTTTTTACACTGGTCTCGCAGCTGAATGCGGCTGATCTTGTCAGATACCCATCCCGGCCTGATGCCGAGCGCTCTTCGCAGATTTCGCAAAAGACCCGTTACGCGGCCGCCGACGACTGCGAGTTGCTAAGGATCGACTACCAATCGCCGTATCCACCGCACACGCAGTTCGTCAACATCTGCACGAGCACCCCTACGGATTTGCGCCCGGTTTCGGATCTGCCTTCTTTGAACGGGCGCTCTTGAGCCACAAAGACCGCAAGCAACGGCTGCCGATGGCAGTCAAATGCAAAGACTTGATTTAAGCGCAAAACAGATCAGCGGCTCGGTTGTGACGTGGCCGCTGACGTGCGACGCTATGGCACTGGATGGTTGCGTCATACAGCATCGATCCTCCGGGCATATCGCCCTAGCCATCAAATATTAATTTGAGATTCGGCGCTTTTATTTAAAATTAAGCATAGGTCAACCCGGTTAAAATTGTAGGTTTTCTTTTCATAGGTGATTAACTTATATTTTTCTCTTCGAGCGTATTTTTTCGGGGCAATGTCGCCCAATACTTCGGAGAGTTGGTTCCTTGCTTCTATATGTATTAGCGTCTCTCTATCTCGTAATTGCAAGTTTCGCCGTCGCCGCGACGCTTTACGAAAGCCATCAATCGAAAATAACTTCACGGCAACAGCGCATAGAAGGTCTGGCCATATCGTTGTTCTGGCCTTTGCTTATCTTGCTGTTGGTCGGGCATGCGGTCTTTGATAAAGAGGCCGTTATTGCCCACGAACCAGAGCTTGCTCCTCAGGCGTAAAGACGATCACGTCGCCTCAATCAATGACATGCGAGCAACCGCAGCGCTCGATAAACATGAACGGTGCGTGACCGGTGGCTGACACCGTAATCATCACACATCGCCGATTTTGTAGTTTCGCCAAATGATCTTTGTCGGACGTTTGCAACGGGTGACTTGCTGTTGTCCCGGCGGTTAGACGCTTTGATAAAAGACACGGCCTAGTAGATCGTCTTTTTGGCCGGGCGAGCGCCTTCCAACGGATTGAGAAGATCCTCAAGGCGATTGACCTCGCGACGCAACATCGCGACGAGAACGGGAAGCCGCTCTTCAGACAATCTTGCACTGGTCATGTTGAGAGCCAAGGCTGCGATTGCGTCACGACCTCGCGGCAGGATCGGAACGGCAAGGGCCGAGATGCCGGCAACCAACGAACCTTCATCGAGCGCGTAACCACGGTCGCGGATCTGCGGCAAAGACTTTGCAATGCTCTTCTGTGTTAAGTTGGGATAACGCTGATAAAGCGGCGCATTGGTTTCAATGATGACTTCGGCCTCGGCGGTCGGCAGGAAGGCGAGGATTGCCTGACTTGCGGGGCCGACGCCCATGGGAATCTGCCCCCCGACATGGCCAGTCAGGGTATCGATGATGTACTCCCCTTCTTGCCGGTCGACACAAACGGTGTTGAAGCCTGCCCGCGCCATCAGAAAGGTCGTATCACCGGTTTCTGATGAGAGGCGTAGAACGGCTGGACGAGCCAGCCGACGCAGGCCCGTGCCGTCCGCGGCGGCGGCACCCATCGCAAATAACGCCAGGCCAAGCCTATAGCGTTTGGTGGCCTGTTCGCGATCGATCAAAGTGTGTCGCTCGAGCGCTGTGACGATCCGGTGGGCCGTCGATTGTTTCAGGCGCAACGCTTCGGCAATTTCCGCAATTGTTGCACCTTCTTGTCCGATATCGCCGAGAAATCGAAGCACGGCCACGGCGCGATCAAGGAGCTGGGTGCCTGTAGCGCTTTCTGATCCATCCGGAGACATCGTCATTTCTGGCCTCATTTCCATTTCGTCTCGTGTCATTATCCGGTTGCAGATTCGGAGAGAAGCGGCGAGCCTTCACTTGCGACATTTTCCATGGGCGACAAAAGATCGATCAATTGCTTGATCGATGGCGCTTGCGTTATCGCGCAAAGCGCCTGCTCCAGTTGGAGCGCATGACTTAAGCCGATGTTGGGAACGGCCAATTTCATGAATTTGTCTTTAAGATCGTCGGCGGTTAGTGGATTGCTCGGCTCACCTCGTGGCGCGTGAAGCTCCATGTAAGCCGTCCCGCCGGCATGCCGCAATGTAACACGGCAAGGCGTCGCAGCTGGAAAACAGGGATCAAGCTCTTGGTCGAGGGTCAAGTTCACCTTTGCCGCCAGCGCCAGGACAGCACTATCTTTGAGATGACGGACATCTGGCGTGAGCAAGGCGTCCGGGCCATGCACAAGCGCCAGAGCAACAGAAAAGGGGATGCTGTATTGCGCCTCTTCCAGGCCCTGCGGGGCGACGGCGTTGATGAGTGTGAGCGCGCGGCCAAAGGTTGCGATTTTAATGTCTTCGATTGCCTCTGGCCGAAGATGATGTTTGTTTTGCTGGGCCAATACCGCGTCCACTGGACCATGCGCCCAGCGACAAGCACTATAAAGTTTAAGATAGCTGGCCTCTATCGCCCATCGATCGCCCAAACGGTCAGTCAGCTGAATTTGGTCATAGCGGGCCGGATCGTTGAGAAGATCGATGGGGCCGGTGAAACCCTCCATTGCCATATCCACTGCCGCGATAGCTCCAGCCGTTGACCAGGCAATGCCTTCTTTCGCCATATGTCCGACCCGCGTCCATCCGGTTGCGAATTGACCACAGGCGGTATGACCTGCAATCGCCATTGCGTGGGCAATCGTCTGTGGAGGGAGCTGTCGAAGCCGGCCAATTGCTGCAGCGACGCCGTAACCGCACCATTGGCCGGTATCGGTGGTTCGAAGCCTGCGAAAATCTCTGGCAGCGGCGACACGGGTGGCGATTTCGTAACCAAACACGATCGCCGACAGGATTGCTTGGGTGGTTAATTGTCTGGCTTGCGCTTCTGCCAGAACGGCTGGGATGATTGCTGCGCCAGGATGGCCGGCTGCAAGGCGATGGCCGTCATCGAGATCCAGCATGGTGGCGTAGACGGAATTGACGAACGCGGCACCGGCGACGGTTGTCTGATTGTCCGAAAACCAGATCAGAGCCGGCCCCTGCCCCCATAAACGACGGGCTGCATTTCTTGCTGCCCGGCCGCCTTCGGTCGTCGAGCCCGCAGCCGCGACACCGACAAGATCGTAGATCGCTCGTGCCGCTGCGCTCAGAGCTGCCGCCGGTGGCTGGTTAAACGCAGAGACAAATTCCGACAGTTTGGAAAGCTTGGTCATGGTTGGCGTTTTCATCCTTTTCAAATCACCGCCTGCGATTTGGCATTATACCCATATAGTGGCATTATTTATCAATTGACATCCACATTATGGATGCATTATCACTTTTGATATTGGAAGAAAGACGTCAAACATCGTCCGCACGGGAACAAATCGATGGCCTCTGCAAAGCAATTCGAACGCATTTTAATGTCCGGCCGCCGAGAGCTGATCTGCAGTGTCGATGGTCAACCCGTGTCGGTTTTGGAGGGAGACACTGTGTTAACGGCCGTCCTTACGCACCGTCGTCACCTCAGGACATTCGACTTTTCACTCGAGTTGCGATCGGGCTTTTGTCTGATGGGTGCCTGCCAGGATTGCTGGGTGTCCAATTCACGCGGAGAGCGCATCCGCGCCTGCTCGACACCAGTGGTTTCGGGATTGGATATCATCACGGCGCAGAGCGGGCAGATCGATGTCTGAGCCGCGGATCGTCATTGTCGGCGCTGGGCCTGCCGGCATGCGGGCGGCGATATCGCTTGTCGAAGCGGGCCACCGCCCGGTCGTCATCGATGAGGCTCAACGCAGCGGCGGACAAATCTACCGCCGCCCGCCGCCTTCAGCGGCGCGTTCGCCCAAAGCGCTTTATGGCTTTGAAGCGGGGCGCGCCGATCGCCTGCATCGGCGTTTCGATGCGATAATCGACCGGATTGATTATCGCCCCGAAACATTCATCTGGAATGTCGAAGGCCAGACGTTAAACCTCATTCAGGACGGTCAGACGACAACGGTGACCTTCTCGCAGATTATCCTTGCGACCGGCGCAATGGATCGGGTCATACCGGTCGAAGGCTGGACGCTTGCGGGCAGCTACACACTCGGAGCGGCGCAAATCGCTCTCAAAGCGCAAGCGCTGGGTATCGGATCGTCCGTTGTGTTTTTCGGCACAGGGCCACTTTTGTATTTGGTGGCGTTTCAATATGCGAAGGCAGGCATTGGCGTCAGAGCCGTGCTTGACGTGTCGACGCGGCGGCAAAGCATGCAGGCATTTACCAAGCTCTTGCGTGGCGGATCGGTCTTCACCAAGGGGCTTTTCTACCTGGGCTTCCTATATGCAAAACGTATCCCTGTCCTGTCTGGTATCACTCCCCTTGAAATCGAAGCGGGGGAAGATGGGGCTGTCGGTGGAATTCGGGTCAAAACCGCCAACGGAAAGGAGCGCCGTTTTGCATGCGATGCTGTTGGTTTCGGCTTCGGCTTGAGGTCTGAGACACAGATCGCCGATCTGCTGGAGGTTGATTTCGACTACAGCCAAAACCAACAGCAATGGCTTGCGCGCGTCGACAAAGATGGCCGTAGCTCAAACAGCGCGATTTATATGGCCGGCGACGGGGCCAAAATTCTTGGCGCCGACGCGGCCGAACTGAGCGGTGAACGTGCAGCGCTTGTCCTACGCCACGATTTGGGCGAGATCCAATTACGCCCGGACATTGACCGATTGAGCCGCCGCCTGGAGCAGATGCGCCCCTTTCGGCATGCGCTTGACACGATCGCCTTCCCCTTCCCCGAAGCATTGGCGCGCGAGATTGCCGACACGGTCGTGATTTGCCGATGTGAAGGACTGACCGCCGGAACGATCCGGCAGGCGGCCCGTGATACGGGTGAAAACGAACTCAATCGGATCAAAGCCTTCACGCGTCTTGGAATGGGGAGATGTCAGGGGCGCTTATGCGCTGTCGCTGCGGCGGCTGTCCTTGCTCAACCGGCAGATGGAATGTCCATTCCGGGTCGCTACCGTGGACAAGCGCCGATCAAGCCCATTTCATTGCGGGTGTTCCTGGAGGCGTCAGATGGGAAGCTTTGACGTCGCAATCATCGGAGGCGGGCTGGCCGGATGTTCAGCTGCATTTCATCTGCGCAAACGAGGCGCCGGCGTTGTCCTGATCGAACGTGGCCGATGTGGCGCCCAGGCCAGCGGCGTCAATTTCGGGGGGGTGCGCAGACAGGGTCGCCATCCAGCAGAACTGGCAATTGCGAGCCGATCGCAGTTGATCTGGCAAGATCTTGTCAATCTGATCGGAAACGATGGGGAGTTTCGAATGACGGGGCACTTAAAAATTGCCCGCACAGACGATGAAATGGCCGATCTTGAGGCCTATCAAAACACTGCACGCTCCCATGGGCTGGAGTTGGAGCTCTTAAGCGGCAAAACCATCCATCAGCGTTATCCCTATCTTGGCGCAATTGCGATTGGTGGCTCACTGAGCCCGCAGGACGGTCAGGCCAATCCACGCATCGTCGCGCCCGCCTTTGCACGAGCGGCCCGCGCGCTTGGTGCCGTCGTTTTGGAAAAAGAAGAAGTGCTGCAAGCGCAGCGCAATGACGATGGCTTTCAGCTTGCGCTTTCGAGCGGCCAGACCATTTGCGCCCATCGTCTTCTCAACATGGCAGGCGCTTGGGGTGGGAGGATCGCGCGCTGGTTTGGAGACAGTGTCGATGAGGGCGTGATGGCGCCCAATATGTGTGTCACCGAACCTCTGCCGCAATTTATGGGGCCCGCGCTTGGTGTTTGCGGCGGTAACATTTATCTCAGACAAGTGCCGCATGGCAGCGTGATATTCGGCGCCGGCTACGGCTTTGCCGACCGCGATCGGATACGTGCCAGACCACTGGCGCAAGTCACAGCCGAAGGCGCCAGGCTCGCGGTTGCAATGGTTCCGCGGCTAGCCGATGCTCTGCTTGTGCGGACCTGGACGGGTATCGAAGGAACGATGCCTGACGGTATCCCGGTGATCGGCCCAAGCCCAACGACGAGCGGTCTTTTTCATGCCTTCGGTTTCACCGGTCACGGCTTTCAACTTGGGCCAGCTGTCGGTGCAATCATGGCAGAACTCGCTCTTGATGGCGACACGCCCACCAAAATCGACGCGCTGGCATTCACCCGGTTTCTCCCCTCAGCTGTCGCTACGAAACAAGGACATTAGCAATGCCAACGCCAATGTCCGAGATCAGTCCGCCATTGCCTGCAAGCTTGCCGGTCGTCGTTTTAACAGGTCCGCCCTTCCAAAGAGGGTATCAGCATGGCGAAGGTTTTGCTGAGCGTATCTTAAGGGCCATCACGCTTAAGAAGGAACGCAGTTCGCCGGAAAGTTATGCGCAAGCCCGTGTCAACGCACATCGATCGTGGGCAGAGCTTTTGGCGGGTGCCCCCCAAATTGTAGAGGAAATATCCGGCATCGCCGCCGGATCGCGGACCGATACGATTGATGTCTACTGCCATATCGGCTTCGAATTTTTCGACGCGACGCCACCAAGCGGCTGCAGCAGCATAGCAATTGCAGCCGAACATGGCGCCATTCTTGGCCAGAACTGGGATACAGACCCCGAAACGAGCAAAGATCTTGCTCTCTTTTTGCATTTCGGCAAGGCCGGCCTGGAGCTTGCCGTGATTGCATCTGTTGGAACTCTCGGCTGGGTGGGGCAGAACCGCTTCGGTCTGGCGCTGTTATCCAATGACGTGATGTTAGATACCGCAACGGTTGGATATCCAAGCCAGGTGGCGCGACGGTTAATATTGGGCGAGAGCGATATTTCGTCGGCACTCGTACGATTGCGAGATCTTCCGATCATGGGCGGCCGCTCTTATCTGCTCGGTGATCGTAACGGCTCAATTGGCGTGGTCGAATTGTCACCAAGCGCTGGCGTGTGTGCATTGCCGACAGCCGAGCGTCTTTTCCACACCAACCATGCTCTGGCAAAACGGACGCAAGCCGTCGAAGACGAAGCAAAACTTAAGGCGGTTTATCCGTCAAGCCGGGCGCGTCTGGCGCAGCTACGACATGCCGGGGCGAACGCCACAAGCGTGACCGATCTTATGCGGGTGCTGGCCAACCGGGAAAACGCTCCCGATTCCGTCTCGAAAACAGTCTCGGGCGACGAACCAACGATGACGGCTTTTTCGGTTATCTTCGAATGCGGCATACGCGACTTTTATCTTTGCGCCGGGCCCCCGTCTGACGGACCATACCAGCGTTTCCATTGGCCCGGACCAAGAGCGACCGGGAGCAAGGCCTTAAGACCGAGCAGTGAGCGTCATGCGACTGCGGAGGGCGGCTGAAACGCATCATCACACCACCTGCTTGAGTGAAGAGGAGTGAGAGGGCCTCGTTGCTGGTTGACCGACCGACCGACCAAGACTTTTTGCACAACGGCAACAGTCGGACAGTGCGCAGGACGAAGACAGCGGGATTTTCTGGCACCCGAACATGCGAGCCGGGCTTGACGTTTGGCGTTTGGCGTTTGGCGAACAGATGACCGAAATCGACGCCCCCAAATGACGGCGTCCAGAGTGCTGATCAAGGTATGGGCCGGCCGAGGATGGGCTCGACGTGCCAGATTGCTGAAAGGCGTGGGCATTGGTTTTGCGCGCGACGATTTCGGACAGCATCGGCCGATCGGTCGAACGACCCAAGACACCAGCGGCCAAATGGCCGTTGGATGACCAATTTGCGCGAAAAAACGCGCGAATATCGGCGCAAAGCGCCTGAAGAAAAATGAACGGGAACCGGAACTGGAGACGATCATGGATGTGAGAAAATGGCTACAACAATGCTGCCTGCTTTGCGCTTTCACGGGAGCACTCGCCACTGCACCCTATGAGACCTGGGCTGAGGGGACGAAATACAAAACGGTGGAACCCGGTGTGTTGACGGTGGCGATCACCGGCGACATGCCAGGTCTTATCGCTCAAAATGGCAAATTGGTCGGTTACGATGGCGAGATCTTGCAGCGCGCCGCGGAAAACCTTGGACTGAAAATCAATCCAGTACCGACCGAATGGAGTGGTGCAATTGCGGCAGTCCAGGCCGGGCGCGTCG
The DNA here is from genome assembly GCF_057163345.1 of Aliirhizobium sp. YIM B11859. Taxonomy (NCBI): domain Bacteria; kingdom Pseudomonadati; phylum Pseudomonadota; class Alphaproteobacteria; order Hyphomicrobiales; family Rhizobiaceae; genus Aliirhizobium; species Aliirhizobium sp. YIM B11859. The sequence continues at coordinate 132,564 of NZ_JBXHAY010000005.1, forward strand.
ATCTGATCGGGGGCACTGTCGCCTGGACGCCGGAGCGGGCCAAGGCTTTATCTTTGACCGACCCGACCGGCTATTTCCAAAACGGCATCACTCAGAAGACGGCGACCCAATGGCAAAAACTGAAGGATCTGGAAAACCGCAAGGTCGGATCGATGACGGGATTTTCGTTCCTGCCGGAGCTGCGCAAGATCCCCGGCATCGAACTCACTCTTTATGACACGTCCGACGCGGCATTACGCGACCTCTTAAACGGCCGTGTCGACGCCATCATTGGCGATCCTCCGGTCATCGATTATGCGATCACGCAAAATCCAGCCTGGAAACTCGCCAATCTGGCGTTCACCGACAACAATCCTGACTTCCCTCTTCTGACCAGCGTCGGCCGCCAGTACATCTTCGGTCTCAGCAAAGATAACAAGGATTTGGCCGATGCCATTTCCGGCGAAATTCGCAAACTGTGGAGCGACTGCGCGGTCAAGCAGATCGGCCAAAAATACGGGTTCACCCGGGAGGACCAGTTCACCCCATCCAAGGTGAATTTCCGGGTGGGCATTGATCGCCCGCAGGGCTGGGAGCCTCCGACCTGCCAGAAGTGAGCGACACACGGCAATCGCGGGGCGGGCCCTTGCCGACCTGCGATTGCCGTTGACGATCTATAGGAGATTTTCCATTGAATACGTCACCGATCCTGACGGTCAGTCATCTTAAAAAATCCTATGGCGTGTTGGACGTCCTCCGAGATGTGTCCTTCGAGCTTTTCCGCGGCGAACGGCTGGCGATCCTTGGTCCAAGCGGATCGGGCAAATCGACATGTCTGCGGGCGATTAATTATCTGGACCCACCGAGCGGTGGGCAGATCGAGCTTGACGGTCAGCTGATCGGCATGCATCGGCGCGCAAAGCACCAAATCGGCCGGTCCAAACGCCTTATGTCCGACAGCGATTTGGCGCCACAAAGAGCGGAAATCGGCATGGTTTTTCAGCTGTTTCATCTTTGGCCGCATCTGACCGCGCGGCAAAACGTTGCGCTTCAGCCTCGCAAAGTTCAGGGCCTGTCGGCGCGCCAAGCCAATGACCTGGCGGAAGCGATGCTCAACAAGGTCCATCTGAGCGACAAACTCGATGAATACCCGGGCCGCCTTTCCGGCGGACAACAACAACGTGTCGCTATTGCGCGGGCGCTTGCGCAAAAACCGAAGCTTTTGCTGTTTGACGAGCCGACGTCAGCGCTAGATCCCGAGCTTGTCGGAGAGGTTCTCAACGTCATACAGGAGCTTGCCGATGAGGGGCGTTCGATGGTGATGGTCACGCATGAGATTGCTTTTGCACGGCGCATCGCCGATCGGGTGCTTTTCATGGATGGCGGGGTGATTGTCGAACAAGGCGAAGCGCACGAGGTCTTGGACAATCCCAAAGAGGCCCGGTTGCGCAGGTTTCTGTCGACGGTTTCAAATCATGAGGCACACAATGACCTCTGAAACATTCGGGTCTGTCCTTTATGCCTTATGTGCCGGCTTGGCGGTCACTTTACAGGTGACGATCGGCGCCTTGATCATCGCCATCGTCTGGGGAGGTTTTCTGGCCTCTGTCCGGTTTTTAAAGCCCAACCGATTGCTGGATCTGGTGATCTCAACCTATGTGGAGATCTTTCGTAACATCCCGACCTTGACCCATTTGCTGATCCTTTATTTCGGGCTTGCTTATGTCGGCATAACACTTTCCTCGCTCACCGCTGCGATCCTTGCACTTGGATTGATCGGCGGAGCCATTATGGCGGACGTGTTTCGCGCGGGATTTCAGGCGGTTCCTAAAGGCCAAACTGAAGCGGCACTTTCCATCGGTTTACCGCCATTGCTTGCCTTTCGGCTTGTGGTCTTCCCACAGGCGCTCAGGATCGCCCTGCCACCAATGGCCAATTACGCAGTGGGTCTTGTCAAAGACACGTCGCTTGTGGCTGCAATCTCGGCACCAGAAATCATGTTTAACGCACGACAAATCGTCAATGCGACCTTCCAGACCGGACTTGTCTATGGCACGGCAGCGTTGGTTTATCTTGGTCTGACTATCGCGCTGACCAGCATTTTTGGCCTGATCGACAGGAAGGTGGGATACTGATGCTCCCCTTTTATCAGACGATTGCCGAAAACTGGCCGGATTGGTGGCCCCGTTTGCGGAGCGCGGCCTGGGTCACTCTTTACGTAACCGGCGCGTCATTTGTCGTTGCGTTCTCCATTGGGCTTGCGTTGGAATTTATGCGCAATCGCAAGAAGGCCGTTTTTCGGATCGCAGCCGGCAGCTATATTCTTGTCTTGCGCGGCATTCCCATTCTCGTCGTGCTTTACATTCTCTATTTTGCTTTACCCGGTTATGGTGTCGTGATGCCAGCGATCACCGCTGGCATTATCGGTCTCGGGCTGGTCCACGGCGCGTTTGTTGCAGAAATTTTGCGCGCCGGATTGCGCTCCATCTCACCTGGGCAGAAGGAGGCGGCGCTTGCCGCCGGCCTTACTCCATTGCAGACATTTATGCTTATCCTGTTTCCGCAGGCTTTGAGAATTGTCCTGCCACCATTGCTGATCAATCTGATTTCAATACTCAAAGACAGTGCCATATGCGCCCTTATCGCAGTGCCGGAACTGATGTTGTCGGCCAGGGCAATCATGGCCGAAACCTTTTTGCCGATGCATGTTTTTGTCCTTGTCGGACTGTTTTATTTCGGCATCGCGTTTCCGAGCTCTCTTTTTATAGGGAGGTTGGAAAAGAGGCTGGCACAAGGTCGCACCAAGAGATCCTCGTCCAGGCCGAAAGAGCGGATAGAAGGTGCGCCAATTCAGCAGGCCGCCCGCTGACCACGAGACTGCCGGCGCAGCGTTGTTTGGTTTTGACGTGATGGCGTGCGCGTCCGGCATATCGACCGATGGAAACAAGGAAAATAAGCCAGGTTCATCGGCGTCGGCTAAGATCGTGCAGTCGATGGCCATGCAGCAATCGGATGTCGAACAAGGCAAGCAGACGCTCCTTGTCTGGCCAAACCGAAGAACCACTGAACCACCACGCCCGGCGGATGAACGGCCAAGGCGGCGGTTTAACGTTTTGCCTTTGACCTATACCAGAACTCGATGACGGGTTTCGCAATCGGTCCAAACAATGCAAGAGCTGCGATCGAACCGGTGAAATAGACCCGCGCGGAATTGCGGTCGATGCCGCGGACGAGCAGGCCGGCAATCTCGTCGGCGCGCCTGGGCCTGATGCGCCCCATCAATATCTCGGCCTCTTGCGGACGGCTTTTAAGCTCGCGTGCCAGCTGCGGCGTATCGGTATCCGGCGGAAAGCAGATGCCGACCGAGATACCCGTCCCCATCACTTCTAACCGAAGAGCATCGGCAAAACCGACAAGGGCAGCCTTGGAGGCACAATAGGCGGAATAGGCGGGGAGACCGATAAAGGCCGCGGCCGAGGACACGATCATGATGTGGCCCTCGCCCCGCGCCTTCATGCCGGCATGGACACGCCGCACCGTATTGACGACACCGGAAAAATTCGTCTGCCATTGGACGTCGAAGGCATCTGGTGTCTGGCGGTGAAACCAGCCGGGATCGACGATGCCGGCACAGGCGACGAGGATATCGCAGGGGCCGAATGCCGCGTCGCAAGCGTCAATCGCTGACGAAAGCTCGTCGGCTGCAGCAACGTTTGCCGGTGCCGCGAAAACACGCCCATTGCCGCCTGCAGCGTCCTCAACGGCTTGCCTTGCGGTTGCCAACCGGGTGGCATCACGCGCGATCAGCGACACGCAAGCGCCGCGTCGTGCGTAGAGCTTGGCGACTTCCAGCCCTATGCCACTCGATCCTCCGGTGATGACGACATGCATGGCCGCCCTCACCTTCAGTTGTTTGGCGATTGGAGCAGCGGGGAGAGCTGCATCATCATGTCCATATCGAGCGATGCCAAGCCGAAATTGCGCTCTTGAAGGCTTTTCAGCCGACGCGCTGTCGCCTCGACCGCGTGACGGATCTGCTCTTCGGTATGATTGCAGGTGATGAAGAAACGCAGCCGCGCCATGCCTTCCGGCACGGCCGGATGGATGATCGGAAGCGCGTTGACGCCGTCCTCCAGAAGTTCGTTCGACAGCTGAACGGCCCGAAGGCTATCGCCGACGAGAACCGGCACGACCGAGAATCCGACGCTGAGCCCCGTATCGAGACCTGCCTTGCGGGCCTCTTGGAGAAACAGCGCCCCGTTGCGGTGCAGCTTGTCGGTACGCTCCGGTTCGCTGCGGAGAATGTCGAGGCCGGTCTTTGCCGCCGCAGCCAGAACCGGTGCCAGCCCGACACTATAGACGAAGCCGCCGGCCTCGGCCTTGAGGATGTCTGCAAGCGCCTGCGAGCCGGCAATATAACCGCCGCAGCTCGAGGTGGTCTTGGACAGAGTGCCCATCCACAGGTCGACCTTCTGCGGATCGAGGCCGAAATGTTCGAACGTGCCCCTACCCGTCTTGCCGAGAACGCCGAGTGCATGCGCCTCGTCGACCATCAGCCAGAAACCGTAACGGCTGCGCAGGTCGAGAAGCTTCGGCAAGTCGGCAATATCGCCGTCCATCGAATAGACACCCTCGACGATGACGAGAACGCGGCGGAATTCCGACGACAGCGTCTGAAGCACCGTTTCGAGATTGTCGACATCGTTGTGGCGGAAGAGCCGCCTTGTGGCACCCGACTGCTTGATGCCGGCAAGCGCACTATTATGGATGAACTCGTCATGGATGACGAGGTCCTGCGGCCCGACGATGCAACTGATCGCCGCGACATTGGTCAGATAACCGCTGACGAAACAGACGGCCGCCTCGACGCCGTAGACGTCGGCCAGCGCTGTCTCAAGTTCCGTATGGATGGGGCGCTCGCCGGCGACCAGACGGCTGGCGGACGCGGAAATGCCGTAGCGGTCGATCGCTTCCTTGGCACGGGTCTTGACCAGCGGGTCAGTGTTGGTGCCGAGATAATCGTAGGATGCGAAATTGGCGAACGTCTTGCCGGCCATCACCGTCGAGGCACCGGCCGCCATGTCGTGCGAACGGTAGAACGGGTTGTCGACGCCGATCAGCTCGCCGATCTTGCGCTGTGTCAGGACGCGCTGATATTCGGGCAACTGGTCGAATTTCGGCACCTGCCGCACCGGCGCCTGCGGCTGCCGGTTCAACCTTGCCTCGCGGTTGCGGCCAGACGCTTCGTTCGTCTGCCGCATCTGTTCGAGGAAGCCGCGCTTGGCGCCTCCTTCTGGAGACGCCGTCATCTGCGGCTTGTCTTTTTCAGTCACTGTGAGGCTGCTTTCTGGGTCTGGGTCGAGTGGCTCTTGACCAAACGGCCGAGCGCCTCGTCCTGCGGAGCCTCCTCATCTCCGACACTGCGTTTCGATACCCTCTCGCGCAGGCGGGTGACAACGTCACTCACCGTCGTATCCTCACCGACGCCGCTCAAGGGAATGTCAAATCCGGTTTTCTGCTGGAAGCTCATGCCAAGTTCCATCGCCATCAAGCTGTCGAGACCGACATCCTTGAGGATTTTTTCCGGTGTGATGCTGTCTTCGGTGACACGCAAAATGGCCGCGATCTCGGCCGCGACGATCTTGTGCAGAAGCGCCTGGGCCTCATCTGCAGACTTGCCGCGAATAAGCTCTTCCAGATCGATCCGGTCGCCATCGACCGACGCCTGCTGGTTGCCGGCCGCGCGCATCGCCGCTTCGAACAGCGAGGCAGACGAAATCGGTAGCATGCGGACGGCGTTCCAGTCGACTTCGGCGATCATCACCGCAGCACCTTCGATGCTTCCGGTATCGCTCACCAGATAACGTTCGACCTGTTCCAGCGCGTCACGCGCCTTCATTGCGGTCTTGCCGATCCTCTTCGACAGGATTTCGTTGACTTCGGCATTGCGTGCCAGGAAGCCGGTATCGGCGATCGCGCCGAAACCGACGGCCAAAGCCGGCAGGCCGGCTGCGCGGCGAACGCGGGCCAATCCTTCCAGATAGCCGTTGGCGATCACGTAATTCGCCTGGCCAGGATTGCCGAGCATCGTCGTTGCCGAGGAGAAGAGCAGGAAAAGTTCAAGATCGTCGTCGCGCGTCAAACGATCGAGCAGCTCCGCACCACGGACCTTGACGTCGACGACCGGCCGGTTGCGCTCTTCCGTCAGGTTCGACAGAAGCGCATCGTCCAGCACCATCGCCGCATGGATGACACCCTTGATCGGCGCCGTACCACGCAATTCCGTCAAAAGAGCGGAGAGCGATTGCTCATGGGTGATGTCGCAGGCGTGCAGCGTTGCGACAACGCCGATACGCGTCCATTTCTCCAATGCCCGGATCGTCGCCTCGTCGGCGATACCGCGACGCGAGCAAAGCGCAACGCGGCGCGCGCCCCTGGCGACCAGCCATTCGGCTGCGACTAGACCGAAGCCGCCGATACCACCGGCGACAACAAAGGTCCCCTCGCCGTCGAAACGCAGAGCGCGCTCGGTGACGGCCACGACCCGATCCTTGCCCCGAACCGGAGGCGTGATGACGATTTTGCCGATCTGGCCGGCATTCTGCATCAGGCGGAAGGCGCTGCCGATCTCGTCATAACCGAAAGCCCGGTATGGCAAAGGTGTCAGATCGCCACGCTGGAAGAGATCGCCGATCTCTGCGAAAATCCTCTTGGTGACGGCCGGCAGGTTGACCAGCAACTGGTCGGCATCGATGCCGAAATAGCTGATGTTGCGGCGGAACGGACGCAGGCCGATCTTGCGGTCGGAATAATAGTCGCGCTTGCCGAGTTCGAGAAAGCGACCGAAAGGCTTTACCAGTTCGAGGCTGCGTTCCATCGCTTCCGAGAAGAGCGAGTTGAGAACCAGATCGACACCTTCGCCATTCGTTACGCCACGAACGCGCGAGACAAAATCAAGCGACCGGCTGTCAAAGATATGGTCGGCACCGACGGCTTCGAGGAAACGGCGTTTTTCGACCGTGCCGGCAGTGGCAATGACGGTCGCGCCCTTGAGCTTGGCGATCTGCAGAGCCGCAAGGCCCACACCGCCTGCTGCACCATGGATCAGGATCGTTTCGCCTGCCTCGATATGGCCAAGCTGGATCATTGCGTAATAGGCGGTCAGGAAAGTGACCGGCACGGTTGCGGCGGCGGCAAAATCCAGGCGATCTGGGAATTTCGTAACACCATCGCGACGGACGCGGACATGGGTGGAGAACGCGGCCGGGCCAATGCCCATGACGCGATCACCGGGAACCAGATCGGTGATCGCCGAGCCGACACGTTCGATACGGCCCGACATTTCCATGCCGATCGTTGCACCGGCAAAACCGTCTTCCAGCGCTTCTTCCGGCAAAAGCCCCATCGACCACATGACGTCGCGGAAGTTCAGGCCGGCAGCCTCGACGGCGATGATGACCTCATCATCACCGGGCTCCTGACGGTCGCAGGTCTGCCAAACGATGCTGTCGACGCGGCCGCTGACGACCTGATGGATCGTGGCAGCCTCGAATTCGGTCGTCGTTACATCCCGACCGGCGAAAGGCCCGGACGCTGCGCGGATTTCCAGAAGCCGATCGTTTGCCGACAGCCATTCGCGGTTGGCACCCTGCACGGTGGCGATGAGATCAACCAGGCCGGCGGCCTCAGCACCTTCGGCATCCAGCAGGTGGATATCGATGGCGTCATATTCGTTCTGCAGGACACGGGCGAATGTCCAAAGGCCGCCATTGGCCGCATCGCTCTTGGTGCCGGCAAGCGGGGAACCGCCCGGAGCAACAACGATAAGGCGTGGCCGGCTGGCAAGGCCGACGGCCCTGCGTGTCAGGCCTTCGGCAAGCAGCTTGAAGCGCGACAGACGCTCGACTTCGAGTGCCGAGACATCCTGGCCTTTACCCCGGTCGGCGAGATAGGCAATGCAGATTTTCGCCCGGGCTTCGTCTGAAAGCAGCTCAAGAGCCTCTTCGGCGCGCGTCGCCTGGACGACCGTGGTGTCGGCAAAGACCGACGCCAAAGCCTGTTCGGACTGCGGTTCGGCAACGGCGACCAGGCGCCCTCGTCCCTCGGCTTCCGTTTCGCCCTGACTGCGTTGCGACTGCGCGGCGGCAACGATCAGCGTGCCTTCATCCGTCTCGACCTCTTCTACGGACGAAACGGCAAAACCGAGCTCTGCAAGCAGCGCCTCGATCTGGCTTGACGTGCCCAATTGGCCAACCGGGAAATCAGCCGACTGGCTAGCGGCAAACCAGTCTTCCGAAAGACCGAAGGCGAAATCGTTGAAGGCAGACGGGGCGCGATCGGTAAAGACGAAAGCACTTCCCTTCGATGCGATCGAACGGACCACCTGACGCAGATCATCGTCGGCTGCAAGCATCGATTGGCTGCTCAGGCCACCTGCGACGATGAGGTCGACGCGCGACAGACCAGCAAGGGCACGCGGCTCGACGACGGAGACATTGACGTTTTGTTCGAACGCCAGTTCCAGCATGCGGCGCGCATTTTCCTTCGGCTCGGCGATCACCAATGTGGCACCGATATCGGCCGCCAGCGCTGCAAGACGGCTGCTCATCGACTGGCTGGTGGTTCCCAGCTCGATGATGAAGCGGGTCCTGCCCGGATTATCGTGGCAGAACCGCTCTGCAAGAGCAAATCCTCGTTCGGCGCGGCTGCGGCCGAGCGGCGAATGCACCAGTACGTGCTCCAGCGTCGCCTCGCTAACGTTGCGTGACCATTCGGCCTCGCCATCGGCCGGCGCTTCGGCAAGCGACAGACGTTCGAGCGCGTCACGATAGACATCGTTGACCAGCACTGCTTCGGCGATACGCGACGAATCCTCGCGATAGATTTCCTGGATCAGTTCGCCGACGGGCGGGAAAGAGAATTCCTTTGGAACATTCCAGCCGTCATCCGTCGGCGCCGCTATTCCGGCATCCTCCAGAGTGAACAGGCAGGATGTCAGAAACGATCGGAAATCACTGTCTGCGGGCAGAGAAGCGGAGAAGACCTTGCCATCGCCATCAGCCATAGACAGAGCGATTTCGTGGCATGCACGATAGACGGCAGCATCGATCATCAGCGACGCATTGTCTTTCAGGCCCGAAGATGCGGCGTCCGCCAGAGCCGGCAAGATCGGCTGAAGAGCCGACGACAAGACGGACATTGCGCTCGGCACCGCTTCGAAATGGAAGGCAACAGAATCCAGCGTGTGATGACGGCGCAAGGACGTGCGGCGGAAGCGGCAGTCGGACAGGACCGCGATCTCTTCGCCCGCAGCGTCGAACAGGCGGAAACTGACCTTGATCGAGAAATTGCTGAAGCGCTCGATCTCGATCCGCGCCCTTTTTACAGAACGGCCATTGCCGCTGACCCGGATCGATCCGAAACGCACCGGAATATAGGGCGAGCCGGCTTCGGCCCCGGAAAGACGGTCAAACAGCGCAACGAGCCCGTGGAAGGCAGCATCGACCGAGAACGGATTGAGATTGTAGCCGATATACGGATGGGCGGGAACCGCTGCGTCCTTGAGCTCGACCTCGACGACATTGTCGCCGAATGCAACCGCCTTGGACAGAAGCTGGAAACGCGGGCCATATTGCAGCCCGAAACGTTCAGCCGTCTCATACACTTCGGCTGATGAGAGGCTGGTCCCCCCGTCGGAAGATAAGGTCGCATCGAACCGGTGGCTTTCCTCCTCCACCGGGCGCCGACAACGACCAACGGCATGGATGGTCCAGTCGTCGTTGCTCAGACGCTCGCGCGAGCGGATTTCGATATTGCCGGTCTCCGGCGACAGGAGCGTCGACAGTTCCAGCATGCGGTCGGCCCGCAGTTCGAGCGGCCGGACGATATCCATGTTGGAGATCTCTACCTCGTCGCTGCCGAAATGCGCCTGGGCGGCCGTGACGGCGATTTCCAGGAAGCCGGCACCCGGCAGGATGGCACGGGAATCGACGACGTGTTCGGCAAGATCCGGAAACAGCAAGGCGTCGACATGGTTCTTCCAGTGCGAGCTGTTGGGATCGGTTCGCCAGCCGAGCAGCGTGTAACGGCTCTTCTGGTCGCGGCCGAATACGTCGATCTCGTCACTGGTGCCCGGCATTTTCAGCGACACGGGCTCGAACGGCAAAGGCGGCAGATCGATAACCGCGCTGCGCTTTCCGGTATGCCTAGACTGAACCGGTACGGCGCCATGCGCCAGCGTACGGGCAAAGGCGCGAGCGACGGGGTCACGCCCCTCAAAGGGTGTTTCGCGTTGAAGCGTGCCGATCACGACGGCCGGCTGCGCCTTGCTCTTGGCGATTTCCGAAACGTAATTCGACAGGATGGTGCGCGGCGAGATCTCGATGAAGAGATTGCAGCCAAGATCGAGCGCCGTCTCGGCCGCCGAACGGAAGAGCACCGGTTCGCGCACATTGTGCCACCAGTATTCGGGATCGAGCCCCTTGCCGTCATAGATGCCACCGGTCACCGTCGAGACAAAGATGCATGCTGCACTTTGCGGCTCGATCGCCGGCAGTTCGGCGAGGAAGCCGTCGCGGGCGCTGTCGATGATCGGATGGTGGAACGGATAGTTGATGTCGAGGATATGCACGACCGTCTGGGCCTTGCGCGCGGCATCCCGGAAGGCTTGGATTTCTGCGACCGGCCCGGAAATGGTGACGGAATTTGGCGCGTTGATAGCAGCCACGCAGATGTCGTCCAGGCCATGTTCCTTGGCAAATGCGACCGCTGCCTCTTCGCTCATGACGGCTGCGGCCATCTTGCCCTGACCGGCAAACAGATGCTGGGAACGGGAGCGCTTGGCGACGATGGCGACGGCTTCGGCAGCCGTCAGCGCCTTTGATGCGTAAGCTGCGGCGATTTCGCCGACAGAGTGACCAAAGACGACGTCAGGGCGGATCCCGTAGGCACTGAGGCAGTCCGACACGGACGCCTGTACCGCAAACAGCAGCGGCTGGGCGATCGTCGCATCGGCAAGCCTTGACCCGAGGTCGTCGGCAACGATGAGATCGGTCAGCTTCTCGCCGAGATGATATTCAAACAGCGCGCTGAACGACTGGAAATACTGGCGGAAATGACGGTTCTCACGATAGGCTTCGACACCCATGCCGGCCCACTGGGCACCGTTTCCAGAAAACACGAAGGCGATTTTACCCACCGAAGACGGGGTTTCGCCACGTTCACCAATCGTATCCTTGCCGGACAGATGCGCCTCGATGGCTTCGAACACGGCATTTTCGCTGCGCGCATCGACGGCGAAACGGTGCTTGAGCGCATCCCTGTTGGTCGTCGTCGCCGCGATGATCCGACGTGCCTTTTCAGGCTCGGCTGCTGCAAGCCGCCCGCGATAGTCCTTCAGCAGGGCCTCAAGCGCGGATGCGCTGTGGGCGCTTGCCATAAACAGCACGTTGTCGCCCTTGGACGGAGCCGCCGATGCCGATGCCGGCTCAGGATCACCGATGACCACATGGGCGTTGGTTCCGCCGAAGCCGAAGGAATTGATGCCGACGAGCCGCGCTTCCTTGGCAGGAAGCAGCTTGATCGCGGATGTATTGACCCGAACGTTGAGAGCATCAAAATCGATGTCCTCATTGACCGTCTCGATATGCAGCGTCGCCGGGAGATAATCATTCTCCAGCGCCAGCATCGCCTTGAACAGGCCGAACAGGCCGGAGACGGGTTCGGTGTGGCCGATATTCGACTTGATCGAACCGATCGGAAGAGGCGCGCGGCGCTTCTGGCCGATGACGCTGCCGATCGCCCAGACTTCGGCCGGATCGCCGACACGCGTGCCGGTGCCGTGACCTTCGATGAATGCGACGCGGTTCACGTCGATTCCGTGGCCCTGGTAGATTGAGCGCAGCAGATCTGCCTGCGCCTCACGCGACGGCAGGCTGATGCCGTTGGTGCGGCCGGACGAATTGACGCCGGTTGCGTGAATTCGCGCATAGCTGCGATCGTTCTGCTGGCGGGCCACATCGCTGCGCCGCAGCACGATGGCGGCGCCACCTTCGGCACGCACATAGCCCATGCCGTTGGTATCGTAGGCGCGGCAGAGACCTTCCGGCGACAGCATACGTGCCTGGGCAAACCCAACAAAGGAGAGCGGGTGAACGAGAATATTGACGCCGCCGACGATGGCCATATCGATATCGCCGCGTTCCAGCGCGCGTGCCGCCTGATCGAGCGCTACCAGCGAGGAGGAACAGGCCGTATCGATGGTCATGCTGGGGCCATTCAGGCCGAACACATGCGAGATACGATTGGAAACGATCGAGAGCGTGTTGCCCGTCATGAAATACGGGCTGCCGGATGCAGGATCTTCCGCCGACAGATTACCCGAATCGAGGCTCGATGCGCCGATATAGACGCCGACCTTCTGGGTTGCGAGCGTGCTGGCGGGGAGATTGGCGTCTTCGAGCGCCTTCCAGACAAGCGTCAACAGAATGCGCTGCTGCGGGTCCATCTGCATGGCTTCGCGCTGCGACAGGCCGAAGACGGCAGGATCAAAGTCGTAAACCGCATCAACGACGCCGGCGGCAAACGTGTAGGTCTTTCCCGGCGTACCCTGGACCGGGTGCCAGAAGCGCGCAAGTTCCCACCGATCGGCGGGAATTTGCGTGACGGTGCACCGCCCCGTCTTCAGGACCTGCTGCAGTTCCTGGACGGAGTTCGCGCCGGGCGCAATGCAAGCTCTGCCAATTACTTCTACTGTCATCGTCACTCTGCGTTCGTCACAACTATAAAAGCTAATTCGGAAATAAGCCGGTATTCGACCTTAACACCATACTTGCCCCCGGTTGTCACGACAAAAGCAGAATAACCCACTACTTCAACGCGACGAACCGGGTGAAAGACATTTCCATAACCCAAACGCTGTAAACGAGAAGTTGTGCCGTCAGTAGCTCAAATTCCGCGAAATAGCGGCACCTTGCGAGGCAATGCCGACTGGTGCGCCGACGACCCTGAGGAATTTCGTCAGGTCGACAGCCGGGTGACGGGACGCATAGATGACGTCACGGCTCTTGATCGGGAAGGTCTGGCCGACAAGCATGCTGTCGGGATGGCTCATGTCGAACCGGTAGACGATCGGATAACGACCATCCTTGTCGGGTTGCATACCCTTGTGAACCAGTTCGTCGAAGCGACGCTGGCCAAGCAAGCCGAGAACAACTTCCGGATCCTCATAACGGAACAGGAAATATCCGCGCGCATCGACAGTATCGTCATTGCCGCCGCGACCAAGAGCCACGGCTTCCAGAAGGTTCAGATCGCTTGCGCCGAACTCGATACGCGAGTTGCTCTTGACGGCGCCAAGCAAGGTGAAGGTGCGCGGGTCGCGGGTGACGAAAATCTGGTCACCCGGCTGGACATAGATGTTTTCGGTCGGGTTCTCGACGATCGACTTCAGCAAAGCCGTGCCCGTCCGCTTGCCACGAACGATCGTGACATAGGATTCGTAGGGCTGAGCTGTCGGCCCACCGGCCTTGGCGATGACATCGGTGATCTGCTCGCCGCTCAGATTGAGCGAGATTTGAGCCGACTTGTTGACTGCACCCGCAACGGTCACCGAGCGAGATGGCGTATCGCCGCTTGCCACGATGACGTCGGGCTCGACCGCCTTGCTCTTCAAAGACGTGAGAATAGCCTGTCGCGCCTCTTCCAGCGTGCGGCCAGCGAATCGAACCGTGCCGACATATGGAATGGCGGCGGTACCGTCCGGCTGCACGACGATGTCGATCGGCGTCTGCTTCCGTTCGCTGGTGGAAAACAGCCCGTCTGCGCCGGCTTCGAAGATCGTCACCTTCAACTGGTCACCGATGCCGATGACTGCCCTGCCCGGGCCGCCACCAATGCCGAAACGGCGCTTCAATGCCGTGGAAACGTAGTCCGAAACGAGCCTTGCAGTGTGATTGTCGACGTCGACGATATCGAACACCGCAGCATTCGTACGCCCGACCTCAGCCGGCGAGCGGCCAGCTTCCTCGTTGATCGCGGATGCCAAAGGCCCCTCAGCCGGAACAGCCTGACATCCCGCCAAGGCGGCACAGATCACGATCGCAGTCACTCGAACCAAATCTCGATACTCCAAGTCAGGATGGAACGAACACAAAATCGTGCTCGGACTATCCAGCATTCGACGCCCTTGAAAGCACACCGGACGACGAACAACAAGCGCCATGGCTTTGGCTCCCCGCAAAATAAATTCCGGTGCGGTTTTAAGGCCATAGTCACTAGCAGGCTGATATTCAGAAGCGAACCTAGAAAAGTTAACTTAAATGCCTGCTAACTAACGTGGTTAACGACGGTACCGATATCGCGTCAACCATGACCAAGCCTGTCGTTACCGGCCATCCAGTTCCGCGAATCAATCTTGGACATAGGCCTGTCAAATATGGCAATGCTGCGGGGCATTTGGATGGGAAACGGAGCGTATGTCCTTGGCGGACAAGGCGGAACACTTAACGCCTTTAATGCGCCTTCGAAGACGGAGGCGATCGACAAGACTGTTCGGCGCGTTGCTCGTCGTCGGCATGCTGTCGCTCGTCGCCATTGTCCTTGCCGTCAATGACGGACGCAATTACCAACGGTTGGCGACATGGCTCGGGATAGATGCCTATCTGGCGCGGCCTTTCGCCACGGCTGCGCCTCCCCCACCTTTGCGCTCGCGCCGCGCGACACTTTCCATCGACATGCCGAACCGACTCACCGAGCGACGCGCCAACGATCATGACAGGCTCGAGGTCGTTGCGCGCTTGACCGCCTACGAGCGCTGCGAACGCCTTGGTCCCGACACCGGCGAGCCGCCGACATTTCAGGCGACCGGCGGCGATTGGGAATGCCTTTATTCGCAAAGTCTCGGCGACGGTCCAACGCCTTCGGTATTGTTCATCCAGATCAAGGGAACATCATCCAACGGATTTCGGTCTTTCCGCCTAAAGGTCAGCCTTCTTGATCCGGCTCAGGACGCTGCGGTGATCCAGCGCACAATCGGTTCGATTGACAGATTCGGGCTCGAGCTGACGCCGGAAAACCGTCTCTACCTTGCAGAAAGGATCAGGGCGGGCCGCGATTTTACGTCGTTTCTTGAAGGCTATCGGATCAGCCTTGATCGCGAACGCGGAGACGAACGGCGTTTCAATATTTTGATCATGCAAATACCGGGACCAAAAGACTGCGGCCAGACAAGTTTGGCGCCCGACGGCACGTCGATGCATTCATCGATTATGCCAATTACGATCGAATGCCTGAAACTGCAGCCGTCGCGCTAATCACATACGATCGAGCCGGATCAGGTCAACGCCATCGCCGAGTTCGCGTTGGGCTGCCTCCATCAGGCTGATCTGATGGGTGAAAAGAACCGTCTGGAAGGCGCCGGCCGATGCCGCAAGCGTCCGCAGGCCTGCCGCCGTACGTTCGTCGTCGAAGGTCTGGAAAATGTCGTCGAGGACCAGCGGTGCCGGCTCGTTACGCTGACAATAATCCTCCAGGAAGGCGAGGCGCAGCGCCAGATAAAGCTGATCGCCAGTGCCTTCGCTGAGGCCCGTCAGCGGCACGTGCTCGCCACTGTTGCGCTCGACGGCAAGCTGAAGATCGTCGTTATCGTCGTAGACCTGAAGAAGACGCGAGAAGCGGCCTCCAGTCAGTGCGCCAAAGACTTCCCCGGCACGGTTCATCACCGGATCGGCCTGCCGTTCGCGGTAAGTTTCCATCGATTGTGCCAGCAGAGAGCCCGCAAGCTTCAACACCACCCAGCGCCGGGCAAGTTCGCGCGCTTCCTGTTCTGCCGACAGCTTGTCAAAAACCGCACGTTCGGCGCCCGTGCCTTTTTCCAGTTCCTGCCTGCGTCGCAGATTGTCGGCTTCGGCAGCACGCAGATCCGCAAGCCTGTTCACCTGCCGGCTGTCCTCGGCGTCGAGCCTTTCGATCTCGACGGACGCGGAAATGCGGTCGAAGTCAACGAGAGCGTCCCGCACATCCGCCTCTTCGGCACCTTCGGCCTGTTCGAAAAACCGGTTTCTCGACTGCTCGACATTGACAATAAGCGTGGCCCGTTCGCGCAGATCTGCGAGCACGGCCTCCAGCCGTTCCGACTCCACAGAAGCCATGGAGGCAAGTTCGCCCCACTCCGTAGCGAGCCGTTCGGCTTCTCTCGAATAACTGGCTTGGGCGGTCTCGACCCGTTCAAGGGCCGCGATATGTGCAGCACGTTGGTTGGCCGCCGCACGGGCGGCCGTGACACGATCGTTCAGCATCGGTCCCGCGGCGTCCGCCGGCACGGAGGACAGATCGGCCGCAACGGCGCGACAAAGAACGCCGATCTCTTCTTCGAAGGCTTCCATGTCCCGCGCCATACCGCGGACCCGCCGGTTGCGGTTTTCGCGCTCCGACAGGAGGTCGGGCAGGACGCGCCAGATATCAAGCGCCGCAGTCGCCATTTCCACAGTCGCGTCCTCGGCCAGCCCAGCCAGTGATGCCGCAGAGGCAAAAGCCGAACGCCAGGCATCGATATCGGCAATGAGCCCCGCCTCATCGGCCTCCAGCCGGGCTAGGACCTGACGTGCGGTGTCTCGCATATGCTCCAGTGCGCGGCCTTCGCTCCATTGGCGGGTGACCTCATCGAGGCGACGGGCGATATCACGCGCGAGACTGCGCACTGGCAAGATGCCCGGCGCGATACCCACGGTGTCGGCGAGCGTTCTCACGGCAGGCGCGATTGTCTCTTCCTTGAACCGCAAGGCCTGATGGTCATCCTCGGCTGCATTCAGCGCTGACGACAATGAGGACAGGGCATCGATTGCACGACGCCACTCGATCATCCGCTCCGGCTGAGACGGCGTGACCGGTACGGCATGGAAGAGGTCGTCGAATTCAGTGCGTGCGTCGGAGGCTGCAATGGCGCTTTCCTTGACCGCCAGTTCGGCTACTGCAACGGCCTCGCCCAGCTTGCGCTGGCGTAGCGTCAGCTGGGCATGACGCGAAACCCGCTCGGCATCGGCAAGAGCCGCATCGACGAGTTGATCGGCATTTTCGACCGACGACGCCACCTGCTGCAACGTTTCGCCGGAGGGGTTTGCCACCAGCTTTTCGATCAGGCCGTCGCGTGCCCCACGGGCAGATGCGATAGCCTCACGAGAGACGATCCTGCCCTCTCCTTCCAGCAGTTCCAACTGGCCGGCAAGCTCGCCAGCGTCGGCGCGCAGGTCCGCAAGTTTCTGCGCGGTCCGGGCATTTTCCTGCCTCGCAGCCTCGATCAGCCTGCGATGATGCGCGAGCGTCTCGATGTCAGGCAAGGGCGCGGAAAGAAGAAGACCGATGTCTTTGACCGGCGGGTCAAGGCGGGCTGCCGCGGCATCAAGATCGGTTCTTGCCCTTGCCGCCCGGACCTGCAGCATCTCGAGATTGGCAAGCTCCTCGAGATCCGGCCTCAAGGCCAGAAGCTGGTCGCTCCAGGATTTGGGATCGATCAACCGGGTCGATGGTGCATCCGCCTCCAGCTTGCGCAGCGCGTCGGCTTCTGCCTCGATGCGCTTGCGAAGCTGTCGGATCTCGCGATCGAGCTCGGACCCCTTTTCGACCAGTTGGCGAAGACGAGCCAGATCGGCATCGGCGGGCTGAGCACGCTCAAGCTCTGACAGTTCTTTAAAGCCCAGGCGTCGGGCAGCCTGACTGAGCCGCTGGTCGAAATCGTCAACCTCGCCGCGGACACGGGTGATATCTTCCCGCGCCTTCAGATAGACGCCACTTCGGCCGTAGGCCGCAAGGATGCTAGGGGCTGCGGCGAGCAGCGCTTCGTCGACATCGATGGCTGCGATCTCGTCACCAAGTCTGGTGATCTCCGCGCTGGATGCCGAAAGATCTTCGGCATTTTCACGCCTTTTTTCCAGCGCCGTGGAAAGGCGTGTCTCGAACATCGCCGGCAGAGCGGACAGGGCGCTGAATTGCGACAGACGCGCGCGTTCACGATCCAGTTCCCGCAGAAGCGGTTCGAGCGCCATCAACCGCCGCAACCGATCAAGCGCCCGTTTGGTCTGCCCACGCTCCTGCTGCACCGACTGGATGTCGGCGCTGATCTCGCCTTCTTCCTTCAGCAGGCCCTTCCAGTCACCGGATCGCAATTCGCTGTCGCGCTCGGCCTTGCGGGCCGCGTCATGGGCATCGAGAACCTGATAGAAACGACGGTCCTTCGATCGGCGCTGTGAATAGATGTTGTCTGCATCAGCCTCCAGCGACTTGCGCAGGCTGGTCAGGCCGGTCAGGCCGGAGGCGGCGGAAAACAGCAGGCTGCCGATCTCGCCGCCGCTTTTCAGCATGGTCTCGCCACCAGCGCGAAGCGAATCGGAATTGAGGCCGAAGGCACGCTCGAAGACATCGCGCGACAGATTGCCGAGGAACGGGCTCAGTGCATCATCCGTCAGGCTTTCTTCGGCACCCGTGTCCGCCAAAAGCGTGTTCCGGCGCCCCTTGCGGCGACGGAAAGCCAGCGACTGCCCGTCGCGCGCGGTCAGCCCGGCGCCGATGCGCAGCGCGCCGCTGTCATGCTGGAAACCGTAACTGGTGCGTTCGGGAAAACCGAACAGCAGGTCGGATATGGCAGATAATGCCGAGGACTTGCCGGCCTCGTTCGGCCCATAGACGATATGCAGCTTCGCGTCCGGCCGAAACTCAAGCGTCCGGTCGGTGAGCGCGCCGTAACGCAGGATGTCGAGACGGTCGAAACGCATGGTCAGCCAGCCTCCGCTGCACGTGACAACAGAAGATCGCGCGCTTCCGCCAGAAGAACGTCCAGTTCGTCGCCGAGCGGCAGATCACCGGCGCCGCTTCCGCCCGGCAGTCTTGCGGCAATCTCGGCGATCCTTGCCTGCGCCTCCTCGATAAGCTGCGGGGAAAACCCATCCATCGAAAGCAGACCGTCGAGCCCCAAAAGACCGGCATCGCGCGCGCCTGCCCCAGTTTCGGCCTCGATGCGCAGGTCGAGCTTTTCCAGCCAGATATCACCATGCGCCCTGTGACAGGCAGCCTGCACTTCGTCACGAAAATCATCGCCGCGCGCCAGGATCTCGCTGCGAAAACGGCTGACACCGGCGATGCGGACCCGCAAAGCGAGCGGCCGGCCCTCCATCACCTCGACCAGCGGATCAAGCGTTTCCTCGACGCGGCGCAGAATTGCCGCAGCCGTATCATCCAGATCGACATGGATGTTCAGTTCGGCGAAACGGGCGCTGTCGGTGATCAGCCGCTCATGGGCGATGCGGCCATCCTCGACCATCACCAGCAGAGCGCCCTTGGCGCCCTGTTCGCGGATCGAGCGTCCCTGCAGGTTGCCAGGAAAAACGATCAGCGGATCTTCGGCGACGATCTCGAAATCATGGACATGCCCGAGCGCCCAGTAATCGTAACCGCGCGACCGCAGATCCTCCACCGAACAGGGCGCATAGGGCGCATGCGGTTCGCGGCCCGTCAGAGACGTATGCAGCACGCCGATATTGAACCAGCCGGGTTCAGGTTTCGGATAGGCGAGTGCCAGGTTTTCCGTTGCAGAACGTTCGGCAAATCCCTGGCCGTGAAGTGCGACCTTCAAGTGATCGAGCCTGAAGGTGCCGGGCTTTGCGGTCGGGAATTCGCTGACATTTTTCGGCAGCATGATGGTTTTGGTGATGACGCTTTCGGCGTCATGATTGCCCTTCAACAGAAAGACCGGAATGCCGGCACGCTCCAGCCTTGCCACTTCACGGTTGAAGAATAGGCCGATTTTGTTGTCCTTCCAGTCGCCGTCATAGACGTCGCCGGCGACGATGAAGAAATCGACCTTTCGCGTCACCGCTTCGTCGACAAGCGCCGAGAATGCCTTGCGGCTGGCCTCGACGAAAAGATCCGCAAGGTCCGCATCCTTGAGCGCCAGCCCCTGAAAGGGACTGCCAAGATGCAGGTCGGCGGCATGGATGAAGCGGAATGAGGTCATCAGGCTCGTCTGAACAGAACACATCAGGAACGCCAGACTTAAGGTATCACGCCGCAATAAAAAAGGCCGGGCGTGCGAACACCCAGCCTTTTCCTGTTGAAGACAAGTGTCGCTAGTTGGTGACCTTAAGGTCGACGGGCAGGAACAGCGTCTCGCCGGAGCTATCGTCGACACCGTCATTGTCGGTGACCATGAAGGCCTTGCCGGATTTATCGAAGGCAAAACCTTCCAGCTTGTCGAGAACATAACCGTTGGTGGCGCTCTTCAGGCCGGGCAGGAAGTCGTGGATTTCCTCCTTCTTGACCAGCTGCAGTTCGCCGCCGAGCTTTGCCGGCTTCAGGTCGGCGAGAGCGACACGATAAAGCTTCTTAAGCTTGGCCGCATCGCCGATCAGGTTGTCGCGCTCGACAATGTAGAGATAGTCGCCATTGGCGGTGATTTCCGACAGGCCGACCCAGCCCTTGTCTGCCTTTTCGAGCGGATAACGGACAGCAGCCCATTCCTTCGACTTCGGCTTGTAGGAGAGAAGTTTGACCTGCCCCTTCGGGTCATCCTTCCACTCGCGCTGGATGGCCATCCACAAAGTCAGGTCATCGCCCTTGCCGACGGCGGTAACACCCTCGAGCCCGTAGCGCGTTTCGCCGGCGAGAAGCTCTGCCGGCAGGCCGATCTCGGCCTTGATCTCGCCCTTGGCGTTGACATTATAAAGGCCGTGGCCGACCAACTTGGCGCTGTCGCCTTCCGATGCTAGCCAGAAGCCGCCCTTGCCATCGAGGGCGATGCCTTCGATATCGAGCTTCTGTGCCGGCTGGCCGTTGCGGGTGATGCGGACGACATCGGTGATCTCGGCCGGCTTCTTCGTCGCGTCAATCGTGTAGATCGACGGCTGCATGCCGTAGAAACTGTCATTGACGGCATAAAGGACGCCATCCTTTTCGGCATCACCGACGAGGCCCGACAGAGCGCCCCAGCCGAGCGGCTTGCCGTCGACATCCTTCGAGACGATCGTCGGATAGGCTTTTTCGCCCTCCGCCATTTGATAGATCATCACATGCGAGCGCGGGCCGCCGTCCTCACCGAGATCGGCTTCGTTGGCCGACGCAAGCAGGTTGCGGCCGGGGATTGCGACAGCACCTTCCGGCGACACGCCCGACGGGAGCAGCTGCACGAGTTCAGGCTCGGCGCCGGTATCCTTGTAGACGGCGATCATCGAACCGCGTTCGGAGAGCACGAAGAAATACTGCTGGCCGTTAAAGATGGCGGCTTCCATACCTTCCGGCTCGATACCCTTGTTCTTGGCACGTTTTTCCGGGAAGTGGCCCGCACGGGCAACCGCATATTCCAGCGAGGTACCGGCGTCATAAAGAACCTTGCCGGAACGATCAAAGATGGTGAAGCCGCGCGAACCACCCTTGTAGTCACCTTCATTGGCGATAACGAGACGATCGGTGCCGAGCCATTTAACCGCATCCGGCTCGCGCGGGACGGCCGAAAGCTTGCCGGAAAAATTCAGCGAACCATCGGTTTTGGTGTCAACGCCGTCGAGATCGACCGTGCCGGCGGAGAAATGGCCGGTGACCCTGGCGGTCTTGCTGTCGATGATGACGACGTGGTTGTTTTCCTGCAGTGTCAGGGCAATCTCGCCATTGGCGTTGATGTTGACGAATTCCGGCTCCGGATCTTCCGGAGCGATCTTAGCAAGGCCGGTGACATCGACGCGCTTGATGCTGTCGCAGGCAGGAATACCGTTGTTCAGCGTCACGATCACCAGATCGCCGGCTGGAAGCTGCGGCAGCGCACCGTCGTTCAGGTCTTCGTCGCGCTGGTTCTCAATGGCGATGGCGGCGAATGTGCCGTCCGGCGACACCACGACGGAATCCGGCTGGCCGGCGAGATCGCAGGTGTTTTCCAGTTTCTTCGAGGCGATATCGACGACACCGAGGGCACCTGCAGGCTTGGTCATGTCTTCGGTCCGGTCGATCGTGACCAGAACCTTCGAGCCGGCCACAGCCACCGAGTTCGGCTCGCCGTCGATGGCAAGCGAACCGGCCGCCTTCGGCGCCCTGGCATCGGTGATGTCGACGAAGCCGATCGTGCCGCCCGGCGCGTCGGAATAGATCAGCATATTGCCGTCCCTGGTCGCCGTGATGATCTCTGCAGATGTCGGCTTGTCCTTGCCATCGGCCAGATTGCTGGCGACGGGGAAGGACGCGATGCGGTTAAAAACCTGCTCGGCACTGGCCGGCACGGCAACAGACGCCAGCAATGCGGTTGTCAGCGCGACCTTGAACGAAACTGCCATGACAATTCTCCCCTACCCTTAAACCTGTAGTGGGTATTGGGGCATTGTCGTGACAGCCGAATGACACAGACGGCCCTTCCTGGTTGTATCAGAAGCCGTAGGCAGTGACGATCGTCGCAAAACAAAAGGCCGGGCAAAGCCCGGCCTCTCCTATTCGGTCATAACGACCGAAATTACTTCTTCTTGGCAGCGTAGGCCTTGATCGCTTCCGATACTTCGCCTTCCGCGTGGGCGGCATTGTCGAAGCCATTCAGTTCGACGGCCTTACGGCCGGCCGGAAGCTGCTTGTAGACGCGGAAGAAAGCCTGGAGGCGCTCCTGCTCGACCTGCGGCAGATCGGTGATTTCCTTGATGTTGTCGTAGGTCGGATCGATCTTGCTGGTCGGGACGGCAACGATCTTGTCGTCGACTTCGCCACCGTCGATCATCTTCAGGACGCCGATCGGGCGAACCTTGATGATGGCACCCGGAACAACCGGTTCGCGGGTATAGACAAGCGCGTCGAGCGGATCATTGTCGCCACCGAGCGAACTGGTGATCGAACCGTAATTGGCCGGATAGATGACCGGCATGGACTGGTAGCGGTCGACGACGAGATGGCCGGTGTCGGCATCGATCTCGTATTTGGTGAAGCTGCCCTGCGGGATTTCAATGGCAACGCTGAATTCCTTGCCGTCGTCCTTCTTCTGCGGGAAGTCGAGGTAGGAGACGTAGCTGTCAGCTGAGGCGGCGACGCCGGCGGTAAGAACAAGTGCGGCGGCGGCGGTAAAAAGCGTTTTCATAAAGACCCCTTCGGTATGATGAGGCCTTTCACCTATGCAGGTGAGATGACAGCGCAATGACAATATCCACGTCTAAGAACATCCCATGCGGTTAAGAGAAAAGGCCCGGCAGTGCCGGGCCCTTCCGATATCGATGCCGATCATTTCGACGGACCATCCCTACAGAGGCGATCAGAACTTGACGGTGTAGTTGCTCCGCAGCCAGACCGTCGGGTCCTGACCCTTCGTCGTCGCATTGACCATGAATGACGCGACGCCCTTACCAAGGTCGAACTCTGCGCCGAGGCCTCCGCGAACCCAGAACTGATTGAGGTCCTGGCCATCCAGATCGAAGTCACCGATGCCGATCAAGGTACCGCTCGATGCGGCGGCGTGGTGTTCGAACTGATAATCGATTTCAGTTTTGGCCAGCAGCCGGACACTATCGTTGAGTGGGTGGACGAAGTCTGCACCGAGGCGGGCGATCGTGGCATGGTCACTGGTCCCATCGAAGCTGACCGGGAACGAACCACCGGTTTCCGTGAAACCATCCACCCGGGTATGGGCGTAGGACAGGCCGAGATATGGGGTAATCGCCGTATCGTCGATTGTCACCGCATTCAGCCAGTCAAAGCGGATCTTGGCGCCCCAGGTTTCTGCATTGGTATCGCCGTTGGAATAGTCGGTAACAGCACCGCTTAGGTAACCGCGACGGCTATCGATGCTGCTGCGTCCCCAATAGCCGCCGACCGTCATATAGACGTTCTGCCCCAGATCGGCGGAGACTTCCGGCGAGAGATAGAAGCCGCGCTGGCGCACGTCACCGCCAGCATCGAGATCCTGGTCGGTAGAGGTGACACCTGCCGAGAAACGCGCAGTCACACCCTCGGCAATGCCATAACCAAAGCCGAAGTCGCCCAAGGCAAGACCGCCATCAGCGTGGTCGCCATCATCATAACCGCCGTCGATCGTACCCCAGACTGATCGCTGGCCGGCGGTCAAAAGATTGCGCATCGGCGCCCCCTGGGCGCCGAACATGATCGTGTCGGCGCTGTTTACACCGCTCTGGACAATCATGTTGTTGGCCGCCGCGACGGTGGGGAAATATTTGGCGGTATCGATAATGCCGCTTTCTCCGCCACCCTCGCAGACGTCGGCGGTGCATTCATTGCCGCTGTCATCATCCTCGGTCTCGACGACACGGGCGATATAGGTAGAGCCGCTGGTGGTCTGGCCGACAACAACGCTGCCATCCGCTGAGATAAGATCGGCGCTTGTGGTCATATCACCGTCAAGCGTGGCACCGTTTGCGGTCAGCCATTCCTCGACCGTCGTCATGCCGGTCGCTTCACTCCAGACGAAGCCGTGAGACACAGCGTCAGCATCGGCCGCAGTGCCCACCACCAGCGAACCGTCCGCATTGACACTGCTGGCATAGGAATAGGTGCCGCCCAGCGTGCCCAAGTCGGTCATGGCCGAAGTCGACGCTGCGTAGCGATATGCATGGTATTCGGCATTGTCTGCCGTGTAGGAACTGCCAACCAGGACATTTCCGTCGCCGCTCATCGCCGCAAGGCTGGTATAGCTTCCGCCGAGCGATCCGATATCGACCATGCCGGTCGCTTCGCTCCAGCGGAATACGCCGGTGGTGGTGGTGCCGTATCCATAACCGGCCACAACGGATCCGTCGTCGCTCACTTTTGTGGCGGAGGATCTGTCGTAGAGGGTGTCGATGTTTTCCATCGTTTGGGTGGCGGCCTTCCAGATGAAGGCGTGATAGCTTTCATCCAGCGTATCCGCCTCCCCGACCACAGTGCTGCCGTCGGTGCTGACGGCATAGGCGTAAGAGTCCTGGCCACCCAAGGTGCCGAGCCCGACGATGCCGGTCGATGCAGTCCAATAAAACCCTTCGGTCATGAAGCTCATAATGCTGACATAACCTGCAACGGCCGAGCCGTCGCCGCTCACCGATTGTGCGAAAGCAGCGGTGGTGTCTGCATCCAGAACACCCAGATCAACGAAACCGCCGGCGGCTGTCCAGACAAAGGCGACTTTCTGGTAAGAGGCGGTGACATAATATCCGGTCACCGTCTTGCCGTCCGCGCTCAGCGCTGCGGCATCGATGGAACGGGCGCCGGATGGTGCGGAGATCACCTGAACCTCTCCGGTGGACGTCGACGTCAATCGATACGTATAGGTTTCCGTATCGGCGTCATAAGAATAGTCGAGCATGACCGAGCCATCGCTGCTCAGGCCCAAGATATCGGATCCCCTGGCAGCATGCGCTACGGAAGTTAGGCTGACGATACCCACGAGCGCGGAGCTCGCGAGCAGACAAATCGTCCTGGATTTAAGAAACATTTCTAGAACACTCGCTGATGGTTTGAGACGGATGCCGTCAGCGATGCCGAAATATGAAATGCCCCAATAATATAAGTAATGATCATATTTCTAAAACAAGAATCGCTTATGCCCCCACCCACGAGATGGACGCGATGCGCTTGATCTGACAAGCAGTTGGAAAACTGCCGATTGGCGATTTCTTAACAAATGGTAACAAACGGATGCGGATGTTGCTTGGTCGCATCACCAGGTGTGGACCTCCAATTGACCGGATGCCATGAGGTTCCACCTGCGGTGGAAAGCCGAAAATCGGCAACAAAAAACCCCGGAGATGATCCGGGGTTTTCAAGACCGTGACGGAAAACCGTCAGGAACAGCTTACTTGCCGTTCACAGCGTCCTTCAGGCCCTTGCCGGCCGAGAACTTCGGAACGTTGCGAGCCGGGATATCGACTTCTGCACCGGTCGACGGGTTGCGGCCCTTGGAGGCCTCGCGACGCGATACGGAGAAGCTGCCGAAGCCAGCGAGACGAAGGTCGCCGCCGTTCTTCAGTTCGCCCTGGACGGTTTCGAATACTGCGTCCACGGCGGATGCGGCGTCAGCCTTGGAGAGGCCAGCCTTTTCGGCAACTGCGGAAACCAGCTCGTTCTTATTCATGTTTCCATCCCTTTCTACGGTTTTGGAACGACTCGATTAGTCGGCGCCGACAATAGTTTTGCATCGGTGCTTGGCAACCCAAAAGCTCTTAGATCGCCTGAAAAACAAGGGGTTTCGCACATTTTTCACAAAAAAAGCCGGCTTTCGCCGGCTTTCTCCACAATTCAAACTTGGTTCGTCCGAGCATCTGCTCAATGGGCGATGGTTGTCGCCCCGTCTTCCGAGCCCTCGACAGTTGCTATGACCGGCGTCTCCACCGTGCCATCCCATTCGATCGGCTCCGGGCGACGCACCAGCGCATGCTTGATCACCTCGCCCATACGGGAAACCGGGATGATCTCCATGTTGTTCTTCACGTTGTCCGGAATTTCCGCCAGGTCCTTGGCGTTTTCTTCCGGGATCAGAACCGTCTTGATGTTGCCGCGAAGGGCTGCGAGCAGCTTTTCCTTCAGGCCACCGATCGGCAGGACACGACCACGAAGGGTGATCTCGCCCGTCATCGCCACGTCCTTGCGAACGGGAATACCGGTCATGATCGAGACGATCGCGGTTGCCATGCCGACACCGGCGGACGGACCGTCCTTCGGTGTGGCACCTTCCGGCACGTGGACGTGAATGTCCGACTTGTCGAAGCGCGGTGGCTCGATGCCGAAATCGACAGCGCGCGAACGGACATAGGATGCCGCGGCCGAGATCGATTCCTTCATCACGTCCTTCAGATTGCCGGTCACGGTCATGCGACCCTTGCCCGGCATCATGACACCTTCAATGGTCAGCAACTCGCCGCCGACTTCCGTCCAGGCCAGACCGGTGACGACACCGACCTGATCCTCGCCCTCGGCTTCACCATGGCGATACCGCGGAACACCGAGGTAATCCGAAATGTTGGCAGCCGTAACGGCGACCGACTTCGTCTTGCCCTTGATGATCTCGGTGACCGCCTTGCGGGCGAGCTTCATCAGCTCGCGCTCGAAAGAGCGAACACCGGCTTCGCGGGTGTATTGCTGGCTGATCGCCATCAGGGCATCGTCCGACACCGAGAATTCGTTCGGCTGCAGGGCATGTTCCTTGATCGCCTTCGGCAGAAGGTGACGCTTGGCGATCTCGCGCTTCTCATCTTCCGTGTAACCGGCGATGCGGATGATCTCCATGCGGTCCATCAGCGGACCCGGAATGTTGAGCGTATTCGCCGTGGTGATGAACATCACGTCGGACAGGTCGTATTCGACTTCCAGGTAGTGGTCCATGAAGGTCGAGTTCTGCGCCGGATCGAGCACTTCGAGCAGGGCAGACGACGGATCGCCGCGGAAATCCGAGCCCATCTTGTCGATTTCGTCGAGCAGGAAGAGCGGGTTGGACTTCTTCGCCTTCTTCATCGACTGGATGATCTTGCCGGGCATCGAGCCAATATAGGTGCGGCGGTGACCGCGGATTTCGGCTTCGTCACGGACACCACCCAGTGCCATGCGCACGTATTCGCGGCCGGTCGCCTTGGCGATCGACTGGGCGAGCGAGGTCTTGCCGACGCCTGGAGGGCCGACGAGGCACAGGATCGGGCCCTTGATCTTGGTGGCCCGCGCCTGAACCGCCAGATATTCGACGATCCGTTCCTTGACCTTGTCGAGGCCGAAATGATCCAGTTCGAGGATCTTCTCGGCATTGTTGAGGTCGGTCTTGATCTTCGACTTCTTGTTCCACGGAATACCGAGCAACCAGTCGAGATAGTTGCGCACGACGGTGGCTTCCGCCGACATCGGGCTCATCTGGCGCAGCTTCTTCAGCTCGGCATCCGCCTTTTCGCGGGCTTCCTTGGAGAGCTTGGTCTTGCCGATGCGCTCTTCCAGCTCGGCCATCTCGTCACGGCCTTCCTCGCCGTCACCGAGTTCCTTCTGGATCGCCTTCATCTGTTCGTTGAGGTAATATTCGCGCTGGGTCTTTTCCATCTGGCGTTTTACACGCGAGCGGATGCGCTTTTCGACCTGCAGGACGGAAATCTCGCCCTCCATGAAGCCGAGCGCCTTTTCGAGGCGCAGCTTGATGGACACCGTTTCCAGCATTTCCTGCTTTTCGGTGATCTTGATCGACAGGTGCGAGGCGACCGTATCGGCCAGCTTCGAATAGTCCTCGATCTGGCTTGCGGCACCAACGACTTCCGGCGAGATCTTCTTGTTGAGCTTCACGTAGTTTTCGAACTCGGAAACGACCGAGCGCGACAAAGCCTCAACTTCGACGGCGTCCTCTTCGGGCTCGTCGAGAACTTCGGCCTTGGCTTCGTAGAATTCCTCGCGGTCGGTATAGGTGTCGATCTTGGCGCGCGAGCGGCCTTCGACCAGCACCTTGACCGTGCCATCGGGCAGCTTGAGGAGCTGCAGGACATTGGCGACCGTGCCGACCTTGTAGATCGCATCCGGTTCCGGATCGTCGTCACCAGCATTGATCTGGGTGACGAGCATGATCTGCTTGTCCGAACCCATCACTTCCTCGAGCGCGCGGATGGATTTCTCACGTCCGACGAACAGGGGAACGATCATATGCGGGAAGACCACAATGTCGCGCAATGGCAGGACCGGATAGGTCGCAGCGCCGGATGCCGCAGACGTTGAACTTGTCATCTTGTTTCCTTTCCATCGTCCCGTTTCCGGGATGGCCCGAGAAATACCCGGGCACTTCACTCCCGCTCAAGGTGGAGTTTTCCTATGTCATTTTCAAGCCTTGCAGAAACCCAGTCGTCGCCAACATGACAGGGATATTACAAGGCGCTCACACAAACACTACACGCCGGGCCGGTCTGCTCATTGACATAAACGCGCACCGCATCGGGCTTTGAAAAAACGCGGCGAATGCGAAGCAGCGAGAAAGATCATGATCTCCGCGCTTGCTGTCTAAAGCAAGCTGAATATCGCACAACCTTCAGCTTTCGCTATTTCGCGAAAACACTGCAACGAACCACAGTTTACCAACGAAAAGAGGCCCCAATATGGGGCCTCTCCAAACACTATTTCGCCGTTCCGGATCAGGCCGAGACGTTGGCCTTTTCGTCCTGACGATCGGCATAGATGTAAAGCGGACGGGCATTGCCCTTCACCACATCGTCCGAAATCACGACTTCGCGTACGCCATCGAGCGCCGGCAGTTCGAACATCGTGTCGAGCAGGATCTTTTCCATGATCGAGCGAAGACCACGGGCGCCGGTCTTACGGGTGATCGCCTTCTTGGCAATCTCGCGAAGAGCGTCCTCATGGAACGTCAGTTCCACATCTTCCATCTCGAACAGGCGCTGATACTGCTTGATCAGAGCGTTCTTCGGCTCAGACAGGATCTGGATCAGTGCGTCTTCGTCCAGGTCCTCGAGCGTTGCCAGAACCGGCAGACGTCCGATGAATTCCGGGATGAGGCCGAACTTGACCAGATCTTCCGGCTCCAGTTCGCGCAGCACTTCGCCAACACGGCGGTCGTCCGCAGCCTTGACGGATGCGCCGAAACCGATCGAGGTCTTCTCGCCACGGGCGGAGATGATCTTGTCGAGGCCGGCAAAGGCACCACCGCAGATGAACAGGATGTTCGTCGTGTCGACCTGCAGGAATTCCTGCTGCGGATGCTTGCGGCCGCCCTGCGGCGGAACGGAAGCAACCGTGCCTTCCATGATCTTCAGAAGCGCCTGCTGCACGCCTTCGCCCGATACGTCGCGGGTGATCGACGGATTGTCCGACTTGCGCGAGATCTTGTCGACTTCGTCGATGTAGACGATGCCGCGCTGAGCACGTTCGACGTTGTAGTCGGCCGACTGCAGGAGCTTGAGGATGATGTTTTCGACGTCCTCACCGACGTAACCGGCTTCGGTCAACGTCGTGGCATCGGCCATGGTGAACGGTACATCGATGATGCGGGCCAGCGTCTGGGCAAGATAGGTCTTGCCGCAGCCGGTCGGGCCGACAAGCATGATGTTCGACTTCGCAAGCTCGACGTCACCACCCTTTGAGGCATGTGCGAGGCGCTTGTAATGGTTGTGAACGGCAACCGACAGAATGCGCTTGGCCTGCTGCTGGCCGATGACGTATTCGTCGAGAACCTTGATGATGTCCTGCGGCGTGGGAACGCCCTCGCGGGACTTGACCATCGAGGTCTTGTTCTCTTCACGGATGATGTCCATGCACAATTCGACGCATTCATCGCAGATGAATACGGTCGGTCCGGCGATAAGCTTGCGGACCTCGTGCTGGCTCTTTCCGCAGAAGGAGCAGTATAATGTATTCTTGGAGTCGCCGCCGTTGCCGCTGCTGACTTTGCTCATATCACTTTCCTTCCAGCACTCTGCGCTCACGTAGGCACGGGCGCAGTCCACTCAACCGCTGCCGGCACGTGACACCGACGGGCTTCACGTGCCTGCCCTGCTTCGAGGGTACTCTACCGGTCATACATGACCGGCGGCAACGAAACCCTCAGAAACGAATGCTATGTCATAAAAGTTCAACACAGCATTAATAGTTACTAATAGCGCTTTCCGGCCGACTTGAAACCCCTTTTTGCTCACAACGGGGTGACAGTTACCGAAAGGCTACAACCCGATCAGCCCTCGGAGCCGCCTTCGAGTTCCTGACGCGTGGTCAGGATCTTGTCGATGACACCCCATTCCTGGGCCTCGTCGGCAACCATGAAGTGGTCACGATCAAGCGTCTTTTCGACTTCCTCGAGGGTGCGACCGGTATGCTTCACGTAGACTTCGTTCAGGCGGCGCTTCATCTTGAGGATGTCGCGAGCATGACGCTCGATATCGGATGCCTGGCCCTGGAAACCGCCCGAAGGCTGATGCACCATGATGCGGGCATTCGGCGTGGCAAAACGCATTCCCTTTTCGCCGGCGGCGAGCAGAAGCGATCCCATCGAGGCAGCCTGACCGATGCAGAGCGTCGAAACGGCCGGCCGGATGAACTGCATCGTATCGTAGATCGCCATGCCGGCGGTGACGACGCCACCCGGCGAATTGATGTAGAGGGCGATTTCCTTCTTCGGGTTCTCCGCTTCGAGGAAGAGAAGCTGGGCGCAGACGAGCGACGCCATGTGATCTTCCACCGGACCGGTGAGGAAAATGATGCGCTCCTTCAACAGGCGCGAATAGATATCGTAGGAGCGTTCACCGCGATTGGTCTGTTCGACGACCATTGGCACCAGGGCCATTGCGGTATCAACTGGATTTCTCATGTCCGTCCTTTGTCAAATGCCTTGCCGAAGCGAGCATGCCGCTCCGGAATCATTGGAATTGGTCAATCCCTACATAGAGTGTCAATGCCCGGTACTTCAAGACGGAGAGCCCGATATCCTTAACTCGAAATCCTTAAACCCCAGGGGATGCGCGAAACTGACCGCATCTGCGCTGTCGCGAATAAATGGCGCCGGCTCAATGACGCCAGGCCGATGCACCCGCTTTTATTGGCCGGCAAGGTAAAGCGGGAGTAAATCTCCACGGCAAATACGACCACTGAGGTCATCTGGAGGGACGAACCGGCAATAGGACGCAAACGACGCTTTAAACTTTTCCCTTTACAAGCAAGGCCATGCCGAGGGTCGGCGGGGAGTATTGCGTTGGATATCGTAACCGGTTTCATGATCTGGGCAGCAGAGGCCAGCACGCTTGGCGTACTCTTGCTGTCGCGCTGGTTTTATGAGCGGCAACCGTTCCACCTGACCTGGGGCATCGGGTTCCTGTTCCACGGCGTCGGCGTCGGGATGGTGGCGCTGCGCGGCACTCTGCCCGACTTCATCTCGATCGAAATCGCCAATGTGATGACGCTTGCCGGTATCGGCCTGTGGATTGCCGGCATGCTGCAATTCGACAGGCGGCGCGTTGAGGCCTTCATTGCCATCCCCGCGCTGATCTTCGTCGCCGGCATGATCCTCGATCCGGTGCGCGGCAATTTCGCCTACCGCGTCGCGCTTTATCACGGTTCCGCTTCGATCGGTTACCTGATGCTGATTGCTGCTGCGCTCTGGGGTGATAATGGCAGATCGCAGACCCGCCGCTTGTTTGCCCTTTTCGTCGGCATACAGGTCCTGTCCAGCACGATCGTGGCGATCTACGCCCTGATTGCCCAGCCGCAATCCTTCGGCGCCGGCACGAGTTCCATCTGGCTGCTGCTGGTTGCCGCATTCTGCTTCATGGCCGCGATCATGACCGGCGCAAAACTCATCAACGAACGCAATGAAGCCAAGCTGAAACTGCTTGCCGTCACCGACCCTTTGACCAACCTGCTCAATCGCCGCGGGCTGATCGAAGAATTCCATAGGCTCAAGCGCACCCATTCCGCAGACACAGGATTGCTTGCGCTGATCCATCTCGACCTCGACGGGTTTAAACAGATCAACGACCTTTACGGTCATCAGGCCGGCGACGAGGTTCTGGTCGCCTTTGCCAGGATAGGCGCTGCCGCCCAGCGCGGGCGCGGATCGTTCGGCCGCATGGGCGGCGAAGAATTCGCCTCGATCATGCATGTGGCCAACATGATCGAGGCTGCAAGCGTCGCCGAAGCGATCAGGACGACGCTGAAACATCAGCCGATCACCGTCGGAGAACACAAGATCCCCGTCACCGTCAGCATCGGCATCGCGCTTGCGGAGATCCGCTTGGCAAACCTCGATCCTCTTCTCAGCACGGCGGACCGGGCACTTTACGTTGCCAAGACGAGCGGCCGCGACCGCACTGCGATCGGCACCGAGAATGACGTATCGATCGTCCCCGCCATAGACCATGCAGACGGGGATCAACCGCCCGCGCAGGCGAGCATGACACAGCAGGTCGCAGCCCTCAGGCGGATCGTCGCGATCGGCAAATAGCCGAACAAGTCAATGCCGCCTATTGCCTTCGGCTGATGAACCACCCAAATCCATCCGACACCAGGCGCGGAGGATGGACATGGCGAAGCGAATTTACGGGGCCGTCGTGATCGGTCTCCTGTCGGTCTCTCCGGTGATGGCGCAGCAGGCCTCGGATACCGTCGCTCCGGAACGAGCAACAGGCATTGCCGGCGCCAAACGCGTGGAAGCCAAGGATTTCATGGTCGCCGCGGCCAACCCATTGGCCGCGCAGGCGGGCCGTGACGTGCTTGCCGCCGGCGGCAACGCAATCGACGCGATGGTCGCGATACAGGCGGTTCTGGGTCTTGTCGAACCCCAAAGTTCAGGCCTCGGCGGCGGCGCCTTCCTGGTTTATTACGACGCGTCATCGAAGCGGCTGACGACATTCGACGCGCGCGAGACTGCGCCGATGGAAGCAACGCCGAAGCTCTTCCTCGACGATGCCGGCCAACCGTTGAAATTCATGGACGCCGTGGTCGGCGGACGCTCGGTCGGCACGCCGGGGACGGTGCGGCTGATGGAGGACGTGCAGAAACGTTATGGCCGTGAAAACTGGCCGATGCTTTTGAAACCTGCCGCCAGGCTTGCCCGGGATGGTTTTGAGGTATCTCCTCGCCTTGCCTCGCTCGTTGCTGCGGAAGGCGACAAGCTGAAACGCTACGAGGGCACACGCGATTATTTCTTCGATCCGTCCGGCGCCCCCATTAAGGCCGGCACGATCTTAAAGAACCTCGCCTATGCGGAAACGCTCGAGGCGATCGCCACCGGCGGCGCCGACGCCTTCTATCGCGGCCCGATGGCCGAAGACATCGTCAAGACCGTGCGCAGCGCCAAAGGAAATCCCGGCGTGTTGTCGCAAACCGATCTTGCCACCTATCACATCAAGGAGCGCGAACCGGTCTGCTTCACCTATCGCGCGCTCGACGTCTGCGGAATGGGGCCGCCGTCCTCGGGCGGCATTGCGATCGGCCAGATGCTCGGCATGACGGAAAATTTCGACCTCAAGGGTCTCGGACCGGAGAATGTCGAGAGCTGGCGGATCATCGGAGATGCGCAGCGGCTCGCGTTTGCCGACCGCGAACGCTATGTCGCCGACACCGATTTCCTGCCTTTGCCGATCGGTGGTCTTCTCGACAAAACCTATCTCGGCGAGCGGGTAAAACTTCTCGACGGCGACAAGGCGCTTGCCAAGGATGCGGTCAAGGCGGGCGAACCGCAATGGGATCACGCGCTGCTGTTCGGCCGTGATGCGGCGATCGAACTACCGTCTACAAGTCACTTCGTCATCGTCGACCGGGAAGGCAATGTCGTGTCGATGACAACGACGATCGAAAACGGTTTCGGCTCGCGGCTGATGACCCACGGCTTCCTGCTCAATAACGAGCTGACCGATTTTTCTTTCAAGACGCATGATGGCGGCCTGGCTATCGCCAACCGGGTGGAACCGGGCAAACGACCGCGCTCGTCAATGTCACCGACGATCGTGATGAAGGACGGCAAACCGCTTCTCGCCATCGGTTCACCCGGCGGTAGCCAGATCATCGGTTATGTGGCGCAGGCGCTGATTGCCTATATCGACTGGGGCATGCCGATCGAAAAGGTCGTCGCGCAGCCGCATCTGATCAACCGCTTCGGCACTTACGATCTGGAAGCCGGCACCAGTGCCGAGACATTCGCCGAACCGCTCAAGGCCTTGGGTTATGAGGTCAAGGCAACGGAGATGAATTCGGGCCTGCACGCAATCGAGATCAAGGACGGCAGGATTTCCGGCAGTGCCGACCCGCGCCGCGAGGGTATCGCGATCGGCGAGTGACGGGCAATCCTTAGGACTTGGCCTTCAATCGCGATTGCGCAGCGCCGAAGGTTTGCGCTACGCATCGGAGATGACATCTCTGCCTGATTTTCTCCGCATCGATCCGCAGACCCGCCGCGTTTCGCTCGATGGCCGCAATCCGGCCTTTTACAGCGATCCGAACCGTGTCTATGCGCTTTTGCATGCGCATTGTCCGACCTTCTACTGGGAGGAGCAGAGGCAGTGGTTCTTCACCGGCTACGACCACGTCAACGGACTGTTGCGTGATCGACTGTTCGGGCGGCAGATCCTGCATGTGGCGAGCCGCGACGAACTCGGCCTGCCGGAGCCGCAAGCCCATCTTGCCAATTTCGACCTTGCCGAGCGGCATTCGCTGCTCGAAATAGAGCCGCCCGAACACACGCGGCTTCGGACCCTCGTCAACCGGGCCTTTGTCTCGCGTCATATCGAAAAGCTCAGGCCGGAGATTGCCGATCTGGCGGAGCGCCTGATCGACCGCTTCGAACGCGACGGCAGCACCGAGCTGCTCTCCGCCTTTGCCGACGTCATCCCGGTGACGATGATCGCCAGGATGATCGGCATTCCCGACGAGATGGGGCCGCAACTGCTGAAGTGGAGCCACGCCTATGTCAGCATGTATATGTTCAAGCGCTCCCGGGAAGACGAATATGCAGCCGACCGGGCGGCCAGGGAATTCGCCGACTATGTGAAGACGCTGATTAAAGAGCGCCGCAAGACCCCGACCGAAGACCTGCTCAGTCACATGATCCATACTGAACGAAAGTCTGTTGATGGAGGACGCGGCCAGCACCTCACGGACGATGAACTGGTGTCGACCACGATCGTACTTCTGAATGCCGGGCATGAGGCGACCGTTCACCAGATCGGCAATTCGGTGCGCGTGATCCTTGAAAGCGGGCTGCCACCCGCGGCGCTTTTCAGCGACGAGGCGACGACCGAACGGACGGTCGAGGAAACGCTGAGGATCTGCGCGCCGGTGCATATCTTCCAGCGTTTTGCGCTCGAGGATGTGGAGATCGACGGGGTTTCACTCAGGCGCGGCGACAAGGTGAGCCTTATCCTTGCCGCTGCCAACCTCGATCCGAAGACATTTTCCGATCCGCTCCGCTTCAAGCCGGAGCGCAAGGAGGCACAGAATCTTTCCTTCGGCGCCGGCATCCATTTCTGCATCGGTGCACCGCTCGCGCGACTGGAACTGAACACGGTCCTGCCGATCCTGTTTCGCCGCCTGCCCGGCTTGCGGCTGCAAGCCACACCAGTGGTCAAGGATGTCTATCATTTCCACGGGCTGGAGCGGCTCGATCTGGCCTGGTAACGGCTTTCGCCTTGCAGTGGTGACAGTTCGCCACATCGAAAACACATGGCTCTCATGCAATCTGTTTAATTGTTTAGAGGAACCAGTACCTTATAGTACGGCGCAGGGAGGATTGCAGAATAGGTATTCCTCCGTGACCAAGCGCAAAGCCTCCATTCTCCTGCAGAAAAGCCTGCATCGCAGTCGCCTCGCGCAGGTGGCGATGATTGTGCTGCTGTGGCTTGCGGGCGAAGTCGTTTCGCGCAGCACCGGGCTGCCGGTTCCCGGTAGCGTGCTTGGCCTGTTCGGTCTTCTCTATCTGTTGGTGACCGGGACGATCCGTCTGTCGACAATGCGGCGCGGCGCCTATCTGCTGCTCGCCGACATGCTGTTGTTCTTCGTGCCGGCCGTGCTTGCGGTCCTCGACCATTCCGAATTTTTCGGCCTGATGGGCCTGAAGGTGCTTGCCGTTATCGTCGCCGGTACATTGATGGTCATGTGCATGACGGCGCTGGCCGTCGATCTCGGTTACCGATTGATGCTGCGCCTGGAGAGCCGGCATGCCCTCTCTTGAGCCCCCTTCGCTTGAGACGGTCGCCATCACGATCTTCTGGTCGGTCGCAACGATTGCAATCTACCTTCTTTCCAAGCGGACCTATCGGCGCTGGCCGGCACTCTGGTCTTCACCGCTTGTTCTGACACCGGTTCTGCTTGCGGCGCTCGCGCTGTCGCTGCACACGACATACAGCGAATATATCGGCGCCACCCGCTGGCTGATGGTCATCCTCGGACCGGTGACCGTCGCCTTCGCCATTCCGATCTACGAGCAGCGGGCAATGATCATGCGTTACTGGCCGGTGCTGCTGTTCGGCATCATCGTCGGCAGCGGCACGGCGATGGTCACGGCCTGGGCACTGGCAAGCCTTCTGTCCATCGACGGTGCGTTGCGTCTCAGCCTCGTGCCGCGTTCGATCAGCACGCCGTTTGCCATGGCGATTTCGCAGAATATCGGCGGCGTGCCGGATCTTACCGCCCTGTTCGTGGTGATCACCGGCGTTCTGGGTGCCGCCATGGGAGAAAACCTGTTGCGCATCCTGCCGCTCAAGTCGTCGCTGGCACGCGGCGCGCTGTTCGGCATGGGTGCCCACGGCGCCGGCGTGGCGAAAGCCAACCAGATCGGCGCCGAAGAGGGCTCGGTCGCCGGCCTGGTCATGGTTCTGGTCGGCCTCGTCAACGTGCTCGCGGCGCCGCTGCTTGCCCATATTCTCCGTTAGTGGCTGACACCGTATCTTGCAGCCGGCCTGTTCAGCGACAGATGCGGACCGAGCGCACCGCGTGCTACGGCATAGGCATCATAGAGTGCCTTATCCGCCAATGACGGGATGGTCACCAGTTCGCCCTGATCGAAGCCTGCAAGTGCCGCATCGACCATATCACCGACATCCATCACCTTGTCCTGATCGAGATCGTCAAAGGATCGCCCGACCCGATCGAAGATCTCGGTGCGGGTCAGGCCCGGCAGGACAGCCTGAAGCTTGACGCCCTTGCCGGCCAGCTCGCTCGACAGCGCCTCGGTCAAGGCCAGCACGAAGGCTTTTGTCGCGACATAAGTGCCGTTGAACCATTGCGGCGCCAGTGCCACGACGGATGCTGTGTTGATGATCGCCCCCTGCCCCTTCGCGGCAAAGATCTGGGCTGCTGCAACGCCAAGCCGATTGGCGGCTACCACGTTGAGATCCACCATCCTGTCGAGATAATCGAGATCGCTTTCAAGCAGGGAGCCGCTCGGGCCAATGCCGGCATTGTTGACGAAAAGCGTGATCCCGCCATCCTGCCGCAGCCGTTGCTCCACCGTCGAGATGCCGGCCCGGTCGGCAAGGTCCGCCGGCAGGATATCGGCCTTTACGCCATGGGCCGCCGCCAGTTTGCCGGCCAGCTCGGCAAGTCTTGCAGCGTCACGTGCCACCAGGATCAGATCGTATCCGCGGCGGGCAAGTCGATCGGCATAGGTGGCACCGATGCCCGAAGAGGCGCCGGTTACGAGAGCGGTTCCAAGTCCGGATGTCATGAGAAATCTCCTGTTTCGATGATGGCTGGAATTTACTGGTATATGCCACTATATTTGAGGACAGATTTTGACTGCGCAAGTGGCAGCCGCATTTTTTATGCGGGCGCCTGGATTTCTGGCAGCTTGAAGCGTTGCCGTGACCGGCGAGGTCAGGGATGATGGGACCATGGAGAAAATCAGAAACGATATCTGGATGCATTGCAGCAGCAGTTCCGTGCGCCGGGCGTCCCGTCAGCTCACGCAGCTTTATGCCGATGCGATGGGGTTGACCGACCTGCGCGGCACGCAGTTTTCATTGCTGACGCAGATCAGCTTCCTTCAAGAGCCGACCCAGAAGACGCTGGCAGATGCGATGGTGATGGATCTGTCGGCGCTCGGCCATACGCTGAAGCCGTTGATCCGCCACGGCCTGGTGGAACTCGTCCCCGACGAGAAGGACCGCCGCGCAAAGCGCGTGCGGCTGACGGAGGCCGGCAGCCGGCGGCAGGCCGAGCTCGTCGCCAGCTGGCATGAGGCGCAACGACGGTTTGACCTGGTTCTCGGCGCGGAAAAATCGGCCGAGCTTCGCCGGACGATGGCCTTTATCGCATCGGACGAATTTGCCGAGGCCTATGCGGCGGCCGACGGAAAGGGCGACGGACAGCCGTCCTTGGAAGCCTGACGGGCATTACAGCCAGCTACGGCCGTCGGCACCGGCCTGGCAGCCGTAAGGCGGCAAGACATTGCCGAACGTGTCATGCAGCTTGTCGCAACCGAATTGGCGAAGCGGCGCCGGAAGGCGGCTGTTGATCTCGATCCCGACCTCGTCATAGGGGCTGTCGGTATTGCCGATATAACGGTACCAGCGGAAACCAACGACGACAGTCAGGGCGACCACGATGGTCAGGAGAAGTCTTGCAATTCGCATTTCGGCATCCGGGTTGTTTCAATACCAGCTGCATGTAGCCCGACCGGATGCCGATCGACACCCCCGACAAAAGCTTTCCCCAGATCGCCGCGGATGACGGTGACTTAAAATCTAGAGCCGGATCACGTAATCCTTGCGAGTCGTTTCAACGACTTGCCAGATTCCGTTGAAGCCGGGTCGCAGGATCATCCGGTCCCCGGGGCGAAGGTGCACAGGATCACCGCCCTCCTCCGTGACGATCGAATACCCCTCGAGAATGTGGAAATATTCCCATTCGTCATAAGAGATCCGCCATGTGCCGGGCGTTGCCTCCCATATACCGGCATAGATCCCGCCATCGGCCTCCTCGACATTCCAGGTGCGGAATTCGGGACTGCCGGCGATGATGCGATCGGGAGACGGCGCCCCCTCTTCCGGCTTAACCGTCGAGAGATCGAAGGTGGTGAAGGTCGGGGCAGCGGCCATTAGCGGGTCTCCTCAATTTCATGCACGAGCTGGCGTGCGGCAATATCGGCTATGCGCGACAGCCGGTCGGCAGGCAAGCCATTTCGAGCGCTTGCCGACAGTCCGGAAAGCGTCGCCATCAGGTAATCCGTCATCATTTCGGCCATCGCAGGCGCATGATGGCTGACGCCGGTGTAGATCATCTGATGGGTTGTCTCCAGAAGCCTGCGCGCCTGCCGACCCGCCTCTGGATCGACGCCACCGCGCGCGCCCTCGATCACCATGCAACCGGTCGCATTGCCGGCACCGTATCGATCGGCAGCCTGGGACAGGAGCCGCGCCACGCCTTCAGCAAGCGGCACGCTTTCAGCCAATGCCCCTTCAATATCGATCCCTTCCAATTCCGCGTAACGCTGCAGGACCTTGCCGTAGAGCGCCGACTTGCTGCCGAAGGCCGAATAGAAGCTCGGGGGGTTGATGCCGATCGCCTGCGTCAGGTCGGCGATGCTCAGGGCGTCATATCCCCGCTCGCGAAACAGCTGCTGGGCGATGCCGAGAGCCTCCTCGACATCAAAGGCACGTGGCCGGCCACGCAATCCCGATTTTTTTGTAGCGACCATTACAAAATCCATTGACGATTGTCATTCCAGTATTTATGTAGCATGCATTACATTAATTACCAACCCGTTCAATCGAACGTCCCGATGGAGACATGCAATGACTGACTTTCATGGCAAGACAGCTCTGGTGATCGGCGGAAGCCGCGGCATCGGTGCTGCAATCGTCAAACGTTTCGCCGGCGACGGCGCCAAGGTGACATTCACCTATGCCGGCTCGAAGGAAGCTGCCGAAGCGCTTGCCGCGCAGACCGGCGCAGAAGCGGTAAAATCGGATGCAGGAGATCGCTCGCAGACGATCGCAACGGTAAGGGCCGCCGGCCCGCTGGATATACTGGTCGTCAATGCCGGCACGCTGGTCCTTGGCGACCCGCTGGAGACCGATCCTGATGCCGTCGACCGGATGATCGATATCAACGTCCGCGCCCCGTATCACGCCGCCGTCGAAGCAGCGCGTCAGATGCCCGAAGGTGGCCGGATCATCATCATCGGCTCGGTCAACGGCGACCGCATGCCGTTTGCCGGAGGTGCTGCCTATGCGCTGACGAAATCTGCCGTACAGGGAATGGCACGCGGTCTTGCCCGCGATTTCGGCCCGCGCAACATCACCGTCAACGTCATCCAGCCCGGCCCGATCGACACCGACATGAACCCGGCCGACGGCCCGATGAAGGATACGATGCACGGCTTCATGGCGCTGAAGCGCCACGGCCGGCCGGATGAAATTTCCGGCCTTGCCGCCTATCTCGCCGGCCCTGAAGGCGGCTTCATCACCGGCGCCATGCATACGATCGACGGCGGCATGGGTGCCTGAAACAGTTCCCTGCCGCATCAACAGATCTGGCCGCATTGTTGCGGCCAGATGCCCTGTCGTAAAAAATTTACACGCGACAGGATGTATTTCGTGACCAGATCGATATAGTTTGTGCCCATGGACACCCGATTGCGTGTGTCCGGCTCGGCGCGTTTTTCTATTTCCACGCGGATCACGAACCGGACGTTCTTCCTTCATGGTCGAGAGATGACCGCGCCCCGCCATAAGCCGGGGACGCCTGATTGCGCCATCGCACCTGTATTCCGTTTGCTGCCGTCCCCGTCCTGGGGCGGCATTTTTTGTTTTCCCTTTCAATCACAGAAGGAATGGCCTCCAGAGACGGCAGGCCGCTGATCATCATGATATTCGAATGGATGTCCGACCCCGCTGCATGGGCGGGTCTCGCCACCCTCATCATTCTTGAAATCGTTCTCGGCATCGACAATCTCGTATTCATCGCGATTCTTGCCGACAAACTGCCTGAACACCAACGGGAGAAAGCCCGGCTGGTCGGTCTCGGCCTCGCGCTCATCATGCGCCTTGTGCTGCTTGCATCGGTCGCCTGGATCGTGACGCTGACAGCGCCGCTGTTCACCGTGATCGGTATCGAGATTTCCGGTCGCGACCTGATCCTGCTGTTCGGCGGCGTGTTCCTTCTGTTCAAGGGCACGATGGAATTGCACGAACGGCTCGAAGGTCACGCCGGCCACAAGGAAGGCAAGATAGAACATGCCGTGTTCTGGCAGGTTCTGGTGCAGATCGTCGTGCTTGATGCCGTATTCTCGCTCGACAGCGTGATCACCGCCGTCGGCATGGTGCCGCATCTGTCTGTCATGATGATCGCCGTGATCGTCGCGGTCGGCATCATGCTGCTTGCATCGCGCCCCCTGATGGCGTTCGTCTCGAAACACCCGACCGTCGTCATCCTCTGCCTCGGCTTCCTGATGATGATCGGCTTCTCGCTGATCGTCGAAGGCCTGGGGTTCCATATCCCGAAGGGCTATCTCTATGCCGCGATCGGTTTCTCGGTCCTGATCGAGGCGTTCAATCAGGTCGGCCGCCGCAACCGCGAGCGTTTCATGTCGACAGGCGACCTGCGCGAACGCACGGCAAGCGCCGTGCTTTCGCTGCTGGGCAGTCGTCGCGGTGAGAACACGCTCGGCGAAACCGGCGATGTCATCGCCGAACGGGTGTCCGAAAACGAGCTCTTTACACCGGTCGAACACGAGATGATCGAAAGCGTTCTGACGCTTGCCGAGCGCCCGGCCAAATCGGTGATGACGCACCGGCTCGAAATCGACTGGCTGGATATCGAGGACAGCGACGAGGAATTGCGTCAGAAGGTATTGGGTTCGGGGCATTCCCGCTTCCCGATTGCCCGCGGAAGCCTCGACGAATTCCTGGGCGTGGCGCTGGCCAAGGACCTGCTGCGCGACTTGATCGAGACCGGCAAGATCGACTTCGAACGGTCGTTGCGCCAACCGCTCGTCGTGCATGAAAGCGTCAATGCGCTGCGCCTGCTCGAACAACTGCGCCAGTCGCCGCTGCAGGTGGCGATTGTGCTTGACGAATACGGCTCCGTTGAAGGCATGGTCACGGCCACCGACCTGCTGGAAGCGATCGCCGGCGATTTTGCCGATGACGACGAGGAACAGCTGACCGTCGAACGCGAAGCGGACGGTTCCCTGCTCGTCGATGGCTGGATCGATATCCGCCAGGCATCGAGGCTGCTGGATGTTGATCTCGTCGACGATGCCGATCGTTATTCGACGCTAGCGGGCTTGATCCTGTGGCGGCTCGGGCATCTGCCCGAACAGGGCGAGACGGTCAGTTTCGGCGAACTCACCTATGAAGTCGTGGCGCTCGACGGCCGCAATATCGACAAGGTGCGCATCCGCACCACCGCGTCGATGGCAAAAGAGCTTAGCAACATGCAGGCCTGACAGCAGGCAGTCAGAGGCGCCGATCTTGGTCGGCGCCTCTTTCGTTTTTTTCAACTGACCTTCGACAAGGCCTGTTCTAGATCAGCAATGATATCGGCGGCATCCTCGATGCCGATCGAAAGGCGAACCACGTCCGGGCCGGCGCCGGCGGCCACCAGCTGCTCTTCGGTGAGCTGGCGATGCGTCGTGGAAGCCGGGTGGATGACCAGAGAACGGGTATCGCCGATATTGGCGAGATGCGAGAAAAGCTGCAGCCCCTCGACAAGGCTCTTACCCGCTTCGAAACCACCCTCGATGCCGAAGGTGAAGACAGCCCCTGCCCCCCTGGGCGAATAATGCTGCTGCAGCAGATTATTGGGGTCCCCCTCCAATCCGGCATAATTGACCCAGGCGACCTTCGGATGCCGTTTCAGCCATTTGGCGACGGAAAGCGCATTGTCGCAATGTTTCTGCATCCTCAGCGGCAGGGTCTCGATGCCGGTCAGGATCATGAAGGCGTTGAAGGGCGAAATCGCCGGGCCGAGATCGCGCAGTCCGAGCACGCGCGCCGCAATCGCAAAGGCGATATTGCCGAAGGTTTCATGCAGCACGACACCGGCATATTCGGGCCGTGGCTCCGACATCATGGGATATTTGCCGGATTTCGACCAATCGAACGTGCCACCATCGACCAGGATACCGCCCATCGAATTGCCGTGGCCGCCGAGGAATTTCGTCAACGAGTGGACGATGATATCGGCTCCATGCTCCAGCGGCCGCAGCAGATACGGGCTCGCCATGGTATTGTCGACGATCAGCGGCAGCCCATGACGATGGGCGATATCGGCGATCGCCGAGATATCGACGAATGTGCCGCCCGGATTGGCAAGGCTTTCGATGAAGATCGCCCGTGTCTCGCCATCGATCGCCTCTTCGAAGCTTGCCGGATCGTCGGTATCGGCCCAGCGCACATGCCAGTCGAAATTCTTGAAT
This sequence comes from Aliirhizobium sp. YIM B11859, assembly GCF_057163345.1. Lineage (NCBI taxonomy): Bacteria > Pseudomonadati > Pseudomonadota > Alphaproteobacteria > Hyphomicrobiales > Rhizobiaceae > Aliirhizobium > Aliirhizobium sp. YIM B11859. The sequence continues at coordinate 176,350 of NZ_JBXHAY010000005.1, forward strand.
GCATGACCGAACTGGTTGATCGAACCACCGTAAAGCCGTTTCGCGGCGACAAAATTGGCACCGGGCTGCATGATCGTATGGAAGATCAGCATCTGGGCTGCATGGCCGGAGGCGACGGCGAGCGCGGCCGTGCCGCCTTCCAGCGCTGCCACCCTTTCCTCGAGCACCGCCTGGGTCGGGTTCATGATCCGCGTGTAGATATTGCCGAATTCCTTAAGGCCGAAAAGCGCTGCAGCATGATCGGTGTCGTTGAAGACGAATGACGTAGTCTGGTAGATCGGCGTGACCCTTGCCCCTGTCGTTGGATCGGGCGCGGCTCCGGCATGAACGGCCAGCGTGGAAAAGCCGGGATTGAATGGCGACATGGCGATTAACCTCCCAAAATATGCGTTGTTTTTGACGTTCCGACAGCAAAGCGCGGACGTTGACGGGGATCAAGGAATATCGTTGCGCAAAAGGACATCCTTTGGGAAACAAAGGAGGACGTCATGGGAAGGATGGCATACGAGGATCACACGAGCATGTCGCGACGCTTTCTGACGTGGTGCGCGGAAGCGTGGTCGGCGGCAGCGGAAGCCGAGGAAATCGCCATGCTGGATGAGGAGACGATCCAGCAGATTTCCAAGGACTGCGCGATTGCTCCGGATGACCTGCTGCAACTCGTCAAGGCAGGTCCGCACGCGGCAGATGAAATGATCGAGATGATGCGGGCGCTCAATCTCGAACAAAGCGACGTCGCCGTGCTGCATCCTGCCCTGTTTCGGGAAATGCAGCTTACCTGTACGAAATGCCAATCGAAAACGCGTTGTCGCAATGACCTTGAGGCGCGCGTCGCAGGCCGCGAGTTCTCCGGATATTGCGGCAATGCGTCAAACCTCAATGCGATGCGCGCCGATCCCGACCTGTTGCACGGCTGACGCCCTCCGTTGACTTATCAGCCGACGAGGCGCGGATATTCGATGGCGGGGCAGCGGTTCATCACGACCTCAAGACCCGCCGCCTCGGCCTTTGCGGCCGCTTTGTCGTCACGCACACCAAGCTGCGCCCAGATCACGCCGGGGCGCGGCTCCAGAGCAAGCGCTTCGTCGACGACCGCGTCGAGATATTCAGGTGCCCGGAAGACATCCACCATATCGATCGGTGCAGGGATGTCGGCCAGTGTCGCATACGTCTTCTGGCCGAGAATTTCCCTGCCCGCCTGCCCCGGATTGACCGGATAAACAGTATAACCGAGTGACAGAAGAAAACGCATCACGCCATAACTCGGTCTGTCGGGCTTGGGCGAAGCGCCCAGAAGGGCAATCGTTCTGGTGTTGGTCAGGATGCCGGCAATATAATCGTCCTGGTAACGGTCGTGGTTCATCGTTTCGCTCCCACGGCATCTTTGTCGATCATTCATCTGCCGTGAGCGGTATGTAGGCAAGGCGAGGCCTGATCGCCATGTGCAACAGCGTTAATGCAGCGCTTCAAATCGTCGCCTCTTTCAAGGCAGGTCCAAAAAATGCATAGCTGCCTCTTTTGTTTCTGGAACATTCCAGCTTTGTTCCCGGCCATATTAGCTTCAGCTTATAATTTAATGAGAGATTACTAATAAGGGAGGCGCCCTCCTGGCATGCCCCCAATGCCGACATCCACCCGTTTTCGAGGCAAGACGAAAGCAAGTTCACCAACAAAATTGTGGTATTAAATTACCACATGTGTAACTCATTGATTTTGCTTTCTTTATTTTCAAGATGCCCAATTCCCCGATATTGACCCTCCCGGCACGCCGCGTTATAAGCCGGCCCAGATCGCGGACCTTCATCGGCCCGCTTTCTTTTTGGCGTCCACAAGACAGCCAATCCAAGCAACAAGAAACGCCCTGACAGCCGGTTACTGGCCGTTCAAGGGTCCAATGAAAGAGAAAACCATGTCTACCTTCGTTCAGAAGCCTGCAGAGGTGGAGAAGAAGTGGGTGATCATCGACGCCGAAGGGCTCGTTGTCGGCCGCCTCGCCACTCTCGTTGCCAACCGCCTGCGCGGCAAGCACAAGGCCACCTACACCCCGCACGTTGACGACGGTGACAATGTCATCATCATCAATGCGGAAAAGTGCGTCTTGACCGGCAAGAAGTACACCGACAAGAAGTATTACTGGCACACCGGTTACCCGGGTGGCATCAAGGAACGCACCGCACGCGCCATCATCGAAGGCCGCTTCCCGGAGCGCGTTCTTGAAAAGGCAATCGAGCGCATGGTTCCCCGCGGCCCGCTCGGCCGTCGCCAGATGAAGAACCTGCGCGTTTACGCCGGCTCGAACCATCCTCATGAAGCACAGCAGCCGGTCGCCCTCGACGTGGCTTCGCTGAACAGCAAGAACACAAGGAGCGCCTGATAATGGCCGATCTTTCCTCTTTGAAGGACCTCGCTCCGGTTGAAAGCCAGGCAGCACCGGTTCACGTCCGCAAGGTCGATGCGCAGGGTCGTTCCTACGCAACCGGCAAGCGCAAGAACGCCATTGCCCGCGTATGGGTCAAGCCGGGCTCCGGCAAGATCATCATCAACGGCCGTGACTTCACGACGTATTTCGCCCGTCCGGTTCTGCAGATGATCCTGCAGCAGCCGCTGGTTGCTGCAGCCCGCAGCGGCCAGTTCGACATCATCGCCACCGTTACCGGTGGTGGTCTGTCCGGTCAGGCCGGTGCCGTTCGTCACGGCGTTTCCAAGGCGCTGACCTACTTCGAGCCGGGCCTGCGCGCCGTGCTCAAGAAGGGTGGCTTCCTGACCCGCGACAGCCGTGTTGTCGAGCGTAAGAAGTACGGTAAGGCCAAGGCTCGCCGTTCCTTCCAGTTCTCCAAGCGTTAATCGCTGCTGGATTTATGCATTTCGAAAGGCGGAGCTTCGGCTCCGCCTTTTTTCGTTTTGAAGACCATTCATCACGATTTGGAATTTGCGCATCAAGTGGCGTTGCAGGACACGGCGATATAACCTCGTCAAAAGAGAGCCCCAACCATGTCGAGCCTGCCAACTGCATCATACTTCGCCCACCTGCCGGAGCCGCCATATTATGTCGTCGCCTTTTCCTCCTGTCGCACCGAGGGCGAGAACGGCTATGGCAGCATGGCCGACGCGATGGTCGAGCTAGCCGGCCAGCAACCCGGATTTCTCGGCGTCGAAAGCGCGCGTGGCATTGACGGCTTCGGCATAACCAATTCCTATTGGAAGGACGAGGACAGCATTCGCGCCTGGAAAGCCGTCGTTTCGCATGCCGCCGCGCAGAAACTCGGACGTGAACGCTGGTACGAAGATTATCAGGTGCGCATTGCGCGGGTGGAACGGGCTTACGGGTTCGACAGATAGGACACTGAATGGCGAGCAAATCGATCGACAACGCCTTTACCGCAAAATCCCTCCGTGGCGCGGCGACCGACCCGACCTATGCGGGTGCCCTCTCCTTCATGCGACGGCCCTATTCCAAGGATGTAGCAGGCGCCGATGCGGTCGTGCTGGGCATACCCTTCGATGCTGCCGTCTCCAACCGGCCGGGCGCCCGTTTCGGGCCACAGGCAATCCGCCGCGCCTCGGCGATCTTCGACAACGATCCGCAATATCCCTTCGACCGCGACCTGTTCGAGGCGATGGCAGTGGTCGACCATGGCGACGTGCTGCTCGATTACGGCAATCACCAGAAGACGCCGGGCCTGATCGAGGCTGAGGCCACGAAGATCATCACATCCGGCGCTTTCCTTCTGTCTCTCGGTGGCGATCATTTCGTCACATGGCCGCTTCTCAAGGCCCATGCCGACCGGCATGGACCGCTGGCCCTCGTCCATTTCGATGCCCATCAGGATACCTGGGACGATGATGGCGAGCGGATCGACCACGGCTCCTTCGTCGCCCGTGCGGTGCGTGAAGGCGTCATCGACGCGGCGCATTCGATCCAGATCGGCATCCGAACCCATGCACCGGAAGATTTCGGCATCCGGATCCTGCATGGCTACGAGGTCGAAGATATGAGTGCCCAAGCGATCGCAGATGCGGTCCTCGCCCATGTCGGCGACCGTCCGGTCTACCTCACCTTCGACATCGATTGCCTCGACCCGGCCTATGCGCCCGGCACAGGCACGCCGGTGGCCGGTGGGCCGTCCAGCGCCAAGATCCTGTCGGTGTTGCGCAAACTCGGCACGCTCGACATCCGCGGAGCCGACGTGGTGGAGGTGGCTCCTGCCTATGACCATGCGGATATCACCGCCATTGCCGGGGCAACCGTTGCGATGTATATGCTCGGGCTCAAGGCCGAGCGTTTGGCACGCGAAAATGCGGCCCGTTAAAAAACTGATTCAAGTGGCTGCTACATTGATTCCGGCCACACATCCAAGGCACTGATTTTACAGGAAAAAGGCAATGACAGCAAAGATCTTCATCGATGGCGAACACGGTACTACGGGCTTGCAGATCCGCACCCGCATGGCCGGCCGCCGCGACGTCGAGCTGCTGTCGATCCCGGAAGCGGAGCGCCGCAACGCCGCGATGCGGGAAGAGCTGCTCAACAGCGCCGATATCGCCATACTCTGCCTGCCGGACGAGGCTTCGCGCGAGGCCGTATCGATGTTGTCGGGCAATAACAGCGTGCGGATCATCGACACTTCGACCGCCTACAGAATTGCGCCCGACTGGGCCTATGGCTTTGCCGAGATGGACAAGGCACAGGGCGACAAGATCAAGTCTGCCCGCCATGTTGCCAATCCGGGCTGCTATCCGACCGGCGCCATCGGCCTGATCCGGCCGCTGCGTGCCGCGGGCATCCTGCCGGACGGTTATCCGGTCTCGGTCAATGCGGTCTCCGGTTATACCGGCGGCGGCAAGCAGATGATCGGCCAGATGGAAGATCAGTCCCGCGACGACGCGATCAGCGCCAACAACTTCGTCTACGGACTGCCGCTCAAGCACAAGCATGTGCCGGAGATGAAGACCCACGGCCTGCTCGACCGGGCGCCGCTCTTTTCTCCGTCGGTCGGCCGCTTCGCCCAGGGCATGATCGTGCAGGTGCCGCTGTTCCTCGACGACCTGAAGGACGGCGCGACGATCGACAGCATCCATGCGAGCCTCGTCGCGCATTATGCCGGCCAGAAAATTGTCACCGTCGTGCCGCTTGAAGAAAGCGCCAAGCTTTCACGCGTCGATGCGGAAGAGTTGGTCAATACCGACACGATGAAGCTCTTCGTGTTCGGCACACCGGGCGGCGCGCATGTGAATCTCGTGGCGCTGCTCGACAATCTCGGCAAGGGCGCTTCGGGTGCCGCCGTGCAGAACATGGACCTGATGCTGTCGGCCTGATGACGACAGGCTCCCACTCGTGATTTGATCCGGCGGTGCGCTTAGCGCCCCGCCGTTTTCGTTTCGACAGGATATTCGCAGAAGAAGCCGCGGAAATGCGCAATGGCAAAGCCGAGGACGATCAGTGCCATGCCCTGATGGGTCAGCGCCAAGTCAAGCGGCACCTGCATGACAAGCGTCGAAATGCCGATCGCTGCCTGCAAGCTGACAAGGATGAACAGCAAAATCGCACGACGTGCATGGGTGGAGCCAGGCGCCCTTGAGAGCGAGATAATCATATGCAGGAAGGTTGCGGTCCAGAGCAAATAGGCGCCGCAACGATGGACGAACTGCACCGTCTTCGGATTTTCGAAAAGATTGATCCACCACGGGTTCTGGACAAAGAGGTCGCCGGGAACCAGCGCGCCGTCCATCATCGGCCATGTATTGTAGCTTAATCCCGCATCGAGACCGGCGACCAGCGCACCGAGATAGATCTGGAAAAGCACCAGGAAGGCTATGCCACCGGCTGCCCATTTCGACAGACTGGTCGGAGCACGGTCGCTGCGATGGGGGGCCAGACCGCGCATGATCCACATGCAGGCGGAAAAGATCAGACAGGCGGTGACCAGATGGGTCGCAAGGCGATATTGCGACACGCTGGTAAGCTTGGTGAGGCCCGACGAGACCATCCACCAGCCGATGAAACCCTGAAAACCGCCGAGTGCCAGCACACCGACGAGCGGCCAGCGCAGGCGCTTCTCAATCCGGCCGGTCAGCCAGAAAAAGGCGAGCGGCAGGGCGAAGATCATGCCGATCGAACGGGCGAGGAAACGATGCGCCCATTCCCACCAGAAGATCGACTTGAAATCGTCGACTGTCATATGGCTGTTGAGCAGCTGAAACTGCGGAATGCGCTGGTAAAGCTCGAACTCTTCCTGCCATTCGGCGGCATTGAGAGGCGGAATGACACCGTGGATCGGCTTCCATTCGGTAATCGACAGGCCGCTGTCGGTAAGCCGTGTGGCGCCACCGACCAGAACAAGACAGAAGAGCGTGAAGATGACGACGCCAAGCCAGATGCGGACCGCCTTGCGGTTCCGGCCGATGCGCCCGGTTAAGGACGTGGCTTCGATGATGATCGTGTCTGTTGCCGACATGATGAAGGCTCCTGCCATTCATGGCTGTTCGTTCGGACCGCTATCGGGGTGTTCATCGGTCCGTCATTCTTGGGACAAGGCGACGCAGGGGCGTGGCATGATCCTCTTCGGCGTTGATTTGCCCCAAGCCCCCATGCAAAACAAGTCCCAGTGTCGCGCGGCATGCAGTCGCGGCATCAAGTGTTCGGGAGGCACGCTGATGGTTCCGCGTTTAAGAAGCTTTGTCGGTACGATCCTTATCATCGTCCTGGTGATCACCTATGCGCTCGCCGCTACGACGATCGCGACGCTGACACTCGCCACCGCGCCCTGGTGGATCCATTTCCTTTATTTCCTCCTGTCGGGCCTGTTGTGGATCCTGCCGGCGATGCTGATCATCAAATGGATGGCCGGGCCGCGGCCCAAGCGATAGTTTCATTCGCGGTTAACCAGACGCAATACTTCCCACTTTCTTGGGGTGGCAGCATAAACGCATTGTTCGTCGTCTCATCCTAACATGTCGTCCAACGACACGGATGATCGATGACATCAGCGGCAAATCAGAAAGAAGCTGGATGTCCCGCGGCTGCGCCCGAGCGGGCCGATGCGGCTATCCAGCGGTTCGGCGCGCTGGACCTCACCCTGGTGCGCGATATTTCCTCCATAGAAACGGAATGGCGCCGTCTTGAACAGCGCGAATGGAACTCGCTCAATCAGGGGCTCGACTGGGTCCGGGCCTGGATGCAAGCGCATGAAGCCGAGATGATCGCGGTCATCGGGTCGGTCGGACAACGCACGGTCTTCATTCTGCCGCTCGAGATCACAGCCGAGCGTTTTGGCCGTGTTGCCCGGCCTCCCGGCGGACGGTTTAACAATATCAATACCGGCCTGTTCGACGAACAGCTTGCCGCACCGGATGCGGACGAACTCGCACGTTTCAAGAGCGAAATCACGCACGCCCTTCATGGTATAGCAGACCTTGTCGTCGTCGACGGGGTGCCACTTAAATGGAAAGGCGTCAGTCATCCGCTCTCCGGCCTCGGCTCCATCGAAAACCAGAACCATTCGTTCCAGCTGCCGCTGCTCGGGACGATGGAGGCGACGCTTGCGCAGGTGAACGCCAAGTCGCGGCGCAAGAAGTTTCGTGCTCAGGTTCGCCGGATGGAGGCCATAGGCGGCTTCGACTATGTGATCGCCGAGAGCAGTGCGGAACAGCACGATCTTCTCGATCGCTTTTTTGCCCAGAAAGGCATGCGACTTAAGGCATTCGGACTGCCGGACGTCTTTTCTCCGCCCGCCACACGCCGCTTCCTGCACCGGCTACTCGACGCGCCGGCACGGGGGACGGACAAACCGCTCACCATGCATGCCATCCGTCTCAAGGGCGAGCATGACGGCCATATCGCCGCCATTACCGGACTATCCCGCAAGGGCGGCCACGTGCTTTGCCAGTTCAGCTCGATCGACGAAAGCATCGCGTCGGATGCCAGCCCCGGCGAACTTCTGTTCTGGCTTGTGGTCGAACACAGCATCAAGTCGGGCGCCAACCTGTTCGACTTCGGCATAGGGGACCAGCCCTACAAACGCAGCTGGTGCAGCCAGGAGACGGTACAGCACGATATCCTGCTGCCGGTCAGTCTGAAGGGCTCGTTGCTTGCCGTGCAGCACCGCATCACGACCACGGCAAAAACCATCATCAAGCGCAACCATCGGCTTTATGCGATGGCGCAGCGATGGCGCTCCCGTCACGGCGGCGAGAAGGACTGAAGCAAACCGAGATCATTTTATGTTTTCACCAGAACGATGAAACGATCCTGGCCGTTTTGACGGAAATTCAGGACGCGAACCGCTGCGCACATCCCCAGTGAGGGCTTTTAAGCGGCGCTACGCCGGTGCGATTGCGGTGACTGGCTATCGTCGGTCTGCGCCATGACCAGCAGGTTGGGGAAACCGGCATCAGCATAGGTAACGACAAGTGCGGCAATCGCGTCGTCGCCAAAACCGGGGACCGACAGGATGACTTCGGAACTCTCGCCACCGACAAGGCGCCCAAGACTGGTCGTGTCGGCCGGACCACATTCGATCAGAACGAGATCGTAGGCATCGGAAAGCGCATCGATGATCATCGTCAGGCGGTCGGCGGCGCGCATGGCGCGCGCCGGTTCCGAGACGCCCTGCGGCACGATATGCGCTTCCGAAAGCCGGTCGCGATGGATGGCATCGCCGAAGGCGGTCTCACCGCAGAGAAGGTCGGTAATGCCGACAAGCCGGTCGTGTTCCGCCATCAGCCGCGTCGGGCAGGCCGATCCGGTCAGATCGACCAGGATCACCGTGCGGCCGGTTTCGGCAACGGCACGGGCCAACATTACAGTTGCCGTCGAGCCGTTGTCGCCTGCCGGAGAGACGGCGACTGCGACCGGCACGGCATGTCGCTGCAGATAATGAGCGACGGACCCGATGGTGAAACCTGTGCCGAGCAGCAGTGCCGCGTCGACTGGGTCCGATGTGTCCCCGCCATCGACCTCAGGCTCGATGTTTTCGTCGCGCAGCGCCTGCAGCCCGAGTGCCGACGGCAGAGTGCTTGCTGCAGTCTCGACCTTCGGAACCGCCAGCTCCGACGCCGCAGGTTCGGCTGTGTCGATGACGGGCAACGTATTTGCGATCACCGGTACGGCTTTCGCCACGGGCGCGACCACAGTCACCGCAGCCGCCGCGACCGGCTTTGCGACCGGGGCCTTCGTCGACATCTTTTCTTCGCCATCAAGGAGGTTCGGCTCAATCTCGGCTTCACGATAGGCCGGGCGCAGCGCGCGACCACTGAAGAGTTCGGAGATCATCACGATCAGGCAGCTGACGATGAGAGCAGCCAGCGTCACGACGATAACGATCGGAATGATCTTCGGAAAGAAGGGTTCGGAGGGTTCGACGGCCTGCGACACGATGCGGGCATCCGCCGGTGTGGCGTTGCTGTCGAGCCTCGACGTGGCTTCCCGATAACGCGAGAGGTAGGTTTCCAGGAGCTGGCGCTGGGCAGTCGCCTCGCGCTCCAGTGCCCTCAGGCCCACCTCCTCCTCGCCGGCACGTGCGGAATCCGCCTTCAACGTATTCAACTGCGTCATCAATTGCTGCTCGCGCAGGCGCGATACATTCGCCTCGCTATCGAGGCTTGCAAGCACCTTCTGCGTCTCGCTCGAAATCTGCTGGCGGATCTGCGCCAGTTGCGCCCGCAGTCCCTTGAGGCGCGGATGACCGTCAAGCAACGACGTCGACTGATCCGAAATTTGCGCCTGAAGATTTGCTTCAGCTTCCTTCAGGCGCTGGATGACCTGCGAGCTGACGACGTCAGAAATCGTGTCGGAAGCCCGCCCTGCCCTTAGAGCTGCACGGACATTCTCCGCCCTCGCCTCGGCATTGGCGCGCTCGCCACGCACCCGCGTGAGTTCCGTCGAAATGTCGTTCAGCTGCTGGGAAGAAAAGCTGCTGGCGCCGTTTGTCTGGAAGAGGCCGTTGCTGGAGCGGTAATCGGCAACCTTGCTTTCGGCCTCCTTGACCTTCCGGGTCAGGCTGGCGATTTCCGGCTCCAGCCATTTGGCCGTCTCCTGATGGTTGCCGATCTTCGCGCCGCTCTGGAGTTCCAGGTAGACATCGGCCATCTTGTTCGGAACGGCTGCCGACAGTTTGGGGTCATGGGAGGAAAATTCGATCGCAATGACGCGAGAATTCTCGACGGCATAAACCTGCAGTTTTTCGCGGAACTTCTCGACCACCCGATCTTCCGGATCGAGCGACATCGGGTCGGGTTTCAGTCCGGTCATGACCAGGAGATCAGGCAGAAGCGATTTTGCTGCCGGGTCGAACTCCTTGTAACTGGCAAGGTTCAGTTCCCTCGCCACCCGACGGATCAGGTCGGTCGACTGCAAAAGCTGCGCCTGGCTGGTAATGTTGAGCGCATCAAGAACCGGATCGTTTGCGACGGTGGCATCGGTCCCGGTCAGGTTTGGAGATCGGGACTCGATCAGCAGTCGCGTCTCGGCCTTGTAGCTCGGCGTCATAATGCTGGTGACAACGATCGCGCCGACGGCCGCGAATGCGGTAACGGCGAGGATCCGGCCCTTGCGCTCCCAAAGCGCTGCTGCCACCCGACCCAGGTCGATATCCACATCCTGGTTACTGCCGTTCGCACCAGACATCACATGCTCCACCATTCGCAATCGCGTGCATGGTAAAGGACCATGGTAACCCTGCGGTTAATGCATGACCAACTCCCCTGCCTATTTTCGACATCGCTGATTTTCCCGGCACGCCTTTACCGGCCATTAACCCTAACAGTTCCATAACGGAGCGAGATGGTACGAACAGCCGGAGCCTGAGTGGGACATGGTCCTCACCCTTTTCAACACAGTCCGGGCCGATAAAGGCCAGCCCAAAAAGGCATTGGCGGCAGCTCTGACGGTCGCAATCGGCCTGTTGAGCGGCTGCGCCTCGCAGGTGCCGGTAACCAAGGGCTTCGAAACCGCGGCCCTGCAACCCTATCACCTCGATAGCGGCGACCGCCTGCGCGTCACCGTTTTCGAGCAACAGGGACTGACCAATACCTATACCGTCGACCAGGCCGGCTATATCGCCTTCCCTCTGGTCGGCCAGGTGGCCGCCCGGGGCCAGACACTGCCGGCCCTTGAAGGATCGATCGCGGCCAAGCTCAAGCAGGGTTATCTGCGCGACCCGGATGTCAGCATCGAGATCGACCGCTACCGCCCGGTCTTCGTCATGGGCGAGGTCGGCCGGCCCGGCCAGTATTCCTACGTGCCGGGCATGACGGCACAGAACGCGATCGCGATTGCCGGAGGTTTTACCTCGCGCGGCAACGAGCGTGACGTAGACGTGACCCGCAAGATCAACGGCCAGGTGGTGAAGGGACGCACGGGCGTTACCGCGCCGGTTCTTGCAGGCGACACGATCTATGTCCGCGAGCGTCTGTTCTGACCGGATATGCCACCCGCCCCGCCCCTGCGCATCCTGCACTGCTTCCGAAACCCGATCGGCGGGATATTCAGGCATGTGCGCGATCTGGTGGAAGAGCATAGTGCCGCCGGGCACCAGGTGGGCATCCTGTGCGACAGCACGACGGGTGGCGCCTACGAAGACGCGTTGTTCGAGACCATCCGGCCACGGCTGGCGCTCGGACTGACGCGCATGCCGATGCGGCGGGCGATATCGCCGACCGACATGATCGCTCTTTTCAAGAGCTATCGGCATATCAAGAGTTTGCGGCCGGATATTCTCCACGGTCACGGCGCCAAGGGTGGCGCAATGGCACGTGCGATCGGCTCAGTGTTGCGGGTTAATAAGTATCGCGTCGCCCGCGTCTATTCCCCCCATGGGGGCAGCCTGCATTTTGCACGATCGTCATTTGCGGGCCAGATCGTGCTCAGGCTCGAACGTTTCCAGGAACGGTTCAGCGATGCAATCGTGTTCGTCTGCGACTACGAGCGACGAACCTACGAGGCCAAGATCGGCAGGCCACAGCCAGTTAGCCAGGTCATCTATAACGGCATCAACGAGGCGGAATTTTCTCCCGTCACGCTGGAGCCCGACGCGGCCGACTTCATGTTCATCGGCATGATGCGGGACATGAAGGGACCGGACGTCTTCATCGACGCGCTTGCCCGCACCGAACGCCGCATCGGACGCCCGCTTTCGGCACTGATGGTCGGCGACGGTCCCGACGAGGACAGCTACAGGGCGATGATTGCAGAAAGTGGCCTTGGCCTTCGCCTGCAGATGCTGCCGGCGATGCAGACCCGCAAAGCCTTTGCGCTTGCGCGAACCGTCGTCGTGCCGTCGCGCGCGGAGGCAATGCCCTATATCGTGCTTGAGGCGCTTGCCGCTGGAAAACCGGTCATCGCCTCCAGGGTCGGAGGCATACCCGAAGTGCTTGGCGAAGATAGCGAGGCGCTGGCAGTTCCCGGCGACGCGGACGATCTTTCCCGCATCATGACGGCCGCAGCGACGCAAGCCGACTGGCGGGTCCGCACCATGCCGAAACCGGCCTCCTTCAAGGCCGTGTTCTCTGCGCCTGTGATGGCGCGCGACATGATCGGGCTTTATCGGGAGCTGCTTCCCTCGCCCCAAAAATACACGTCCTAAATGCTTCCTTAGCAACTTTCTGATAAGCGATTTCCTTATGATTTCCCCGACGGAAGCCGGGGGACAAGGGATCGATCGATGGACGATTTTGGCAATCCGCAGGAGCTGGACCTCGAGGCATTGCGCCGTCGGGCATCGGAGGCTGTGCAGGGTGCCGAAGCGCCGGGCGCGCCCGTCGAACTCAATGCGTTTGCCAAGCAGATCGCCGAGCAGTTCCGCGACAACAACTATTCGCCGACCATGTTGATCGGCCAGTTTCGCCTGTTCGAACTGGCCTTGCTGCTGGCAGTCGGTCTAGCTGTCGGTTTCACCATGGCACCGCCGCCGGAAGGCCATTTCATGGGGCGCTTTGCGCTGACGGCGGCGGGTAGCGCGCTGACCATCATCGTCCTGCAGCTGGTGGATACCTATCTCATCCCATCGATCCGCGCCGCACGCCGCACAGCCAAACGGGTGCTGGCGGCCTGGCTGATCGGTTTCTCCATCACCTGCCTTGCCATTTCGCTCTCCGAAGGCGTGATTTATCCGGCGCATGCGGCTGCAGTCTGGCTCGTGGCCGGCGCCCTGTTTCTGATGGCTGAACGCATGCTGACGGCCTATGCAATCCGCAACTGGGCGCGCAATGGCGTTATGGAGCGACGGGCCGTCATCGTTGGCGGCGGTGATCCGGCCAAGCACCTTATCCGGCAGCTCGAGCAGCAGCCCGACAATGACATCAGAATCTGCGGGATCTTCGACGACCGCGGCAACCAGCGTTCGCCGACCGTCGTTGCCGGCTATCCCAAGCTCGGCACGTTTGCTGAGCTGGTGGAATTTGCCCGCCTTGCCCGCATCGACATGCTGATCATCGCGCTGCCGGCAACGGCCGAGGCCCGCATCCTCCAGCTCGTCCGCAAGCTCTGGGTGCTGCCGGTCGATATTCGGCTTGCCGCCCACGCCAACCGGCTGCGCTTTCGGCCGCGCTCCTATTCCCATGTCGGCACAGTGCCGATGTTCGACCTCTTCGACAAGCCAATCCGCGACTGGGATTCGGTCGCCAAGCGGGTGTTCGACATCGTCTTCACTGTCATCGCGATCGCCCTGCTCTGGCCGATCATGCTGATTGCGGCAATCGCGGTCAAAACGACATCGGAAGGACCAATCCTGTTCCGGCAGAACCGTCACGGTTTCAACAACGAGGTTATCAAGGTCCTGAAATTCCGTTCGATGTATACGAACATGAGCGACCTCACGGCGGTCAAGGCGGTAACCAAGGGCGATCCGCGCGTAACACCGGTCGGACGTTTTTTGCGCAAGTCCTCGATCGATGAACTGCCTCAGCTGTTCAACGTCCTGAAGGGAGAGCTGTCGCTGGTCGGCCCGCGCCCGCATGCCGTTCACGCCCAGACGGGCGAGCGCAAATATGTCGACGTGATGGAGAGCTATTTCGCCCGCCATCGGGTTAAACCCGGCGTCACCGGCTGGGCGCAGGTCAAGGGACTTCGCGGCGAGCTCGATTCGGATGAGAAAATCCGCGCCCGTACCCAGCACGATCTCGACTATATCGAAAACTGGTCGCTGCTGTTCGACCTCAAAATCCTGTTCCTGACGCCGATCAGCCTGTTCAACACGGACAATGCATATTGACGACGGCGGCTTTCGAAACCCGGCGAGAGCGCCCCTCCGCCACACAACTCGCACGCCTCGCCGGCAGAGGCCTGATTGCCTTCGGCGTCCTTCTCTCGGGTTTCGTGATTTCCGAACCCGCCCCTTATGAACTTTTCATGGTGGTGCAGATCGCCATCTGGTTCGTGCTCGGGCTGAAGCTGTCGCGCACCACCTGTTTCCTGCTCACCCTTCTGCTTGTCTTCAATATCGGCGGGCTTTTCTCGCTCACGGTGATGAAGGACATGAGCGGCGCACCGATGTATTTCGCCGTGTCGACCTTCCTTGGATTGAGTTCCGTCTTTTATGCCGCCATCGTCGAGGATGATCCGGGGCGGCTGGAACTGATCTTCAAGGTCTGGATCGTTGCCGCACTGGCGACGGCGATGCTGGGCATTCTCGGGTATTTCAACGCCTTTCCCGGCGCCCATGTCTTCACCCGCTACGACCGCGCCATGGGTGCCTTCCAGGATCCGAACGTGTTTGGCCCCTATCTGGTCGCGCCGATCCTCTACATGCTCTACCGTCTGCTAACCGGACGGCTCATCACCTCCCCTCTTCTCATCGCCGGCATTCTGGTGCTGGTGCTCGGGGTCTTCCTGTCGTTTTCCCGCGCGGCCTGGGGCCTGCTTCTGTTCGGCGGCATCGCGCTGGTCGTCGTCATGCTGTTGAAGGAGCGGAGTACCGCCTTTCGGCTGAAGATCCTGACGATCTCCGTCATTGCCGCCCTCGTGCTCGTCCTGGCGCTGGCCGTGGCGTTGCAGTTCCATCAGGTCGCCGACCTGTTCACCAATCGCGCCAAGCTTGTGCAGGAATATGACGGAGCGCGGCTCGGTCGTTTCGAGCGGCACAAGATCGGCTTCCTGATGGCGATGGAGCGTCCGCTGGGGCTGGGGCCGATGGCCTTTGGCAAGATCTACGGCGAAGACGAGCACAATATCTGGCTGAAATCGCTGACCACCTATGGCTGGCTGGGTTTCGTCACCTATCAGGTGATGATCTGGTCAACAATCGTGATGGGTTTCCGTTATCTGCTGCGCGAGCGGCAATGGCAGCCGTTCCTGATGATTGCCTGGGTGATGATCGTCGGCCATGCGCTGATCGGCAACGTCATCGACACAGACCATTGGCGCCATTTCTACATGCTGCTCGGTATTTTGTGGGGTTGTTACGCGCTCGAACACCGGCATATGCGGCGGCGTTCAGCACCTCGCCCCGGTTCCAGCATCTCGCGAATTGCCGGCACCCCTTGACTTTGCGGGCCGGCAATCCAAATCACATATCATGCTCACCACCTCCCAATTGCGCGCCGCACGCGCCCTGATCGGCATCACCGTCGACGACCTTTCCGGCGCCACCGGCATCAGCGTCGAGACCATTCATTCGATCGAAGGTTCATCCGGAACCGCAGATCAGGAGACAGCCGAACGGCTGAAGCGCCTGTTCGAGGCCCGTGGCGTCGTGTTCGTCGCCGCCGGCCAGCAGGATGCTTCCGGAGCCGGCGTCAGGATGCATAGCCAAGGCACGGATGAAGGGATCAAACCCGACAATCTAAATTCTGCGAATGACGGCTAAAGATTTGAAATTTTTTGGAACGATTTGAGCTCGAAAGCGTTTCCCCGGCGCATTTCAACAGTGGGAATACGCATGGCGCGCAGTAATGGCCTTTACCTCATCATCGGAGCCCTGATCGTTATCGTCGGCGGGCTCGGTTTCTACGTTTATCACGAAGAGACGAAGCCCGAGGGTGTTTCGATCAGCATCGGCGAGAACGGCGTGAAGGTGAAAGAAGACTAAAATTAAAATTGCGCATATAAACTTAACTATAAAAGCGCATAGTTATTCCAAGTTGTTTCAGCAAAGTCTTTTGAACGCGAAGAGGGGTTCACATGACATCGCATCTCAGCACGGCAGACCTGGAAGACAAGGGCCTGAAAAAAGTCTGGAGCGTCGCGGATTTTGCGCGGCGCTATCGCCTCGATACCGAGGAGGAAGCCCGGCTTCTCAAGCTTCTCGGACCGTTCGCATCGCAGCAGGAACTGTTGATGAACGCGAGCCGGGCGCCGCGCTTTCGTTAGCCGAACGGTCTGATCATATAGGAAATCAATCGGTCCACCGACGTCCGGTCTGCAGCTCTTTATTTGCTACACTTGATTTCCAGCGCATTGCCGCCCGGAACCATTCCGCTTATCTGCGGGTTACTTCTCCGTAAATCTATAGATGATGCCGGCGCAAGTTCGTCGGTACGGAGGAGAAGACATGCTCAAGACAACATCCAGAATCGGACTTGCAACTGCTCTCGTGATTTCGGGATGCGCAGCATTTTCCATGCCGGCAGCAGCGCAGGACGTCGAATTGCGGCTGGGCCCGGATGGCATCCGCCCGGTGGTCAGAGATCGCGACTACGATCGTGATCGTGACCGCGATCGGGGCTGCAGCCCTGGCGAAGCACGTGCTGCGGCTCGTGATGAAGGGCTTCGTCGGCCAGAAGTCGTGAGGGCGACATCCCGCAGTGTCACGGTCGAAGGCATGACACGACATGGTCCGGACCGCATTACATTCGCAAATCGTCGAGGCTGCCCTATCATTTGATAGAGAAGCAAAAACCGAGTCATGGCCCGCCTTGCCGGTGGGCTTTCTTCTGGAATTCAATCAAGTCGTGGTGCCATCGCGGCCGAGCTGGCGCAGGTGAACGACGCCGGAAAAAGACGACTCGCTAGGGGACGTTTGGGGACTTATCGAATCGAGATGACAACCTTTGGCGTCTTCCGTTCCGTTTTCCGGATCTTCCGCCGTCCCGGTATTCAGATTATTTGACTGGAAATTCAAGGAGATAATTGGTCGGGGCGGCCGGATTTGAACCGACGACCCCTTGACCCCCAGTCAAGTGCGCTACCGGGCTGCGCTACGCCCCGACCCGCTTCAAAGAAGCATGCTCTCCATACTGGGATGCCCTTGTCTGCGCAAGCGAAAAATCCCGTTCCAACGACGAGCAGCAGCGCAAGGCCATGAACCAACGACAATGCCGCCCCGGATAACCGGAGCGGCATTGTTCATTGCTTTGGCTCGATCAGTAAGGCGAATAGCACTGCTGGCGCGGGCCGTTATAGGGCTGGAACGTGTTGTCCGAAGACCGGTAGGACCGATAGCGCGAATAGCACCAGTTTACATGGCTGTTGCCACCCACATAACGCCGGGGTTCTGTGTAACGCGGCTGGGCCAATGCGCCACCGATAATGGCACCGGCAGCAAGGCCGCCGATAATCGCACCGGCATTGGAGCCGCCATGATGACGATGGCGCCAGCGACGGTCGCTGTAGCGGCCGCCATCACGCCACCGGCGATCGCTGTAACGACCGCCATCTCGCCAGCGGCGACCGTCATTGTGGCGATAATAACGGGGGCTGCTGCGACGCCAGTTGTGATTGTCTTGCCACTGCACCTTTTCGACAGGCTGCGAGGTCTGCACCTGAGGCACGATTACCGACGGAAACGCCTGAGCGGGCGTTATGCCGGAAAAGGCGGTGACCGCTGACACCAGAATGATTGCAAGTTTCTTCATTTTATTCTCCTCGGAATGTCTCCCTAGGGGAAATGATCTAACTTGCGTTCTGAACCAGGGGTGAACGATAAAATTCGTGTGATCACAACCAGTTGTTGAGCTGACCGTGGCGTCGGCTAGCGCACCTGATCGAGCAGACGCTTGCATTCCAGGAGATCGAACAGCGCCTCTTGAAGCAGCGCCCGGTCTTCCTTGCCGACGCTCGACTTGCCGATCGACACTTCCAGCGCATCGTCATCGCCCGAAGAGCCGAAACCGAAGAAACGGCCGCTCGGCTTGACCTTGGGACGGCCGAGCACCTGGTCTTCTTCACTGCCGCCGCCGACCTTGGGTTCCGCATGTTTTTCGCCACTGGACGCGATGATCGCATCCATCGTGGCGACATCACCGGAGGCGATCGCGGAGACAAACTTGTTGCCATTGGTCTTCAGAAGCTTCTGAACGCCCTTGATCGTGTAACCGTGATCGTAGAGCAGATGACGGATGCCCTTCAGCAGTTCGACATCTTCCGGCCGATAATAGCGGCGTCCGCCGCCACGCTTCATCGGCCTGATCTGCGTGAACCGGGTCTCCCAGAACCGCAGGACGTGCTGCGGCAAATCGAGATCATCCGCAACCTCGCTGATTGTGCGAAATGCATCCGGGCTCTTGTCCACGCTCAAACCTCCAGGCAGCCGCGACGCACGCGGCCTCGGCGCGGCGAGATTACGCCGCGAATCGTACCGATCTCAATGGCTTGAGACGACAGATTCAAGTATGTTCACAGGAATGAAGCGGAAGTTCGCTTCTCTTACGTCACGCAACCGGCGCGACGGGCTTCTGCTTGGCCTTGCGGCTGAGATGCGACTTCAGGATTCGCTGCTTCAGCACGTTGGATGCCTTGAAGGTCATGACGCGGCGCGGAGAGATCGGCACTTCCTCGCCGGTCTTGGGATTGCGGCCGATACGCTCGTTCTTGGAACGGACCTGGAAGGTGGCGAAGGACGAGAGCTTGACGACCTCGCCCCGGACAACCGCGTTACAGATCTCATCGATAACCGTTTCAACGAGTTCGGCCGACTCGGTGCGGGAAAGCCCGACCTTGCGAAACACCGACTCCGCCAAATCTGCACGCGTCACTGTCTTTCCCGCCATGATCCCCGCCCAGTTTCCAGTATTGATCTTATCAAAGCCAACCAAGACTATTTTGCTTGGCGACTAGGGTCAAGCGTCTGTGAGAAATCAGCTATTTGATCCGGGCGAACGGCGACGGGATCACCAGCGCACGAGAACGGAGCCCCAGGTGAAACCACCACCCATTGCCTCGAGCATCACAAGGTCGCCCTTTTTGATACGGCCATCGGCGCATGCGACAGAAAGTGCCAACGGGATCGAGGCGGCGGAGGTGTTGCCGTGAAGATCGACCGTCACCACCACCTTTTCCGGCGGAATGGACAGTTTCTTGGCAGATGCGTCGATAATACGGCGATTGGCCTGATGCGGCACCAGCCAGTCGACATCCTCGGCCGTCGTGCCGGTCGCCTCGAATGCACCTTCGATGACGTCAGTGATCATCGCCACGGCATGCTTGAAGACTTCGCGGCCTTCCATGCGCAGATGGCCGACCGTTCCGGTCGAGGACGGACCGCCATCGACATAGAGCTTTTCCTTGTGCGAGCCGTCGGAGCGGAGCTTGGCCGTCAGGATGCCACGATCGGCAATGGTCCCCTCGCCTTCCTGCGCCTCGATCACCAGCGCGCCGGCACCGTCACCGAACAGAACGCAAGTTGTGCGGTCCTTCCAGTCGAGGATGCGCGAGAAGGTTTCCGCACCGATGACCAGTGCGCGCCGCGCCATTCCGCCGCGGATATGCAGGTCGGCGGTCGCCATCGCATAAACGAAGCCGGTGCAGACGGCCTGCATGTCGAAGGCATAACCGTGTTCCATGCCGAGCCGGCGCTGGATGTCTACGGCGGTTGCCGGGAAAGTGTTGTCGGGCGTCGAGGTCGCGACCAGGATGAGATCGATGTCGTCCGGCGTCAGGCCGGCATTATCCAACGCAGCTCTTGCAGCCTGCTCGCCAAGCGACGCCGTCGTCTCACCTTCGCCAGCGATATATCGCTGGGTGATTCCGGTGCGCTGAACGATCCACTCGTCGGTCGTATCGACAATGCTTTCCAAATCGCGGTTGGTCATTACCCGCTTCGGGAGCGCTGCCCCATAACCACGAACTACTGATCGGATCATTCTCACTCACATCCTGTGGTCATGCAGCTTCAGGACCGGCCGGCGGCTGGTGCTTGGCATGGTAAATTTGCAAATCCTGCGCGATCTTCGCATTGAGATCGTTGCGGGCCATGTCGTAGGCGACATCGATCGCTGCGGCGAAACCTTCGGCGGTGGCGCCGCCATGGCTCTTGATGACGATGCCGTTCAGGCCGAGAAACACACCGCCATTGACCTTGTTCGGATCCATCTTTTCACGCAGCCGGTCGAAGGCCGGCTTGGCCAGGAGGTAGCCGATCTTGGCAAGCAGCGTGCGAGACATCGATTCGCGCAGCAGTGTGGCAATCTGCCGGGCGGTGCCTTCCGCAGTCTTCAGCGCGATATTGCCGGTAAATCCTTCGGTGACAACGACATCAACCGTGCCTCTGCCGATATCATCACCCTCCACGAAACCCTGGTAGGCGATGGTCGGGTGGTTGGCTTCACGGATCAGCCGGCCGGCTTCCTTGACCTCTTCCTGACCCTTCACTTCCTCGACGCCGACATTGAGAAGACCGACCGTCGGGCGTTCGATCTCGAAAAGCGCGCGTGCCATGGCTCCGCCCATCAGGGCGAAGTCGAGGAGTTGCTGGCTGTCGGCACCGATCGTCGCGCCGACATCCAGCACGATGCTCTCACCCTTCAAGGTCGGCCAGATGCCGGCAATTGCCGGGCGTTCGATATTGGCCATCGTGCGGAGACAGAATTTTGCCATCGCCATCAGAGCGCCGGTATTGCCGGCAGAAACGCAAACGTCGGCTTCGCCGAGTTTCACCGCCTCGATCGCGCGCCACATGGACGAGACATAACGACCGCGCCGCAAGGCAGCGCTTGGTTTTTCGTCCATGGCGACTGCGACTTCGCATTCATGGAAAACGGACCGCTCGCGCAGCTTGGGGAATTTGGCGAGCCACGGCTCGCATTCTGCCTTCAGTCCGTAAAGGATGAGGGTCACGTCAGGATGACGATCGAGTGCCTTGGCGGCACCGGGGATGACAACCTCGGGACCGAAATCGCCCCCCATGGCATCCAGAGAAATTCTGATCACGCGTCTCTGATCCTTATTTTCGGCCATCCGGACCGGTATCAAGCCTGTCCGGCAGCCGTCACCGGCATTCGGGCCATGCTCATGCTTGGCCCACCCGGCGAAATCGTGGCCAAAATATAGTTTTCGATGCCGCTTACAACAGGGTCAGTCCTTTTTCCAGTCCTTGAGGACGGCAAACGGATTTGGCTTGTCGTTCTTGGCTCCCGCATCGCTTTCAATGTGATCGCTAAACTCTACCCCCGATTTGCGTGGATAAGGATCGATCGCGAGTGCCGCAAACTCGGTAACGGCCTCACCAACGTCGATCGTATCGCCCTCGAAGGCTTCCGGCAGGTCCGGTCCGTCCGGGTCCAGCACCATCTCGGCAGCGTCGTTTGCAACGATGCGCGCAAGCTTCGAGCCTTCGGGCACGAATATCTGTTCGAACGGCTCGTCGAGTACCGATTCTATCGGTTCGAGCGTTACGACGCAGGATTGGATGATATCGGCCTTGACCCGGCCCTTCGCGCGGACGCCATCCTTTTTCCAGCGCGACAGCTGAACCTCGGCGGTCAGCGACTTGACCTCGACCACATTCCAGAGTTCGGCCACGTCCCTGCGCTCGCGATCGCTTGCTTCGAGCCTGACGGTGACGGCGTTGGCGGAGATATTCCCGACCTTGACCGGATAGGAAAAGGGCGGTTTGCCCGGATTATTGTGATCGTTTTTCATTTTTCCTCACTTGCGCGACCCGGCGGCTGAATAACCGCGCCTCCGCGGGAAATATCGTCTTCCGAGATTGCGGCGAGATGCCGCTCGACCTCGATCATCCATTCGGCAAGGCCTCGCATGACCGGTGCGGGCTCCTCTCCTGGGTGAATATTGCGCGCCAGGCTGACGGCCAGACCGTCGGCATTTTCTGCATCCAGCCCCTTAGCATAACTTTCCACCCGACCGTAAAACATGCCCGCCAGTTTCTTCATCCGCTTCGGCACGCCCTGATCGCCAATCCCGAGTTCGCGAATCGAATGGTCGAGATCCTGAAAAAACGCGTCGATGATCTCCTGCGCCAGCTCCTTGCCGCTGGTTCCCGAGCGTCCGGTGCGTCGAAAAAACAGGATCATCACGATCGACAGCATTTCGTAGCGCCCCATGACCGTGTCCGGCACGCCGAGATCACTGTAGAAAAAGGGGATGCGGGCAGCCGACGTCAAGCTTGCGTATTGGCGCTCGACGATGAGCCGATTGTGTTTTTTCTTTTTGAATAGCCCGAAGATCATCGATTAAGTCCCGCGAATGACCGGGCCCAATGTTGCATGGAGACGAAAGCTGGTTTACCGAAGCAGGCGCGAATTGCAATGCCGTTCGGCCGGGGCCACAAGCGGGCTGCGATCGATACGGAAAACCTTTGGTTCTACCGAGGCATCGTCCCCGGAATAGCCACAATGGTGATGAACAGCAGGAAGCCCGGCCTTCAGCCGGTCTCGTTTATCTGGGGGATCCCGTTGAAGAAGCGGACTGTCGAGTACGGAATGACTTTTCTGAATAAAACCGCCATCAGCCTGGTGCTTCTCGCCTCCGTCACCGCTTCCGGCTGCACGTCGATGAATATCGGCGACACGATGTATAACGGTTATGTGGTCGACCAGAAGTCGCTCGAGATGATCCCTGTCGGATCAAGCCGCGAGCAGGTGCTTCTGACCATGGGCACGCCGTCGACAACGGCGACTTTCGATGCGGAAGTGCTCTATTACATCTCGCAGAAGCGGGAACGAGCCGTCGCGTTCATGAAACCGAAGCTCGTGGAGCAGTCGATTCTGGCGATCTATCTGGGCAAGGACGGCACCGTGGTCCGCAAGGCCAACTACACGCTGCAGGACGGCCAGGTGTTCGACTCGA
The DNA here is from genome assembly GCF_057163345.1 of Aliirhizobium sp. YIM B11859. Classification (NCBI taxonomy): domain Bacteria; kingdom Pseudomonadati; phylum Pseudomonadota; class Alphaproteobacteria; order Hyphomicrobiales; family Rhizobiaceae; genus Aliirhizobium; species Aliirhizobium sp. YIM B11859. Next base: position 199,307 of record NZ_JBXHAY010000005.1, read on the forward strand.
TCTCGCGCACGACGCCGACCGGCGGCCGCGACCTTTCCTTCCTGCAGCAGATTCTTGTCGGCGGAACCGGTGCAGCCAGCAGCGGCGCCAACGCGGTCAAGAGCATGCTGGGCAGCATGAACCAGTAAGGCGATATCGCTTCACAAAAATCCCCCACGGATACCGCGGGGGATTTTTTTTGTTTTTGCTCCGATTTGCAGAGGCGACGACTCAGCCGGCGAGGATCGCCAGGAGCAGCAGCGCAACGATATTGGTGATCTTGATCGCCGGGTTGACCGCCGGCCCCGCAGTATCCTTGTAGGGATCACCGACCGTGTCGCCGGTCACCGAAGCCTTGTGAGCCTCGGAGCCCTTCATGTGGCGCACGCCGTCCTTATCGACGAAACCGTCCTCGAAGCTTTTCTTGGCATTGTCCCAAGCCCCGCCACCCGAGGTCATCGAGATTGCCACGAACAGGCCATTGACAATCACCCCGAGCAACGAGGCGCCAAGGGCTGCAAAGGCGGATGCCTTGTCGCCGCCGGAAATCAGCAGCACGCCGAAATAGACGACGACGGGCGCCAGAACCGGCAGAAGCGACGGGATGATCATCTCGCGGATCGCCGCACGCGTCAGAATATCGACGGCACGACCATAATCCGGCCGGTCGGTGCCCTGCATGATGCCCGGCTTTTCGCGGAACTGACGTCGGACTTCCTCGACGATGGAACTTGCCGCCTTGCCGACTGCGGTCATGGCGATGCCGCCAAACAGGTAGGGGATAAGTCCACCGAAGATCAGGCCAGCCACGACATAAGGATTGGCAAGACTGAACGAGATCGGCCCTACTCCTTCGAAGTAAGGATATTGCTGCGCGTTTGCCGCAAAATACTGAAGGTCGTTGGAATAGGCGGCAAACAAGACCAGAGCGCCAAGGCCGGCCGAGCCGATCGCATATCCCTTGGTGACCGCCTTGGTCGTATTGCCGACGGCATCGAGAGCGTCAGTCGACTTTCTCACTTCCGGCGGCAGATGCGCCATCTCGGCAATGCCACCTGCATTATCGGTCACCGGCCCGAAGGCATCGAGGGCGACGATCATGCCGGCAAGGCCGAGCATCGCAGTGACGGCGATACCGGTGCCGAACAGGCCGCCGAACTGGTAGGTGGCGATGATCCCGCCGACGATGACGATCGCCGGAAGCGCCGTCGATTCCAGCGATACGGCCAAGCCCTGGATGACGTTGGTGCCGTGGCCCGTGACCGAAGCCTGGGCGATGGAATTGACCGGTCGCTTGTTGGTGCCGGTATAATATTCGGTAATCACAACGATCAGGGCGGTGACGACGAGACCGACAAGTCCGCAGGCGAATAAGCTCGCACCGGTGATTTCCTTGCCGGCGACGGTGCCGATAACGCCCCAACCGACAGTCATCGAGGTGGCGATGGCCAGACCAACAATAGACAGGATGCCGGTTGCGATCAGGCCCTTGTAAAGCGCCCCCATGATCGAGCCATTCGAGCCAAGCTTGACGAAGAACGTGCCGATGATCGAGGTGACGATGCAGGCGCCGCAAATGGCGAGCGGATAGAGCATCGCCGATTCGAGCACCGGGCTACCGGCAAAGAAGATTGCGGCAAGCACCATGGTCGCGACCACGGACACCGCATAGGTTTCGAAAAGGTCGGCCGCCATGCCGGCGCAATCGCCGACATTGTCGCCGACGTTATCGGCAATCGTCGCCGGATTGCGCGGATCGTCTTCGGGAATGCCTGCCTCGACCTTGCCGACGAGATCGCCGCCGACATCGGCGCCCTTGGTGAAAATGCCGCCGCCAAGGCGGGCGAAGATGGAGATAAGCGATGCGCCGAAGCCAAGCGACACCAATGCGTCGATCACCTCACGCGAACCACTGGGGTGGCCGAGGCCGGCGGTCAGCACCCAAAAGTAGATCGACACGCCAAGCAGCGCCAGACCGGCCACCAGCATGCCTGTGATGGCGCCAGACTTGAAAGCGATGTCGAGGCCGGCAGCCAGGCTGTGCGATGAGGCCTGCGCCGTCCTGACATTGGCGCGGACCGACACATGCATGCCGATAAAACCTGCGGTACCGGACAGGACCGCACCGATTATGAAGCCGAAGGCAGCCGTAGCCGACAGAAGCAGCCATGCCAGGATGGCAACGACGACACCGACCACGGCGATCGTCAGATACTGGCGCGACAGATAGGCCTGCGCTCCCTCGCGGATATAACCCGCGATCTCCTGCATGCGCTCGTTGCCCTGATCGGCGGCAAGCACGGAACGTGTCGCCCAGGCGGCATAAATGATCGATAGCAGACCGCACACGATCACACTCAAAATCACCGTCATTCGATTTTCCTCTCCCAAATCGCCAGGAGACACGTCTTGATTAAGACAGATCCCGGCTGCGCATTGTTCCGGCGGTCGCTCTCCCCTCCCAAGGCAAGCGTATGCGCCATGCGGAGGCGAGATTGCGGTGGAGATGAAATGACGTCAAGCCCCGCTGGAACAAGGGCTCAAATGGACGCAGGTTGCGCACGGGAAAAAATTCGCGTCAGGCCTTGGCCGGCGGGCGCCTGAACAGCAATGTCGCGATCAAAGCCAGGCAGATTACCGTGACCGGCCAGATGACCATGTTGATGAACGACCAGCCCCAGGTGACGAAGACCTTGCCGGAGGAGAAGGACGACAGGGCAACCGTGCCGAATAGCACGATGTCGTGAAAACCCTGCACCTTGTCGGCCTCATGGGGCCGGTAGCTCGATGCGACGATGGCGGTCGATCCGATGAAGCCGAAATTCCAGCCTATGCCGAGCAGGACCAGAGCGCCCCAGAAATTCCAGAGCTCGATCCCCAGATGCGCGACGATGGCGCAGGCCATCATCGTGAACAGTCCGGCGGCAACGATCTTTTCGGCGCCGAAGCGGGCGATCAGGCTGCCGGTGATAAAGCTTGGCCCGAACATGGCAAGTACATGCCACTGGATGCCAAGCGTTGCCATCTCGGTCGGAAAACCGCAGCCGATCACCATAGCGAGCGGCGCGCCGGTCATGACAAATGTCATCAACGAATAGATGCAGATGCCGCAGGCCATGCCGGTGAGGAACCGCTGCGTCAGCACGATTTCCCTCAACGGTCTCGCCGGTTGGGAATTCTGGGGCGCCGACCTGGGAGCCGGTAGTCTCAGGAAGAAGAGAATCGAGATCGAGATCGCAGCGAGCGGGATGATGCCGACGAAGGCGCCTGCAAAAGTGATGGGCGCGAGCAGATCCTTGGCCCAGATGGAGATCTGTGGTCCGAGTACGGCGGAGACGATGCCGGCGCCGAGTATCCAGGAGATCGCCTTCGGCTTGTAGGAGGAAGGTGACGCGTCGGCTGCCGCAAAGCGAATCTTCTGGGTGAAGCCCGCCGACGTGCCGATCAGGATCAGCGCAGTGACAAACATCCAGAAATCGCTGCGAAACAGGGCAATTGCTGCAAGCGCGCCGCCGCAGGCGCCGATAAGGGCACCGAAGATGAAAGCTTCGCGCCGGCCAAGCAGGCGCGACAGAAGCGCAATCACGATTGCGCCGCAGGCCGTGCCGACATTAAAGGCGGTGATCGGAGCGGTGGCGAGGGACTTGTCCTCGCCGAGAAGCTGATAGCCGGCAAGCGAGCCGATCGAGATTGTGAGCGGGGACGCGGCACCCATTACAGCCTGGGTCGCCGCCAGGAGGGTGACGTTGCGGCGGGCGGAGTGCATCTGAACCTGATACCCGTCCACCGAACCGTCCATGCCACTCTGCCCCGCTTATTTCTTGTCGCCGCGAACCTGCTTGGCGATACGATCGAGAACCGCATTGACGATGCGTGGCTCGTCCTCCTCGAAGAAGGCACGGGCGATCTCGACATATTCGGTGACGATGACCGGCACAGGGACGTCCTTGCGCTCGAGAATTTCGAACGTGCCGGCGCGCAGGATGGCGCGCAGTGTCGAATCGAGGCGCGACAGCGGCCAGTCTTCCTGCAGAGCGCCGCGAACGATTGGATCGATCTTCACCTGATCGCGGACGACGCCCGAGACGATCGAGCGAAACCACGAGGGATCGGCCTTCAGATAGGTATCGCCGTCGAGTTCCTGGCCGAGACGGTGGGCCTCGTATTCGGCGACGACTTCAAGCACGCCGGTGCCGCCGATATCCATCTGGTAAAGAGCCTGAACAGCTGCAAGGCGCGCTGCGCCCCGCTGGTTCACCGGCTTGACCTGCTTTTCCTGGACCTGCTTTTCCTGCTCGTTAGACATCAGCGTGCACCATTCAGCTTTTCGCGAACGGCGATCATGGTCAGCGTGGCGCGGGCGGCAAAACCACCCTTGTCCTTGTCCGAACGGCGCGCACGCGCCCAGGCCTGCTCGTCGTTCTCGACAGTCATGATGCCATTGCCGATCGCAAGCGATTCCGACACGGCAAGATCCATCAATGCGCGCGAGGATTCGTTCGAGACGATGTCGAAATGATAGGTCTCGCCACGAATGACCATGCCGAGCGCAACAAAACCGTCATATTCGGTACCGCCCTCTTCGGCAGCATCGAGTGCCATGGCGATCGTCGGCGGAATTTCGAGCGCGCCCGGAACGGTCACGACATCATAGGTCGCTCCGGCTTCCTTGAGTGCCGAGGTCGCACCATCGAGGAGTGCATCGGCCATGTCGTCGTAGAAGCGTGCTTCGACGATCAGGATATGAGGGACGGTTTCAAGCGACATGGATCACCTTCGGATATCTGGCCGGCAAAGCGGGCCTTTATGTATCGGCGGGTCAAAACACGCCGGGAGCCGGTTGGCAAGCGATTTTGCAGGAACGTGGTCTGCGCCTGGGGCATTGCCGGCTGCGCCAGGTGGCCAATATCACGCTCATCTTTATTTCTTTTCTCCCCTTATTCTGTATTCAAACTTCAGCTAAACTATAACAAAGTGTAAATGTCGCCTTTGCCACATTGCAATATTACACAACTATTACGCGCGACACTGCCGTGGATGAGGTTATGACCAAGCCCCTACTTCCGATCGATGACATGGACGCATTGCTGCTGGATATTTCCATGGCACGCGGGCTCGAAGAAATCATGTCGGTCGTCAGGCGTTCGGCCCGCAAGCTTGTGGGAGCCGACGGGCTTGCCTTCATCCTCAAGGATCGCAACGAGTGCTTCTATGTCGACGAAGACGCGATCGGGCCCTTGTGGAAGGGACTGCGCTTCCCGATGGATGCCTGTATTTCCGGCTGGGCGATAAGCCATTCGGAAGTCGTGGTAATCGATAATGTCTACGGCGATCCACGTATTCCGCAGGATGCCTATCGGCCGACCTTCGTCAAAAGCCTGGCGATCGTGCCGCTTCGCCCCTCAGATCCTGTCGGCGCGATCGGCGCCTATTGGGCCGAGCCCGGCGAACCGCCGCGCGAGAGCGTGCACCGCCTGCAGCGGATCGCCAACACCGCTGCCGTGGCGATGACGAATGTGGCGCTGACCAATTCGCTTGCGGCAGCACGCGACGAAGCGGCGCGTGCGCGTGACGCAATGATCCTCGCCATGGCTTCGCTCGCCGAAACCCGGGATCACGAGACCGGCGACCACATTCGCCGTACCCAGCACTATGTGCGCGTTCTGGCCGAGGCGCTGAATCGCCGCGAACCCGATACCGAGGGACTGGACGGGGAATTCGTCGACCTTCTCTACAAGTCGGCGCCGCTGCACGATATCGGCAAGGTCGGTATTCCCGACCGCATCCTGCAAAAGGCCGGCCGTCTCGACCGGGCCGAATACGACATCATGAAAACGCATGCGGATCTGGGCCGTGCGGCGATCGCCACGGCAGAGCGTTATATCGGCTCGACCAATCCCTTCCTCAGCCTTGCCAAGGAAATTGCCCATTGCCATCACGAAAAATGGGATGGGACAGGCTATCCACGCGGCCTGAAGGGCGAAGACATTCCGCTGGCCGGCCGGATCATGGCCGTCGCCGATGTCTATGACGCGCTTGTGTCGGAGCGGGTCTACAAGCCGGCGATGAGCCATGACGAGGCTGTCGGCATCATCACCGGCGAAAGCGGAAAACATTTCGATCCGGCGGTCGTTGCGGCATTCGGCGAGGTCGCGCCGGAATTTGCCCAGATCCACGAACGGTTTAACCAGGCATATTGAGGTTTTTAGGCCCTTGCCGGAAACTCCGCCAGACGCGCGGCGTAACGGGCCATTGTGTCGACTTCGAAATTGATGAAGTCGCCCGGCTTGCGGTCGCCCCAGGTGGTGACGGCAAGTGTGTGACGGATCAACAGTATATCGAAATCGGTACCGTTCACCGCATTGACGGTCAACGACGTGCCGTCGAGAGCCACGGACCCCTTGGGAGCGACGAAACGCGCCAGACCCTCGGGCGCGCGCAGAGTGATGCGGACCGCCTCACCTTCCGGCTCGACCGCCAGGATCTCGGCCTTGCCGTCCACATGGCCGGAGACGATGTGGCCGCCGAGTTCGTCGCCGATCTTCAGAGCGCGCTCGAGATTGACGCGGGTTCCCGCCGTCCATGAGGCGATCGTCGTCAGCCGCAGCGCCTCTTCCCAGGCCTCAACCTCGAACCAGCGTTCGTTGCTGCCGTCACCCGGCAGGTTCGTCACGGTGAGGCAAACGCCGCCATGGGCGATCGAGGCGCCCATATCGATCGTCTTCGGATCGTAATTGGTGGCGATACGAAGTTTCACCCCTTCATCAAGAGGCGTCATTTCGGCAACCGTGCCGACATCAGTAACAATTCCAGTAAACATCAGAGGCCTCTTTCATATTCGAGCCAGCGGTCAGCGCCGAACTGGTCCTCGCGAACGCCATGAAATCCAACCGGAATATCGGATGGCGTCACCGGCGACGCAAGACCGCCCGCACCGACAACGAGGCTGGACTGGGAAAGGACAAGCCGGTCGACCAGCCCGCGCCCCAGAAAATTGCGCGCCACCTGCGCTCCGCCCTCGACCATCAGCGACGAGATGCCGCGTGTCGCGAGATTGGCGAGAAGGTCTTCAAGGCTGGCCGCCTGGAGAATTTCCACGCCGGCAGACATCAGGGCGCGAAGTTTTGCCTCGCTTGCCGGATGGGCGCTGCAGAATGGATCCGTCACAGCTACCACCGGCACATCTAAGGCCGACATGACCAGCTTCGACGACAGCGGCAGTTCCAGCCTCCGGTCGAGCACGATCCTGAGCGGAGAGCGTTTTTCCAGACCCGGCAGGCGGACCGTGAGTTCAGGATCATCCACCAGAGCGGTGCCGATGCCGACGAGAATCGCATCGTTTTCGGCACGCATCATATGTACCTGGGCACGGGATTGCGGTCCGGTGATCAGCAGTTCCTCGCCACGCCGACCAAGCATGCCGTCGGCGGAAACCGCAAGTTTGAGAGTCACATAAGGGCGTCCGCTCGTCTGGCGCGTGAGGTAGGCTGCGAGATCGCGGCGCCCCTCCTGCGCAAGCAGTCCGGTTTCGACGACAATGCCCGCTTCACGCAGGATGGCAAAACCACGACCAGACACGCGCGGATCGGGATCGTTGAGGCAGACGACAACGCGGGAGACGCCGGCCGCCACCAGCGCATTGGCGCAGGGCGGCGTGCGGCCGTGATGGGAACAGGGTTCGAGCGTGACATAGGCCGTCGCGCCCCTCGCCTTTTCGCCGGCAACCGCCAGCGCCTGGGTTTCGGCATGGGGACGTCCACCTGTGGCGGTGACCGCCTGACCGACGATCACACCGTCCTTGACGACGATGCAGCCGACCGATGGGTTGGTTGCCGTCAATCCGTCGTGCCATCTGGACAGCCGAAGGGCTGCCGCCATGAAACGCTGGTCTTCGGCAACGCTCGTCATTTGTCGAGATCCGGATCAAGGCCCGGGTCGCGACCGATCTTGGCGTTGATCTCCTCGATCACCTTCTCGAAATCTTCCGCATGGGAGAAATCGCGATAGACCGATGCGTAACGGACGAAGCCGACATCATCGAGGCTCTTCAGGGCTTCAAGCACCTGCAAACCGATCTGCTCGGAAGATATTTCGGCTTCGCCAGAGCTTTCGAGACGACGGACGATGCCGGATACGGCCCGCTCGATGCGATCGGCGTCGACCGGCCGCTTGCGCAGCGCGATCTGGAAGGAACGAACAAGCTTGTTGCGATCGAAGACTGCCTTGCGGCCGGCCTTCTTCACCACCATCAACTCGCGCAACTGGACGCGTTCGAAGGTGGTGAAACGACCGCCGCAATCAGGGCAGATACGACGGCGACGGATGGAGGTGAAATCCTCCGCCGGACGACTATCCTTGACCTGGCTATTTTCAGAGCCGCAGAACGGGCAACGCATGCGGTATCCTTCGCCTTACATATACGGGTACATGACGAAACGGTCGGTCAGGGCGACCACCTTTTCGCGAACGCCGGCCTCGATGGCAGCATTGCCTTCATCAGAATTGGCAACCTTCAGACCATCGAGAAGCTCGACGATAAGATTGCCGATTTCGGCGAATTCGGCTTCCTTGAAACCGCGGGTCGTGCCTGCCGGCGTGCCGAGACGGACGCCAGAGGTGACGAACGGCTTTTCAGGGTCAAACGGGATGCCGTTCTTGTTGCAGGTGATGTAACCGCGGCCAAGGGCAGCCTCGGCGCGCTTGCCGGTGGCATTTTTCTTGCGCAGATCGACCAGCATCAAGTGGTTGTCAGTGCCGCCGGAAACGATGTCGAGGCCACCGGCCTTCAACGTTTCGGCCAGCGTCTTGGCATTCTTGACGACCTGGGCGGCGTATTCCTTGAATTCCGGCTGCAGTGCCTCGCCGAAAGCGACAGCCTTGGCGGCGATGATGTGCATCAGCGGGCCACCCTGGAGACCGGGGAATACGGCCGAGTTGAACTTCTTGGCCAGTGCCTCGTCGTTCGTCAGGATCACACCGCCGCGTGGGCCGCGCAACGACTTATGGGTCGTGGTGGTGGCAACGTGGCAATGTGGGAACGGCGAAGGATGCTGACCACCGGCAACGAGACCGGCGATATGGGCCATGTCGACCATCAGATATGCACCGACTTCGTCGGCGATCTCACGGAACTTCTGCCAGTCCCAGATACGGGAATAGGCGGTTCCGCCGGCGATGATCAGCTTCGGCTTGTGTTCACGCGCCTTTTTGGCGACGTCTTCCATGTCGAGCAGGTTATCATCTTCACGCACGCCGTAAGACACGACGTTGAACCACTTGCCGGACATGTTGACCGGAGAACCGTGGGTGAGATGCCCCCCCGAGTTCAGGTCGAGGCCCATGAAGGTGTCGCCCGGCTGCAGCAGCGCCAGGAACACGGCCTGGTTCATCTGCGAACCGGAATTCGGCTGGACGTTGACGAAGTCGACGCCGAACAGCTTCTTGGCGCGTTCGATCGCCAGTTCCTCGGCGATATCGACGAACTGGCAGCCACCGTAGTAGCGCTTGCCCGGATAACCTTCGGCATATTTGTTGGTCATGATCGAGCCCTGGGCTTCGAGCACGGCGCGGGAAACGATGTTTTCAGATGCGATCAGCTCGATCTCGTGGCGCTGACGACCCAGCTCCTTCTCGATCGCGCCAAAGATTTCCGGGTCGGTTTCGGCAAGCGGGCGGGAGAAGAAGACTTCGGTATTCGACATGAGCGAGGCTCCTGGAAGAAGATAAAAGGCGGTGTGACGCGTCTTAGCGCCCTGCCACCACAAGGGCAATACGGAGAGCGACATTTGCGCGTCCAGCCGGACCGACGTGTCTTGCAGATGCACAAAGGCCGCACTCTTTAAAGGAGCGCGGCCTCGAATGTCAGCAATGCAACACCGCCTTATTGCGGCAGCATGTCCTGTTCGGTGAGAGCACCCGTCTGGCGTTCGATGCCGTTGGTTGTCTGCAAAGCCAGTTCCTGGTTGCCATCCTTCTCGTAGATGTCGTCGCGGAACTGCACGACACGGTCCTTCGCAGACCATGCGGTGATGTAGACGATGTAGACAGGGACTTCCTGGGAAAGCTTGATCGGGTTGTTCTGGCGCGTGGAAATCACGCGCTCGATTTCCTGTCGCGACCAGCCGGGGGTATCCTTCAAAAGCCATGTCGTGAGGTCGCGCACGTTCTGCACGCGCATGCAACCTGACGATTCGAAACGCATCAGCTTGTTGAACAAGCCCTGCGACGGGGTGTCGTGCAGGTATTCGTTGTTCGGGTTATGGAAGTTGATCTTCGTCGAGGCCATGGCGTTGATCTTGCCCGGGTCCTGGCGGAACATCAGGTTCGGCGCCTTGGGGGCGAACCAGTCCACCGTCTCGGGCGACACTTCCTGGCCTTTGCCGTCAAACAGACGGATCTGGTTGCGCGTCAGATAGGTCGGGTCCTTGCGCATCAGAGGGACGATGTCCTTCTCGATGATCGAGCGGGGCGCGGTCCAGTAAGGGTTGAGAATGACTTCGTAGATCTTCGAATTGATCGCATGCGTCGGGCGGTCGATGCGGCCGACGATGGCGTTGGTACGCAACGCAACGCGGTCGTTCTCCACCGCCTCGATGTAGATCGCCGGAATATTGACCATGACGTAGCGCGAGCCGAGATCGCCGGACATCGACTGCAGTCGCACAAGGTTCGTCTGCAGCTGCATCAGCCGCGTCTGCGCCGGAATGTTCATCGCCTTGACGGTGAACTCGCCGAGAACGCCGTCGGCAGGCAGGCCGTGGCGGGCCTGGAAGCGCTTGACCGCACCGTCGACATAGCTGTCAAAAGCCGTCGACATGCCGGCCGCCTCGTCGAGATCGCCCGAGATCGTCAGGCGCTGTCGAAGCTGCTGGACGCTCGCGTCGGCAACACCGAGCTGCAGGCGAACAGACGGGCGCACTTCCGGCCAGCCGCCATTCGAGACGATCTGCTGGTAAGCGAGGATCGCCTGCTGGATGTTGGCCGGACCTTCAGAGCCGAGAATGGGATTGTTCGACACGACGCCGACAGCCGCGCGGGAACCGCGCGCATCGAACTGGTCGTCCCAGCTGCCGCGGCGCGGCGCATTGATGAGCGAGTCGATCGGGCTCTGCGCAAGCGCCGGCGCAGCAACGGCTGCGGCCCCTGCGGACAGCGCCGTACGCAACAGGGCGCGGCGAGAGAAAGTTTCAGATCCGATCTTTTTCGACATCATCCCATCCATTCGATCCCGGTCAACACAACAGCGCTACAGGGATATGGTTAAAAAAGGCGCAAAAGCAAAGCAGTACGCCTTCAGAGGCCCATGTCTGCCATGACTGGCAAACGCCCATTTTACCAAATGCTTGTACTTGCCGGTCCCATAGCAATATGGCCAATTCGTGTCAGCAAACATGGGGTCACAAAGCCGTGTTACGGTGTGACTTTTCTGCCGGTTCGAAAAGGCTTGGCGCGCGGTCCTAAAGGAAGGTTTCCGGGATCGGTACCCATGGCGCATCCGGCTCTCCGGCAGCCCTGGTGAATTGCGGGATATGGGCAAGGCTGTGGATCAGTTCGGCATCGCTTCCGAGCACATCCTGCCAGTCCTTCGCCTCGGTCAGAATGACACCGATACCGACGACATGTCCGCCTGCCGCGCGCACGAGGTCCACCGAACCCTTGATGCTGGAACCGGAGGCGACGACGTCGTCGACGACGACCACACGCTTGCCGGCGATCAGCGGGATCGCCTGCCGGTCGAGCAACAGGCGCTGTTCGCCCTTGGAGGTGATCGAGGAGATCGTCTGCACCAGTGCATCGCCGAGATGGATCTTCGGCGACTTCTGAAGGATGACGTAATGGTCGAGGTCGAGCGCACGGCTCACCTCGATTGCAACGGGAATGCCGAGCGTCGCCGCACCGACGATCACGTCCGGCTTGAGGGGGGCGAGCTTTTCGGCAAGCTTGCGGCCGACATGTTCGCCGAACTTCACCCCGAGATCGATGACCATCATCAGCGAAATGGCAAAATCCGGCTTGATCGCGACAATCGGCAGATCGACGCCGTAGCCGTCGATATCCAGTTTCCAGGTTTCACCGGTGATCGGGGAGAGTGCGGCGGTCATGGTGTTTCATCCTTGATGGGAGTGCGCGGCTTCATGGCACTGGCCGGCGTGATGGGAAGGCGTGGTTCGACGAGCAGGCCGACATTACGCCATGTCGTGCGCTTTTTCCTGAGGTCGAAACCGTAGACGGAAAGTGACAGCGAGATCGCATGGGCCGTGCGGATCGCCTGGACCAGCAACGGAACACCACGAGCAAGTGCAAAGCGCAATCTGGTGGGCAGAGACACGTCGTCTATCTCCATCCCCCTCGCCCGCTGGGCGTCGGCGATACGATCGAAATCCTCGCGCAACATCGGGATCATGCCGAAGGTGAGCGAGAGGACGAGAGTGATGATCGGCGGCAGGCGAGCGGCGCTGCAGGCAGCAAGGATCGAACCCGGCGTGCTGGTTTCCATGACGAAGAAGAAGGCCGCAGTCGTTGTGACCAGGCGTGCGGCCATGCCGAAGGCCACAAGCACTGCCTGGCTGACGGCCATGCCCTGGATCGACAGGTTCAGGATCCAGCTTGCCATGACGAGCAGCGTCAGCAGCGTCGCGCCCTTCAGATAGGCCCTGAAGCCCGGCGTGTGCGTCACGCGGAGGAAAATCACCATCGCGATCGCCAGCGGCACGCCGTAGACCCAGCCGGGCACCAGCCATGCGGCCAGCATGACAAGGAAGGCCAGGCCGAGCTTGACGAAGAAATTGAGGTCATGGAGCAGGTTCATGCCATCACCTCGCTTGGCTGATACGGCGCCGGCCAGCCGAGGGCCGTGAAAGCCTGACTTTGCCAGCCGTCGGCCGTTGCGCCGTCGAAAGCGATCCGGCCTTTTTCGAGGATCAGCGAACGCGACGTGACATCGTCGATCAGTTCCAGATCATGCGAGATCAGGAGAACCGAGCACCCGGAACCAGTCATCGTGGCGAGGAAATTCTCCAACATCCGCCGGCCTTCGAGGTCGCGGGCCAGCAGCGGCTCGTCAAGGATAGCGATTTTCACCGATGCCGCTTCCGCACAGGCGAGCCCGAGCAATGCCTGTTGGCGGGCCGACAGCGCGAACGGATTGGCCTCCGCGAGATCACCGAGCTTGTAGCGGCCCAGCACTTCGACCGCCTTTTGCCGATCTTCGCCGGATGTTTCACCGGACTTGCCGCCGGTCATTGCAAACAGCACCTCGTCGACCACCGTCATGTTGAAAAGAATACGCCGCATGTTCTGCGGCAGATAGCCGATCGAGCGGGCGCGCCGCGCCGGCGTCCAGCCATTCGCCTGCTCGCCATCGATCATGATCATGCCGGCCTTCATCTTCGCCAGACCGAGGATAGACTGAAAGAGCGTCGTCTTGCCCGCACCGTTGCGGCCGATGAGGCCGACGACCTCGCCTGCGCGCAGTTGCAGCTTGACGTCTTCGAGAACCGGAAGACCATCGGCCCGTCTGAGTTCCGTCTTCACACCCTCGACCGAAAGCAGAACGCGGCCCTCCGGCGCTTGGGTTTTCACGGCGCGTATTCGGCGCGGCGCAAGGATCCCGGCAGCCTCCCACGGGGCCGTCTCGGCCATAATCGCGGCGGCTGCGACCGGTGCCGACACTGTGCCGTCACTCAACAACACGACATTTTCGACAACGGCCTGAAGCGAGGCCGGATCCTGCTCGGCGATGACGACGCCGGAAAGCTCTTGGGACAATTTCTTGATCAGCCGAACCAGACGCTTTCGGGCGGCCGGATCAAGGCCTGTCGTCGGTTCGTCGAGGACGAGGATTTCCGGACGTGCGGCAATCGCCGCGGCGATCGCCACCATGCGCCGCTCGCCACCGGACAAGGTGAGCACGCGGCGGCCGCGCAACTGGCCGATATCGAGCTCGACGATCAGCTCGGCGACACGCGCCCGGATATCGGCTTTCGGCACTCCGCGATTTTCCAGCGGGAAGGCGATCAGATCTTCAACGCCGAGATCCCAGAGCTGGTCCTCGGCATTCTGGGCAAGGCTTGCGACCGTGGTGAACCAGCGGTCCTTGCCGATTTCGGAGAGTGTCTTGCCATGCAGCCTCACCTCGCCCGAATAGACAGGCGGCGTCACCAATGTCGGGACGATACCGGCGATGACATTCATCACGGTGGACTTGCCGCAACCGGCCGCGCCGCAAACGAGAAGACGCGCGCCTTTTTCAAGATGCAGGCTGGCTCCGGAGATGACGGATATGTCACCACCGAAGCCGATCGTCAGATTATCGATATCAAACACTGAACTTGCGATGCCTTTAGAAGCGGGTGAACCCTGCCGGATGCGCGCTCTTCAAGATTTTGAGCGCCGGCACGATCAGCAGCGGCGTTCCAATCAACATCGGAACGATATCCGACAGGCCGAGATAACCGACAGCCCACCAGAACGGGAAGATACCGAGATAGGCCAGGCTCGCCGAAACCGCAACGACCATGACGAGGCCAACGATCAGGCAGGTTGCCGCAATTTTGATCAGTGTCGCGCGATCGAAGATCGTCTTTGCCGGATCGAAGATGAGGCCCGGAACGAGACCGGTCAGCCCGACCATGATGCCATCGACGAGCAGCGAATGAGCCGGGATGAACGTGCCGGCCAGAAGCGACCAGACGATGGTGCCGAGATAACCGGTGATGAAACCACTCTTCCAGCCGAGCAGGATGCCAATGAGCGGTGGCAGGAAAGCGAAGATACGCCACTGGATGACGCCCGGCACCAGCTGGATCGGATTGGCATAGGCCCACAGCACGCCGGTGGCAGCGGCAGCGACGATGGAAAGGACGATCGGGAAGAGCGTATTGCCCTCAGGCTTGACGATTGTTTGTTGCATTTCTTACCCCTTAAATCTGGTGGGTAACGCAAAGCAAGATATGTGCCGATCCCCGCGGCCTTCATCCGGCAAGAACACGCCGTGCCACCAGCCTCATGCAAGCTGTAGACGCTATTTTTCGCACTTCAAAGATACATGCGGGGGAGCTCATGAACTGGAAGCCGACATCGACGCTGATTGCCAACAAGCTGGTGTTCCTGCTGTTCGATCACCTCGCAAGTGCGCATTGGGTCGGCTACGTCAATGAGGATGGCATTTGCGAATGGCCGGAGAAGGTTCGCGGCTATCGCCCGACAGGATGGCAGGAAGTGATCGTCGACCTGACACGGATCAAGGCGATCGGCGGCTGATCCGCAGCATTGATGTTCAAACCGCCGAACACGACAAACGGGCACAACGGAGCGCTAACCTTGCGATCCGTTGTGCCTTTGTGCGTCACAGCATGACTGGAGGAAATGAGTAACGCCAAGCCTCTCGTGGTTTAAAGGCGCATTATCTTTCCGTCGGATTACATCCGGTAAGCGATCGAGTCGTTCCAGAAACGGTCGAGGCGCTGCAGGAGACGGTTCATCTGGGAGAACTCGCCCTCGCCGATGCCGCCGACCTTTTCGATCGAACCGATATGGCGCTCATAAAGCCGTGCGACGGTTTCGGCGATCAACTGGCCTTCCGGCGTCAGGCTGATACGGACCGAGCGACGGTCGATGCGCGAACGGGCGTGGTTGATGAAACCGAGATCGACCAGCTTCTTGACGTTGTAGGAAACGTTGGAGCCGAGGTAATAACCGCGGGAGCGCAGCTCGCCTGCAGTCAGTTCCGAATTGCCGATGTTGAAGAGGAGAAGCGCCTGTACGGCGTTGACGTCGTCGCGACCCTGGCGGTCGAACTCGTCCTTGATGACATCGAGGAGACGGCGGTGAAGACGTTCGACCAGGTGCAGCGACTCCATGTAGAGCGAGCGGATGGTGTCTTCGTGGATGTCTGCGACTGCCGGTGCCTGCGGCTTGAGCTTGGTGTTCATGATGACTGCCTCACTGTTTTGTTTGGCGGTGTGTTTGTTCTTCCCGCCTTGAGACAGACCCTATCGAATGCTCATAAAATTCGACTTAAAACACTTGATTAACAAATACCTACCTGCATTTTTCGATTTCGGCGAGACTGTGGCGAGGGCCTTAGCCCCATAAAGTCTGCCCATAAAAATCAATCAGTTAGCGCGGAAAATTCACTAAAATCCGAGCTATTTCCCTTTAGTTTCATGGTAAATCAGTTCTTACCCTCTCCTCCTTGCGGCGCCCTTCGAGCCACAAAGCAAGGCGAAATACGATATAAAGGGCCGCAACGAGCAGATGCAGCAGCGGCACAAGATGGTTGATGCCGAAGATTGCCGGCCAGATGACATACATGAGGATCTGGATCGTTGCAGCGATCACCCACAGCACCGCCCCCCAGGACACGGTCAGCCACAGGCCGAGCGAAGCTACCGGGAAAAGCACCGCAAGTGAGGCCGCCGCGGCCCGCCACGGCAGCGTCAGCAGATCGAAGCGCGCCCTGCCATCCAGAGAGTAGCCGACGAGCATTGCCCAATATTGCAATCCGAACCAGAAACAGGTGATCGCGATCATCCTCAGGAAAAGGACGAAGAGGAGCTCGGTCAGCGTGCGCCTCGGCACTGAAGGTGAATCAGGTTCCATGCCCATTGATATATAGGGGCATCAGACAAGCCGCCAGCCAGACGCATGGCAGCAATGCTTGTTGCAAGCCATTCATAAACAACTTGCTGCGTGCTAATGACCGGCCAAACAAAAAATAACGGAGACACCGTCATGGACAAGACGCATCTCGTCGACGAGATCACCGACCATCGCCGCATGCGCCGCAATCGCAAGGCGGACTGGGTCCGGCGCATGGTTCAAGAGAACCGGCTGACCGTGGACGACCTGATCTGGCCGATCTTCATCACCCACGGCACCGGGATATCGGAGCCGCTGGCGGCGATGCCGGGCGTCAACCGGATGAGCGTCGACATGGCTGTCGAAGCGGTAAAAGAAGCGGCCGATCTCGGCATTCCGGCCATCGCCCCTTTCCCCGATATCGAGATGAACCTGCGCGACCTGACCGGTTCGGCAATCCTCAACCCCGACAATCTGATGAACCAGTTCATCCGGGCGGTGAAGAAGGCGGTTCCGAATATCGGCCTGATCACCGACGTGGCGCTCGATCCGTTCACCAGCCATGGCCATGACGGCATCCTGCGCGACGGCGTGATCGTCAATGACGAGACGGTCGAGCAGGTGGTGAAGGCCGCGATCCTGCAGGCCGATGCCGGTTCAGACATCATCTCGCCATCGGAAATGATGGATGGCCGCATCGGCGCCATCCGCCGCGGGCTGGACGCTGCCGGCCATCAGGATGTCGGCATCATGTCCTATGCGACGAAATTTTCGTCCGGCTTCTACGGCCCCTATCGTGAGGCGATCAATACCGGCGGGCTGCTGAAGGGTGACAAGAACAGCTATTACATCTCGCCCGCCAACGGCACCGAAGCGATGCGCGATGCCGCCCTCGATGTCGAGGAAGGTGCCGACATGATGATGGTGAAGCCCGGCCTTCCCTATCTCGATATCTGTTGGCGGGTGAAGGAGGCTTTCGGGCTTCCGACCTATGCCTATCAGGTGTCGGGCGAATATGCACAGATCAAGGCGGCGGCGATGAACGGCTGGATCGACGGCGAGCGGGTGATGATGGAGACGCTTCTCTGTTTCAAGCGCGCCGGCTGCGACGGCATTCTCACCTATTTCGCCGTCGACGTGGCAAAGAAGCTGGCAAAGGGCTGAGAAGGCCCCGGCGCGGACTGCGCGGATACTTGCTAAGGTTGTCGCATCTTCCCATATTGTTGGGAAGAAACAGGAGACCCTACACCCATGAGCCTCGACCCGAACCCGACCTATGCCGCACCCGACGACTGGCGCGCCTATAGCGGCGTTCTTTCCCGCCGGGTGTTCGCCTTCATCCTCGATTACCTGATCGTGCTGCTTTTGTGCATTCCAGCCGCGGTGGTGGTGTTTTTCCTCGGCATCATCACGCTCGGCCTCGGTTTCATGCTTTATCCGGCACTGTTCGTCATCGTCGCGCTTCTCTATTTCGGCATGACGCTTGGTGGCCCGTCGCAGGCATCGCCCGGCATGCGCGCGATGGGCATCACGCTGATGCGGATGGACGGGCGCCGCCTCGACTTCATGACCGCCGTGGTTCACACCGTGCTGTTCTGGCTGATCAACTCGGTGTTGACGCCGCTGATCTTGCTGGCTGGCCTGTTTACCGAAAAATCGCGGCTTGTGCATGACATGCTGCTCGGTACGGTGATCGTCAGAGCGGCCTGACCGCAGGGATCTGTGCGGTCAGTCACGGGATTTCCGGTGATTGGCCGTGCCTTGAACCAGGGGCTGGCAAGCGCATGGTTGACGTTTTTCATTTATGCGCCATGGTATGACATTTCCCACACCATGACGGGATTGGCCGCACCTCGATGAATACCCAGACGACGCCTTCCCCGCAGTTCTATCTGACGGCTCCGGCAGTTTGTCCCTACCTTCCGGGTGAAATGGAACGCAAGGTGTTCACCCACCTCGTCGGTCCCCGTGCAGCGGAAATGAACGACCTCCTGACCCAAGGCGGTTTTCGCCGATCGCAGAACATCGCCTATCGTCCCGCCTGCGAAGCTTGCCGCGCCTGTGTTTCGGTGCGTATCCTTGCCGGAGAGTTCGAGCCGACGAAGTCGATGAAACGGGTGATGACGGCCAACCGGGATCTCGTTTCAGTGGTCCAGCCGGCGCAGCCTTCGACGGAACAATTCGCCCTCTTCCGCCGCTATCTCGACGATCGCCACCAGCATGGCGGCATGTCGGACATGTCGGCTCTCGATTATGCGATCATGGTTGAAGACACGCATGTGAACACCCGCCTGATCGAATACCGTATCCGTGAACCCGGCTACGGAATCAGCGGAGAGGCGAAGGGCGAGTTGATCGCCGTGGCGCTGACCGACATGATGAGCGACGGTTTGTCGATGGTCTATTCCTTCTTCAACCCGAAGGCCGACAAACGGTCGCTCGGAACGTTCATGATTCTCGATCACCTCAACAGGACGAGATCGCTCGGCCTGCCGCATGTCTATCTCGGCTACTGGGTCAAGGGTTCGTCGAAGATGGACTACAAGACCCGTTACCAGCCGCAGGAACAGCTGACGGCGCGAGGGTGGGAGCGTCTTTTGCCACCCGCCGCCGAACCGCATTCCGAGCGGTAGAGATGCAGCATCACAGCAAGGGCCTGCTGCTGACGGTTACCGGCGGCGTTGCACTTTCCTTCGACGTGCCGCTCGTGCGTCTTGGTGGCGGCGGCCTTTGGGAGACGCTGGCGCTGCGCAGCCTTTCGACCTTCGCGCTCGGTCTCATCGTCTGGCTGGTCTTCCGATTTCTGCATCCTGCAAGCGCGGCGCTTCGGCCCGGCAAGGCAGGCCTGATTGCCGGACTTTTCTACGGCCTGTCGACCGTCACCTTCCTCGGCGGCGTGTTCAACACATCGACCGCGAATGTCGTGTTCATCGTTGCCTTCACGCCGATGTTTGCAGCGCTTTTCGGCTGGCTGACGCTCACTGAGCCTCCATCGCGGGCGACATGGATCACCATGGCGCTTATGGTCATCGGCGTCGGCCTGATCGTCTCGGGCGGCCTGTCGGCCGGCGACATGCTCGGCAACATATCGGCACTGGCAACCGCCGTTCTGCTCGCCGGCGCAATCACGATCGGGCGCGGAGCCAAGGCGGATCTCGGCCTCGTTCCACTCGTCGCAACCATCATTCCGGCAATCCTCGGGCTGGCGATGATGCCGGCAGGCGGTTTTCCATCAGTGCCCGATCCGCTCTTCATCCTCATCGACGGACTGGTCGTGCTGCCACTCGCCTTCTGGTGTCTGGCGACGGGACCGAAATACCTCACCGGTGCCGAGGTCGGCATGTGCTACCTGCTCGAAACCGTGCTTGCACCGATCTGGGTCTGGCTGATCTTCGGCGAGGAGATGCATGTCCGGACGCTTGCAGGCGGCGCGATCCTGATCCTGTCGCTGGCTGGCCATGCGCTGTGGCAGATGCGGCGTGGGCGGCCTGGGCAGATCGCCGACATCACATAGAAAACGTGACTTCGAATTATCTTCGAACATGCTATCCTGCCCTCTCGCCAACGGGAGGTTACTGATGGACAGGGCAGTTACCATTCAGAAAGTTGACGGAGGTTGCGGCATTGTCTTGCCACAGGATGTTCTGCATCGTCTTGGCTGGAAGGAAGGCGATGTCATCGAACTTCATTCCGACGATACAGGTCTTGAGCTTTTCGTTCCGAAAGCGATTGCCGACGAGGATTTCCAAGTCGAGATCACCGCGGCCAAAACCGCGATGCGCAAATATTACACCGCTCTCAAGGAACTGGGAAAGCACTGAGAGTTCGGTGTCACATCTCATCGAAAGCCGCTTCCGGCTTTCGATCTCACAGCGTCAACCGGCGAACTTGCCGCTGCGTGGAAAACCCTTAGGAACAGTGCGGCCCGCCGAGGCGCGGTCGCCCATCCATTCCGCCAGCTCTTCCTTCGTGCGGTTGAAGGCGCGGCCGGCGCTGTCTTCCCAGGAAAGACCTGCGTCCATCGCAAAGCACTTGATGTCGGAAATGCCGCCATCCTTGTAGCGCTGCAGGCGGACACCCTTGCCACGGGTCATTTCCGGCAGCTGTTCCAGCGGGAAGACGACCATCTTGCGGTTCTCGCCGACGATCGCGACGTGATCGCCAGAGACAGGCACGACGAGCTTGGTCTCGTCCGGCATGCCGACATTCATCACCTGCTTGCCCTTGCGGGTATTGGCGACCATTTCGCTTTCGGCGACGATGAAGCCATAACCGGAGGTCGAAGCGATGATCATCCTGCGGCTCGCGTCATGGACGAAGGCGGTGAGGATATCCTGATCGTTTTCCATATCCACCATGATGCGGATCGGTTCGCCATGGCCGCGGCCGCCGGGCAGCTTGTCGCCACCAAGCGTATAGGCCTTGCCGCCGGTAGTAACGAGCAGCAGCTTATCGGTGGTCTGCGCCGTAAAGGCGATCTTCGGCCCGTCGCCTTCCTTGAAGGTGAGAGCCGACGTGTCGGCGACATGGCCTTTCAGCGCGCGGATCCAGCCCTTTTGCGAGATGATGACGGTGATCGGTTCCTTTTCGATCATCGCCTGCTGGATGGCTTCCAGATCGGCCTCCGGCGCCTCGGCAAACTGGGTGCGGCGACGGCCGAGCTCGGTCGCCTTGGCATATTTCTTCTTGACGTCCTGGATCTCGACCTCAATCATCCGCCATTGCTTGTCGTCGGACGCCAGCAGCGCTTCGATATCGGCCTTTTCCTTGGTCAGGTTGTCGTTTTCGGTGCGGATCTCGAACTCTTCGAGCTTGCGCAATGCGCGCAGCCGCATGTTGAGGATGGCTTCGACCTGGATCTCGGTCAGCGACCAGCGCTCCATCATCACAGGCTTCGGCTCATCCTCCTCGCGGATGATGCGGATCACCTCGTCGATGTTGAGGTAGGCGACAAGCAGGCCACCGAGGATTTCCAAGCGCCGGTCGATCGCAGCCAGGCGGTGGCTGGAACGACGGACGAGCACATCCTTGCGATGCGCCAGCCACTCGAGCAGCACCTCGTTCATCGCCATGACCTTGGGCACGCGGCCCATGGACAGGACATTCATGTTGAGCGGAATACGGCTTTCAAGCTCGGTCAGCTTGAACATCGATTCCATCAGCAGGGTCGCATCGACGGTGCGGCTCTTCGGTACGATGACAACGCGGACATCTTCGGCGGATTCGTCGCGGATGTCGTCAAGCAGCGGCAGCTTGCGGGCGATCAGCAGCTCGGCGATCTTCTCGATCAACCGCGACTTCTGCACCTGGTAGGGAATTTCGGTGATGACGATCTGGTAACCGCCGCGACCGAGATCCTCGATCTCCCACTTGGCGCGAACGCGGAAACCACCGCGTCCGGTCTTGTAGCTCTCGATAATGCTCTCGCGGCTGTCGATGATGATGCCGCCGGTCGGCAGGTCCGGACCGGGCATGAATTCGACCAGCTTCTCGACCGTCGCATCAGGATGCTTGATCAGATGCAGCGCCGCATCGCAGATTTCATGGGCATTATGCGGAGGGATCGACGTCGCCATGCCGACCGCAATGCCTGTCGCACCATTGGCAAGCAGGTTCGGGAAGGCACCGGGCAGGACTGTCGGCTCGGAATTCGACTCATCATAGGTGTCGCGAAAATCGACCGCATCCTCGCCGATGCCTTCGAGCAGAAGTTCGGCAACCCCGGTCATCTTCGATTCGGTGTAACGCATCGCGGCAGGGCTATCGCCGTCGATATTGCCGAAATTCCCCTGGCCGTTGACCAGCGGATATCTGAGCGAGAAGTCCTGCGCCAAACGGGCCAGCGCATCGTAGATCGACTGGTCGCCATGCGGGTGATAGTTACCCATCACTTCGCCAACGATTTTCGCGCATTTGCGGAAGGCGGTATTTGGGCGAAGGCCCATCTCGCTCATCGCGTAGACGATGCGGCGATGGACAGGCTTCAGCCCGTCACGAACGTCCGGCAGTGCGCGGTGCATGATGGTGGACAGCGCATAGGCGAGATAGCGCTCTTCGAGCGCTGCCTTGAGGTCCACCGGTAATATGTTGTCGCCGCCGTCGTCGCCGGGCGGATTCACGATCTGTCCCATGGCCCCTGACTAGCCCAAAGCCCGGTTTTCGGCAACAAAGCCGGGGAATGAGGCTGTGGAGAAACTAACCCTTTGATAAGGGCGTCACAAAAATGGCTCAGAGCGCGGCTCAGAAAGCCATGGACCTTTCTTTCACGCGACCTATAAAAGCCATTGATTTCACGGGATCACCCGTGCCCTCCAGGAGGATATTCATGCGTCACGCTTCCAAGGCCCGCCTGCTTGCGGCCGGTACTGCACTTCTCGTCTTCAGTTCGCCCGCCTTCGCGTTGGACGGGGCAGATCTCGTGGCGAAGATCAACAAAGCGCTTTACATGGAACAGGGTGCGGGCCTTGTTCCCGGCTCGGTCGAGGTTGACGGCGCCAATGTGACGCTCCGCGACAGCCGTTTCGAAGCCGGCAAGGGTCAGGGCAGCCTGCCGCTCGGCACGATCGAGATGGAAGGCGTCGAGGAGGACAATGGCGGCTACACGATCGACAGCGTCACATTCGAAAATGTCGACATCCGCCAGGACAAGGCGGAAATCCGCGCCTCGGACATTGCAATCAGCGGCCTCACGGTCCCGGCCGAAACGGCCGGCAACACGCTCGATTCCGTGCTGCTCTACGACGAGGCATCGGCCGGCCCGATCGAGGTCAAGGTCGATGGCAAAAACGTCGCGTCGATCGGTTCCTCCAAGGTGACGACAGACGTTTCGGATGACGAGAAGACCGTCGGCTTCGAGATGAAAGTGGCCGACATCAAGGCCGATCTTTCGACGATCGACGATCCGAGCTCGCGCCAGACGATCGCAGATCTCGGGATCAACACGCTCAACGGCGAGATCAACATGACCGGCAGCTGGGATTTGCTGCCCGGGACGATCGCGATCGAGGATTACTCGATGGACTTCGCCAATATCGGCAAGCTCGCCTTGGCCATGAGCCTGTCCGGTTACACGCCGGATTTCGTCCGCTCCGCCAACGAGACGGCGCGTGCCATGGAAGCCAATCCGAATAAGGAAGAGGCACAGCAGGCGGCAAACCTTGCCATGCTCGGCCTGATGCAGCGGCTGACCTTCAACAGCGCGATGATCCGTTTCGACGATGACGGGATCACCGAAAAGGCACTCGACGTGGTCGGCAAGCAGCAGAACACGAGTGGCAACCAGATGGCCCAGATGATCAAGGCGATGACGCCGCTGGTTCTGGCCCAGTACAACATGCCGGAACTGCAGAACATGCTGAGCCAGGCGGTCAACACCTATCTCGACAAGCCGGGCAGCTTCACCGTGACCGCCCAGCCGCAGAACCCGGTCCCCTTCCCGATGCTTCTCGGCGCCGGCATGGGTGCGCCGAACACGCTGCCACAGGTTCTGGGCGTCAAGGTCACGGCGAACGACTAGCCGCGACGTCAGGTTCCCGATGCAAAGAGCCCGGCAGGTCACCTGCCGGGCTCTTTCGTTCAATCGACCGTGGACCCTGCCAGCGAGGCATGGGGCTTGTCGTGCAGGGCGAAACGGTCGATCATGTCGGTGCTCGCTTCGTTGACACCGCGCACTTCGACCTCCACGCCCATATTGCGATATTTCAGCACGACCTTGTCGAGTGCATCGACGGCGGTGATGTCCCACAGATGCGCCCTGCTGACATCGATCACCAAGGTTTTAGGCAGGTCGTCGACGCCGAAAGCGTCGATGAAGGCATCTGCCGAGGCGAAGAAGATCTGACCTTCCACCTGGTATATCCGTTCGCCGGCCGCACCGTTGACCTTTTGGACACGGAAGAGCCTGGCAACCTTGCCGGCGAAGAAGACGCCGGAGAGAAGAACGCCAACCGCGACGCCAAGCGCAAGGTTGGAGGTGAAGACGGTGACGACAACCGTTGCCAACATGACGACGCTGGAGGCGCGCGGATGCACGACCAGCTTGCTGAGCGACGACCAATCGAACGTATCGACCGACACCATGACCATGATCGCAACCAGAGCTGCGACCGGAACTTCCGAAACCCACGGCTTGAGGAAGACCATCAGGACAAGCAGGAATACACCGGCAAAAAGCGTCGAAAGGCGCCCTCTCCCGCCGTATTTCACATTGCTCACCGTCTGACCGATCATGCCGCAGCCGGCAATGCCGCCAAACAGGCTGGACGCGGCATTGGCAATGCCGAGGCCCGTGCATTCGCGGTTCTTGGAGCTTTGCGTCTCCGTCTGCTCATCGACGACGCTCGCCGTCATCATCGATTCCAACAGGCCAACCATGGCGATTGCGACCGCCGGCCCGATGATGATCTCCAGTGTCTCAAGGGTGAAGGGCACTGAAGGCCAGGCGAAGACCGGCCAGCTGTCCGGCAGCTTGCCGAGATCTGCCACTGTTTCGACCGGCAAGTCGAAGCCGACGCTTGCAACCGTCAGCACGAGAATACAGATCAGCGGCGACGGGACTGCGGTTGTGATGCGCGGTGCCAGATAGATGATGACGAGGCCTGCCGCAAGCACGGCGAAGGTTGCGGCATTGGCACTGAAAATATGCGGTGTCTGCGCCCAGAAGATCAAAATCGCCAGCGCGTTGACGAAGCCGGTGCGCACCGATTTCGACACGAAGCGCATCAGCACGCCAAGCTTGAGCAGGCCGAACACGATCTGGATGAGACCCGCCAGCAGGCCGGCCGCCAGCAGATAAGCCAGGCCGTGCGCGTGGACGAGCGGTGCCGCGACCAGGGCAACGGAACCGGCAGCCGCCGAAATCATGGCAGGGCGGCCACCAGTAAAGGCAATCACAATGCCGATAACGAAGGAGGCAAAAAGACCCACTTCAGGATCGACACCCGCGACAAAGGAAAAGGCAATGACTTCCGGGATGAGGGCAAAGGTCGCCACGGCGCCCGCCAGCATTTCACGGACGGGATTGGCAGACCAATCCCGGCGAAGGGTAGAAAAAGTCGACATGTCGGATGATCTCGCAAAGCTTGAAAGAACGCAGCTGGTGAAGAGCGATCTTGAGTATCTGCAGGTTTTGCGGTTGTCCGGCGGATCGGCGGCCGGAAGAGCCACTCGGGAATTGCACCCAAGTCCTTGTGGATAGTTGGAGCTATAGCGGTGAACCAGACAAATGCCAAGTGCAGGAAGCTCCCCCGTGCGTACGGAGACATTTGCGACTAGAATATGTGCGGTTTTTTTGGGGATTTGGGCATGGATGAGGATGCGCAACGGAAGCTGGTCAACAACGAGCGTCTAAAAATGCTGGCGACGTTTATGAACGGTGTTGGAATTGCCGTATTTGCCGTGGGCGGATTGGCTCCCATGTTTTCAGGCCTTTACGGCCCGATGGGTATCACCAGGCTGCTGGTCTTTATGACCTGTATTTGCTTTGCCGGGGCATTCGCATTACATTATTGGGCGAGCACAATTCTGAGAGGATTGCGGTCATGAATACCATGCAGATCATCGCTATTTTGATCACGCCCATCGGTGGATTGATGATTGGCGTTGCATGCCTATTTCTTGCCAGATCTATCGTAAAAGAAGGCCGGCACCGCTGAGCGGCACCGACCTCGCATGACCTTGCATACAGTCCGCGACTATTCGAGAACCTGGATCACCGTGTGCGTCTGCGGATCGACGATCACGCGGCGCTCGTTGACGATCGTATAGCCGTACTGGTCATAGCCCTGAACCGGGCGGACCTCGACATTTTCCGGCAGGACACGGCCGACAAGCACGTCACCGTCATACGGAATGGAATCGACAGGCTGCTGCTCCATCACGTAGGTGCGGACCTCACCCGGCATCACGACCGTCGAATTGGTCACGACCGGATCAGCCGGCTGCTGCTGGATGATGACGGCATTCTGTGCATAGGCCGAAGCCGACAGAGCGAAAAACGCCGCCGAAGCGGCCATGGTCAACTTGTGCATCTTGCTTCTCCCTGAGCTGATTGCTGCGGTAACAACACCGTTACAGGGATATGGTTCCGACCCGTTGTGCGTCGCGAACCTGCTGGCCCTTACGCTGCACGAGGCTGAAAACACCCGGACCACTTGGCCAGAGGGCTTGCCAAAAACAAAAACGGCGGCCCCGAAGGACCGCCGTGAATTGATCTGAAATACGTCGCCGGAGACGAAGGATCAGTCCTTCTTGTCAATCTTTCTTCACTGGCGGGATCGGGCGGATCGCCAGTTCGCGCAGCTGCGTCGGGGTGGCTTCCGACGGGGCGCCCATCAGAAGATCCTGTGCCTGCTGGTTCATCGGGAACAGCGTGATTTCGCGCAGGTTCTTGGCACCAGTCAGCAACATGACGACGCGATCGACGCCGGCAGCCATGCCGCCATGCGGAGGCGCACCATACTGGAAGGCGCGGTAGAGGCCGCCGAAGCGATCCTCGACGTCCTGCTGCGACAGGCCGACCATTTCGAAGGCCTTGACCATGACTTCCGGCAGCTGGTTACGGATCGAGCCCGAAGCGATTTCGAAGCCGTTGCAGACCATGTCGTACTGGTAGGCCTTGATCGTCAGCGGATCCTGGTTTGCCAGTGCGTCGAGACCGCCCTGCGGCATCGAGAACGGGTTGTGGGCGAAGTCGATCTTCTTGTCTTCCTCGTTATATTCGAAGAACGGGAAGTCGACGATCCAGCACAGAGCGAACTGGTCCTTGTTGGACAGGTTCAGTTCGTCGGCGGCGCGGTTACGGGCCTCGCCTGCAAACTTGTAGAACTTTTCCGGTTCGCCGGCGACGAAGAAGCAGGCATCGCCCGCTTCGAGGCCGAGCTGAACGCGCAAGGCTTCGGTGCGTTCTTCGCCGATGTTCTTGGCGAGCGGACCGGAGCCTGCAACCTTGCCTTCTTCTTCCTTCCAGAAGATGTAACCGAGGCCGGGCTGACCCTGGCCCTGGGCCCATGCGTTCATGCGATCGCAGAATGCGCGGCTACCACCGGTCTTGGCCGGGATCGCCCAGACTTCGACCTTCGGGTTCGACGCGATCATGCCGGCGAACACCTTGAAGCCGGAACCGGCGAAATGTTCGGTGACGGCTTCCATTTCGATCGGGTTACGCAGGTCCGGCTTGTCGGAACCATATTTGCGGATCGCGACGTCGTAAGGAATGCGCGGGAATTCTTTCGTGACCGGCTTGCCTTCGGCAAACTCTTCGAAGATGCCGCGCATGACCGGCTCCATCGTTTCCCAGACTTCTTCCTGGGTGACGAAGCTCATTTCGAGGTCGAGCTGGTAGAATTCGCCCGGCAGGCGATCGGCGCGCGGATCTTCATCGCGGAAGCAGGGTGCGATCTGGAAATAGCGGTCGAAACCGGCCACCATCATCAGCTGCTTGTACTGCTGCGGCGCCTGCGGCAGGGCGAAGAACTTGCCGGGGTGTATACGGCTCGGGACCAGGAAGTCGCGTGCGCCTTCAGGGGAGGAAGCCGTCAGGATCGGTGTCGAATATTCGGTAAAGCCACCGAGGGTCATCTCACGGCGCATGGCGGCGATGATCTGGGTGCGCTTGACGATGTTCTTGTGCAGCGTTTCGCGGCGCAGGTCGAGGAAGCGGTACTTGAGGCGCACGTCTTCCGGATATTCCGGCTCGCCGAAGACCGGCAGCGGCAGTTCCTTGGCGGCGGACAGAACTTCGATCTCACGGGCGTAAAGCTCGATCTCGCCGGTCGCCATGGTCTTGTTGACGGTCTCTTCGGAACGCGCCTTGACGGTGCCGTCGATGCGGATGACCCATTCGCCGCGCACGACTTCCGCCGTCTTGAAGGCAGGGCTATCCGGATCGCAGACGACCTGGGTCATGCCGTAATGATCGCGAAGGTCGACGAACAGGACACCGCCATGATCTCGTACACGATGGACCCAGCCGGAGATACGGACATTGGAGCCGACATCCGACTTGCGGAGGGCTGCACAGGTGTGGCTGCGGTAACGATGCATGACTTCAATCCTGGACTGATGCTTGGAGCGGTTTTTCTGGCGTGCGAAGCACTGCCACCGATCGCATGGAAAATCGGCGCGAAAAGCGCACGGGCGCTCCCATTTGTCAAGGTTGCAATGCTTGCCCGGCCCGGCTTAACACATGGCAACCGCGTCGCCCCGCATGTTTTCGGCTTGAACGGTATGTGGATCCCGTCCCCCTGTCGGCCTCATTCCGGCTTTCGGTACTGCGTACTTATGTCTCTCGTAGGGCCTCTTCATTGTCGCTGCGGAGAATGCGATCATCCACCCATGGTCAAGATGATGCGGATCACGCTGATGCTTCTGGCCGCGTTGTTTCTTGCGCGCGGGCCGGTCGCCTATGGCAGCCAGCCGGCGCAGAACCACATTCACGCCAACCATGCCGAGATTGTGCTGCACCGGGACCATGCGCCGGTCGCTGTCCATCAAAGCGACAAGCAATGTTCGAAGGTCGGCTGCGCGCTTGCATCGTGCCAGATGCAGATTTCATCACTTGCCATTCTGCCCGCCTGCCAACCAGCCGGCCCGGCCAGATCCTGTCCGGCCTACGACATGCCGGTCGACGTTTCGTTTTCGTCCCTGCAGAGCGGGCCTCCCTCACCTCCTCCGAAATCTCCGATCGAGCATTTGCGGGCGGCTTGACCGACCGGAACCTCAACATCTGTTCGCCGATCCAAAGGAGATTATCCGTGAACACACGCAGATTCATGGCGAGATTGCTCGCCTTCACACTGCTCAGCGCCGCATCCGTCATCGCCACCGGTGCTGCCGCCGCCGAGATGGTGATTTATAAAAGCCCTTATTGCCAATGCTGCGAGGCCTGGGCCGAAGCATTGAAGGCATCCGGCATCGCGCTTCGTGTCGAGAATACCGAGGACATGGACGCACTGAAGGCGAGCTATCATGTGCCTGAAGACGCGCAGAGCTGCCACACGGCCGTCGCCGACGGTTACGTTTTCGAAGGCCATGTGCCGCTCGGGGCCGTGCAGAAAGTTCTGAGCGACCATCCCGATATCGCGGGGGTTGCCGTCCCCGGCATGCCGGCCGGAGCGCTGGGCATGGACGAAGATGCCGCGGCATCCTATGATGTCATCGCTCTCAACAGGGATGGCAGCCAGTCGGTCTATATGAACATCAGGCCGTAACTGCAGCCGGCGCTGAAACCCGCCACCGAATATCTCCGCGCGCCTCCAAGCCGGCGGAGATATTCGTGTTTTCGTACCACAGCGTCATCTTTCGTCGCGCAGGCCCTGTCGCCACCGCGCCATGCAGGCTAGACCTTCAAGGAATTCAAATCAGCGAACCTCTTCCATCAGCCGATGAGCCATATCAGACCACTCGTCCCGCTCCTGGCAACCGCCGGCATCCTGATCGGCGGTAACGGATTGCAGGGGACATACATTGCGCTTCGCGGCACAGCCGAGGGGTTTGCGCCATCGGTCATCGGGATGATCGGTGCGGGCTACAGCATCGGCTTTGCGGTCGGCTGCATCTATGTGACACGGCTGCTGCGCTCTATCGGGCATATACGGACGTTCGCGGCGATGGCGGCAATCGGCGCGTCCTGCTCCGTCGTCATGTCGCAGTTCATTGATCCGGCCGCCTGGGCGTTCATGCGCTTCCTGATCGGCATATCGGTCGCCAGCCTGTTCGCGACGGTCGAAAGCTGGATCAATGCCAAGGTGACCAACGAAAACCGGGCACGCACGCTGTCGATCTACCGCTTCGTCGATCTCGGCTCGGTCACTTTCGCGCAATATCTCATTCCGACGGTCGGCATAGAAGGGCAGGCAATCTTCTCGATCATCGTCATCGCCATGACGCTGTCGCTGGTACCCATTTCCATTGCCGACAAATCCAGCCCCGCACCGCCCGAGGCAATCGCATTCGACCTCACGGCCGTGTGGCGGATCTCGCCGCTTGCCGTCGTCGGCGTCATCGCGGTCGGTCTGTCGATGGCCGCGTTCCGCAATATCGGGCCGATCTACGCCCATGAACTGGGCATGGACATCACCTCTATCGCCACATTCATGAGCGCCGGCATTATCGGCGGCGTCGTGCTGCAATATCCGCTCGGCGTTTATTCCGACAGGCTCGACCGCCGGCGGGTGATCGTCTGGGCGACGATCGGATCGATCCTCACCGGGGCCTATCTGTCCTTCGGCGCCGGGACGAGCCAGACGGCGAACATCATTGCCGTCTTCCTGTTCGGCGCCTTTTCGATGCCGCTTTATTCGCTGTGTTCCGCCCATGGCAACGACCATGCCAAGCCCGGCGAATATGCGCTGGTCGCGGCCGGCCTGTTGTTCTTCTGGTCGGTCGGGGCGATCGTCGGGCCGTTGCTTGCCGCAACACTGCTGCAATATTACGGTCCGCGCGCCTTTTTCGCCTATACCTCGTTCGTTTTCCTCGGGTTCCTGATCTTCACCATCCGGCGCATGGGGGTCCGTCCTCCGGTGCCGCCGGCAGAACGACGTTCCCGCTTCCGGGCCCTGTTGCGCACATCGGCCTATTTCTCCCGCCTCGCCACACCGCCGGAAAAAGATCGCAGGGACTAACTCCCCCAGCTTGCCCCGGCGGTATTGACATGCGCCTCCTAAAGCGAAAGGTAGATTGATTATCGCACGCGAACGGACCGATGATCGAAACAACCGCAGCCCTCCAGGAAGCCTGCGCCAAGCTGGCGCAATCGGATTTCATCACAATCGACACGGAGTTTCTCCGGGAAACGACCTTCTGGCCGGAACTCTGCCTGATCCAGATGGCGAGCCCCGATGTCGAGGTCCTCGTCGATCCGCTGGCAAAAGGGCTGGACTTGACGCCCTTCTTCGAGTTGATGGCGAACCCGGCGGTTGTGAAGGTCTTTCATGCCGCACGGCAGGATATCGAAATCGTCCATCATCTCGGCAAGCTCGTGCCGCATCCGATCTTCGACACGCAGGTCGCGGCGATGGTCTGCGGTTTCGGCGACAGCGTCTCCTATGACCAGCTGGTCAGCCGCATCAAGAATATCCAAATCGACAAGTCATCGCGCTTCACCGACTGGAGCCGTCGTCCGCTTTCCGAAAAGCAGCTCGATTACGCACTGGCCGACGTCACCCATCTGCGCGACGTCTATCTGGCGCTGAAAGAGCAGCTGGAGCGCGAAGGCCGTGCCCTATGGCTGACCGAAGAGATGGCGGTGCTGGAAAGCCCCTCCACCTATGACCTGCATCCGGACGATGCCTGGCAGCGTCTCAAGGCGCGTCTGAGAAAGCCGAGCGAGCTTGCGATCCTCAAATTCGTCGCCGCCTGGCGCGAACGCGAAGCGCGAAGCCGCAACGTGCCGCGCTCGCGCGTACTGAAGGACGACGCGATCTACGAGATCGCCCAGCAGCAGCCGAAGGATACCGAAGCATTGGGCCGGCTGCGAACTATTCCCAAGGGATGGGAACGTTCCTCCTCGGGTGCCGCTATCGTCGAGGCCGTCAACGCGGCGCTTGAACTTCCGAAGGCAGACATGCCGCATCCGCCGAAACACAGCCATGTGCCGGAAGGTACAGCGGCAGCCGTCGAGCTGTTGAAAGTGCTGCTCAAGCTGATCTCCGACCAGCAGGGTGTCGCCGCCAAGGTGATCGCCAATACCGACGATCTGGAGAAGATCGCATCGGAAGGCGAGAAAGCAGAGGTTGCGGCTCTTTCCGGCTGGCGGCGCGAGCTTTTCGGCGACACGGCGCTGAAACTGATCGACGGGGGCGTGGCGCTGCGCTTCGTCAACAAGAAGGTCGAGGCAGTCGAGCTTTAAGCGAGCTCGGCCCCCAAAAGCAATTCCATTAGAGTTTCCACGGATCGATGACGGGAATGCCGGCGGCCTCGAACGGTGCGGTATCGCGAGTTGCGATGGTGAATCCGTGGACTTTGGCGATCGCCGCAATCTGGCCGTCGGCGATGAGGATAGACTTTCCGTTCGAACGGGCTGCCGCGAGGATCACGCCATAGGCTCGCGCTGCATATTCATCAAAAGGAAGGAAGCGCGAAGGGCACCTGACGGCCAAGCCATGCCCCCACACGCGCGTCGACTTGCTTTCGCCTGATCTCAGAAATGACGTTCGTATCGAGTACGATCATTCAGAAGAAGCACCTCTTACCGGGGTCTGATCGCGCGTAAACTCAACATCATCCAGCTCGGGATAGTCTTCCCGCAACTTCTGGAAGGCGGCAATCAGAACATCCCCTGAAGCCCCCTCCGCACTGTCGCCGGGTTCGACAGCGACGCCTTTCAACGCTTCCTGCGGTATCCTTACAGCCTCCACTTCCGCCGTCGTGCCATTTTCCGCCGCTCTTGCTTGCAGCGCTCGGGTCGCCTCATCGGACAGGTTTCTTATGGTGATGGCATTCATCATCGCACCTCCGATCTGATAGTGTCGGTTCGGCCAGCCTATTCGCTCACCTGAACCTCTTCAACGAGACCTTCCATGCACCCTGCCCTCAACGCCGACATCGCCCAGAAATTTGCAACTATCGCACTCGGACATGTCGGCCGGGAATATCCCAACAAGCCGGGAAACGTGCTTGAAAGCGATGCGGATGCAAAGACGCCGCGCGCGCTTTACCCGGTCTTCCATGGCAGTTTCGACTGGCATTCCTGCGTCCATGGGTACTGGATGCTCGCCCATATGCTGAAGCGCTATCCGGATCTGCCCGCAGCGACCGACATCCGGGGACTGTTCGATACGATGCTGACAGCCGATAAGGTCGCGGGCGAATGCGACACAATGAATGCGCCGATGATGCGTGGCTTCGAACGCCCCTATGGCTGGGGCTGGCTGCTGAAGCTTGCCGCCGAACTTGAGGGCATCGAGGGCGGCCGCTGGGCAGAAACCCTGCGGCCCCTAACCAATATCTTTGTCCAGCGTTTCACCGATTTCCTGCCGATTGCGACCTATCCGGTGCGTGTCGGCACCCATTTCAATACCGCGTTTGCGGTTCGACTGGCGGCAGACTATGCGCAAACACTTGGTGACGACGCGCTGATGGCATTGTTGCGGGAGACGGCACTTCGCTGGTACGGCCGGGATGAAGCCTGCCCGGCCTGGGGCGAACCTTCCGGCGACGACTTTCTGTCTTCGACCCTGATCGAGGCCGAGTGCATGCGCCGGTTGATGCCGAAGGCCGATTTCCAACCATGGTTCGACCGCTTCCTGCCTCAGATTACGTCACGGGCGCCGGCGACCCTGTTTACGCCGGCCACCGTTTCCGATCGTTCCGATGGCAAGATCGCCCATCTCGACGGCCTTAACCTGTCACGCGCCTGGTGCTGGCGGTCGCTTTCCGGCATCCTGCCACAGGGTGATGCGCGGCGTGCGATCATGGAAAAGACTGCCGAGGAACACCTTGCCAGCGCCCTCGCCCATGTTGCCGGCGATTACATGGGCGAACACTGGCTGGCCAGTTTTGCGACGCTGGCGCTGGAAGCCTGACCGCCGACCATCATCGTCAGGGATGCATCCGGGCACCCTTGGTGATCTTGTCGACCAGTTTCTTGTCCGCTCTCAGGGCGATGCCGACCAGTTTGGCGTCGTCCGGCCCGGATTGCAAAAAGACCTCGCGGTTGGCATCATCGTGGCCGGTGGCAAACATCTCCTCGATATAGGCCGAAGTCCTGACGTCCCGCTCGATCGATCGGCGATGGATTGCCCGCAGCGTCTGCTGATCGGCGGTCAGCACCACGATCGGCTGGACACTCAGGGCATTGTAGACATGGCCCGCCGCATCCAGATATGGTTGACCGATGATCGTCGGCGACTGGGCGACGAGGCCGCTTGTCAGAAATGCGGTGACGTTGAGCTTTTGCCAGGTGGCGAGGTCATCGCGAACGACGATCGCGATCTTGGTGTCGAACATGCGGAAAAACTCCATTCGGGGTATCGAAAGAGCCGATCACTTAGCGTTGACGGATGCCGCCGGTCTTGAACGTTCGTGCAAGACAGCTTCGTTTGCGGACGGCATGCGGGTCGCTGCGCCAAACGGCGGCATCGAACGGATCGAGGCTCGGTTCCGCGGCAATGGTTTTTCGCCGCATCGGCACGATACCTACGCGTTGGGGCTGACGCTCCATGGCGTCCAGACATTTCGCTATCGCGGCATTGAGCGGTTCAGCAAGCCGGGCAATATCATCGTCCTGCATCCCGATGAAGTGCATGACGGTGCCGCCGGCACCGAAGACGGGCTGATCTACAGGATGATCTATCTCCCGCCGGAGCTTATCGGAGCAGCGGAAGATCATTGTCGGACATTGCCCTTCGTTGCCGATCCGATCGTGACGGATGCGCCGCTTTCCCAGGCGCTGGCGGAGATTCTCGGCGATCTCGACCACGAGCCCGGCGAACTCATCATGGATGACGTGGTGATGCGGGTGGCCGCCGGTCTTTTCCGACAGGCAGGCGACGAACGCAAACCGACCACACCAGCGGCACAGACTGCCGTCTTGCGGGCGCGCGATTTCCTTGAAAGCCATTGCGACGGGATGGTGCGCTCCGGCGCCCTGGAAGCGGTCACCGGCCTCGACCGTTATGAACTGGCGCGACAGTTTCGCCGGCTGCTCGGCACCAGCCCGCATCGTTATCTCGTCATGCGCCGGCTTGATCGGGCGAAACGTCTGCTCGCCACAGGCAGCACATTGGCGGATGCCGCCTTCGATGCGGGTTTTGCCGATCAGGCGCATTTCACACGGCATTTCCGCGGCGCCTTCGGAATGACACCCGGACGATGGGTGACGCTGAGGAACGGCACACGATAAGCATCACCGCCGCTCTACCGGAAGTGTAAAATTTCGGTCATCAAACCTTCATCCGGGCTTTAACCTATCATCATCTTCCCGTCATGCGGGCAGCCTATCGGAGTTGCATGTTTTATGCCAACCGAACAGGTGATTTGATGACCAGAACCTTTATCACGTCCGTTGCAATGGCCGCCCTGCTTGCCGGTTCGGCATTTGCCGACGACAAGGAATTTCCGGCCAAGCTCGCCGGACAGGCGATCCTGCCGGCCAACACGATGACTGCCGCGCCGGCAGATGCACCCGATTTCCTCAAGACCTCCGGCAAGTTCACCACACCGGACCGCAAGCGTAGCGAAAAACTCGGCACCGTCGATGGCAAGGACGGTGCCCGCGTGACCGATCTGAAGCTGCCTTTCGATGGCCAGCCAATCCAGGGATTTTCCGGCATCAAGGCGATGGCTGACGGCACGTTCTGGACGCTGTCGGACAACGGTTTCGGCTCGAAGGCCAATTCCCCGGATGCGATGCTGTTCCTGCACCAGGTCAAGTTCGACTGGGCGGCCAACAAGGTCGAGGTCGTCAAGAACATCTTCCTGTCCGACCCGAACAAGATCGCGCCTTTCCCGATCGTCATGGAAGGCACTGAAAAGCGATACCTGACGGGTGCCGATTTCGATATCGAATCGATCCAGCCGGTCGGCGACGGTTTCTGGCTCGGCGAGGAATTCGGTCCCTATCTGATGAAGGTCGACGCGCTTGGCCAGTTGACCGATGTGGTTGCGACGGTCGTCGACGGCAAGCCGGTGAAGTCTCCCGACAATCCGACGCTCTCGATGCCGGCCAACCCGACGGCCAAGATGCCGGTCTTCAACCTCAAGCGTTCCGGCGGATATGAGGGGATGGCAATGTCGAAGGACGGAAGCAAACTCTATGGCCTGCTGGAAGGCCCGCTGTTCCTCGACGACGGCAAGGTAGAGCAGGTCGACGGCCATACCGCGCTGCGCGTCATCGAATTCGACATCGCCTCGAAAAACTGGACCGGCCGTTCCTGGCTTTATCCGCTCGCCGAGAAGGGTGTCGCAATCGGCGACTTCAACATGATCGACGCAACGACTGCCCTCGTCATCGAGCGCGACAATGGCGCCGGCTCCAAGGACAAGGCCTGCGCCGACCCGAAACAGCCGAAGCCGGACTGCTTCGACGCCCCGGCAGAATTGAAGCGCGTCTACAAGATCGAGTTCAGTGATGCCAATGTCGGCAAGGCGGTCCGCAAGATCGGTTACATCGACCTGCTCAACATCAAGGATCCGGATGGCAAGGCGAAAGCCGGCTCGAAGGAAGGCATCTACGACATGCCTTTCGTGACGATCGAGAATGTCGACCAGATCGATGCCACCCATATCATCATCGGCAATGACAACAACCTGCCCTTCTCGGCCGGCCGCGCTGTCGACCGCGCCGACGACAACGAGTTCAGCCTGCTGGAAGTCGGCGAGTTCCTGTCCGCAAAATAAGGTTATCCGAGACCACGACGCAGAGGCGCCCGACAGAGATCGGGCGCTTTCCTCGTTTGTGATCAGGCACCCGATCTCAAGCGTACCGCTATCCGGCCATTGGCCTTGCGCCCGAACTGCGAGTGGCTAGGCTTTCACCTGTCGACCGACCGGTTCAAATGGCGACACGGATTGCGCAGTAGGGAGGCAGGCATGGATCCTATCGAGAATGTTTTAAAGACGAAGATCGCAAACGGCGACAAATGCTTCGGCATGTGGCTGCATACGGCGTCGCCCGCCGTCGCGGAAATTGTCGCCCATAGCGGCCTCGACTTCGTCATCATCGACCAGGAACACGGGATCGGCGATCTCGAAAACGCCATAGCGATGATGCGCGCCATGCTAGGGACACGGACGACGCCGGTCATCCGTGTTGCTTCCAGCGATCCGATCTACCTGAAACGTATCGTCGATGCCGGTGCGCAATCCATTCTGGTGCCGATGGTCGATACCGCGCAGGAAGCGCAGTCGGTGGTGGATGCCTGCCTTTATGCGCCACGCGGCAAACGCGGCAATGCGGCCGGCGTGGTGCGCGCATCGCGTTACGGCATGGTTGGCGATTACGTGGCGCGTGCCCATGAACAGATGCTGATCATTCCGCAGATCGAAACGGCGGATGCGGTGAAAAATGCCAGCGCGATCTCGGCGGTGCCGGGCGTCGACATCGTCTTCATCGGACCATCCGATCTGTCCGGCAGCATCGGCCTTCCCGATCAGACGGGTGCGCCGGAGGTGGAGGCTTTGATTGCGCAAGCCCATGCCGCCATACGGGCTGCAAACAAGCCGGCCGCCACCGTGCCGCGCGACGGCCGCTCATGGCAGGCGCTGTTCCAAGACGGTTTCCAGATTGTCGCGACCGGCAGCGACCTTGCCTATATCAGGCAGGCGGCAATCGCTCAGGCGCAGGAATGGAGTGGCTGGTCGGGACGATAGCAGCGGACCACCTATACCGTCCCGCGCTCAGGCGCCCTGGACGCGGGATTATTTCATTTGCAGTTCGATTTGCTGTCGGATCGATGATGGCTCATGCGTCCTTTGCGCATGAAGTCGGGCAGATGAGGAGGATCAGGATCATGCCAAGTACAATCAGACTGCATCGTGTTTTCACGACCAGCCCCGAAAAACTCTATCGCGCCTTCACCGAAGCGGATGCGCTAGCCAAATGGTTGCCGCCCAATGGTTTCACCTGCAGCGTGGATCATCTGGAAGCCCGTGTGGGCGGAACGTTCCGGATGTCGTTCAGGAACTTCACCACCGGCAACAGCCATTCCTTCGGGGGAGAGTATCGTGAGCTTATTGCGGGCGAGCGGGTCCGTTACACCGACAAGTTCGACGACCCGAACCTACCCGGCGAGATGGAAGTGACCGTGATCCTCAAGAAGGTCTCGGTCGGAACCGAAATCGAGATCACGCAAGCCGGCGTGCCCGACCTCATTCCGGCCGAGGCCTGTTTTCTCGGCTGGCAGGAATCGCTCAGAAACCTCGCGAGGCTTGTCGAGCCGAATATCGAGGAGTAGACACAGCACTTCGGCCTTTCTGCGAAATGCGAAACGGCTCTATTTCTCAGTTTATGCGCAGTTCCGGACGCAAAACCGCTTCGCATTTTTGCTGGGACTGCTTTGGAAGATCGGGAAAAGAGGCCGGCGGCGGCCGGCCATGTCCTATTCGAACTTGAAGGCGATCCGCTTGCCGGTGAGTTTCGCAAGCTGCTGGAGACGACCGTCAAGCCGTTCGCCGGCAAAATTGCGATAGGGTTGCGGCACAACAAATTCGAGATCGAGATCCGGCGTCATCGACTGCCGGAATGTCAGGTGGTTCACCAGACCCGGCATCGAGGCCGAGAACAGGTAGACAACCCTCAACAGGCCGCCGAGCAGCTTGGCAAGCTCCAGCAGGCGCGGCGTGGCAATGGTCGACAGCGCGCCGGTATCGCCATTATCGGCCACACCCTCGAAACGATAAT
Organism: Aliirhizobium sp. YIM B11859; assembly: GCF_057163345.1. Classification (NCBI taxonomy): domain Bacteria; kingdom Pseudomonadati; phylum Pseudomonadota; class Alphaproteobacteria; order Hyphomicrobiales; family Rhizobiaceae; genus Aliirhizobium; species Aliirhizobium sp. YIM B11859. The sequence goes on from NZ_JBXHAY010000005.1 coordinate 238,206, forward strand.
AATTGGCGAGCGCCAGGTAGGCGCGGCCGGGATGGGTGATGCCGACGAAGGACGAGTGGGCAATCACGTTCATCGCCTGCGCGCCACGATAATCCGGGTGGGCACGCCAGCTGATATCGGCGACGAGACAGGCAGCCTGCCGGTAACGGCTTTCCTCTTCCGTCTCGGCAATGCCGAAAAATGGGACCATGCGACCGGTCCAGTCGGCCAGTTCGCGGGCATGTTCGGGCGAGCGGGCACGCAGGATCGCAAGCTGGTCGGCCGCGACGAGAAGCGGGTCCGCGTCGCGCTCTTCGTCCGGCAGCAGCGAATAAAGGTAACCCTCACGCACGCCCTGGGCGGAGAAGGTGATCTTTGCCGGCTTCATCACGCCGAGCACTTCCTGCATGGCGATTGCGCCATAGGGAAGAAGCGCACGACGGTTCTTGGAAACCGCCTGCCATGCGCCGTCCTTCGAATCCTTGGCGGCGATCACCTCTTCCAGAAAACGCTGCATCTCGGCCAGAGGCAGCTCGTATCCCTGCATCATGTGCAGCGGATAATCGGTGATTTCCATGTGCAGCTTGGCGATGTTGCGCCAGGTGCCGCCGACCGCATAAAAGGTCCGGCCCTCTCCCTTTTCCAGAAAACGGGCGGTATTGACCTGCTTGCGGGCAAAATTGCGTGCCTTGGTGAGCGAGTTTCCGGATGATTCCGACAGCCTCAGCCCACCGAGCGGAAGGGTGATGCCGCGGCCGAACTCGTGTCCCTTGATGTCGATCAGTTCCAGCGATCCGCCGCCGAGATCACCGGCAATGCCGTCGACCTCATGGAAACCGCTGATCACGCCGAGCGCGGAGTAACGGGCCTCTTCCTCGCCGGAAAGCACCTCGATCGGCTGTCCGAGAATTTCCTCGGCATTGCGGATGAAATCCGGGCCGTTGCTCGCCTCGCGGGCGGCGGCCGTCGCCAGAACGTAGATATCCGTCGCCTGGGCCTGATCGGAGAGCGCCTTGAAGCGTCTCAGCGCGACCAGCGCGCGGGTGACGCCTTCGTCATCCATACGGCCATTGGCACCAAGCCCCTTGCCGAGACCGCACAGCACCTTCTCATTGAAGAGAACCGTCGGGGCTCTTGTCAGACCTTCATAGATGACGACACGAACCGAATTCGAGCCGATATCGATAACGGAAACAGGGGCGATCCCCTGGAGCCGCCCCTGAGCTTCAGAACGTACCATACTGCCTATTTCTTACGGCCGGACATAACCCCGGCGATCAGTTTCGGTGCACTCGACTTCAAGGCTTCGCCACGGCCAGAAAGGCTGGGGTTGGTCATGAAGTAGTGCTGGGCGTTGAAAGGCTCCTCACCCTGCCGCACCTCCATGCGTCTTGACGTCCCGTCGGCCAGTATCTCGTAGCTCTGTTGGTTGTCAATCAGATTGCCCAGCATAATCTGTGATAGAACCTGTTCATGCACCGTTGGGTTGAGCAGCGGCACCAGCGTCTCGACGCGGCGGTCGAGATTGCGCGGCATCATGTCGGCCGAACCGATATAGACAAGCGCCTTGTCCGACGGCAGGCCCTGGCCATTGCCGAAGCAGAAGATGCGGCTATGCTCGAGGAACCGGCCGACGATGGACTTGACGCGGATCTTGTCGGAAAGGCCCGGAACCTGCGGGCGCAGGCAGCATATGCCGCGAATGACCAGATCGACATCGACGCCCGCGTGGCTGGCGCGGTAGAGCGCGTCGATGATTTCCGGATCGACCAGCGAATTCATCTTCATCCAGATCGCGGCAGGACGACCGGCCTTGGCATGGACGATCTCCTCCTCGATATGGCGGAGAATGCGCGGACGCAGGGTGTAGGGCGAAACGGCAAGCTTCATGCTTTCCTTCGGCTCGCCGTAACCGGTGATGAAATTGAAGATGTTCGCCATGTCGTGGGCGATCTTCGGATTGCAGGTGAAGAACGAAAGGTCGGTATAGATCTTCGCCGTGATCGGATGATAGTTGCCGGTGCCGAGGTGGCAATAGGTCCTGAGCTTGCCGTCTTCGCGGCGCACGACCATCGACATCTTCGCGTGGGTCTTCAATTCGATGAAGCCGAACACGACCTGGACGCCGGCGCGTTCAAGGTCGCGTGCCCAGCGGATGTTTGCCTCTTCGTCGAAACGGGCCTTGAGCTCAACCAGCGCCGTCACCGACTTGCCGGCTTCGGCAGCGTCGATCAGGGCTCTGACGATGGGGCTGTCGTTGGAGGTTCTGTAGAGGGTCTGCTTGATGGCGAGGACGTCGGGGTCGCGCGCCGCCTGCAGAAGAAACTGCACAACGACGTCGAAGCTTTCGTAAGGATGGTGGACCACCATGTCCTTTTCGCGGATGGCTGCAAGGCAATCGCCAGCGTGCTCGCGAACTCGCTCGGGAAATCGGGCATTGTAGCTTTCGAAACGCAGGTCGTCGCGCGGCGCCTTGGTGATTTCCGACAGCGTGTTGAGCGCCAGAAGACCGGGCAGAACCGCGACGCGGTTATCCGGGACGCCAAGCTCCTGAACCACGAACTGGCGCAGCGAGGCCGGCATTTCCGAATCCGTCTCGATGCGGATGACCTTGCCGCGACGGCGGCGCTTCAGTGCCGTCTCGAAGAAGCGGACCAGATCTTCGGCTTCTTCCTCGACTTCCAGATCGCTGTCGCGGATGATGCGGAAGGTGCCGGCACCCTTGACTTCGTAGCCCGGGAACAACCGGTCGGTGAACATGCCGACCACATCCTCAAGAGTGATGTAGCGGATCGTCGTGCCCTCGTCCGGCAGGCGGACGAAACGATCGAGCGTCGTCGGCAGGCGCAGCAGACCCGTCATCGGCTCCTTGCCGTGAAGGCTGTGCAACTGCAGCCCCATCGAGAATCCGAGATTGGGGATGAACGGGAAGGGATGCGCCGGATCGATCGCCAGCGGCGTCAGCACGGGAAAAAGATCATCCTCGAAATCGGTGGCGAGCCAGGTCCGATCTTCAGCAGACAACGCGCCGGGGCGGACGATCAGGATGTCTTCCTGCGCCAGATATTGCTGCAGCACTGCAAGCGAAGCCTGCTGCTCCATCTGCAGCTTGTCGATTTCCTGGAGAATGGAATCGAGCTGCTCGGCGGGCGTCTTGCCATCGGGGCTGCGCACGACGATGTTCTGGCGGACCTGGCCTTCGAGGCCGGCGACACGCACCATGAAAAATTCGTCGAGGTTGGCGGCTGAGATCGACAGGAACCGCACCCGCTCCAGAAGCGGATGCGCGGTGTTGAGCGTTTCCTCAAGGACGCGGCGATTGAACTGCAGCCAGGAAAATTCGCGATTGATGAAGCGGTCGGAGCTTGCAAGCTGCTCTTCGAAGCTCGGGATCGTCTCGACTTCGTTGTTTTCGTGCGTTTCGGCGATCTGATCCATGGCTCCGTCCTCTTACCTTCAAGCCTTTCGGCCGTATAATGTTTTGACGACGGAACTGTGACAGTCAATCGCCGCTATCGCCGCTTCCATCGCCCCCTTCGTCAGCCCCCTTGAAGCCGCCGACGTCGAAAGTCGAAACTCCACCCTCATCCGACCGCGAGAAGCTTTCCAGCACCTCGGCTGCAAGTGAACGGGTGATGCGCGCTCCACGGGCAAGCGCCAACCGATCCAACTGATCGACGACGCGTTGCGCCGCCTCGAGCGACCGCTCCATCCGTGCAACGATATAGCCCACGAGTTTGTCATCAATATTAAGCTGGCGGTCGGCAAACAGCTTTATGATCACCTGAGCCAGCAAATCTTCGTCCGGTTCGCCGATTTCCACCACCGTTGCCGCCTTGAGGCGCGATTTCAGGTCAGGCAATTCCACCGGCCAGGAAATCGGCCACAGGCGCGAGGTCAAGAGAAGCGTGTGGCCATGCTGGCGTACCGCGTTTATGACGTGGAAAAGTTCGGTATCGTCGAAACCACGGCGATCGGCATCCTCGAAAAACACCGGACCGGCCGCCGCGACCTGCGATGCATTCGAGCCGGCGAGCGGATGGATTTCCACCGCCCCCGAATGTTCGCGCCAGATATGCGCGAGATGGGATTTTCCCGAGCCGACCGGACCGGCCAGCACGACGACGGGCGACGGCCAGTTTGGCCACTCGTCGACCAGGGAGACGGCAGCGGCAAGCCGTTCCGAGACGAGCAGGTCGTCCCGGCCACGGGCGGCATCGTGAGAAAATTGCAGGGGCAGTTGTTCGCCCTTGCGCTCCGGGCGGTCTTTCGTCTCAGTCATCCACGTTCAGCTATTCTTCGGGCCTTCGATCTCGCGGGTACCGGCCGTCTGGTCGGCATTTTTGTGCTCGACGACATGCGGCGAGCTTTCTTCCCAGGGAAGATCTGCGGATCGTCCATAATAGATATCACTGTCAAGATACCGCGCCAGTACGAAGCGGACAAGTACGCCGACAACAGCGGCAGCCGGAACGGCGATCAAAAGTCCGACGAAACCGAACAACGCACCGAAGGCAAACAGCGCAAACATAAGCCATACGGGATGCAGGCCGACGCTTTGACCAACCAGTTTCGGCTGCAGGACATTGCCTTCAAGGAACTGACCGGAGAAAAAGACGCAGGCGACGGCGATGATCCACGGGTAATCGGGCCAGAACTGCACAATCGCCACGCCGATCGCCATCACCAGGCCGAGCAGCGAACCGATATAGGGGATGAACGAGATCATGCCGGCGACGAAGCCGATCAGCAGGCCGAAATTCAGGCCGACCAGCGACAGGCCGACCGCATAATAGATGCCGAGAATGAGGCAGAGCGACCCCTGCCCACGGATGAAGCCCGCGACCGACTGATCCATTTCGCGGGCGATCTGGCGAACGACCTGCGCCTGGTCGCGCGGCACCCAGCTATCGACCTTGGCGACCATGCGGTCCCAGTCCAGCAAGATATAGAAGGCGACGACCGGGGTGACGACCAGAAGCGACATGACATCGACGATCGCCTTGCCGGAATTCCAGATCTGCGCCAGCAGCGAACCGACAAAGCCGGCGCCCTGGCTCAGCACCTGGGAGAAATTCTCTTTCACGGTCTCGATCTGGCTCGACACCCAGGGCGGCAGGAAGGAGTTCTGCGGGCTGGAAATGATCTGCTGCAGCTCGGTGATATAACCGGGAAGCGCTGCGGCGAACTGGGTGAACTGACTGATGATGATCGGGATGACCAGCATCAATGCTAGCGCGAATATGGTGACGAAGCAGACGAGGATGACGACCGTCGCCATGGTGCGGCTGAGGCCGCGACGCTCCAGCCAGTCGGCCACCGGATCGAGGAAATAGGCGAGCGCCATGCCGGCCACGAAGGGTAGAAGGATGGACGAGAAGAACCACAGGAACAGGATGAAGCCGATCAGGACGCCGATCCAGAACAGGATGTGGCGCTTCAGGCTTGCGCCACTGACGTGGTATGGCATGTCTGCTCCTCGGTTATTGGCGGATCGCGCTTTGTCATGGCATATGAGGGGCTTGCGGGACGAGGTCAAGTTCGCATGCCAGATAACGACCATGCCTGTGAAATGCCTTCAAAACATGGCCGAAACGCTTGCATATCCGGGCGGGGCATGCAATTGGCGGCAGCTTATAGTTCCCTTTGGGATCCGGACTGGAGATGGATTATGAGCGAGGCAGGCAAGAACGGTCTCACCTATAGCGATGCGGGCGTCGATATCGATGCGGGCAACCTGATGGTCGAGAAGATCAAGCCGGCGGTGCGCTCCACCCGTCGCCCCGGCGCTGACGGCGAAATCGGCGGCTTCGGCGGCCTGTTCGACCTCAAGGCTGCCGGGTTCAACGATCCGATCCTGGTGGCAGCAAACGACGGCGTCGGCACCAAGCTGAAGATCGCCATCGACGCCGATTTCCACGATACGGTCGGCATCGACCTCGTCGCCATGTGCGTCAACGACCTCGTCGTGCAGGGCGCCGAACCGCTTCTGTTCCTCGATTATTATGCCACCGGCAAGCTCGATCCCGACCAGGGTGCGGCGATCGTCAAGGGCATTGCGGCGGGCTGCGTCGAATCCGGCTGTGCGCTGATCGGCGGCGAAACGGCGGAAATGCCGGGCATGTATTCCGATGGCGACTATGACCTTGCAGGCTTTGCCGTCGGTGCTGCCGAACGAGGCCAGCTTCTGCCAGCGGGCGACATCGCCTCTGGCGACATCATTCTCGGCCTCACCTCTTCCGGCGTGCATTCCAACGGCTTTTCGCTGGTGCGCAAGATCGTCTCGATCTCCGGCCTCGGCTGGGACGCTCCTGCTCCCTTTGCCGAAGACAAGAAGCTTGGCGAGGCGCTTCTCACGCCGACCCGCATCTATGTCAAGCCGCTGTTGAAGGCGATCCGTGACACGAAAGCGCTCAAGGCGCTCGCCCATATTACCGGTGGCGGTTTCCCGGAAAACATTCCGCGCGTGCTGCCGAAGACGCTGTCTGCCGAGATCGATCTTTCTGCCATTCCGGTTCCGGCGGTGTTTTCCTGGCTGGCGAAAACCGGCGGCGTCGAGCCCAAGGAAATGCTGCGTACCTTCAATTGCGGCGTCGGCATGATCGTCGTGGTCTCGGCTGAAAACGCCAAGGCGGTCACTGACGCGCTTGTGGCCGAAGGCGAAACCGTCGTGCCGCTCGGCCGGATGGTTGATCGTCCGGAAGGCGGCGCCGGCGTCATCTACAAGGGCACGCTCGGCCTCTGATCGACGGCCGACAATGGGCCAGCCTCTTAACGTTTTGCGGCTTTGAAGGCCGGCGGTTTTGAAGGATTGAGACAATGAACTCGGTCAGGAAACGCGTCGTCGTGTTTGTCTCCGGCGGCGGATCCAACATGGTGTCGCTGGCTGACGCCTGTGCGGCTGCGGATTTTCCAGCCGAGATCATTGCCGTCATCTCCGACAAGCCGACAGCCGGCGGACTTGCCAAAGCGGAAGCCCGTGGCATCAAGACTTATGTCTTCGAGCGCAAGGCCTATGCGGACAAGGCCGCCCATGAGGCGGCAATCCTCTTGGCGCTCGCCGAACTCAAGCCGGACATCATCTGCCTTGCGGGTTACATGCGGCTGATCTCGGGCGATTTCATCCGTCCCTACGAAGGCCGTATCCTCAACATCCACCCTTCCCTGCTGCCGCTTTTTGCCGGTCTTCATACGCATCAGCGTGCGATCGATGCCGGCATGAAGATTGCCGGCTGCAGCGTGCATTTCGTCACCGAGGGCATGGATGAAGGCCCGATCGTGGCACAGGCAGCCGTTCCGATAATGGCCGGCGACACGGCCGATACGCTTGCCGGTCGTGTGCTGACTGTCGAGCACACGCTCTATCCTCTCGCGCTGAGGCTGTTTGCCGAGGGTAAGGTGACGATGCAAGATGGCCGGGCAATATTGGAAGACGTTACGTCGAAAGACGATACCAAGCTTATTTCGCCCTCTATCTGATCGCACCGCGGCCGACTCGACAAGATCCCGCCCGGAGCGTATTTTGTACGTGGATGACGTACAAATGGGCCGATGTCATGAATAAGCATGCCATAGCGAGCGACTTCAAGGAAATGCCCTCGATCGATATCGAGGCTGTATCACTTCGCCTTGGTTTGTCGAAACGCGAACTGGCGGAAACCGCCGGTCTATCGGCGAATAGCCTGCAACGCAAAGAACGGGCGCAGGCACCTGCGGTCATCGCACGTATCGGCGAAATGGCCGAAATCATTCATCGCGTGACGGAATGGGCAGGTAGTGACCGACAGGCGCTTGCCTGGTACCGTGCGGAGCCTATTCCGGCTTTCGGCGGGCGTACGGCGGAAAGCCTTGTCAAAAGTGGCAAGGCCACTGCGGTTAGAGATTATCTCGATCATCTCGCACTAGGCGGCTTCGCTTGAGATTTCAGGGCGTCTGTTACCGCGCCCATGATCCACGCTGGGCGATCAGTCCGGCTTCCGGCGATGGCGCAGCAATCCGCGGCGCCCGCTTCAATCCGAAAGGTGTGGCTACACTCTATCTTTCCACCTCGATCGAGGCAGCGATCACCGAGGCCAGCCAAGGTTTCGGACACAAGATCCACCCGCTGACAATCTGCTCCTACGATGTCGATTGCGACGATATCGCCGATCTTGCAGACAGGGATATCAGACAAAAGCGTGGCATCAACCTCGACACGATGTCCTGCGCATGGGCAAGCGCCATCGCCGACGGCGAGCGTCCGCTGTCATGGACGATCTACGACAGCCTTTACAAGTCGTATGCCGGCATCCTCGTGCCCTCATTCGCGCACCGGGCAGACCCATCGATCCGCAATCTCGTACTCTGGCAATGGTCAGACGAATTACCGCACAAAGTCGAGGTTATCGACCCGACAGGACGATTGCCGAAAAACCAGAAGTCCTGGGAGGCCGGCAGCCTCTAGGCCGCCATCATTTGTAGCGGGTGCAGCGTCCCATCGCTGTAGACGAAGCGACCGTTGCGGAAGGTCGCGCGGATACGGTGGACATCACCCCGCTCGACGACAACGAGGTCGGCGCGCTGGCCGATGGCAATCTCGCCGCGGTCGGTCAATCCGGCAGCGCGGGCAGCGTTCGACGTTGCCATGGCAACCGCCTTCGGCAATCCGACGGTCACGATATCGGCAAGCTTGAACACCGCCGGAACAAAGGCTGCCGGGTGGTAATCGGCGGCAATGGTCGACAGCAATCCGGCGCTGGCGGCATCAAGTGCACTCAGGTTGCCCGACATGGACTGGCCACGCAGCGCATTGGGCGCCCCCATCAATGTATAGAGGCCGCGGCGGATGGCTTCCTCGGCAGCGGCCATCGTCACCGGAAACTCGCTGATCGTCACGCCGAGATCAAACATCTCGATGACCTTTTCGACACTGTCGTCATCATGCGAGGCGAGCGACAATCCATGCTTTTTCGCCAATGCGACGATTTCCGTCAGTCGCGTCTCGATGTCCGGGTTCTTCCGCATCTCGATACGCGTGTTGATCATTTCCTGCGCGGTCCCGAGCGAGATCGAGCGGCGCTCGGACATGCTCAGCACATAGGCCTCGATATTGTTGTACTGGCCCTGCCCCGGCGTGTGATCGGTCAGCGACACCATGTCGATCTCGCCGGCTTCGAGCAGGCGCTCCAGGGTCGCTGCGGCACCGACATTGGTGATCTCGTAACGGGCATGAACGCGGTGGTCGATCAGCAGATCGTCGCGCAGGCGGTTGACGCCCTCGATGACGGCGGACGTCGTTTCCAGTGAACGGACATTGCCGTAGACGCTTTCGGTGGCAAAGGAGACGGCCGCATAGGCGGTCGTCACGCCATGGGCGGCTAGCTTCTTGTCGAGTTCGTGAATACCGAAATCGATCGGCATCTCCGCCTTGGGGCGCGGGGAAATTTCGCGCTCGATCATGTCACCGTGCAGATCGATGAAACCCGGCATCAGATAACGTCCACCACCGTCTATGACGGCATTGGCGACCGGTTCGGAACGGATTTCGGCGATCGCGCCGTCCTCGATCCTGACCGAACCGCCATCAATGATCTGGTCGGGCAAAACGAGGGTGAAATTGCCGAGCCACATGATCATCTCCTAATGCTTTCGGTACCGTCGGCTGGAGCCGTTAGGCGCGTTTCGTGACAATCGTATGAAACGCGCCATGAGCATCCACATTAATATCGAGACCCGCTGACCTACAGGCCGGCGGCCAGTTCCGTTCGGTTCAGTATCGCCCATTGCAGCGCGACGATCGTCTTGGCATCCGTGATCGCGCCGGTGGAAATCATCGCATAAGCCTCGTCGAGGCCCAGGATGACGATCTCGATATCCTCGGCCTCGCCTGCAAGTCCGCCGCCAAGGCCTGTCTTGCTTTCGAGGTCGATGCTTGCTGCAAACAGCGACAGCTTCTCGGTCAAGGCGCCGGGGCTGACATACATCTGGCAGATATAACGGACCTTCTCGACCAGAAAGCCGGTTTCCTCCATCGCCTCGCGCAACACGGCGTCGGCTGCGACTTCCCCCTCGTCCACAAGCCCGGCCGGGATTTCCAGCATATAGGCGGGTTCGCCGTTGGCAAAGGCGCCGGGGCGGAACTGGCGCACCAGTACGACGTGGTCCTCCCGGGTGTCGTGCAGCAGGATGGCAGCGCCATTGCCGTGGTCATGGACCTCCCGCTCGATCGTCACGACGCGCCCGTCAGGCATGCGCTGCTCGAAGGTCAGCATGTCAAGCTGCACGAAGCCTTTCCACAAGGTTCGTCTGGAAAGCAGACGCACCCGTTCGGTTTCGGAAGTGTCGATGTCGATCATGTCCGCCCTTATTATTCCGTTCCGTCTGATGATGCGGGATCAGGCCTTTTGCAGCCAGACCTTGTTGTCGTGCACGGCCGCACCGCCGAAGGGCGCAACCGGGTCGGCACCGGTCAGGACATTGATGCCCTCCCCGTCCATATGCGCGTCGTTCGGCCAGAGCCCCTCGGCAATCAGGACACCCGGCTTTGCGCCGGCGACGAGTTTGGCGTGAAGGCGGATTTCTCCGCGCGCATTGCCCAGCCTGACGACATCGCCGTCGACGATATCGAGGCGTTCAGCATCGGAAGGCTCGATCATCACCTCAGGCCGGCCTTCCTTCTGGATCGAGCTTTTCGTCTCGGCAAAGCTCGAATTCAGGAAGCTGCGCGACGGCGACGTTGCAAGCCGGAACGGATGCTCGGCATCGGCCGTCTCGATGACATTCACCTGATCGGGGAACCGTGGCAGCTCCGTGTGCGGACCGAGCGGGCCGACGCTATCGGGCGTGCGATCCGGTGACGGACCATTCAGCCAATCCGGGCTGAAGCGAAACCTGCCATCCGGGTAACCAAAACCGTTGATGAAATGAGCGGTATCGAAGTCCGGCTGGGCATCGATCCATTTATTGGCCTTGAGGTCCTCATAGGAGCCCCAGCCGCTGTCATTGAGGATGCGGTGGATATGGCTGCGTTCGTCACGGCCGAAACCGGCAAAATGATCGACGCCGAGCCGCGTCGCCAGTTCCTCGATGACAAAAAGATTGGTGCGCACCGTGTCCGGCGCCTCGACCAGCTTCGGCCCGAGCAGGATGTGCTGCTGGCCGCCGGCGCGATAGAGATCGTCATGTTCGAGGAACATGGTGGCCGGCAGGACGATATCGGCGACTTTGGCCGTGTCGGTCATGAACTGTTCGTGGACGGCGGTGAACAGGTCGTCACGCAGAAAACCTTCGCGCACCAGACGCTGTTCCGGCGCGATGTTCATCGGGTTGGTGTTCTGGATCAGCATGGCGGTGACCGGGCCGCGATGGCGCAGCGCCTCTGCATCACCGGTCAGCACCCGGCCGATCTGCGACTGGTCGAGCTGGCGGACGCCCGGATCCATATAGGCCGTGCCCATCAGTTCGGCCTTGTTCAGCCGGAAGATTTCGCCATTGTTGTGGAAGGCGCCGCCGCCTTCGTATTGCCAGACGCCGAGCACGGTCGAGATCGAGAGCGCCGCATGCATCGCAGCCGTGCCGTTGCGCTGGCGGGAAAAGCCGTAACCGAGGCGGAAGAAGGTTTTTTTCGTCGTGCCGACCAGCCTGGCGAAATTCTCGATTTCCTCGACAGAGAGCCCGGTAATTGCCGAGGCCCATTCCGGCGTGCGGGTCTTCAGATGGGTTTCGAGACCGGCCGGGTCGTCGGCGTATTTTTCCATATAGGCGCGATCGGCATACCCGTCGCGAAAGGCAATATGCATGACGGCGCAGGCAAGGGCTGCATCTGTGCCTGGACGCAGGACCAGCTTGACGTCGGCCTGTTTCATCGTCGGGTTGTCATAGATGTCGATGACGACGATCTTTGCACCGCGTTCCTTGCGGGCCTTGACTGCATGGGTCATCACATTGACCTGGGTGGCGACCGCATTGGTGCCCCAGATGACGACGCAGTCGGATTTGGCCATCTCGCGTGGATCGGGGCCGCGCAATGCGCCGGTGCCCATTACATAACCGGTCCAGGCCATGTTGGTGCAGATAGTACCCATGAAGCCGGAATATTTCTTGGCGTGTCGCAGGCGCTCGATCGAATCGCGCTGCACCTGACCCATCGTGCCGGCGTAGAAATAGGGCCAGACGGCTTCGGACCCGTGCCTGGCCTCTGCTTTGACGAAAGCGTCAGCGATCTCGTCGAGAGCGGCTTCCCAGGACATTTCCTGCCAGCTGCCATCTCCCTTTGCGCCTTTGCGGCGCTGCGGCACCATCAGACGGCCGGGATGATAGATGCGCTCGGAATAACGGGCGACCTTGGCGCAGATGACGCCGGCCGTATAGGTATTGTCGGAGGCGCCACGCACACGGCCAATCTTGCCATCCTCGGTCAGATCGACATCCAGCGCGCAGGCGCTCGGACAGTCATGCGGACAGACGGTATGTCCGACCGAATTGTGGCCGGGCTTGATTTTGGCGGTGATAGGGCTCGCGATGTTCATGGGTTTTCTATATTGCAAGCCGAGGGCCGCCAAAAGCGTCATTTGGCAGGCATCAATTTAATTCACGCGAGACCAAAGCTGCGATGAACTATCGGCATATCTATCACGCGGGCAATTTCGCCGACGTCCTCAAACACGCCGTGCTGGCGCGGCTCGTTCGCTACCAACAGAACAAGGACAAGGCTTTCCGCGTGCTCGATACCCATGCCGGCATCGGGGTCTATGATCTGTCGTCGGAGGAAGCGCAGAAAACCGGCGAATGGGTCGACGGCATCGGACGCCTGATGGAGGCCGAACTTCCGGCCAATGTGGCCGACATTCTCGAACCCTATCTTGCTGCCGTGCGTGATCTTAACCCGAAGGGTGGCATCAAGCTCTATCCCGGCTCGCCGAAGCTTTCGCGCATGCTGTTTCGCCCGCAGGACCGCCTGTCGGCGATGGAGCTTCACCCGGATGACTTCAACCGGCTGCACAATCTGTTCGAGGGTGATTACCAGGTCCGCGTCACAGAACTCGATGGCTGGCTGGCGCTCGGCGCGCATCTGCCGCCGAAGGAAAAACGCGGCGTCGTGCTGGTCGACCCGCCTTTCGAGGAAGACGGCGAATACGAGCGGCTGGCAAGGGGACTGGCCACAGCCTATCGGCGCTTTTCCGGCGGCACCTTCTGCCTCTGGTATCCGATCAAAAAAGGCGCGCCGATCAAGGCCTTCCATGAGGCACTTCAGGCTCTGGAAATTCCGAAAATGCTGTGCGCCGAACTTTCGGTAAGAAGTGACCGCGAGACGACCGGTCTTTCGGGAACCGGGCTGATCATCGTCAACCCGCCCTTCACCCTGAAGGACGAGCTGCATGCGCTTCTGCCGGTCCTGAAGACCGTTCTTGCCCAGGACCGCTTCGCGTCGCAGCGCGCCTTCTGGCTGCGCGGCGAAGAGGAGCGTGGCGACTGACGCCCGTCAGACTTTTTCCTGCTGTTTTGCCCGCTGCATGTCCAGCGGGTTGTTGCGGCGGAACTGCGAGCGCTCGAAAACGAAGATGACCACCAGCGCCATGATCAGCGGGATGATCAGGTAAAAAAGCCTGAACACCAGAAGCGCTGCGATGACATCCGCCGGGTTCATGTCCGGCAGTCCCATGACGAAGACCAGCTCCAGCACGCCGAGCCCACCGGGCGCATGCGAAAGCAGCGCTGCGGAAAAGGACACCAGGAAGATCCCCAGCACGATCATGTAACCGGGATTGCCGGCTTCCGGCAGGGCGAAATAGATGATGCCGGCGGCACCGATCAACTCGATCGGAGCGATCAGCAATTGCGGTAGCACGATGCGGGGTGCGGGATAGACGATATTGACGGAGCCGAGCCTGGACAGGCGGAAGGTCAGCGGCTTGAGCTTCATGAAGCTTGCCAGCACATAGAGGCCGATCAGCAGCAACAGGAAATAGCCCGTGGCGGCGGTCGCCTCAACCGGGATCAGATCGCCGAACCGCTCGGTCACCTCGGGCTCGATCGCAAGGATGATGCCGATCAAAAGCAGCGTGCCGAGAATGAAGGTGAAGGAACACATGGCGATGAGAACGCCGATCTCGGCCGGCGTCATGCCCTTGGTCGAATAGGCTCGGTAGCGGACCACCGCCCCGGAGACGACAGATGCACCGACATTATGCGACAGCGCATAGGTGGTAAACGAGCAGACGGTGATGAAGAACCAGTCGATCTTGCGGCCGAGATGCGTCAGCGCGATCCTGTCATAGGCGGCGAGCGCCCAATAGGCGACAAGGCTGGAGGCCGCTGCCAGCATCCAGTGTCCGGCAGAAATCGCCGCAAGACTGACCCACAGATCATCGAAGGAAATACCCCGCAATTCCTTGTAGAGAAGCCACGCCGAAAGCGCTATCGTCAGGCCGCCGACCGCTGGCCATAGGTATTTCTTGAATGTCATTAAGCCGTTTCGCTCATTGCTCCCCACCTCGATCACTGCGCACAGTCATCCGCGAATTCGCAGTCTATGCGGCTGGACACTGAACATTCAACATTTACAACGCTTTCGTGTTCCAGAGGTGGGGAATCGTGATCATGATGAAGAAATCGGCAGGCTTCCGCGAGACATTTTTTGCCGCAGCACTGGCGCTTGCTGCCATTCAGCTGGGCCTGTTTCCGGCCAATGCCCAGGAACGCAGGCCTGACCGGGCCGGCAGCTTCGATTTTTACGTGCTCTCGTTGTCGTGGTCGCCGACGTTCTGCGCCAGCGACGACGGTGAACGCAATGGCCAGCAATGCGCCCTCGGCAAGCATTTTCGCTTCATCGTGCATGGACTCTGGCCGCAATATGAACGCGGCTATCCGGACTTCTGCCGGACCTCGGAGCCGGACCGGGTACCCCGCTCCGTCGGCGAACCGATGTTCGACCTCATGCCGTCAATGGGGCTTGTCGGTCATGAGTGGCGCAAGCATGGAAGCTGTTCCGGGCTTGGCCAAAAGGCCTATTTCGATACGGTACGGCGCGCCTTCGAGCGCGTTGCGCTTCCAGAAGACCTGTCTCGCGGCAACCGGCCGCTCAGCCTTTCCGCCGATGAGATCGAGCAGAAATTCCTCGCCGCCAATCCTGGCCTGACACGGCGTGGCATCGCGGCCAGCTGCGAGGGACCGCGGCTCGACGAAATCCGTATCTGCCTGACCAAGGATCTTCAGTTCCGCGATTGTGCGGAGATTGACCGCCGTGGCTGCACGATCGACGAGATCACCCTGCCGCCAGCCCGCTGACATTTTCTGAAAAAGGATGATCTGATGAAACTGCTCTATTCGCCAACCTCGCCGTATTCGGCCAAGTGCCGCATGGCGGCACGCCATCTCGGTATCGAGGTCACCGAAATTGCGACCGATACCAATGCAGCGCCGGCCGAACTCGTCGACAACAACCCGCTCGGCAAGATCCCGGTGCTGATCCGCGACGGCGAAGTGCCGATCTATGACAGCGTCGCGATCATGCATTTCCTCGATCGCATGTCAGGCGGCAAACTTTACCCGAAGAAGGACGACAAGCGCACCGAGGCGGAAGTCCTTGAGGCCTTGTGCGACGGTGTATTGGACTGCCTTCTCTCGATCGTCTACGAGCGCCGTTTCCGCGGCGAGGAGAATATCTACCAGCCGTGGATCGACAAGCAGTGGGCAAAGGTCGTCAAGTCGCTTGATTACCTGGAAAAGAACCTGCCGAAGACCGGCAAGAAATTGCATGGCGGCCATTTCGCGCTCGCCTCGCTGATCGGCTATCTCGACCTGCGCTTCAACGGCCAATGGGCGGAAGGTCGCCCGGAACTCGCCTCCTGGCCGGATACGTTTGCCAAGCGATTTTATCATTATGCGGAAATGAAGGCTGCCGCCTGAGACGACAATCATAAAGCTTATGCAGGCGGCCGCCCCTTATCCGGCCGCCGCAACCTTGTCCCCTTACGGCACGAAAGACGGGCGCCTCCCTGCCTCTGCCTCCATCAACCGTGAGCGGAGCGTCCCCTGGGTCCTTTACGGAGAGCTGCCTGCTGCACTGCGGGTGAGGAGCAGTCAGACCGAAGCACTCAACCTGCAATACACTTAGACTTTCCTCCTATGTGGCCAAGCGCCTGAATAGCTTGCCCCGCCTCCCTCCTCCGCTACTATGAGACGAGCGGCGGGAGGCCGTGATGGAGGAAATCAGATGACATTCACCCAACTGATAGGCACTCGACTGACGCGGCGTGCCGCGCTTGTTCTTGCCGGCAGCGCCCTGTCGGTCCTTTCGCTCGGCCAGCCGACCAAGGCGCAGACCTTTCCCGATCGCACCATCACGCTGGTCGTGCCGTTTGCCGCCGGCGGGTCGACGGATGTCGTCGGGCGGGTCGTGGCGCAGAAGATGGGCGACATACTCGGCCAGCAGGTGGTGGTCGAGAATGTTGCCGGCGCCGGCGGCAATCTGGGCGCAGACCGCGTCGCGCGCGCCGATCCGGACGGTTACACCATTCTCATGGGAACCGTTGCAACACATGCTCTCAACCCGTTGATCCTGAAACAGAAACCCTATGACCCCGAAAAGGATTTTGCCCCCGTCTCGCTGCTCGTCGTGGTGCCGAACGTGCTGGTGGTCAATCCCAAGCTCGGGGTCAACAGCGTTGCCGAACTGATCGCGCTGTTGAAAAAGGAGCCGGACAAATATTCCTACGCGTCGTCGGGTAACGGCACGCCGCTGCATCTTTCCGGTGAACTGTTCAACAGCATGGCGGGCGTGAAAATGCAGCACGTGCCCTACAAAGGTGCCGGGCCGGCGCTGAACGATCTTATCGGCAACCAGATCTCGATCATGTTCGACAACCTCCCCTCCTCGTCCGGCCATATCAAGGCCGGTACACTGAAGGCGCTGGGCGTGACGACGAAGGAACGCGCAACATCGTTCCCTGACGTTCCGACCGTGGCGGAAACCGTGCCGGGCTACGAGACCTATACGTGGAATGCGCTGTTTGCGCCGGCCGGCACGCCGCCGGACGCCGTGGCGAAACTCAACGAAGCGGCCAATGCGGCCCTGAAGGATCCGGCAGTCGCTGCCCGGATGAAGGATTTCTCCGCCACAATCGTCGGCTCCACGCCGGAAGAGCTCGGCAAACATGTCACCGCCGAACTGGCCAAATGGGCACCGGTGGTCAAGAACGCCAATATCCAGATGGATTGATCGAAGGGATCGCGAGGCGACGTCATCAATCCCTTATAACGCAAAAAGCCCGCGGCATTCACGCCGCGGGCTTCCCCAGCCTCGAAAGGCTATGTTCCGAATTAGAACTTCACGCCGATACCGAGCTTGACGCTGTGGTCGTCGTAACCCTTGGAGAAGTTGCCGGAGTCGAGATTGTACTTGTCTGCACCGAAATCGGTGTAGCGGTATTCGACGCGGGCCGTGATGTTGTTGGTGACCATGGCTTCAGCACCGGCACCGACCGTGTAGCCGACCGCCGTATTGCTATCGGAAGAGGTCGAGTCAGACAGCTTGTTGTCCTGCAGGGCAACACCGGCCGTACCGTAGATCAGGAAGGGGTTGAGGTCGTAACCAACGCGGCCGCGAACCGAACCGTTCCAACCGGCCTTGCCTTCGCGATCGCCACCGGCGCTGTCCTTTTCGCCGTTATAGGCGACATCAGCTTCGATACCGTAGACCATCTTGCCGCTCTGCCAGTTGTAACCGGTGTAGAGACCGCCGCCGGCGCGATCGCCGTCATGGTCGCCACCGCCGAAACGACCCCAGTCGTAGGCACCGGTCGCGCCGAGGTAATAACCCTGCCAGTTGCCGACAGCCGGAGCCGGCTCGTCAACGGCAACAGGTGCCTGCGGGATCTGATCGACGGCGTCAGCGGCGTTGGCCGAGGACATTGCGATGAAGCTGGCAGCCGAGGCCATCAAAGTTGCGACGAGGATACGCATATATAATTCTCCTTTTAGTGCTGCCGGGAAGGCCGTCACATCAACATCGTTGGCGACGAGTTTGTTCCCTGCTGGCTGAGGAGAAATTTGGAGTGCAAATGAGGATTTCAAAGAGCCGAATTGTGAATTGATTGCGGCATATCGGAGGCTAAATTTCGATGTTGCTTTGCCGCAACATGTATTTAATTAACCATAACAAAATACTAATTCGTCAATTAACTGATTTACGTTTCTTTCTTATTTCTTACCAAGATAGTTTTTCTCGGTCAATACAGATACTTTCTCCGGACATTCATTGCCGATAAGCCAAACTGAACTTCCTGTGCACGTTCAGAACAAGCACAAGCCGCCAAACACCCTGTTTTTTGACCATGGAAATACCTGTCCTCACCCGGTTTTCGGGCCTCACGACGGCGTGACCGTCCGATTGTCGCCTTATTCTCCGACTGCCTGTCGACAGACATCCCCCGGCGCGCCCTGCTTCCAAACCGTCGTGCCGGACACTATCTGTGGGAAGAACAGGCCGCTTTGATTCGAAGCGGCGGAGATACGGAATGAACGACAAGAAGCTGCCCGATGGCGGCGTTCTCTATGACGAGATCGACGATGACGAGGATGACGTAGCGGCGCCGGAGACGGCTGCCGGCATAATCACTGCGTCGATCGACTGGAACGAGGCGCTGAAAAACGACAGCGGCCTCAAGGGTGCGGATCTGATCGCCGAATTCGTCAAGCACCTGCCGAATGCGCCGGGCGTCTACCGGATGTTCAACGAGGCCGGCGACGTCATGTATGTCGGCAAGGCGCGCAGCCTGAAGAAACGTGTCGGCAATTATGCGCAGGGGCGACTGCATTCCAACCGCCTTACGCGTATGGTGCGCGAAACGACCCATATGGAATTCGTCACAACGCGGACGGAAACAGAAGCGCTGCTGCTGGAAGCCAACCTGATCAAGCGCCTGCGCCCGCGCTTCAACGTGCTTTTGCGCGACGACAAGTCGTTTCCGTATATTCTCATCAGCGGCGATCACCGCGCCCCTGCGCTTTTGAAACATCGCGGTGCGCGGGCACGAAAGGGACAATATTTCGGGCCTTTCGCATCGGCCAGCGCCGTTGGCCGCACGATCAATTCGCTGCAGCGCGCATTTCTCCTGCGCACCTGCACCGACAGCGTCTTCGAGACGCGCACCCGCCCCTGCCTCCTCTATCAAATCAAGCGCTGTTCCGGCCCCTGCACACACGAAGTAAGCGATGCAGGCTATGCCGATCTCGTCAAGGAAGCCTCAGATTTCCTTTCGGGCCGCAGCCAGAACGTGAAGAACACGATTGCCCGGCAAATGGCCGAGGCGTCCGAGGATCTCGATTTCGAGCGCGCCGCGATCTACCGCGATCGCCTGGCGGCGCTGAGCCATGTGCAGAGCCATCAGGGCATCAACCCGGCAGGCGTCGAGGAAGCGGATATCTTTGCCATCCATCACGAGGGCGGGCTGACCTGTATCCAGGTCTTCTTTTTCCGCACCGGCCAGAACTGGGGCAATCGCGCCTATTTCCCCAAGGCCGATCCACAGATGAGCGGTGCCGAAGTGCTCAACGCGTTTCTGGCGCAGTTTTACGACGACAAGCCGGTGCCGAAACAAATTCTTCTTTCGGAAACGGTCGAAGAACAGGAATTGCTGGCGCTCGCCTTTTCCGAAAAGGTCGGGCAGAAGGTGGCCATTCTGGTGCCCCAGCGCGGTGAAAAACGCGATCTCGTCGACCATGTCGCTGCCAATGCCCGCGAGGCACATGGACGCAAACTGGCGGAGACGTCTTCGCAGGCACGATTGCTGCAAGGTTTTGCCGAGACATTCAAGCTGCCCTATGTGCCGAGCCGCGTCGAGATCTACGACAACTCGCATATCATGGGCACCAATGCCGTTGGCGGCATGGTCGTCGCGGGGCCGGAGGGTTTTGTCAAAGGTCAGTACCGGAAGTTCAATATCAAATCGACCGACATCACACCCGGCGATGACTTCGGCATGATGAAGGAAGTGATGACGCGGCGGTTCTCGCGACTGATCAAGGAAGAAGGCATTCCCGACCGCAGCATTTCCGCTGGAACCAGTGCCGCGACCGAAACCGGCAGCGACGACATCAACGATGCCGCTTTCCCCGCCTGGCCGGACGTTATCCTGATCGACGGTGGCCAGGGGCAGATGAGCGCCGTGCGCGCCATTCTCGACGAGCTTGGCATCCGCGACGTGGTGACGGCGATCGGCGTCGCCAAAGGCGTCGACCGCGATGCCGGACGCGAACGGTTCTTTGCCGATGGGAGAAGCGACTTTTCGTTGCCGCCGCGCGATCCCGTCCTCTATTTCATCCAGCGGATGCGTGACGAGGCGCATAGATTCGCGATCGGATCGCACCGGGCACGCCGCAAGAAGGAAATGATCAAGAACCCGCTGGACGAGATTTCCGGTATCGGTCCGGGCCGAAAGCGCAAGCTTTTGCAGCATTTCGGTACCGCAAAGGCCGTATCCCGCGCCGGCCTGACCGACCTGATGGCCGTCGAGGGGATTTCGGAAGCGGTGGCCAAGCAGGTGTATAATCATTTCCACGAAACGCGGACGAACTGAGACATGCCGGCAAGGCGACAGCCTCCCTGTCACAATCGTCTGTAAAAAAGCCGCGAAACCGGTTGACGCTTCGGCTCAGAAACATCAACTAGGGGCAAACCGCTAGCACAGGTCCGATATGGCATCCCGCGCATACAATATCCCAAATCTCCTCACCTATGCGCGCATTCTGGCCGTGCCGGTGATCGTTCTGTGCTTCTTCGTCGAAGGCAAGCTGGAAAGTTCGGACACCGCGCGCTGGACGGCGCTGTGGCTGTTCGTTGCCGCTTCGTTGACCGATTATCTCGACGGTTATCTGGCCCGCATCTGGAACCAGACCTCCAATATCGGCCGGATGCTTGATCCGATCGCCGACAAGCTGCTGGTCGCCGCCGTACTTCTGCTGCTGGCTGCCGACCAGACGATCGCCGGCTGGTCGCTCTGGGCAGCGATCACCATCCTGTGCCGCGAGATCCTTGTCTCCGGCCTGCGCGAATATCTCGCCGCACTGAAGGTCTCCGTGCCGGTCACACGCATCGCCAAATGGAAGACGACGATCCAGATGGTATCGATCGCCTTCCTGCTCGCCGGTCCGGCGGGCGACAAGGTTATCCCCTATATCACCGAGATGGGGATCGGACTGCTGTGGATCGCCGCAATCCTGACCTTCTATACCGGCTACGACTATTTCAGGGCCGGTGTAAAACATCTGGTGGATGCCGACTGAGGGTCCGGGATATGGGGATTTCGGAATGAAAGCCAATCTCGTCTATTTCGCCTGGGTACGCGAGCGCATCGGCAGGCTGCAGGAAGAGATCGAACTTCCCGACAGCGTCGTGACGGTGCGCGATTTACTGAGTCACTTGAGTGGCTTGGGCGAGGAATACGAGAATGCGCTTCAATATCCCGAGGTGATCCGCGTTGCGATCAATCAGGAGCATGTGGAACACGACGAAAAGATCGCCGGCGCCCGGGAGATCGGCATCTTCCCACCGATGACGGGTGGGTGAGACGCGGTTCGGCATAACCGTTGAAATCATTCCGATGAATCGATTTCAGCGCCGAATGCCGCGAGCCACGGCGAAGGGCCGGGATGCGGAGGCAGAATACCCGACCAAAAGCTCCGGAGACGACAGATGACACCCTCCCCCCCCACCGTCCGCGTCCAATCCCACGACTTCGACCTCCAGGCCGAAATCGATACGCTGACCGCCGGCCGCACCGATATCGGTGCCGTTGTTTCCTTCGTCGGCCTATGCCGCGGGGAACAGGGCAAGCTTTCGGCGCTTGAGTTGGAACATTATCCGGGCATGGCCGAGAGCGAGATGTTGCGGATTGCCGACTTGGCGATCGAGCGGTTCTCCTTGATAGGAGCTACCGCCATCCACCGGTACGGCCGGATAGAGCCGGGCCAAAATATCGTTCTGGTGATCGCCACCGCGCCCCACCGTCAAGCGGCCTTCGACGGCGCCAATTTCATCATGGATTTCCTGAAAACCTCCGCCCCTTTCTGGAAGAAGGAACATGCCGCCGACGGCAAGGCGGGCGACTGGATCTCGGCCAAGGATGCCGACGACAGGGCGCAGGAGAAATGGACGTGATTATGGCGCGGTCTTCTGCCTGCGGGTGACAACGAGAAGAACCACAAGAGCGGAGATAACGACGAACTCCCGCCACAGGATCGGCCCGTAACCGGACCACAGGGTTTCGGTCAAACCGATGATTGCGGCACCGCCGGCCGATTTCAACGGGCTTGAATGGCCACCGACCGCGGCAATGAGGACGACTTTCACGCCGAAGAGCAGACCAGCGCCGAAATCCATCGTGCCGTAATAGGATGTCGCGAGCAGGCCACAGGCGGAGGCATAAACCGCGGCAAGTGCATAGGCTGCCACAAACAGGCCGGGCGCGTTGACGCCGCACAATCCAGCCGCAACCGGATCATCCGAGACCGCCCGCCAGCGACGGCCGAAACGGCTCTTTGCAAGCCCGACATACCCGAACGCGATCATGGCAAGCATCAGCAAGACGTTTACCACCTGCAGCACTGTCAAGGTGACGGCACGTCCCTGACTGACAACGAGTGACAGTGGCTGGCTGAGCAGGGGCGGCAGCCAGAGTTGACGCGTATCGGCGGCAAGCCTTGCGCCTTCCATCAACACCATAAGCACGCCGAGCGAGGCAACGATCACCGCATTTGGCGAAGCAGACGCAAGTGGCCGCATAACAAGCTGGCCGATCATCACGCCTGCGGCCGCGCCGCCGACCAATCCGGCAATTGCGCCAAGCGCCAGCGCGGCAGGCAGAACGAGCCACAACCGATCCCAGCCCAGATGGGCAAACAGCAGATAGAGATGGCCGGAAAAGGCGAAGATCGCGCCATAGGTGATGTCGGCTCGCTTTGTCACCGCAAAGGCTATCGCATAACCGAAGGCAAGCGCCGCATAGAGTGCGGCGATCGGCAAGGCATTGGCGATCTGCTGCAGAAAATAGGCCATCGGGCGCTCAGCTTCCGTCGCGATATTATAACTGTCAAAATGCGTTTTACCAGTTACAATGGAAGCATGACCTTTTCCTGGACACAACATCGCTTTGCCGGAGGTGCGTTGGCGCTGGATGTCGCCAACAGCATCATCCTGCGGTTCGACCCGGCGCGCAGCATCGATCGTTTTGCCGACAGGGATCAGATGGACGGTTTTGCGAAGGCCGCGACGACATTCTGCGCCGAGCGCGCACTGTTCGGAGCGCTCGATCCGGTGACATCGGAAAACCGTGCATCCTTCATCCTGCTGCGCGAAGCGATCGATCGCTGTTTCCGCGCTCGCGCGAAGGGGGCGGATACGCCAGCGGAACTCGCCGATGTGCTGGAGGCGATCGCCGTGATGTTGAGGCGGGGTGCTCGAGGATCGCTCGAGACGGCCACCGCGCGTTCGGCGCTCAGACTTGTTTCGGACGAGGTGACGGACCGGATGAGGATCTGCGGCCATTGCGGCTGGCTGTTCATCGATCGCAGCAAGAACCGCAGCCGCATCTGGTGCGACATGGCGGTTTGCGGCAACCGGGTAAAAGCTGCCCGGCACTACAGCATCAAAAAGGAACGCCCGGCATGATCGCCAGGGCGCTGACAGTGCTTGGCTGCCTGTTGTCGGTGGTCGCCTGCCAGCGCGAGGCGGACGGAAAACTGGTCGAGCTTTCGGGGCGGTTGTTTGTGTTCAACTACCGGGTGGCGATCGCGACCTATCTGGTGACGCTGCGCAAGCTTGGGCCGCTGCCCGAGGGAGCGATGGCCGAAGCCAGCTTCGAAAACCCGCAAGGCGGCGCGGCACTGATCACGCGCGAAAACATCTTTGCCGTCGACGACAAGATCACGCTGCAGAGCCCGCCGGTGCATTGCGTCATCAAGGACCGACCTTATACCGTGACCATCCGCATCGTGAATGTGTCCGGTACCGTGCTGCAGACGATCGGGACCAGCGTAACATCCGATGTGGACCAGACGGTTTTGCCGGCAAAACCACTGACGATAGGACCGGGTTACGCGCCGAACCCTGAGGTATTTCGCGCCGACGGGAAACTGGACATGGCGTCCGAGACCGATTGCCCAAAATAAGAAAAGCCGGAGCTTTCGCCCCGGCTTTTCTTCAATCCTAAAACCGTATCGGCAATCAGCCGACGATTTCGGTTTCTGCGAACCAGTAAGCGATTTCCTGGGCAGCGGTCTCCGGAGCGTCGGAACCGTGAACCGAGTTTTCGCCGATCGACAGGGCGAACTGCTTGCGGATCGTGCCTTCGTCGGCGTTGGCCGGGTTGGTCGCGCCCATGATTTCGCGGTTCTTCAGGATGGCGCCTTCGCCTTCCAGAACCTGCACGATGGTCGGGCCGGAGGTCATGCCTTCAACGAGTTCGCCGAAGAACGGACGTTCCTTGTGAACGGCGTAAAAGCCTTCAGCTTCGCGCTTCGACATCCAGACGCGCTTGGATGCGATGATCCGCAGGCCGTTGTCTTCGAATACCTTGGTGATGGCGCCGGTGAGGTTGCGCTTGGTGGCATCCGGCTTGATCATCGAGAACGTGCGTTCAATCGCCATATCGTCTGTTCCTTTAATTCCCGTGGAAAGTGGGCGCTATCTAGCCGCCCCTTTCGCCGGAAACAAGGGGGTGTCGGTTATTGTCACGTCGAGCGCCTGAATTTCACGCAGCCGTCACACTGCGTCCCACGCCATCATGGAGATCAAGGCAGCGCTCGAACCACTGGCCGACCGGATCGGCAGCATCGAACACCTGAGCCCCCGCCGTGATCCGCATCCATTGCAACGCACCGAACAGGATATAGTCGGCAAACAGCGGGCTGTCGCCGCCGAGGAAGGGCTGGAAGCCGAGTGTCTGGCGCACCGGCTCAAGCTTTGCGGCAAAACCGGCAACGGCTGCTTCGCGTCCGCCACGCAGTTCCTCGATCGTCCTGCCCAGCGCCTTTTCCCGCGTCGTGCGGAAATAGGTCTGGTCCGTCTCTCCCAGCATGTCGTGAATGTCGGCAACCGCGACCCCGACGATCGCCGGATGGACGATGGTCTGCGAAAAGCGTTCGACGAAACGCGACAGAGCCTTGCCGCCCTCGCCGCCGAAAAGGGTCGGCCGGTCCGGATAACGCTCCTCGAGATAGAGCGCGATATCGAAACTGTCACGGATCAGTTCGTTGCCGTCACGCAGTACCGGTACTGTCTTGGAAAAACCGTCCTCCAGCGCCGGGATCTGGGTAAAGGGCGTCGGCTTTTCGATGAAATCGAGCCCCTTATGCTTGAGCGCCAGCACCACCTTCCAGCAATGGGGAGAAAAAGGCCTGCTTTCGTCGGCGCCGCAGAGCGAGTAAAGAATGCGGGTGGTCATGCAAAAGCTCCAGATCCGGTTGTTGGCCAGCGATGATGACCGTGAATATTGCTGCGATCCAATCACAAGATTTCATCAATGGCATCAAGGCAGCGCGTCGACATTGATGCTCAAGTGCTGGAAAAAGGATTGCCACGGAGAATGGAGGGAGACCGATGCAACGCCATTTCCAGATGCTCGCAGACTATAACCGCTGGGCCAACCAGCGCATCTACGACGCCTGCGCCGCTCTTTCGGACGAGGACTACCGGATGGATCGCGGCGCCTTCTTCGGCTCGGCGCACCGCACGCTCAATCATCTTCTTGTCGCCGATCGTATCTGGCTGAGGCGCATCACCGGCATCGGCACGGCGCCGATGGAACTGGACGTCGTGCTCCATGAAGATCTTACCAATCTGCGCCATGCGCGTGAGGTGGAGGATCAAAGGTTCATCGCCCTTACCGGCTCTCTTGCTCCGGATGCTTTCACGCACATGATCAGCTACACGCCGGTCACTGTGCCTGTGGCGATGACCGAGCCGCTTGGCGGCATGTTGGCGCATGTCTTCAACCACCAGACCCATCACCGCGGCCAGATCCACACCATCCTGACCTCGCTCGGCCAGCCTTCGGTGGTGCTCGACATGATTGCCTTCCTGCGCAAGGACGGGAAACAATGGAACACGTGAACCGCGCCTTAACCGTGAATCTCACGAATCCGAGCCTTCATTACAATCTCGGCCTGTATTTCAGCGGATGTTAACGCAGCTTCGTGATCACTGGTCTTCACGCACGAACGATCGGGAGATGACGGATGCCCACCCAGGCCCGCAAACCAGCTCAGGACAGGACATTGCAGGCGGTAAGCCAACATATGGCTCGCGTCGAAGTGGCCGGCCTTCCCCGCAATTACGAACTGTTTCATGAAGCGCTGTCCGGTTCCGACATGGCCTTGTCCCGTGACGTGCTGGGACTGGCGATCGCGCCGCGCCAGGCGCTGCTGGACGAAATCGGCACACGTTACCAGTTGCCGGGTTTCGTCGCGAGCGGGCTACCGAAATCCCGCGATCCGGATATCAGGCTCCTCACCGACCTGCGCGACAAGATGACAAGCGGTGCCGAACAGAAACGCGGCTTTGCCCGCGCGCTGGAAGCCGTGGCGAAAAGCCTGCGCGAGGACAATGGCGCCGGTCCCGGCGATATCCTTGCCGAAATCGAATATCTCAGCGTCTCGCTGTCGGATGCGGTCGTGGCGGAGGCTGAACTTGAAGCGGCATTGCGCTCTGGCGCCAATCTTCTCATCGACGCAGAACAGCATGTAGCTGCCACGCGTACGGTGATGCTGCGCGACCGGATGACCGGCCTTCCCAACCACGCCGCCTTTACCGAGAAGCTGGAAGCTCTTTATGCCGATGACGCGGAAGGCCGCGATACGGCCTTGTTCCTCGTCGCCATCAGCGAAATTTCGGAACTCGCAGACACATATGGCGAGGCAGCCGCCACCAAGATCGTCAAGAAAGCCGCATCGGTGTTTCGCAAGACGATCAAGAAAGACGACTTTCTCGCCCGTATCGGCAAAGGCGAATTCGCCTTCCTGTTCCGCAATGTCAACCGCGACGCCATCAAGCCGATCGCTGGACGTCTTGCAGCATCGATCGCTGAAAATCTGGTCTTCGCCACCTCGGACAACCATACCGCCCTGCGGTTATCGATGGGGGCGGCACTCGCCGCCGACGCGTTTTCGCCGCAGCAGCTGCGCCAGCAGGCCGTCCTGGCTGCGGAGATTTCGCAGGCCAATCCACGCAGCAATGTCATCGTTCACGGCGACACGGCAAAACCCGGCCCGTGACAACGGCCTTCGGCGGATTAAATCGAAGCGAGCCGATCCCGCATCGTGATGAAAAGAATGGCCGCCGGTCGGATCGCCCCGCGGCCATTATTGATATTCGACGGACGAATGCAGCGGTCCGTCAGGCAACGCGCCGGAAACCGTCCCGGGTCAGATCGAGCGGGGCTGCAGCCTGTGCTGGAACCTGAAAACGGATCATCAGGCTTTCAAGCGTGTTCGCCTCGTTGGCGAGTTGCCTGATCGCAGCGGAGCTTTCCTCGACCATCGCCGCATTCTGCTGAGTGCCGCGATCGATCTCGGCAATCGCCGTATCGATCTCGGCAAGGCCGCTTGCCTGCTGCCGGGCTCCGGCGACGATCTTGTCGATCTCGCGGCTGATCTCCGTCACTTCACTGGCGATCACCCGCAGCGCCTCGCCCGCCTGGCCGACCAGTGACACGCCGCTTGCGACCTGCTGACCGGATGCGGTGATCAGTGCCTTGATATCCTTTGCCGCGCTCGCCGAACGCTGCGCAAGTTCCCGCACTTCCTGCGCGACAACCGCAAATCCCTTGCCCGCCTCGCCGGCGCGTGCAGCTTCTACGCCGGCATTCAGCGCCAGAAGGTTGGTCTGGAAGGCGATCTCGTCGATCACGCCGATGATCTGCCCGATCTCGCGCGAAGACCGTTCGATACGGCTCATCGCATCGACGGCATCGGTGACGATGACACCTGACTGCTCCGCGCCGGTGCGCGCCTGTTCCACCATGCGGCCAACCGCATCCGCCACCTGTGCCGTTTGCCTGACGGTGCCTGTCAGCCCGCCGAGAGCGCTTGCCGTCTGCGTCACCGATACGGCCTGCCGTTCGGTGCGGATCGAAAGATCGTGGGTGGCATTGTTGATCTCGGACGTGCCGCCGCGAATGGTCTGGACGACGGAGCCCGCTTGGGACAGCACGCCTTCAAGATTGTCGACGGACGCATTGAAAGAACCTCTGAGTGCATCGAGCGCACCGTCGAACGGCTGGTCGATGCGATAGGCGATATTGCCGGCCGACAATTCGTCCAGCGCCTCGCCCAGCCGGTCGATGGCATTGCCGATCGCCTCGGCCTCGCGAGCCTTCTCGTTTTCGTGCTGCTGCCGTTCGTCAGCCGCATGGCGATCTGCGGCGCGTGCCCGCTCGGACATGTCGACCGCGTTGCGCTCTGCGTTGTTGGCCGTCTCTACCGCCGCTTCCGACGCCTCGAACGAGCTGACGACGGCGCGGGTCAGCGCCACCAGAACGCAGCTTTGAACGATCAGGATCACGGCATGCAGCCCGACCCGCGAAAAATGCGTTTCATCGGGAAAGGCCGCCAACGGCATGACGAAAAACAGCATCAGATGGTGAACAGCGACGAGCGCGGAGTAACCGGCAATCGCCCGCCAGTCGATCCAGGCGGCACAGATGGCAAGTGACGCAAAGAAATACATGTGCATGTCGATCTGCAGCGGCGAACCGGAAAAATCGTAGACCAGGATTGCAACGGTTGCGGCCTGGGCCATCGAGGTAATCACCCTGGTCGTCGGACCAGTGCGATCCCGCCACCAAGATAAGGTCGCCGAGGCAACGATGATGAAGCCTGCGGCGACGGACAGGATATCGAACCCGTCCGGACCGAACAGGCCACGAGCCAGGATGAATGCGAGATTGGCCCAAAGCAGGCCGACAATACCCACCGCCGCATTGCTGCGAAGTTGCGCGAGCGAATTCATTCCCCAGTTCCTTTCAGGCAGCCGAGCGCCAGTTGTTGATTGAGCACGAGCATCGCGCCCGCTTTCATGAGTTTGGCCGGGAAATCGCGACCTTCGGAATAACCGACCGTCATCCATGTGTAACGGCCGGTTGCCACGAAGGACCCGCCTGCCCGGCCGATGACGGAGATCCCGTAACCGGCGTCTCTGGCCGGATCCGTCAGCACAAGGACGACATGCCCGGACGGGGCCGCCCACACGACGAGCGCAAGCAACAGATAGATGGTGAAATTCCACCCCACGGCGACACGGCTGATCTTCATACGGGTTCCCCGGCATCGGGCATCCGCATTACGCCCCGCACTGCCATCCGGCAGCCGCCGCGTAACGGCTAGGCCCTTAATCCCGCGCTCAACCTATGCGAACACAACTAAGACGCGATAAATTGCAATTGCCAGTTATTCTGCGCGCTTTCGGCGGGCAACCGGCTGTCTAAGCATCGCAACCGTCTTGCCTTGGCCGTGGGTTTCGGCCAAAACCGCCGCCATGATCACGATTACCGACCTTTCCGCCCGTATCGCAGGCCGCCTGCTTCTCGACCATGCCAGCGTTTCGCTTCCGGCAGGTGCGAAGGTAGGCCTTATCGGGCGCAACGGAGCCGGCAAATCCACACTGTTTCGCATCATCACCGGCGATCTGGTTTCCGAGAGCGGTTACGTCACCATTCCCAAGAATTCCCGCATCGGCCAGGTGGCGCAGGAAGCCCCCGGCACGGAAGATTCGCTAATCTCCATCGTCATGGCCGCCGACAAGGAGCGCGCCGCGCTGATGGCGGAAGCCGAGACGGCGACCGATCCGAACCGCATCGCCGACATCCAGATGCGGCTCGTCGATATCGATGCCCATTCGGCCGAAGCGCGTGCCGCCAGCATTCTCGCCGGCCTCGGGTTCAGTGCCGAAGCACAGCTGCGCCCGGCCTCGTCGTTTTCCGGCGGCTGGCGGATGCGCGTCGCACTTGCCGCGGTGCTGTTTGCCGAACCTGACCTTCTGCTGCTCGACGAGCCGACCAACTATCTCGACCTCGAAGGCACGATGTGGCTTGAGGACTATGTGCGGCGTTATCCGCATACCGTGATCGTCATTTCCCACGACCGCGACATGCTCAACAATGCGGTCAATTCGATCGTCCATCTCGACCAGAAGAAATTGACCTTCTACCGCGGCGGCTACGACCAGTTCGAGCGTCAGAAGGCAGAGAACGACGAATTGCAGATGAAGGCCAAGGCGAAAAACGACGCCGCGCGCAAACACCTGCAGAGTTTCATCGACCGCTTCAAGGCCAAGGCGACCAAGGCCAAGCAGGCACAGTCCCGAGTGAAAGCGCTGGAGCGCATGGGGACGGTTGCCGCGGTCGTCGAGGACCACGTCCAGCCGATCACCTTCCCTGCCCCGGAAAAGCTGCCGGCCTCGCCGATCGTTGCCATCAACAAGGGCGGCGTCGGTTATACGCCGGGCAAGCCGATCCTGAAAAACATCAGCCTCAGGATCGACAATGACGACCGCATCGCGCTGCTCGGCTCCAACGGCAACGGCAAGTCGACCTTTGCCAAGCTGATCTCCGGCCGGCTGCAGGCCGATGGCGGCGAGATGAAGCTTGCCTCCAGCCTGAAGATCGGCTTTTTCGCCCAGCATCAGCTGGACGACCTGATCCCGAATGAATCGCCCGTCGACCATGTGCGCCGGCTGATGCCCGACGCGCCGGAAGCCAAGGTGCGTGCCCGGGTGGCGCAGATGGGGCTGGCGACGGAAAAGATGGCGACCGCCGCCAAGGACCTTTCGGGCGGCGAGAAGGCACGTTTGCTGATGGGGCTTGCCGCCTTCCATGCACCAAACCTTCTGATCCTCGACGAGCCGACCAACCATCTCGACATCGACAGCCGCCGGGCGCTGATCGAGGCACTCAACGATTACGAAGGCGCCGTCATTCTGATTTCCCACGATCGCCACCTGATCGAGGCAACCGTCGACCGGCTGTGGCTGGTCAATGACGGCACGGTAACGCCCTTCGAGGGCGACCTCGAAGAATATCGCGACCTGATCATCGCGAGCGGCCGCAAGAAGGACGACAAACCGCAGACGGCAGACGACAATGCCTCCAAGGCCGACCAGCGCAAGGCCAATGCCGAAAAGCGCGCCTCACTTGCGCCTTTGAAGAAAAAGATCAACGAAATCGAATCCTTGACGGCCAAACTTGAGAAGCTGATTCAGGCACTCGACAAGGAGCTTGCGGACCCGGCGCTTTACGAAAAAGCACCGGCAAAGGCAGCCCAGAAGGCCAAGGAGCGCGGCGAGGCCGCAGCGAAACTTTCCGCCGCAGAAGAAGACTGGCTGATGCTTTCCTCAGAATATGAAGAGGCGATGGCGGGCTGAGAGCGGCTGGAGGCGACGCCGGCGGGCTGGACAATTCCAGCTGCCGAGGGTTAAAATCAGAAATGGACGAACACGTATAGCCTATTGAATAAATTGTAATTTTGAGCTTTTTCCGTTGTGAGCGAGTTAAATTACGTCGTTATTGAAGAGCGCAGGCTCGATGAGCGTTTCAGCAAGCTGCCACCGATGATGATCGGTGGCGCAGGGATTGCGTTCTTCAGCGACACGATCTCCCAGACCAGTTCGATACGGGCTTCGGCGGACCACGCGTATATTCAGGCCACCTTCTTCACTGGATCGCGTTCAGAGATCTGCCTTCTGGCAACGCTTTCCGATGAGGTGGTGAAAAGCCCCAAGGCTCTATCGCGAGGGATGTTCTTCAAGGGCCCGCTTGACGACGCCAGCGTGAATGATGTGTCGAAATTCCTGAGAAAATCGGGAACACTCACGCGGGATGACGCCCACAACACGTCGCAGGATGGCTCCCTGTTCATCGACAGCGGCAAGTTCGCCTATGTCGGACAGTCCCACCCGCAATTCGAACGGATCATCCTGATCGCGATGCTGTGCCGGGCTTATAATCTCGTGCTGGAAAGGCGCGTGGTCTCGCTGTCGGAAACGGCAAGACAGCCGCGCACACTTGCAGATCCCGTCCTCCTTTACGACGACATGATCCGCTTCAACGCCGGCTTTTATCAGCGTCTGCCGATCAGGCTCGAGAGGCATGAGGTCAGCAAAGCGTGGGACGCCTTTTCCAAAAGCTACCGGATCGACGTCCTTCGTGATGAACTCGACTCGCAGCTTACGGCACTGGCGCAATGGGTCCGGCAGGAGCAGGAACAGGACGCAAAGACCGCCCGTGCCGATGCCATCCGACGGGAAGCAGAGGCCAGGCAGGCACAACAGGACCGTGATGACGCGCGTGAAAAACGCTTCAACAAACGCATCGCCATCATGACGATCATCCTGGCGATATTTTCGCTGGCCATCGCCGTCATTGCCACGCCGAAAGATACGCTGCTGGAAAAAATCGACTGGTCCAGAAATACGCTTGATCTCATTCAGCATATGCTGGCCGAACACAGAAACGCAATTCGCTGAACGCCGGCACTGTTGCCCATATGCTTTCTGATGCCTAGGTAGGTGCTTCCGCCAAACACGAGGAGGCCGCGATGAACCTGTTTCTCGAAACAGACAACGATCCCAACACGATCGCCTTCGTCACCGAACAGAATGACAGGTCCGACCGACAGTTCAGGACGCCGGAATTCAACACGGATCGCGATACGCTGAAGGCGATGATCGAGCGTGAGGATCGGCTGATCGTGCCGGTGCGGCGCGGCCGCTGGCTGTTCGATTTCCACCGCTCGAAGGACAATCCGCTGGGCATATGGCGCCGTCTGCCGGCCGATCAGGAGCCACGCCACGACGCGGCCTGGGAGACGGTTTTCGATTTCGACGCCTTCTGTCTGAAGGAAGGCAAGCGCTGGATCTATTCCGGCGCGATCACCAGCCCTTACGAACCAACCCGTGTGTTGCTGATCCTTTCCGATGGCGGTTCCGACCAGCTCCGCCTGCTCGAATTCAACACCGAGACGAAAACGATCGTCGAAGGCGGGTTCGACACACCGTCGGCACGGGCACATGCGGCATGGATTAGCCCCGACGAAATCGCCTATTTCGGCTCTATCGATGAATTTTCGGCAACGCGTTCGGGCTGGCCGCGCGTCGGGCGTATCCTCAAACGCGGCATCGACCCGAAAGATGCGCCGATCCTGTTCGAGGCCGGCATGGACGATGTCTATGGCGCGGCAAGCGTCATCGACCCGCTGTTCTGGGGCGGCAAGGCGGACGAGCGGAAGATCGAGTTTTTCACCGTCGGCCACGAGATCGGCAAAGCGAGCGTTCATATCCGCAATGGCAGCGGCGAGATCCAGCGCCTTGACCTTCCGGTCGAAAGCGATAGTGACCTCAACCATACGCATGCCCTTTGGCGGGCGAAGACCGACGAACGATATCCGACGGGTACCCTCGTCCTGCAGGATTTCCATCCCTTCGACGCCGAACCGCTGACCAATGCACGCGTGCTGTTTTCACCGAAGGACGGCCAGTCGGTGTCGCAGTTCACACTGCTGAAGACCTGGGCGGTGTTCATCGTCGTCGACCGGATGGTGCCGAAGCTTTTTCTCGTCGACCTTACCAAGCCCGATCCGAAGCCGCAGGAACTGCCGCTACCGTCCGAACTGCAGACGATCAGCTTCCGGCTGCTCGATGCCGACCTGACACTCGGCGACGAGGTCCTGACCGTTGTCGGCCAGGGATTTCTGCTTCCCTCGACCGCCTACAGGCTCGACCTTACCCGCCATGACACGACGCTGGCGCTGGTGCCGGTCGGGACGTCACCAGCCTATTTCGATGCGGACGGCATGACGTCGGAACTGCTTGAAGCGATATCCGAAGACGGTACGAAAGTGCCCTATCATATCGCCCTGCCGAAAAGCTGGACAAAGGGCGAGCTGCCGGTGCTGATGTATGGTTACGGCGGTTTCGGCGTGTCGCTTTCGCCGGTCTATTCGGGTGCCTTCGGCCTGTGGCTCAATCAGGGCGGCGCCTTCGTACAGGCCTATATTCGCGGCGGCGGCGAACTTGGCCCCGACTGGCACACAGTCGCCAAGGGCCGTGGTCGCCACAAGGCCTTCGAGGATTTCGCAGCCGTTGCCCGCGATCTCGTCAAACGCGGTTATAGCAAGCCTTCGCGCATCGCCTGCAATGGCGGCAGCAATGGCGGGCTTCTGACGGCGGTGATGGCAACCCGTTATCCCGCCGAGTTCGGCGCCGTCTGGACGTCCGTGCCGGTCATCGACATGTCGCGCTTCCACATATTTCCCGCCGGCCGGGCGTGGATGGACGAATACGGCAACCCGGACCTTCCCGACGACCTCAATTCCATGCTGACCTATTCGCCGCTGCATCAGGTGAAGCCGAAAAGCGAGATGACCTATCCGCCGATCTATATCGAAAGCTCGACCAATGACGACCGGGTGCATCCATCGCATGCACGGCGTTTTGCGAAGCGGCTGATCGATGCCGGGCACGCGCCGTTTTTCCGCGAATACGGGTCGGGCGGCCATGGCGGCGCCGGCGACACGACCGAAATGGCCGAACGGCGCGCCATGGGGTACAGCTTCCTGCGCCAGACTATCATGCGGGATTAAGGCGGGCGCGGCTTAAGCGGGAGCCCGAGGAAACCAGGCTTCTGGTCGAGCGGTTTCGATCGCTTCGGAATCGAAATCCTGCCGGCAACGCGTGAAACCGCGTTTATCGCCCCCGATGCCGTTTCCCGCTGCGGCAAGGGCCGGCATCCGGCGAGGCTCAATTTCGGCGACTATTTTTCCTATGCCGGCGCCCGCGCGGTCAATGTGCCGCTTCTTTATATCGGGTCTGGCTTCGCCCGGACCGATCTGGCCTGGGCGGCCGTTCATAGGTTGCCTGATATTACGGCGATAACCAGCCATTAACCATGTTCGACGAAAGATCGCGCAATACCGATTCCCGCGTCATCCTTTATCGAGAACCATTTCATGCCGGTCCGTGCCGTCTGCGCTGCTGCTGCCCTCGTCTGCCTCCTGTCGTCCTGTGCAGGCAAGCCTGCG
This sequence comes from Aliirhizobium sp. YIM B11859, assembly GCF_057163345.1. NCBI lineage: Bacteria > Pseudomonadati > Pseudomonadota > Alphaproteobacteria > Hyphomicrobiales > Rhizobiaceae > Aliirhizobium > Aliirhizobium sp. YIM B11859. The sequence goes on from NZ_JBXHAY010000005.1 coordinate 273,228, forward strand.
TCCGAATCCGGTTCATTGAAAACCGCCTTTGCCGCCGGCGATGCCGCCGGAGCGCTGAAACCGAAGGACGATGCCGGATCGCCGGTGGCGCTGACCCCTGCCGCCTGGGGCCGCCTCAACAAGATGGGTGGCCTTGCCGGCCGTGAAATGACGGTAAGCTCCGTCTCCGACATCAAGCTGCGCGACAAGGAAGTCGTCCTGACCTTCGACGATGGCCCGATGCCGAAAAAGACCGAGCGGATCCTTGCGACGCTTGATCAGTACGGCGTGAAGGCCTCGTTCATGATGGTCGGCGAGATGGCCAAGGCGCATCCGGACATCGCCCGCGAAGTGGTGGCCGACGGACACACGATCGGCAGCCATACCTATCACCATCCGGACCTTGCCCACATGTCGTTCGACGATGCCGTCGCTGAGGTCGAAAAGGGCAGAAAGGCCGTCGAAATCGCAACCGGCGTGGAGCCGGAGTTCTTCCGCTTTCCTTATCTCGCCGATTCACGGAAGCTGCGGCAATGGGTGGGAAGCCACAAGATGGTTGTGATGGATGTCCAAGTCGATTCGAAGGACTATTTCAACGTGTCACCGGCAGCCGTCGCGACGCGGACGATGGAGGCGTTGCGCGTCCATCGCAAGGGCATCATCCTGATGCACGACATCCACCCGCGCACCGCTGCCATGCTGCCGGCGCTGCTGACCCAGCTCAAGGCCGAGGGTTACAAGGTGGTGCAGATCAAATACGGCAAACCATCGTCCGACATGCTGGTCGCGTCCGTTACCAAACCGATGTTTGCAACCAATTGAGCCGGAACGGTGAGAAGCGCCTGACGGATCAGGCCTTCTTCACCCACCGGCCTTCCGGCGATTGCTGCCAATAGGTGAGCGCGTGGCCCTCGCCCTTCAACCGTTTCCATTCGGCACGGGCTCCGTCGAGCTGGTTCTGATCGTAACCATCGAACATGAAGACGACCCGCTCATAGGAATCGAGCGGCGGCGGTTCGGCACCGTCGACCATGAAGCGAACGGTGGCACCGTTGGCATTTTCGCCGACCGTCGTCAGCAGGACCGGCTGGTCTTCGGCCATCGGCGCCACATCCGTGCCGTGCGGCAGGAAACTTTCGTCGCGAAAGGTCCACAAATGCGCGTCGAGCATGTCCCGACGCGCCTCGTCATTGGTCTGGACGACCACCTTCCAGCCGCGCTCGACGCTTTTTTCGAGGAGCGCCGGCAGCGCATCCTCGAGCTTCGATTCGGTCAGGTGGTAGAAAAGAACCTCGGTCATCAGCCCTCGTAGTTCGCCCGGACGAGTTCGTCCAGCAGGCGCACGCCGTAACCGGATGCCCAGGACTGATTGATCTCGTTCTGCGGCGAATTCAGCGCGGTCGCGGCAATATCGAGATGCGCCCAGGGCGTATCGCCGACAAAACGCTTGAGGAATTGCGCCGCGGTGATCGAACCCGCCTGGCGGCCGCCGCTGTTCTTCATGTCGGCAAAACGCGAATCGATGATCTTGTCGTATTCCTTGCCGAGCGGCATGCGCCACAGTTTTTCCTGGGTCGCCTCGCCGGCTGCCGTCAGTTGCCCGGCCAGCGCATCATCGTTGGAGAACAGGCCAGCATGAGCGTTGCCCAGCGCCACGACGATCGCGCCGGTCAGCGTCGCCAGATTGACCATGAATTTCGGCTTGAAACGCTCCTTGGTGTAAAAAAGCGCATCACCGAGCACGAGGCGTCCCTCGGCATCGGTGTTGATGATCTCGATCGTCTGGCCGGACATCGAGGTGACGATATCACCGGGGCGCTGGGCGTTGCCGTCCGGCATGTTTTCCACAAGGCCGAGGATACCGATGGCGTTGACCTTGGCCTTGCGGGCGGCGAGCGTGTGAATGAGGCCGATGACGGCAGCGGCGCCGCCCATGTCACCCTTCATGTCCTCCATGCCGGCACCCGGCTTGATCGAAATGCCGCCGGTATCGAAAACGACGCCCTTGCCGACGAAGGCAACCGGCTGTTCCTTCGCCTTGCCGCCGTTCCAGTGCATGACGGCTAGGCGCGGCGGACGGACCGACCCTTGCGCGACGCCCAGCAGCGCGCCCATGCCGAGCTTCTTCATTTCCTTTTCGGTGAGGATTTCCACGGTCACGCCGAGCTTTTCCAGCTCCTTCGCCTTGTCGGCGAATTCGACCGGGCCAAGCACGTTCGGCGGCAGATTGACCAGGTCGCGTGCCAGGATCACGCCGTCGGCAACCGCCTCCGCCTTGGCGAAGGCTTTTTTCGCGGCAGCATGGCCGGCTGTCACGATCGTTACGGCGACCGTGTTCGGCTTGTCGTCGTCATCCTTCTTTTTCGTCTTGTAGGTATCGAAGGCATAGGCGCGCAGGAGCATGCCGAGAGCGAAATCGGCGATCTGCTCGGGCGTCACCTCAAGACCCGGCACATCGAAAAAGACCACGGTCTTCTTCGAAGCCTTGAGATTAGCAGTGGCAAGACCGCCGGCGCGCAGCCAGTCATAGGCGCTCAGCGCATCCGGCTTGCCGAGACCGATGACGGTCAACCGATCGGCGGCCGAACCATGTGGCGCAATCACGTCGAGCACCGTCATCGCCTTTGCCGAAAACTTCGCGATCTCGGCCGCACGGGTTCCGACGCTCTCAGGATCCGCTTCCGCCGCGCCGGATGCCGGCTCGCTTCCAGAAAGCTTGAGCTGAATTGCCAGCGCATTGGTGAGGGAGGAGGATTTCGCAAAAGAGATATTCAGTTGAACAGACATTGACACTCCACGCATTTTTCATTCGCAACAGGGTGTTGATCTTCACCCTTTCGGGCATCAACGCAAGCCCGGGACGATGCTGACGCCGGATAGCCGCGCTCTTGCGGCGTTTTGAAAGTCACAACAAAAAATAAAAGTCGGCTAGCCAACATTTTTGTGACGTGGCATCTGTCGCAAAGGCCTCATCGATCACTTAGATAGGCTCGGCGTCATCACGGGATGGCGAGGCAGCAAGAATGTCGGACGGGAATGAAGCTTCTCGAAACTTACATATTGCGCCGGATATTCCAGATGTTCCTGGTGGCGCTCGTTCCGGTGCTGACCATCATCTGGACGATTCAGGTGCTCGGGCGCATCAATCTGGTCACGGACAGTGGCCAGTCGATGGGCTCGTTCATGCTGCTTGCAAGTTACATCCTGCCGACGATCCTGCCGGTGGTCATGCCCTTTGCCTTCGTCATCGGCATTACCCAGACGCTGACGCAGATGAACAACGATTCGGAACTGCCGGTCATTGACGCGGCCGGTGCCAGCCGCAGCATCATCTATCGCCCCATCATCCTGTTGTCCGTCCTGCTCGGGCTGTTTTCCTTCGCGGTGACCAATTTCCTCGAGCCCGAATCGCGGCTCGGCGCCCGCCAGATGGTTGCCGCCGCCTATGCCGACCTGCTGTCGTCGGTGATCGAGGAAAAGACCTTCCGCAGCATCGAGCCCGGCCTTTACGTGCAAATCTCCGAACGCCATTCGGGCCGACTGCTGAAAGGCCTGTTTGTCGTCGATTACCGCGATCCGGCCTTCGATCTGATCTATTACGCCAAGGAGGGGCTGGTTGATCCGGGCGGAACGTCGCTGACCATGCGTGACGGCGAAGTCGACCGTAAATCTCCCGATGGCCGTATCTCGGTGGTCAAGTTCGACAGCTATGCCTTCGATCTTTCGGCCATGACGAAATCCGAAGGCGGGCTGCCTCTTTATGCCGCGGACCGCAAGTTGAGCTTCCTGCTCGATCCCGACGAGGACGATCCGATCTACAAGCGCTCGCCGGCAAGCTTCCGGTCGGAACTGCATCGCCGACTGACCGACTGGCTGTATCCGATCGCGTTTGCCTTTGTATCGCTGGTGGTTGCCGGCAGCAGCCGGTCGCACCGGCAGGCCCGCGTCCATCCGATGATCTATGCGCTGGTCCTGGCTTTCGCATTGCGCTGGCTCGGTTTCTCAGTCACCAACCTGACGGAGCGCAGCGCCGCCTATGTCCCGGCCGTCTATGCCGTGCCGCTGGTCACCACCGCCATCGCGATCTATCTGCTGGCAACCAATCGGCAGCTTCACATGCCGCGCTTCTTCACCAATGGAATGAGCCGGCTTGGCAGCCTGATGAGACGCCGTTTGACGCGCTCGCAGGGGACCGGGGGGAATGCCGCATGATCTTCTCGACACTCGGCCGCTATTTCTTCCGCCGCTACATGATTACTGCCGTCTGGTTCATGCTCGGGGTCAGCGGGATCATCTTCCTTGCCGACTTCAGCGAGACCACCCGTCGCCTTTCCGGGCTGACGGAATATAGCGTGATCGGCGCGCTGGGCATGACGGCACTGCGTCTCCCCTCGATCCTGCAACAGACGATCCCGACGCTCAGCCTGTTCATTGGCATGACCGTGCTGATCGCTCTCAACCGCCGCTACGAACTGGTCGTCACCCGCGCTGCCGGCATTTCGGTCTGGCAGTTCATCTTCCCGTTCATCGTCGGATCTTTCCTGATCGGATTGATAACGATCTTCGTCATCAATCCGATGGGTGCCTGGGGACAGCGCGAATCGGTTTCGATGGAAACCTCCTGGCGCCAGTCCAGCAACCGGGTGAAATCGAGTAAATTCGTGCCCTGGATCCGCCAGATCAGCGGTGACGAGGACGTCGTTATCGGCGGCAAGAGCTATCAGGACAATGGAACAGAACTTCTCGATGTCGTGGTTTTCCACTTCGACAAGGGCGGTTCGGTGATCATGCGGCAGGACGCACACACAGCAAAGCTGGAAAATGGTTACTGGCTTCTTAACGACGTTCTGGAGAATCGGCCGGGCGAAATTCCGGTCCGCAAGCCGACGGCGCAGGTCCGTACCAATCTGAAACAGGAATATATCCAGGAAAGCCTCGAGCAGCCGGAAAGTGTTGCGTTCCTTGATCTTTCCCGAAAAATCAAGATCAGCCGGTCCTACGGTATCTCAACCAAAGCGCTGGAAACGCAGTTCCACTCGCTTCTGTCGCTGCCCATCCTGCTTGTGGCCATGACTCTCATTGCTGCAACAGTGTCGTTAAAATTCAGTCGCTTCGCCCAGTCCAGGTCGATGATTCTGGGTGGAATAGTTTCGGGCTTCGTGCTTTATGTCGTCAGCGTACTTGTAAAGGCGTTCGGAAGCAGCGGAGCGATTCCTCCGTTAGTGGCGGTCTGGATCCCGGTCATCGTCGCGACGGCAGTAGGGGCAACGATCTTGCTTCATCAGGAGGACGGCTAGTGGCGGTCAGTAACCGCGGAAATATCAGACGGCTTGCCGCCGCCCTGCTGACAGGTGTGTCTGTATTCGTGTCTGGCGTGACGACGGATGTCGTCCATGCGCAAGGTCTCGTGCCCGTCCAGTCGGACGACGCCAAGATGCTGCTGCGCGCCAATGAGCTCATCTATAATCAGGACAGCCAGCAGGTGACGGCCCGCGGCGGTGTGCAGATTTATTACAATCGCTACCGCATGGTCGCCCAGCGGGTCGAATACAATCAGAAAACCGGACGCGTCATGGCGACCGGCAATATCGAGCTGATTGAACCGGCAGGCACACGTGTCTATGCCGACCAGCTGGACGTGACCGACGATTTCGGCCAGGGCTTCCTCAATTCCCTGCGTGTCGAAACCACCGACAATACGCGTCTGGTCGCCGAAAGCGCCGAGCAGCAGAGCAAGGACGTGATGGTGTTGAACAACACCGTCTATACGGCCTGTCTGCCCTGCGCGCAGACGCCCGGCAAGGCGCCGCTCTGGCAGGTGAAGGCGCAGCGCGTCATCCGCAATGGCCAGACACACACGATCCGGTTGGAGAATGCGCAGTTTGAACTGTTCGGGCTTTCGCTCGGCAAGCTGCCCTTCCCGATCACCGTTCCCGACGAAACAGTCGAGCGCAAGTCAGGCCTGCTGTTCCCGCGGTTCAGCGCCGACGACAATCTCGGTTTCGGGATCAGCGTTCCCTATTACCATGTCTTTTCGCCGAGCATGGATGCCACGATCACGCCGACCTACTATTCGAACCAGGGGCTGCTCGTCGAAGGCGAAGTGCGCAACCGGTTTGAAACCGGCGAGCACACGTTCCGGTTCGCCGGAATCAACCAGCAGAATTCGGGTTCGTTCGACGCCAATACCGCCGACAGCGAATCCGACACCCGTGTGATGGCCGCCTCGAAGGGCGAATTCCACATCAATCCGCGCTGGACATTCGGCTGGAATGCCATGCTCCAGAGCGACAACAATTTCTCGCGCACCTACGATCTTCAGGGCGTCAACGAGGAAACGTTCAAGAACGAAGCCTATCTGACGGGCCTCGGCACACGGAACTATTTCGACCTGCATGGCTATTATTTCGACGTCCAGGACGATTCGGAAACCAGCCTGCTCGAACGCCAGCAGGCGGTTGTCTATCCGGTCCTCGATTACAGCTGGTATGCACCAGAGCCGGTCGCCGGCGGCCAGCTGTCGATCACCGCGAACCTGACCAATCTGTCGCGTCGCTCGGATGACAATTATTTCGAAGGTACCGACTACCGCATCCCCGGCCTTGAAGGCAGTTACAGCCGCTTCACCACCGAAGCCGAATGGAAACGCACCTTCACCACCGAGCAGGGCCTGCAGCTGACGCCGCTTCTGGCACTTCGCGGCGACGGATTGCGCAGCACGTCTTCCGGCGCCGGCGCTCCCTATTCGGAATCGCTGCGGGATGGCGAAAGCGCGCGCTACATGGCGACAGCCGGGCTTGAGGCCCGTTATCCGATCCTGATCACGGCCGGCAGCAGCAGCCACATCATCGAGCCGATCGCACAGCTCTATGTCCGCCCGGACGAACAGCTTGCCGGTCAGCTGCCGAACGAGGATGCGCAGAGCTTCGTATTCGACGCCACCAGCCTGTTCGACCGTGACAAGTTCTCCGGTTATGACCGGATCGAAGGCGGCACGCGCGCCAATGTCGGCATTCGTTACACCGGCTCGTTCGACAACGGTGTCGGCCTGCGTGGCATTTTCGGCCAGTCCTATCAGCTTGCCGGCGAGAACTCGTTCGCAAGCGCCGATCTGGTCAATGCAGGCGCCAATTCCGGCCTTGAGGAAGACGTTTCCGACTTCGTCGCCATGGCCGCGATCGACCTGCCGCAGGGCTTCAGCCTTTCGACCAACAGCCGGTTCGACAAGGACAATTTTGACGTCCGCCGCACCGACATCGCCTTCGACTACAAAACGGAACGGGTTTCCGGCAAGCTCGTCTACACCAAGGTCGCTGCCCAGCCGGAATATGGCGATGACGAGTCGACGAATATCCTCGAGAAGCAGATGAGTTTCCGCGTCAACGAGAACTGGTCGATCGGCGGCAAGGTGACCTGGGACCTCGACGACAACAAGTTCACCCGTCGCGGCATCGGGTTCAGCTATGCGGACGAGTGCACGATCTTCTCGATCGGCTATACGCAGAAAACCGATTCGACCGATGCGAATGACTGGAGCGTCGGCGCTCGCCTGAGCTTCCGCACGCTTGGCGACGTCAATATCGGCTCGACCGAAGGCTACGACAAGGACCAGACCTTCCGCTATTGACGGGGCCGCTATTAACGGCCGACTGGAATTGATCGCGCGGAAGTGACGGTGCGGATATTGCATCGTCATGGTTTTGCCGCAACGATTGCGCATGCGGGCTGGCATATAGTAAGAGGCGGCCCACAAGTCGCATAAAACGCCCAGGCGCTAGAGGAGTTGACTGATGTTTGGAGTGACCGGAACGCGCAGGCTGGCGATCGCCGCGACTGCACTGGCGGCTTCGTTCGTCGTCAACCCGATCGTCGCGACCGCGCAGACGACAAGCGGCGTGGCGGCAGTGATCAATCGTACCCCGATCACGACCTCCGACGTGGCCCACCGCGTCGCCTTCCTTCGCCTGCAGAGGCAGAAGGCCGACCCCAAGGTCGCCCGCGAGCAGCTGATTGACGAAACGCTGAAGCGTCAGGAAATCGCCCGGGTGAAGATGTCGGTCAGCACCGATGACGTCGATGCTTCGTTTGCCCGCTTTGCCGCGAGCAACAAGATGACGCCGGCGCAGATGACCCAGATCCTCGACAAGTCCGGCGTCACCGCCGAGCATTTCAAAAACTTCATTGCCGTGCAGATGAGCTGGCCGCGCCTGCTCAATGCCCGTTATGGCAGCGGCAACACCCGCATGTCGAACCAGGAACTCGTCACGCGGATGATGGAAAGCAAGGAAAAGCCGGTCACGACCGAATATTTCCTCAAGCAGATCATCTTCGTCGTGCCGGCGGCCAAGCGCAATGCGATCCTCAACAAGCGCAAGTCCGAAGCCGACGCGTCGCGTTCGAAGTTCCCGGGCTGCGATCAGGCCAAGGATTTTGCCGCGACCATGCTCGATGTGTCGGTGCGTGACCTCGGCCGGGTGATGACGCCAAACCTGCCGGAAGACTGGAAGCCGCTGATCGAGGGCGCCAAGGGCGGCACGACCGCGACAAAGGTTACCGAGCGCGGTGTCGAATTCCTTGCCATTTGCGACCAGCGCCAGGTCTCCGACGACCTTGCTGCGGAAGCCGTGTTCCGTGCCGAAGACCTCACCAAGGCCGGCAAGAGCGGCGAGGATCCCAACAGCAAGAAATATCTCGATGAACTGCGCGGCAAAGCGCAGATTGACCTGAGATGATTCGCTGATTTTCCTGCCGGAGTATTCATGGCGTCTGTTCGCCCGCTTGCCTTGACCCAGGGCGATCCCGCAGGGATCGGCCCGGACATAACCCTTTCCGCCTGGGCGGCACGGCGGGAAACCGGCCTGCCGCCTTTCCTGTTGATCGGCGATCCCGGGGTATTTTCCGCCCGCGCCGCCCTGCTCGGGCTCGACGTTCCCATCCGTCCGGCAACACCGGAAAATGCCGCATCTATATTCGATGATGCCCTGCCCGTGTTTTCCGTGCCGGCCGGCATCGAAGTCGCGGCCGGCGAACCGCATGTGGCAACCGCGCCCGGCACGATCGCCTCGATCGCGACCGCCGTGGATTTCTGCCTTTCGGGACGCGCATCGGCCGTTGTCACCAATCCGATCGCCAAGTCGGTCCTCTACCAATCCGGATTCCAGTTTCCCGGCCATACCGAATTCCTTGCCGATCTGGCGATGAAGGCGAAGGGTGGAAACCTGCTGCCGGTGATGATGCTGGCCGGACCGAAGCTGCGCGCCATCCCGGTGACGATCCACATTCCGCTCAAGGATGTGCCGCAGGCGCTGACGGAAGATCTGATCGTCGAGACCTGCCGGGTGACCAATCATGACCTGAAGACGCGGTTCGGTATCGGAAAGCCCCGCATTGCAGTCGCCGGCCTCAACCCACATGCGGGCGAAGACGGCGCGATCGGCCTTGAGGATCAGGAGATCATCCATCCGGCCATTGCGCGCCTGCGCGAGGAGGGCCTGCATGTCTTCGGACCGCTGCCCGCCGATACGATGTTCCATGACGAGGCGCGGGCACGCTACGACGTGGCGATCTGCATGTATCATGACCAGGCATTGATCCCGGCCAAGGCGCTCGGCTTCGACAGTTCGGTCAATGTCACGCTCGGACTGCCGTTCATCCGGACCTCGCCCGACCATGGCACCGCGTTCGGCATTGCCGGCCAGGGCGTCGCGCGTGATGCGAGCCTGGTGGAAGCGCTGATGCTTGCTGCACGGCTTGCGGCAAATGCCCAACCTGTCGGCGAGTTCGTCTGATGGCAACACTCGACGGTCTCCCGCCGCTCCGCGACGTCATCCAGCGCCATGGGCTGGATGCGAAGAAGTCGCTTGGGCAGAACTTTCTGTTCGACCTCAACCTGACGCAGAAGATCGCCCGCTCCGCCGGCAGTCTCGAAGGCGTCACGGTGTTCGAAGTCGGCCCCGGCCCTGGTGGCCTGACCCGCTCGATCTTGGCGCTCGGAGCCAAAAAGGTGATCGCCGTCGAGCGGGATGCGCGAGCTCTTCCGGTGCTTGCCGAAGTCGCCGACTATTATCCCGGCCGCCTCGAGGTTATCGAGGGCGATGCTCTGAAGACCGATTTCAAGGCGCTCGCCGCGGAAAAGGCGGAAGGCGGGCCGGTGAAGATCATCGCCAACCTGCCCTACAATATCGGCACGCAATTGCTGATCAACTGGCTGCTTCCCGAAGACGGCATCTGGCCGCCGTTCTGGGATAGCCTGACGCTGATGTTCCAGAAGGAAGTCGGCCTTAGAATCGTCGCCGACGAGCAGGACGACCATTACGGCCGGCTCGGTGTTCTGGCCGGTTGGCGGACGGACGCCCATATGGTTTTCGACGTCCCGCCGCAGGCCTTTTCGCCGCCGCCGAAGGTAAATTCGACCGTCGTTCACCTGACGCCCCGTGCCAATCCGCTGCCCTGCGATGTCTCAAGGCTGGAGCGCATCACCCACGCGGCCTTTGGCCAGCGCCGCAAGATGCTGCGCCAGAGCCTGAAGCCGGTGGGTGGCGAGGCGCTGCTCGACAAGGTGGGCATTGATCCGCAGCGCCGCGCCGAAACGCTGTCGGTTGCGGAATTCGTGATGCTGGCCAACGCGCTCTGAGGCGCGTCGGACAGCATCGGATCTGCGGATTACGATGCCTGCCGCTCCCAGTTCACGAACGGATCGGGCAGGCTCTTCCAGAGATGTGGCACGAAGGCCGGTGCATCGACCAGGCAGGCATCCAGCTCGGCCGTTATCTTCTGCTCGTCCATCGGATCGGTACCGATAAAGACGATCTCCTGCCGACGGTCACCCCAGACCGGATCGAGATAGGGGCGCATCATCGTCGCGAATTCCTCACTGTCTGGCCAGCGTTCCTTCGGCACTGCCGACCACCACAGCCCCATTTTGGCCGTGCGCACCAAAGCCCCCGCCTGGCTGATCTCGCCGACGAGATGCGGTCTCGTGGCCAGCCAGAAAAAACCCTTGGCGCGCACCACGCCCGGCCATGACCGATCGATGAAACGCTGGAAGAGTTCGGGCTCGAACGGCTGCCGTGCCCGATAGACGAAGGAGCGGATGCCATATTCCTCTGTCTCCGGAATATGATCCTTGAAGCCGTTCAACTCCTTGAACCAGAGCGGATGTTCCTGCGCCTTGTCGAAATCGAAACGACTTGTGCCGAGCACGTCCTTCAGATCGACGCGGCCGAAATCCGTTTCGATCAGCCTGGCATCCGGATTGAGCGCCACGACGATCTTCCGCGCGGTGTCGCGTTCGACCTCGGTCGCCGTGCCGACCTTGTTGAGGATCACCACATCGGCGAATTCGATCTGCTCCACCAGCAGATCGACGATGGTACGATTGTCGCCCTCGCCCGCCGTCTCGCCGCGATCGGCAAGGAAATCGCCGGAGCCGTAGTCCTTCAGGAGATTGGCGGCATCGACCACCGTCACCATCGTATCAAGCCTCGCCACGTCCGACAGGCTGAGGCCATTCTCATCGCGGAAATCGAACGTGGCGGCGACCGGCAAGGGCTCGGCAATACCGGTCGATTCGATCAGCAGGTAATCGAACCTGCCCTGCTCGGCGAGTGCCCTCACCTCCTTCAGGAGATCGTCCCTCAGTGTGCAACAGATGCAGCCATTGGTCATTTCCACCAGCTGTTCCTGCGTACGCGACAGATTGGCGCCGCCATCGCGCACCAGGGCCGCATCGATGTTCACCTCGCTCATGTCGTTGACGATCAGCGCCACCCGCATTCCCTCGCGATTTGAAAGAATGTGGTTGAGCAGCGTCGTCTTGCCGGCGCCGAGAAAGCCGGAAAGCACGGTGACGGGAAGTTTGTCGTTCATTGCGAATGTCCGTTGCATCAATTGTTATGTTATACTATTACGTCAACACATGCATGGCGGGTCGTCAAGTCTCCTTCTGGAGTTTTGAGTTCCCCCGCCCGTCATGCAGCAAGTTCGCTGGACAAGCTTCGGCCTGTCTCCTATCAAAGACGCGCTACGGTTCTGCATTCGCAGATGAAAAGGGAATGTGGTGAGGCTTAAGGCCAATTCCGCGACTGCCCTCGCAACTGTAAGCGGCAAGTCTTTCGTCACAGCCACTGGCTCTCAAGGCCGGGAAGGAGACGGGAGATGTTCGAGCCGCAAGTCAGGAGACCTGCCGCAGCAAGGCCAGCCAAACCCGGACGAGGTGTTCCGGCAGGGAGATGTTATGACGCAAGCGACCCCGTCGCCCGCCATGTTGTGCGGACCGCAATTGCGGCCTCGTACAGTCCTGCCTTTCATCCCGGCAAAGCCATTTTTTCTGAAAGGACAGGACATGAAACTCGGCTTGATCGCCGCATTGCTTGCGTTTTGCGCAAGCACCATTCCCGCAACCGCGTTTGCCGCATCGACCAGCTATCCGCTGACGGTTGAAAACTGCGGCCAGAAGGTGACCTTCGACAAGGCGCCAAACAAGATCGTCTCGATCGGCCAGGGCATGACGGAAGTGCTCTATTCGCTTGGGCTTTCCGACAAGGTCGCCGGCACCGCCGTCTGGGTCGGGCCGGTCCTGCCGCAATATGCGGAGGCAAACGCCAGGATCAAGCGGCTTGCCGACAACGACCCGAGCTTCGAATCGATCGTTGGGCTGGAGCCGGATCTGGTTGCTGCCGAATTCGAATGGCATGTCGGACCGATGGGCTCGGTCGCCAAGCGCGAGCAGTTTTCCGACCTTGGCATCAACACCTATATCTCGCCGGCCGATTGCGTCGCCAAGACCAATACCGACGGCGGCGACGGAGTGCGCAAGGAACTGTTCTCGATGGATCTGGTCTATCGGGAAATTTCCGAACTGGCGCAGATTTTCGACGTCACCGATCGCGGTGATGCGCTGATCGCCGATCTCAAGGCCCGCGAGGCATCCGCCGTCGCCTCGATCAAGGGCGCCTCGGCCAAAAACCTGCCGATCGTCTTCTGGTTCTCCAGCAAGGAAACCAAGGGCGATGCTTTCATTGCCGGCAAGAACAGTGCCCCCGCCTATATCCTCAAGACGATCGGGGCGAAGAATGTCGTCTCGACCGAAGAGGAATGGCCGCTGGTCGGATGGGAAACGATCGCACAGGCAGATCCCGCCGTAATCGTCATTGCGACGATGGACCGCCGCCGTTATGCCGCCGACGATCCGGCGGTGAAGACCGCCTTCCTCGAGAACGATCCGGTCGTCAGCCAGCTCGATGCGGTCAAGAACAGACGCTTCGTGATGATGGACGCGCAGTCGATGAACCCGACGATCCGCACGATCGACGGGATCGAGACGCTCGCCAAGGGTATCAAGTCCTTCGGGCTGTCGCAGTGACGCGAGCGCGCTTCAAGATCTGGGCGGCCGGCACTGCCGGCGCCCTTTTTGTCTTCGCCGCTCTCTTCGTTGCGATCACTGCCGGTGTGGCGATCGGCGAGATGACGATCCCGATGAAAACGACCATCGCTGCTGTCAGCAACCGGCTCGGGCTGACCGAAATTCCCCTGCCCCGCATCCAGGAGGCGGTGATCTGGGATTACCGGCTGTCGCGCTCGCTGGTCGCAGCCTTTTGCGGCGCCGGGCTTGCACTCTCGGGAGCGATCCTCCAGTCGCTGCTGCGCAATCCACTGGCAGAACCCTATGTGCTCGGCATCTCGGCCGGTGCCTCAACCGGCGCCGTTTCGGTCATGCTGCTCGGCCTGGGTGGCGGGGCTGTCTCGCTGTCGGCCGGTGCCTTCGGTGGTGCTGTCGTCGCCTTCGCCTTCGTCATCATGCTGACCACCGGCCGGCAGACGGCGGATCGCACCATCCTTGCCGGCGTCGCCGCATCGCAACTATTCAACGCGCTCACCTCCTATATCGTCTCGACCTCCGCCAATGCCGAACAGGCCCGTAGCGTGATGTTCTGGCTGCTTGGCAGCTTTGCCGGCGTCCGCTGGCCCGACGTGGCGCTGTCCGCTTCCGTCGTCGCCATCGGCCTTGTCGTCTGCATCTGGCATTCACGCGCACTCGACGCCTTCACCTTCGGCGAGGATGCCGCCCGTTCACTCGGCATCAGCGTCAACCGGGTGCGCGTCGTGCTGCTTCTCGTCACGGCCTTGATGACAGCCACCATGGTCAGCATGGTTGGCGCCATCGGCTTTGTCGGCCTCGTCATTCCGCATGCCGCCCGCTTCGTCGTCGGCCCTGGCCATCTGCGGCTTTTGCCCGCCTGCGCGCTCACCGGCGCATTGTTCATGGTTGTTGCCGATATCGTCTCACGCACGATCATTGCGCCGCAGGTGCTGCCGATCGGCGTCGTCACGGCCCTGGTCGGCGTGCCGTTCTTCTCCATCATTCTCTATCGCGCGCGCAGGCCCGCATGAGCGCAGATCCCATGTCGATACCCCTCGCCCAAGCCAGCCCCGTACTGGCTGCCAATGCCGTCCGCTTCCTTGCCGGCCGCAAGGTGATCGTCGACGGCATCTCGGTTGCCGTCGCGCCCGGCCAGACGCTCGGCTTGATCGGGCCAAACGGCTCGGGGAAATCCTCGCTGATACGGCTGCTTGCCGGCCTGCGGGCACCGGTCGACGGCAGCGTGACACTGGAGGGCCGGGAAATCGCAGGTTTCGGCCGGCGCGCGCTTGCCCGCCGCGTTGCCGTCGTCGAACAACATTCTACGACGGAGGCCAATGTCACCGTACTCGGCGTCGTGAAGCTCGGCCGCACGCCGCATCGCTCCGCCCTCTCTCCCTGGACGAAGGAGGACGACCGGCTGGTCGACGAGGCGCTGATCCAGGTCGGACTTCAGGACCGACGCGAACAGCTGTGGCACACGCTTTCCGGCGGTGAACGCCAGCGCGTTCAGCTCGCCCGGGCATTGGCGCAGTCACCTGCCGTGCTGATCCTCGACGAGCCGACCAACCATCTCGACATCCAGCACCAGATCGACATCCTGCGACTGGTCGCCGATCTGCCGCTGACCACGGTGGTGGCGATCCACGACCTCAACCTTGCGGCGCGCTTCTGCGACCGGATCGCGGTTCTCTCGGAGGGAAAGCTCGTCGCCTGCGGCGCGCCTGCCGACATATTCACCGAGACACTGATCGCCGATGTCTTCGGGGTCGAGGCGCATGTCTCGACGTCTGCGCATCACGGCCGGCTGCATATTCAGTATCTGATGTAGGCAACGGACCGCCATGCATCCGCATGAGGCGTCATCTGCGCATGGTGAGATGACGCCTATGCCGCCCAGCCTCGGCAATCGGCACGCATCTAATATCTCTACAATATTAAATACAACCAAAAGATTCATTTCCAATACAGATTCATGATTGCGCAACCTGAAGTGTTTATCTTTCGATGAAATCGAATAATACTCACAACAGGAGCCGGCATGGAGCGCCGAGGAGACCTGGACATTGTACGGATAAGCGTATTTCTGCTTCTGATAATATATCACACAAGCCTAATGTACGGTTCAAAGGATTTTTTTATTAAATCTCCGAACAGCAACGCCTATTTCGACATCCTGCATATTCTCAGCCATCCATGGCGCATGAGCCTGCTGTTCCTGATCTCGGGCGTCGCGACGGCCTTCGCGCTTGAGCGATTGTCGCCTGCAGAACTGAGGAGCAGGAGATCGAAACAGCTGCTGCCGCCGCTCATTTTAGGGGTCGCTTTCCTTGTCCCTCCGCAGATCTATGTCTATTTCAACGCCACGGCCGGGATGCCGATCGACATGCTGGGCGTGTTCGCCCGTTATCTCACGTTATCGCCGTTCGACCTGCCGGATGGAGGTCAGGGAGTGCTCTTCCGAATGGAGCACCTGTGGTATCTCGCCTATCTATGGGCCTACACGGCGATCATCGTGTTTCTCGCAACCGCTGCCAGAGAGAAACTTGCAGCATGCGGTATCTGGCTGGCAACACGGCTGAACGGCGTCGGGCTGCTGTTTTGGCCGGCAGCACTGTTCATAGTGCTGCGCGTCGTTTTGCGACCGGTCTTCCCGCCGACAGGCAACATGGCCGAAGACTGGTATAGCCATGCGCTCTACCTGTCCTGCTTCCTCGGCGGCGCGATGCTCGGAAGGCGGGAAGAATTCTGGCAACAGCTCGCAAGGCTGCGCCGGCCGGCGCTGATCCTGTCGCTTCTGTGTGTCCCTGCGCTGCTTTATCGGTTGAGCATTGCACCGCTTGGCGATCATCAGGCGTGGAATTCGCTCACAAGCAACCTGATCCTCGGGCCGTTCAGATGGTGCACCATCGTCGCGATCCTCGGTTACGCCCAGATGCTGAGATCATGGCGGTCAGCGGCGCTGAAATACCTGAACAAGGCGATCCTCAGCTACTACGTGCTGCATCAGACACTGATGCTGCTGATCGCCTATGGACTGGACAGGATGGGCGTCTTCAACACAGCGGCCTTCCTGCCGATCGTCGCGATGACGCTGGCCGCATGCGCAATGATCTACGAAGGATGGCGGCGGCTGAACGGGCTCTTTGCCCGCCCGCAGCAACTCGCCTAAAGCTTCGGCTCTTCGGTCAAAAGCGTGCCGACGAAATCGAACAGGCCGTGGCGGCGGTCGCGACGGACCCGCTCTGCATTTACGATGCAGTTCACGTGGCCAAAGGCCTCATCGAGATCGTCGTTGACGATGACATAGTCATATTCGCGCCAGTGTTCGATCTCGGAGCGGGAATTCAGCAGCCGCGTGCGGATAACATCTTCACTGTCTTCGGCACGGCGATGGAGGCGCGACTGGAGCTCGGTCATGGTGGGCGGCAGCACGAAGATCGAAACGATATCGGCCTTCATCTTTTCCTGCAGCTGCAGGGCGCCCTGCCAGTCGATGTCGAACAGCATGTCGCGGCCTTCGGCCATCGCCTGCTCCACCGGCTCGCGCGGTGTGCCGTAGAAATTGCCATGGACTTCGGCCCATTCCAAAAGCTCGCCGTTGTCGCGCATGCGCTCGAACTGCGGGATGGAGATGAAGTGATAATGTTTGCCGGCGATCTCGCTCGGGCGCTTGGAGCGGGTGGTGACGCTGATCGAAATTTCCAGACTGCGGTCGTCTCTCAGCAGATTTCCGGCAATCGTCGACTTTCCGGCGCCCGACGGCGAGGACAGCACGAGCATCAGTCCCCGCCGGGCAATCTTCGTGTCTGCCTTGTCGGATGGGGTCGATGGTGCCGGGCTCATCTTCTACTCCAGATTCTGGACCTGTTCGCGGAACTGGTCGATGACGACTTTCAGTTCGATCCCTGCAGCCGTTACAGCAGCGGAGTTTGATTTGGAACAGATGGTATTCGATTCGCGGTTAAATTCCTGTGCAAGGAAATCGAGCTTGCGGCCGATAGGCCCGCCCTTCTGCAGCAGTTCGCCGACAGCTTCCACATGCGCCTTCAGCCGGTCGATCTCCTCGCGCAGATCGGCCTTGGTGGCGAGCAGC
This sequence comes from Aliirhizobium sp. YIM B11859, assembly GCF_057163345.1. Taxonomy (NCBI): domain Bacteria; kingdom Pseudomonadati; phylum Pseudomonadota; class Alphaproteobacteria; order Hyphomicrobiales; family Rhizobiaceae; genus Aliirhizobium; species Aliirhizobium sp. YIM B11859. Next base: position 290,663 of record NZ_JBXHAY010000005.1, read on the forward strand.
GCGACTTCTGCATGCAGCCTGTCGCGGTCGAGCCCGGCCTTGTCCTGCAGGATCTGATCGACCTGCTGCGTCAGTCGCCTTGCGATCTCCTCCGGCGTGCGGGACGGATCGGCATCGACGACGTGGGTCAGCTCGGCGATGCGGGCAACATGCGCGGCCAGTACGGAACGGAGCGCTGCCCCTTCCCTCTCGCGCATCTGCCGCAAACTGGCGAGCGCCGTATTCAGGGCCGAGAGAATTGCCGCGTCACGGGCGAGGATTGCCTCTTCGCCATCCTCCTGCTCGCGGATATCGACAAGGCCGCGGATCGAGATCAGCGTATCGAGGCGAAGCGGTGCCGGATCGATGACATCGCCGAGCTCCTCGCGCAACGCCAGCACGGCCGCCAGCGCATCGCGATTGACCACCGCTTCCATGCGCGTGTCGTCGACGGCGATCGACAGCGATGCCTGAATATTTCCGCGTGCGAGATTGTCGCCGATCAGCTTGCGGACATCCTGCTCCAGCCGCTCAAGACCGGGAGGCAGGCGAAGGCGGACATCGAGCCCCTTGCCGTTGACCGATCTCAGCTCCCAGACGATACGGCTGCGGCCGCTTGCCGCTTCCGCGCGGGCAAATCCGGTCATCGACTGCAATGTCATTCATTTCACTCCAGATTCGCCGCCTGATAAAGGAGCGGGCGGCCCGCCGGAAACCGTTTTGCAAAACGCTCAATTGCCCTTTGGCGGCTTCTCGGCGTCTTCGCCATCCGGTTGCCCGTCGACGATCGCGTTGGCATCGCTACCGGCCGCCGAAGAACCGGCGGAGCGCTCGGTCTCCAGCCTGCGCCAGCGCTTCACATTGGCATTGTGCTCTTCGAGCGTCGCGGCAAAGACGTGGCCGCCTGTGCCGTCTGCGACGAAATAGAGATCCTTGGTCCGCCAGGGATTGGCAACAGCCTCAAGCGCCGCGCGGCCGGGATTGGAAATCGGCGTCGGCGGCAGGCCCTTGATCTGGTAGGTGTTGTAGGGCGTCTGTTTCTGCAGGTCGGAGCGATAGATCGGACGGTCGGACGGTTTGCCGTCGCCGCCGAAAATACCGTAGACGATGGTCGGATCGGACTGCAGGCGCATGCCCTTCTGCAGCCGGTTGAAGAAGACGGAGGCGACATGGGCGCGCTCGTCATCCTTGCCCGTCTCACGCTCGACGATGGAGGCGAGCGTGACGAATTCCTCCTTCGTCTTGACCGGCAGGTCCGGATCGCGGCGCTCCCAGATCTGCTCGACGAGCTTCTGCTGGGCCGCATGCATCTGCGACAGGATTTCGGCACGCTTGGTGCCGCGGGAGAACTTGTAGGTATCGGGGCGCAGGCTGCCCTCGGCCGGCAGGTCTGCCGGCATATCGCCTTCGAGAACCGGATCCTCCTGCAGCCGCAACGTCATCTGGCGAACGGTCAGGCCTTCCGGCATCGAGATCGAATAGAGGATCGACTTGCCCGATTCCAGAATTTCGGCGACTTCCTTCATCGAGGCATGCGCCTTGATCTCGTATTCGCCGGCCTTCAGGCTGCGACGGCTGTCGGAAGAGCCGACGTAACCGAGATTGACCGCGGTGACGTAACGGAAGATGCGGGCATCCTCGATGATCTCGTTGCGCTCGAGATTGGTGGCGATCTCGGCGATACCGGCGCCTTCGCGGACGACGAAATTGGTGTTGGCGGCAAGCGGACCGGGACCGTGATAGGTCGACATCGCCCAATAGAAGATCGCTGCGCCGAAAAGGCAGACCAGCACGAGCATGGTCATCAGGAAATTAAAGAAGATGATGACCTGGCTGCGCGCCTTGCGCGAGCGCTTGGGCGGTTCGGGAACACGCTCGGGCTTCAATGCTTCGTTAGGCGACTTCGGAATGATCGGGCCGCGGCTTGCACCATTGCCCGCATAATTGCCGTTGCCGTTCCCACCGGCGTTACCACCACCTGGGGGAATCTCGCCTACGTCATTGGAATTGCTCAACCGCACCCCCCATTACATCACTTGGAATCCAACCCGCTATCTGCCCAATCAATGCGGCAAAAGCAGGTTCAGAAAATGGTACCGGCCGGACGGGAAGTCCAGCCGGCGATGGAGGCTCCACAGCCTTTTGACTTATGCGTCGTAGCGCTTGAGCACGAGCGACGCATTGGTCCCGCCGAAACCGAAGGAATTCGACAGGGCAACATTGACATCACGCTTGCGCGCGGTGTGCGGCACGAGATCGATCGCTGTCTCGACGTCGGGGGTGTCGAGGTTGAGCGTCGGCGGCACGATATTGTCGCGGATCGACAGTGCCGCAAAAATCGCCTCGACCGAACCGGCGGCTCCGAGAAGATGGCCGATCGCCGATTTGGTCGACGACATGGAGATTTTCGACGCGGCATTGCCGACCAGGCGCTCGACCGCGCCGAGCTCGATCGTGTCGGCCATGGTGGAGGTGCCGTGGGCGTTGATGTAATCAAGATCGGACGGCGCCAGGCCGGCGCGTTTCATCGCCATGGTCATGCATCGGAACGCGCCGTCGCCATCTTCCGATGGTGCGGTGATGTGATAGGCATCCCCCGACAGTCCGTAACCGACGACTTCGGCGTAAATCTTGGCGCCGCGCGCCTTGGCGTGTTCGAGTTCCTCGAGCACGACGATGCCGGCACCTTCGCCCATGACGAAACCGTCGCGGTCGCGGTCATAGGGGCGCGAGGCCTTCTGCGGATCGTCATTATGCTGGGTCGACAGCGCCTTGCAGGCGGCAAAGCCTGCGAGCGCAATACGGCAGATCGGCGATTCGGCACCGCCGGCCACCATTACGTCGGCGTCGCCAAATATGATCAGCCGAGCTGCATCGCCGATCGCGTGCGCGCCGGTGGAACAAGCGGTGACGACCGAATGATTTGGCCCGCGAAGCTTGTGTCGGATCGAAACCTGTCCGGAGACGAGGTTGATCAGGCGACCGGGAATGAAGAAAGGCGATACGCGGCGCGGTCCTTTGTCGCGGAGCGTATAACCAGCCTCGACGATGCCTTCCAGCCCGCCAATGCCGGAACCGATCAGCACGCCTGTGGCGATCTGATCCTCGTCCGTCTGAGGATGCCAGCCGGCATCTTCGAGCGCCATTTCGGCGGCGGCCATGCCGTAGAGAATGAAGGGATCGACCTTGCGCTGTTCCTTGGGCTCCATCCACTGATCGGCATTAAACGTGCCGTCTGTGCCGTCGCCTACGGGAATGCGGCAGGCAATCTTTGCAGGAAGATCCTCGACCTCGAATTCGGTCACCAGTCTTGCAGCATTCTGGCCGTTAAGCAGACGCTGCCAGCTAATTTCAGTTCCGCATCCGAGCGGTGATACCATGCCGGTACCGGTGATAACGACACGCCTCATCGCCAGCGGCCCACCCCGTATTTCATGATCCAGTTGTTGAAACGGCCCGAACTAGCGGGCCGTCGTGAGAGATCGCTGCCCACACGAAGCAGGCAGCGTCCCCAATATGTCGTCGATCAGGCCTGGGCCTTTTCGATGAACTTGACCGCGTCGCCGACGGTCAGGATCGAGTCAGCGGCATCGTCCGGGATTTCAACGCCGAACTCTTCTTCGAAAGCCATGACCAGTTCGACGGTGTCGAGCGAATCTGCACCCAGATCGTCGATGAAGCTTGCGCCTTCGACAACCTTGTCGGCATCAACGCCGAGATGATCAATGACAATTTTCTTAACGCGTTCTGCGATATCGCTCATGTCGGTTTCCTCGACCTTTATCTTTTCAGGATGCCGGTGTGGCATCCAAATCCTGTTAAACCTGCAACTGCACCTTTTCGGGCGCCGATGCCGGCAAACCCCACCACCCCTGATCCGGTTCCGCACACCATGCTCACGCTATGTGACGACCTGAATTTCAGGGTGACATTTTCACAGTCATGGCCCGATTAACACGGTTTGACTGTTCCGAAAAGCCAGAATTTGTTCCCTCCCACAGCCGAGAAGCCCTGTTCTCAGCCCGTTTAGGAACAAAGCCCGACTATCAGATCATTGCCATGCCGCCGTTGACGTGTAGCGTCTGTCCGGTGACGTAGCCTGCCTCATCGGAGGCGAGATAGAGAACGGCGGCTGCGATGTCCGAGCCGGCGCCCATGCGCTTCATCGGGATCGCCCCCATGATCGCTTCCTTCTGCTTGTCATTCAGCTTGCCGGTCATTGCGCTGTCGATGAAGCCTGGAGCAACGCAGTTGACCGTGACGTTGCGGGTGGCGATTTCCTGGGCAAGCGACTTGGAGAAGCCGATCATGCCGGCCTTGGAGGCGCAATAATTGGTCTGGCCCGGATTGCCGGTAACGCCGACGATCGAGGTGATGTTGATGATGCGGCCGTGACGGCGACGCATCATCGGATGGGTCAGTTCACGCGTCAGGCGGAAGACGGCGGTCAGGTTGACTTCGAGAACCGCATCCCAGTCATCGTCGCTCATGCGGACGAACAGGCCGTCCTTGGTGATACCGGCATTGTTGACGAGAATGTCGATGCCGCCGAGTTCGGCCTCGGCCTTTTCGCCAAGCGCCTTGACCTCGGCACGATCGGACAGGTTGGCCGGGAAGATATGGACGCGTTCGCCAAGCTCGGCGGCCAGCGCCTCGAGCTTTTCGACGCGGGTGCCATGCAGGCCGACAATGGCACCCTGCTTGTGGAGAAGGCGGGCGATATCTTCGCCGAGACCACCGGTCGCGCCGGTAACGAGAGCCTTGCGGCCGGTCAGATCAAACATCACAGTGTTCCTTTATCTTCAGCCGAGAATGGCGGCGATGGCCGCGTCGATATCGGCCGGGGTGTTTACGGCAACGCCGGAGATATTCTTGTCGATGCGGCGGGCAAGACCCGTCAGCACCTTGCCGGAGCCAATTTCATACAGTGTGGTCACGCCATTGGCGCCGAACCATTCGACCGTCTCGCGCCAGCGAACCTGGCCGGTCACCTGGGTGACGAGCAGCCTGGCGATCTCTTCGGCATCGGTGACGGGCGTCGCACGGACATTGGCGACGACCGGCACGACCGGGTTGTTCTTCTCCACCTTATCGAGCGCGTGGCGCATGGCGTCGGCGGCCGGCGCCATCAGGTCGGAATGGAAGGGAGCGGAAACAGCGAGCAGGATAGCGCGCTTGGCGCCTTTTTCGGTTGCCAGGCCAGCTGCCTTCTCGACCGCCGCCTTGGAACCGGAAATCACCAACTGGCCGCCGCCATTGTCGTTGGCGATCTGGCAGACGCCCTCCGCCCTGGCTTCAGCACAGATGGCGTCGACATCACCATGCTCCAGTCCGATGATTGCTGCCATGGCGCCCTGACCGACCGGAACGGCCGACTGCATGGCATCACCACGGATGCGCAAAAGCTTTGCCGTGTTAGAGAGCGAGAAGGTGCCGGCAGCACAGAGGGCGGAATATTCGCCGAGCGAATGGCCGGCGACATAGGAAACCTTGTCGGCAAGAACGAGCCCGCGGGCCTGGAGAACCCGCATCGTGGCGATCGATACCGCCATCAGCGCCGGCTGGGCGTTGGCTGTCAGCGTCAGTGTCTCTTCCGGGCCATTCCACATGACGTCGGAAAGTTTCTGGCCGAGCGCCTCGTCGACTTCTTCGAAAACCGCGCGGGCTTCGGGAAAGGCGTCGGCCAGTTCCTTGCCCATGCCGACGGCCTGGCTGCCCTGACCGGGAAATGTGAATGCGATGCTCATGGGGATTTTCCTTCCCTTAAGGCCCTGTGCTTTGCCTCTCCATTCACATTTGGTTCCGGAGAGTCAAGGGCGGGAACATGCCAGCACCCAGTCCTTCCACGCTAATCGGCCGGCATATCGCCCATTGCCGGCGTTGAAACCAAGGCCATCCATTGCAACTCTCCCTCCCTTGCACTGCAGCAATTCCTGCTTAAAGTCCGGCCGAACTTTGCAGACAGGACAGCCCGATGAAATTCAACAAACTTGGCCGCACCGACATGTCGGTTTCGGAAATCTGCCTCGGCACCATGACCTGGGGCACGCAGAATTCGGAGGACGAGGCCCACGGCCAGATGGACTATGCCGTCGAACACGGCGTCAATTTTTTCGATACTGCCGAACTCTATCCAACCACGCCGGTCAGCGGCGAAACCTATGGCCGCACCGAAGAGTATATCGGCACCTGGCTGAAAAAGACCGGCAAGCGTGGTGACATCGTCCTCGCCACCAAGATCGCCGGTGGCGGACGGCCGCATATCCGCGATGGACGCCCGATCACGCCCGAGACGATCCGTGAGGCTGTCGATGCCAGCCTGAAGCGGCTGCAGACCGACTATATCGACCTTTACCAGATCCACTGGCCGAACCGGAACCATTACCATTTCCGCGGCGTGTGGGATTTCGACGTCTCGAAGCAGGATCGCGATCTGTCTGTTTCCGCCATCGAACAGAAACTCGACACACTTTCCGAACTGGTCAAGGCCGGCAAGATCCGCGCCATCGGCCTGTCCAACGAGACGGCCTGGGGCACGATGCAATATCTGCGCATGGCCGAGGAAAAGGGCCTGCCGCGCGTCGCCTCGATCCAGAACGAATACAATCTTCTCTATCGAACCTTCGATCTCGACCTCGCCGAAGTCGCCCATCACGACGATGTCGGGCTGCTGGCCTATTCGCCGCTCGCCGCGGGCCTGCTGTCGGGCAAATATCTGGGCGGTGCCCGCCCGGAAGGTTCGCGTGCGACGATCAACAGCGATCTCGGCGGACGCATGCAGCCGAGGCAGGAACCGGCCGTGAAGGCCTATCTCGATATCGCCGCCAAACACGGGCTCGACCCCAACCAGATGGCGCTCGCCTTCTGTCTGACACGACCGTTCATGACCTCCGTCATCATCGGCGCAACCTCGATGGAACAGCTGAAGGTCGATATCGGCGCTGCCGACGTCACGCTGTCGAACGAAGCGATGAAGGATATCGCCGAAATCCACCGGCTCTACCCGATGCCGATCTGACCTGATCCATCACTTTTACGAAACGCCCCGGCCTCGGTGAACGAGTGCCGGGGCGTTTTGCTTTCCTGTATTGCCGCTTCCTCAGGCGATCAGGGCCGGCGCCACGAACCGGCCCGCCGACTGGAGAAAACTGATCGACGGCGCAAAGAAATATTCGCCGCCTTTCAGGGTAACACTCTGCTGGAAGTCGAAAGTGGCAACATTCGGCGGCACCTGCCATTCGTCCGGCCATCTGTTCTGATCGACGGTGGCAGCCCGTTGCGGCTGGCCGATGACGACATCGATGCCGGTATCGGTTACCGGAAAGTCCGGATTATTCGCCCAGGCGCTCTGGGTGAATTCGAACTGCTCGTTGATATCCGCCATATAGGCCATGAAGATGAGGCCGACGCCAGTTTCGGGCAGATCGTCCTTGTTAAAATCCGCTCCGGGTGGCCGCGGCGCTCTCTCGCCATAGGTTATGCCGCGCCGGGCCATGATGCGCGAACGGACGAAATTGCTACCCGGCGTCCGCGGATTGGTCTTGCGGATATGCGCACGGAAGGGACACTTCATCCCCTCCGGCCCTTGATAGTCGAAATCGTTGGTCGGTCGCCCGGCAATGGCTACAGGCGACAGGACGACGGGTGTGCCATCTTCGAAACGACCAACCACCAGCGCTCCGGCGCGCTCCTCTTCTGCCGGAGCAAGTGTCAATTCCGTTGCAAGTTCCTCCTCCTGCTCCTTGAACCTCTTCACGTTCTGCTCGAGTTTGCGATAGACGAAATAGCTGCCGCAGGAAAATGCCGTCGGATTGCCGGGGTCGGGCACGATGAACTGCGATGGCTTGAATTCCTCGATCCACGCGCCGACCGGCTTCGGATTACCGTCCTCGTCGAGCAAATCGTCTTCGAGAAACAGCGGCTGGCTGCGACCATCGACGTAACCGAAATGCTCGATCCCCTCGCCCTTTTCATCGCCGCCTGGTTGAAGACGCCGCTGCGCCAGACCGATATCCGCGCCAAGAACAGTCGCGTTATGCTTGGCAAACACACGCTCGAGAGCGACTGCGGCTCTTTCGACCAGCGCCACCTCGTCATCGGCGACCAGCACCATCGCGTCCGGGGTGTTCTTGACGGGGTCCCAGGCGCCGCCGGTTTCCCATTCCGACCGGACAGGATCATTTATCGACGGGAACGGGTCTGCGATCGTACTGAACGTCATGGGGTCGAGGCGGCCGCGCTTGACCATCCCCTCGCGAAAAGCATGATCACCAGGGATGTTGGTGCCGGCGATCCCGAGCGCCCTGTAGCCGCCGCTGCTCAACATGACGCACACGACCGTGCCGCCACTCACCCCTGCCGCCTTGAACGCGGCCGCCTCGCGCAACTGTTCCAGTGCCGAGGTCGTGACGAAAGACAGGTCGCGCAGGAGAGCTGCGACCTCACCGGATGTCATTCCGTCAAAGCTCAAGAAAATATTCTGCGTATGATCGCGCCCATGCCCCTTCAGGATATTTGCCTGCAAGTCGGTCAGAAGCGACAGCAAGTCGCCATCCGTGGTCCAGTCCCTCCATCTGATCGGCTCGTCCAAGAGTGTCTGCAAATTCGCCATGCCCCCAACTCCCTTTGCTTCCAGGTCCAAAAAAGTTGACCAAAAGCATAAATACAACCTTGAGTATACAGTTGTCCATAGAGCTATTTTTGCGCGATTTGCAGCGGCCCTTGCCTTCCTTCCAAAAATCCGTATAAGGCGCCTTGTTCGAACACCCGGTCTTCTGGCTGGTGGCTGTACGGAGGGCAGGTCTGCGAAAGCGGATCGCAGGAACCACAAGCGTTCCGGTCTCCCGTGTCTCCGCTCTCGACCGTCTCGATACAACACTTTTCTTGCCGGGGCCTTGGCCTCCAGGAGCAGTCGTTGAGGCTTAGCCGCCGAAACCGGGTGACAAAACAACCGCAAGAAAAGGCAAAGCTTACATGGCTCTTTACGAACACGTATTCCTTGCCCGGCAGGATATGTCCGCACAGCAGGTTGATGCCCTCGTCGAACAGTACAAGGGTGTCATCGAAGCTAACGGCGGCAAGGTCGGGCGCATTGAAAATTGGGGCCTCAAGTCCCTGACGTACCGCATCAAGAAGAACCGCAAGGCTCACTACGCCCTGATGGACATCGATGCTCCGGCTGCTGCCGTGCATGAGATGGAACGCCAGATGCGCATCAACGAAGACGTTCTTCGTTACATGACGCTTTCGGTCGAGAAGCACGAAGAAGGTGCATCCGCAATGATGCAGAAGCGCGACCGTGACGACCGTCCGCGTGACGATCGTGGCCCGCGCCGCGAATTCGGTGACCGTCCGCCGCGCCGTGACTTCGGCGATCGTCCCCCGCGTGAGGGTGGCTTCGAGCGGGCACCTCGCCCGGCTCGTGACGCTTAATCGGATAGAAGGAGAAAAGACCAATGGCTGACGTATCCTCCTCCCCGGCACGCCGTCCGTTCCATCGTCGTCGCAAGACCTGCCCGTTCTCGGGTGCCAATGCGCCGAAGATCGACTACAAGGACGTTCGTCTCCTGCAGCGCTACATTTCCGAGCGCGGCAAGATCGTACCGTCCCGTATCACGGCCGTTTCCCAGAAGAAGCAGCGCGAACTGGCCCAGGCCATCAAGCGCGCCCGTTTCCTCGGCCTGCTGCCCTACGTTCTTTCCTAATCTGAATATCGGACCCGCCGATCGAAAGTCGGCGGGTTCATTCTCCCTTCCGCGTTGGGCGCGGATCGGAAACTCCAATGCCGCAGACGCGTTTCGCCCGAGCCTGGCTTGAACGAAACTGTCGCGGACCAAACCCCATGTTGGGGATGAAGTGCCTGTCATCCTGACTAAGGCCCGTCCCCTAACTGCTTGATCTGGCAGGACAGCGAGACCGTGACGAACAAGATTTCAACAGTGCTGCCCACCGGCATTCTTGCCGGCGTCGTTGCCACCCTCCTTGCGATGGGTGCGAGCACGCAGTCTTCGCTCGGCGCGATGCTTTATGCCGCCTCCGCTCTTCCCATTCTGGTTGCCGGCCTTGGCTGGGGCAACCGCGCCGCGATCATCGGCATCGTCACCGCAGCCCTTCTCGGCGCCGTGATGATGCAATCGGCCTATTTCGCCGTCACCATGGCCGTCGCAACTCTCATTCCGGCCGGCTGGCTGTCGCATCTTGCCAATCTTGCGCGCCCCGCTTCGGAACTCGGCGGGCCGGACAATCTCGTTGCCTGGTACCCAATTTCCGACATCCTTCTGCATCTGTGCGGCCTGGTGACGCTTGCCATCATCGCGCTCGGCGTCGCCATCGGCTACGGACCGGAGCTTGTCGGCCAGGTGGTCGATGCAATGACGGCAGCACTGCAGGCGCAGGAACCGGCTCTTGCCCTCGACCCCGCCGGTGCTGCGCAATGGAAGTCGACCATGCTTCTGATGCTGCCGATGGTTCAGGGCGGCATCTGGGTGCTTTTCCTGTTTGCGGCCTTCTACTTCGCCATCCGCATCGTGTCGCGCAGCGGCCGGGCAGTGCGTCCGCGCGAGGACATGCCGTCGGCCTTGAGGATGAACCGCTACGCGATCTTCATCTTTCTCGCCGGCATCGTGCTTACCTTTGTCGGCGGCATTCCGGCGATGGTCGGCGCAACGATCTGCGGCACGTTCGGCGCAGGCTTCCTGATGTCCGGCTTCGCCGTCATCCATTTCCATTCGAAGGGCAAGGACTGGCGATTGCCGGCCCTTATTCTCGCATACCTCTCTTCCGTGCTCGTCATTCCGACGTTGGCGATCCTCGTGCTCGGTCTCATCGACACGCGCCGGACGATCGCGCTGACGCCGGCAAAGGACGACGCGGACCAGAATAAAACCAATTCAGAAACTTGAAGATCAGAAAGGAACTAAATCATGCAAGTTATCCTGCTTGAACGCGTACCGAAGCTCGGCCAGATGGGCGAAGTCGTAAAGGTTCGCGACGGTTACGCTCGTAACTTCCTGCTGCCGCAGGGCAAGGCGCTGCGCTCCAACGAAGCCAACAAGAAGCGCTTCGAAAACGAGCGCGCAACGCTCGAAGCCCGTAACCTCGAGCGCAAGGGCGAAGCCCAGACGGTTGCCGACGCACTCGCCGGCAAGACCTTCGTCATCGTCCGTTCGGCTGGCGAAACCGGCCAGCTCTACGGTTCGGTCGCTGCCCGCGACGTCATGGACGTGCTGGCTGCCGAAGGCTTCAACCTCGGCCGCAACCAGGTAGACCTCAACCACCCGATCAAGTCGATCGGCCTGCACGAAGTCACCCTGCACCTGCATTCGGAAGTCGAGATCAAGATCTCGGTCAACGTTGCCCGCACCACCGAAGAAGCTGAACGCCAGGCCCATGGCGAAAGCCTCACCTCGGCCGACGCCATCTACGGCGTCGACGAAGATGCCCTTCGTCCGGAAGACTTCTTCGATCCGGATGCAGACGGCAACGCCGAAGACGACGAATAAGATTTGCCTTGCAGGCCTACCTGCTTGAGACGCCCGGCTCGAAAGGCCGGGCGTTTTTTTGTCTCTTTTTCCAGCTATGATCAGCTTTGTCCGGCGAGTCGCGACGTGTTGCCGACGATTGCCCGAGCGGGCACAGTCAACCGGATTTGTCGCTTCATTGCGTTTTTTGTTACGGGTCGATGGCATGCGCTGTGGATAGCTGTGGGTAACATCCCAAGGCAAAATGCGCGGTTTCGGGACGGGCCGGTTGTGTCTAGAACCGGCATCTTGAATGGACAGGACGGGTAGAAGATCATGAACGAAGTCGCGCGCAATGTAGCATCGCTCAGCAACAAGGATGCAGCGCCGCACTATCGCGAGGCGCCGAACAATATCGAGGCGGAGATGGCGCTGCTCGGCGCGATCCTGGTCAATAACGACGCCTATTACCGCGTTTCGGACTTCCTTAAGCCGCCGCATCTCTACGAACCGCTGCATCGCAAGATCTACGAAGTCGCCGGCGATATCATCCGGATGGGCAAGACTGCCAACCCGATCACGCTGAAGACCTTCCTGCCGGCCGACGACAAGGTCGGCGACCTGACGGTTGCGCAGTACCTGGCGCGCCTTGCCGCAAGTGCGGTGTCGATCATCAACGCCGACGATTATGGCCGGGCGATCTACGACCTGGCGCTGCGCCGGGCGCTGATCACCATCGGTGAAGATGTCGTCAACATCGCCTATGACGCGCCACTCGACATGCCGCCGCAGAGCCAGATCGAGGATACCGAAAGACGCCTGTTCGAACTTGCCGAAACCGGCCGTTACGACGGCGGCTTCCAGTCGTTCAACGATGCGGTGGCGCTGGCGATCGACATGGCGGGCGCTGCCTTCGAGCGCGACGGCCAGCTGTCGGGCATCTCGACCGGCATCGTGTCGCTCGATGCCAAGATGGGCGGATTGCAGCGCTCCGACTTGATCGTGCTTGCAGGTCGCCCGGGTATGGGCAAGACCTCGCTTGCCACCAACATCGCCTACAACATCGCCGCCTCCTACGAGCAGGACGTCAACCCGGACGGCTCGTACAAGGCCAAGAACGGCGGCGTCGTCGGCTTCTATTCGCTCGAAATGTCGTCCGAACAGCTTGCCACCCGTATCATTTCCGAGCAGACCGAAGTGTCGTCGTCGAAGATCCGCCGCGGTGACATTACCGAGGCCGATTTTGAAAAACTCGTCGCCTGCTCCCAGATGATGCAGAAGGTGCCGCTGTTCATCGACCAGACCGGTGGTATCTCGATCGCCCAGCTTTCGGCGCGTGCGCGCCGCCTGAAGCGCCAGCGCGGCCTCGATTGCCTGGTCGTCGACTATATCCAGCTGATGACCGGCGCCGGCAAGGGCGACAACCGCGTGCAGGAAATTACCCAGATCACCACCGGCCTGAAAGCGCTCGGCAAGGAACTGAACGTACCGATCATCGCACTATCGCAGCTGTCGCGTCAGGTGGAAAGCCGCGAAGACAAACGCCCGCAGCTCTCCGATCTTCGCGAATCGGGCTCGATCGAACAGGACGCCGACGTCGTGCTGTTCGTGTTCCGCGAGGAATATTACGTGAAGAACATGGAGCCACGCGATATTTCCGATCCGAAATACCCGGAATGGGAAGTGCTGATGGACAAGGTCAAAGGCACGGCAGACGTGATCATCGCCAAGCAGCGTCACGGACCGACCGGCACCGTCAAACTCGCCTTCCAGTCGGAATTCACCCGCTTCACCGACCTGGCAGAACCGAGCTTCATTCAATACGAAGAGACGTGATCGGTCTCGCATCAGGACACAGTTTTGACAGTGCGCCTTCATGTTGTCATTATGGCCAACATGAAGGCGCACTTGCTTTACCGATCGAAAACCGTCCGGTCGAATGGCGCGATGGCCAATATGAATCTCTGGTAACGGCGACCACACACATCTCAACGGCCGCGAAGATTGTTGCGCGTACACGAGGATGCTGCCCGCTCATCGAACAGGGCTTCATCGAGATCAACGACCGCGCACGCATTCACCTGCCCTATGAGGCCATGCCCGCGAATTTCGATTTCGCAGCGTGCCCGTAGCAAATTTTTTCCAGATTATTCGGCCGGCTTATCGAGAATGGTGCTGAAGGCTTTCATGCTTTTCAGGAAAGCGGAAAATTCCTCGACACCCATCGCATCCTCGATGCGCTTGCGCGCGCGGGCCGCAGCGGCACTGACTTCTCCAAGCATCGCCTGCCCTTCCGGTGTGATGTAAAGAAGCCGCGCCCGCTTGTCCTTGCGATCCACTTCGCGGCGGATCAGGCCGCGCTCCTCCAGAATTTCGACACATTTCGTCACCGACGAGCGATCGAGCGCAACGTGGTCACTCAGCGTATTCTGATGAACGCCCGGTTCGATATCGATAAAGGCCAATGCGCTGAACTGGGTAGGTGAAAACCCCAGATTGACCGCCTCTTCCGTAAAGATCGAAAGCGCCACCTGCTGGCAACGCCGAAGCAGGATGCCATGCGTATTCAGCATGTAATCGGCTGTTAACTTCACGGCGCAAGGTACTCCTAAAATAAAATTGACAAGCATCAATTAGTGGCGTAGCCGATAATCAGCTATCCAACTAATTTGTCGCAGCGCGACATGTGGCCGCAGGAGAACTGCTCCTCGGCCAACAGTGTGTAATCGTAACATGACCGAGATCCGGCCACCTTTCTCTATGCCTCGCCCCTTCGGACGCCGAAGCGCCGAATTTGGCGTGGCGTGGGACCTTGCCCCACATCTTGCCCACATGCAACGCGCCGGCCTTGCCGGAATGCCCAATCCGGAGGCTATCGCCTCCTCTCTCCCATGGTGACGAAAATGACGAGCACGAAGTCGCAAGACCCCACCGGCATGCTGATCATGTCGCGACGTGGCATGTTGCTGGGCGGCGTTACGCTGTTTGCCGGCGGCATGGCCGCATCACTCTGTCCTGGCGCAGCGCTGGCTGCAGTCGATGCAGGCGCGCAAAGCCAGTTCATGAAACTGTCGAACCTGTTGATCAACCATGATCTGAACCCGGCCGTCGGCGCCCGCATCGCCGAGACGGCGGGAAGCCAGCATCAGAACCTGGCGCAGATGCTCGATGCGATCATCGCGATCGCCGAGAAGAGCCAAGGATCGCAGGTCGAGGACTTCTTCGCCGACATTCCCGATGGCGAGTTGAAGGACTTTGCCCACTGGGTGATCTTTGCCTGGTACAGCGGCTGCTCCTCCGAAAAGCGCGATGCCAAGGTGTTCACCTACGAAGAAGCACTCACGTTCAAGACGACGAGCGATGTCGTCACCATCCCGTCCTACGGGCTTTCCGGACCCAATCTCTGGACCCGCCCCAACGTGCCGCTATCCGCCCCGATGCCGCGCTTCTGACGAACCCCACGCAAGAGAAGTCTTTTCCCATGGTTAGCAAGAATAGTGCCGACGTCGTGATCGTCGGAACGGGCGTCGTCGGCGTCGTGATCGCGGAACAACTGGTCGATGCGGGCCACTCGGTGCTGATGATCGAAGCCGGGCCCCGCGTCACGCGCGCCGAAGTGGTCGAGAACTGGCGCAATGCGCCACTCGGCGTGAAGGGCGATACATCTGTGGCCTACCCGCCTCGGCCCTGGGCGCCACATCCGACCGGCGCCGAAAAGGGCGACGACGCCTATCTGCAGTTTACCGGGCCCGACCCGTACGACCAGACCTTCATCCGTTATGCCGGCGGCTCGACCTGGCACTGGGCCGGCACGTCCTGGCGCCTGACGCCGGAGGACATGCGCCTCAACTCGCTTTACGGCGTCGGCCGCGACTGGGCCTTCGATCACGACACGCTGGAACCGTATTACGTGCGCACCGAGCACAAGCTCGGCATCTGTGGCCCCTCCGACCCGGCCCTGCAATGGCCGCGCACGCCGCGCTCTGCCCCTTATCCGATGCCGGCCTTGCCGTTCTCGCCGGGCGAAGTGCGGTTTACCGAGGTCGTCAAGACACTGGGCTACACCAACATCCCGGTCGCGCAGGCCCGCAACAGCGGCATGCCCTATGATGGACGGCCTGCCTGCTGCGCCAACAACAATTGCGTGCCGGTCTGTCCCGTCGGCGCCAAATACGACGCGGAAACATCGCTTCATCGCCTGGAGAAAAAGGGCGTCACGCTGCTGGTCGATTCGGTCGTCTACAAGGTCGAGACCAACGCCCAGAACAAGATCGAGGCCGTCCACTATTACGACCAGCACAAGGAGACCCACCGGATCAGCGGCAAGCTGTTCGTGCTTGCCTGCAACGGCCTGGAAAATCCGAAGCTGCTGTTGATGTCGAAGGACGACCGCAACCCGAACGGTGTCGCCAACTCGTCCGATCAGGTCGGCCGCAACATGATGGACCATCCGGCGCGCACATTCACCGTCACCACCAAAGAACCGTTCTGGTCGGGCGCCGGCCCGGTCGTCAACTCGGGCATCATGGAAACCTCGCAAGGCGCATTCCGCTCGGAACATGCCGGCGCCTATTTCCGCTACAACAACTTTGCCCGTAACCGCTTCGTCACCTTCGCGGCCCTGAAGAAGGGCCTTGTCGGCAAGGCGCTGGACGAGGAAATCCGTCGGATGACGGCGTGCACGGCCGATATCGTTGCAGCGCACGAAATTCTGGCTGATCCGAACAACCGGTTGACGCTGTCCGACAAGAAGGACTGGCTCGGCCTGCCGAAGCCGTCGATCCACTACGATGTCGGTGATTACGTGCGCAAGTCCTGGGACGCTTATTCCCAGCCGATCGGCAAGCAGATCGCCGAGGCGATGGGGGCGACGGACGTCAAGATCAGCCCGAAATTTGCCAACAGCAAACACATCATGGGCGGCACGATCATGGGCCGCGATGCCGGCAACTCGGTCGTCGACGTCGATTGCCGCGCTCATGACCACGAGAACCTGTTCATTCCGGGTGGCGGCGCCATGGCCTCTACTGCCTGTGGCAACAGCACGATCACAATGACAGCGCTTGCCATCAAGGCCGCGGATGCAATCGTCGAACAGATGCGGGGCGCATGATCATGAACAGCATCAAGACATTTGTGCTTGCAGCACCGCTGGCGCTTGCAGCCCTTGCCCCGATCAATGCTTCCGCCGAGGAGTTTTCCAAGGAACTGATCGACAAGGGCCGTTATCTGGCGACAGCGTCGGACTGCGTCGCCTGTCATACCAATCACGAGGGCGGCAAGCCGATGGCCGGCGGTCTGCCGATGGCCTCACCAGTCGGCACGATCATGTCGACCAATATCACCCCGTCGAAGGAATTCGGCATCGGCAACTACAGCGAAGCGCAATTTGCCAATGCGGTGCGCAGGGGCGTCCGCGCCGATGGTGCCAACCTTTATCCGGCCATGCCCTATGTCTCCTATTCGGTGATGACCGACGAGGACGTTCATGCGCTTTACGCCTATTTCATGCAGGGCGTCGATCCGGTCGAGGAGAAGGCACCGGAGACGGAACTCCCCTTCCCGATGAATATCCGCGCCTCGATGATCGGCTGGAACCTGCTGTTCCGCCCGAACGCCGTGCATGTCGATGATCCGAAGCAGTCTGCCGAGTGGAACCGCGGCAGATATCTCGCCGAAGGGGCTGCCCATTGCAGCACCTGCCACACGCCGCGTGGCGCCTTGATGCAGGAAGAGAAGAGCCTCAATCTTTCGGGCGCACAGGTCGGACCGTGGTACGCACCCGATATCACCAATGACAAGGTTCATGGCATCGGCTCGTGGAGCCAGGAGGAACTCGTCGCCTACCTCAAGACCGGTCGCCTTGAAAACAAGGCGCAGGCGGCGGGCAGTATGGCGGAAGCGATCAGCTACTCGTTCCAGCACCTGACCGACAACGACCTAAACGCCATCGCCACCTATGTCCGCAGCGTGCCATCCGCCAATGCGGCGCAGGCATCCGGCACCAGCCGTTTCGACCAGGGCAAGGCGACAAACGATCTCAGCGGCTTCCGCGGGAGCGATTATGCCGATGGCCTGAAGGGCGATCATGCAGGCGCACAGATCTTCACGGCCAATTGTGCTTCCTGCCATGGCTACAATGCCCAGGGCACGAAGGACGGTTATTATCCGAGCCTGTTCCACAATGCGGCCACCGCCGGCGACAATCCGATCAATGTAATTGCCGCCATCCTGAACGGCGTCGACCGCCATACGGAGGCGGGCCATGTCTTCATGCCGCCTTTCGGCGACCAGACGAACGCGATGGTTTCCTTGAACAATGCCGAGGTCGCATCGCTCGCCAACTATCTGCTCAAGGATTACGGCAATGCCAAGCTGACGGTGACGCCTGACGACGTGCAGGTGATCCGCAATGGCGGGCCGAGCTCCAATCTGGTGATGCTCGCGCGCATCGGCATGGGCGCCGGCGCTGTCGGTGCGCTGATCGTTCTCGCGGTCATCGTCTGGATCCTGCGCCGCCGACGTTCCGGCCGGGCAATCCCGACGACCGCCTGACCTTCGTCGCTATTCCCCACGAACTGCGGGTAGCCTGGTTTTTCGATCAGGCTACCCTTTTTATTTGTCGTTCAGCTCGACCGGCCTCTCGGGGCGGTGGCGCTCAAAAGACTGTGCAGCGCGCCATAAAACGCCCCGTCGGCCTTTTTCCAGCCGGCAAAAGCGTTAGGATCACCGCATAGCCTCCCCGCCACATGCTCGATCGAGACCCTCATGACAGAACCCACCGATTTCGACAGCGACGACATTTTCCTCGACGAATTCGATATCGCCCCCGTACGGCTGACAATCGATCTCGGGGCGCTTGCCGATAACTGGCGGGACATGGCAAGGCGGTCCGGCCCGGCCGGGACGGCTGCGATCGTCAAGGCGGATGCCTATGGCCTGGGGCTGGAGGATTGCGGTACGGCACTCTACGAAGCCGGCGCCCGCGACTTTTTCGTGGCTGTCATGCAGGAAGGCATCACGCTGCGCACCTATGCGCCGGACGCCCGCATCTATGTACTTTCCGGCATCTGGCCCGGTCAGGAAAGACTGTTCTACGAGCACGGCCTGGTGCCGGTCATCGTGTCTGAAGAGCAACTCGCCTTCTGGATGGCGGTGACGGCAGAACATGGCGACCACCCTTGCGCACTTCACGTCGACACCGGCTTCAACCGCCTCGGCCTGCCGCTGGAAGAGGCGATCGCCTTTGCCAATGACGTGTCACGTCCGGCCAGTTTCTCGCCCGTCCTCGTCATGTCGCACCTGCATAGCGGCGACAATGCCGCCTCGCCGCTGAACCGCACCCAGCTCGAGTCGTTTCAACGGGTTGCGCAGGCTTTCGAAGGCATTCCGGCAAGCCTTGCCGCCTCCGGCGGCATCTTTCTCGGGCCGGAATATCATTTCGACCTCACCCGGCCAGGCATCGCCGTCTATGGCGGTGAAGCGGTCAACGGCATGCAGGCCTTGAAGCCGGTTGCCAAGGCCGAAGCCCGCATCCTGCAAATCCGCGACGCACCATCGGGCTCGACTGTCAGCTACGGCGCGACCCATCAGTTGTCGCGCAACAGCCGGCTGGCGATCGTGTCTGCCGGTTACGCCGACGGCTATCTCCGTTCCGTCTCCGGGTCCGGCGTGCCGATCCGCGCCGGCGGCACACCCGGCGCCTTCGGTTTCGTCGCCAATACCCGCGTGCCGGTGATCGGTCGGGTAACGATGGACCTGACGATATTCGACGTCACCGACGTGCCCGAAAGCGAAATCCGTGCCGGCGACTATATCGAGCTTTTCGGCCCCCATATCATGCTCGACGACGTGGCGCGGGCAGGCGGAACGATCGGCTACGAACTGCTGACCGGCCTCGGCCTGCGCTATGAGCGGCGTTATATCTATCCGGACGACTGAGCATTTCGCCGGACATTGTCTTCCTCGCATGCGCGCCCTCTTGGAAGCTTGAAATCTTCATGCTAAAAGAGAACAAAAGGAGATCGAAATGACCGAGATCCATCTCAGCGACGCGGATAAGGCTTTTATCGAGGAACAGGTAAAAGACGGGCGATACAAGAGCGCAAACGAGGTTGTCGCTGCAGGCCTGCGACTGCTCGGCAGCGAAGAGAGTGAGATTGAGGAGCTAAGACACCTCATCCAGCAGGGCATCGACGATGTCGATGCGGGACGGGTCATGACATTCAAAAACGCCGAAGAGCTGACAGCGCATATCTTGCAAATGGCAGAGGAACGGAAGAATGCGCCCGCTTCAGCTGAGAATGTCGTTCGAGGCTCTGAACGATCTTCTCGGCATATATGACTATATCGCAGGATTCGATCCGCTGGCCGCAAGAGGCTTTCTTGATGACATCAACGGCAAGATGGAATGGATGGCGGAGCTGGGAATTACAGGAAGTCCAAGGGATTTCATTCCGGGGCTGCGTGGCTTTCCCTATCGGAAAAGATGCATCTATTTCTTTGTCGGAGACGAAGAAATGACGGTTCTGCGTGTGCTGCACGGCCGGCAGAAAATTACCCCGGATGATTTTCTCGCTTTCTATCAAACACAAGAAAAAGACTGACCCATTCTCATGGCAAAACCAAAAACTCAATTCGTGTGCCAGAACTGCGGCACGGTGCATAATCGCTGGGCCGGCAAATGCGATGGCTGCAACGAATGGAATACGATCGTCGAGGAAGACCCGATGGGCGGCATCGGGTCGGGTCCCGGCAAGGTGCCGAAAAAGGGCCGTCCCGTGACGCTGACGACGCTGTCGGGCGAGATCGAGGAAGCGCCGCGCATCCATACCGGCATTTCGGAACTCGATCGGGCGACCGGTGGTGGCTTCGTGCGCGGCTCGGCGGTGCTGATCGGCGGCGATCCGGGGATCGGCAAGTCGACGCTGCTGATGCAGGCGGCGGCAGAGCTTTCGCGCCGCAAGCACCGCATCATCTACGTTTCGGGCGAAGAGGCGGTGGCGCAGGTGCGGCTGCGGGCGCAACGTCTCGGTGCCGCCGATACCGAGGTGCTTCTGGCCGCCGAAACCAATGTCGAAGACATTCTCGCCACCATTGCGGAAGGCAAGCGGCCGGACCTGGTGATCATCGATTCGATCCAGACCCTGTGGAGCGATACGGCCGATTCGGCCCCCGGCACCGTCACCCAGGTACGCACCGGCGTGCAGGCGATGATCCGCTTTGCCAAGCAGACGGGTGCGGCCATGGTTCTGGTCGGCCATGTCACCAAGGAAGGCCAGATTGCCGGCCCGCGGGTGGTCGAACACATGGTCGATGCCGTACTTTATTTCGAAGGTGACCGCGGGCACCGCTACCGCGTGCTGCGCACGGTGAAAAACCGTTTCGGACCGACCGACGAAATCGGCGTGTTCGAAATGTCGGACAAGGGTCTTCGCGAAGTCACCAATCCGTCGGAACTGTTCCTCGGCGAGCGCAATGCGAAATCTCCCGGTGCCGCCGTGTTTGCCGGCATGGAAGGCACGCGTCCGGTTCTGGTCGAGGTGCAAGCCCTTGTGGCACCGACCTCGCTCGGTACGCCGCGTCGGGCCGTCGTCGGTTGGGACTCATCACGTCTGGCGATGATCCTTGCGGTTCTGGAATCCCATTGCGGCGTGAGGCTCGGCCAGCACGACGTCTATCTCAACGTCGCCGGCGGCTACCGCATCTCAGAACCTGCAGCCGACCTTGCGATCGCATCGGCACTGGTCTCGTCACTGGCGGGTGCCGCCCTGCCTGCCGATTGCGTCTATTTCGGCGAGATCAGCCTGTCGGGTGCCGTGCGGCCGGTATCGCAGACGGCGCAACGGCTGAAGGAAGCGGAAAAACTCGGTTTTGCCGGCGCCATGCTGCCGGCGACGTCAGCGGAACTGCCCAAGGGCGGAAACGGGCGATGGACCAAGATCGAGGACCTGCCCGATCTCGTTTCGCGCATCGCGGGATCGACCAAGAAACTGGCGAAAGCTGGCGAAACACCGGCGCAAGATGATTGATCTTCCGTTAATCAACCGGCTGATGTAAGACACTGCGCCCAATGCTGATTGGCCGGGCGCAGGTGCCGGCTGCAAAAAGCCGGGCACGTAACGGCAGTCCTGGAGTAGAGTTTACATGCCCATCACGATTTTCGACGGCATCGTCCTCGGCGTCACCCTGTTTTCGGCGGTGCTCGCCATGGTTCGCGGTTTTTCCCGCGAAGTGCTGTCGATCGCAAGCTGGGCCGGCGCGGTTGCCGCCGCCTATTACCTCTACCCGCTCGCCGTGCCCTATGCGGAAAAATATACGTCCGACCACCGCATCGCGATTGCCGGTTCGGCAGGCGTGATCTTCCTGGTGGCGCTGATCGTCATCTCGTTCATCACCTCGCGGATCGCCGATTTCATCATCGACAGCCGCATCGGCGCGCTCGACCGCACGCTCGGTTTCCTGTTCGGCGCGGCACGCGGCATCCTGCTGCTGGTGATCGCGACAGCCTTCTGGAACTGGCTGGTGCCGGTCAAGTCGCAGCCGGTCTGGGTCACCACCGCCAAGTCCAAGCCGTTCATCGACACGCTGGTCGGCCGTCTGGAAGCCGTGCTGCCGGACGATATCGAACCGCAGATCCGCGCCCGTATCACCGGCAAGGAAGAAGCCCCGACCGACGTACAACCCGGACAGGAACTGCCGCCGGTGGGAGACGCACCTACTCCAAATAATTGACGCTGTGTTGCGCTTGATGCAGCGCTATTCGTTCCCATTTGTGGTAAGAGTTGAATTCAGATAGAGAACAGGCTGGCTCCGGGGGATCATTTCCCCGGCCGGCCTTTCCATTTTAGATCAAGGGCACAGGCTCACGATGGACCAGTCGGCTTCGCAAACTTTCAACGTCAACCTCTCCCATGAATGGGAGGACGACACCCTGCACGAAGAGTGCGGCGTGTTCGGCGTTCTCGGACATCCGGATGCGGCAACGCTGACGGCGCTTGGACTGCATGCGCTTCAGCATCGCGGCCAGGAAGCGGCCGGTATCGTCTCCTTCGA
Source organism: Aliirhizobium sp. YIM B11859 (assembly GCF_057163345.1). NCBI lineage: Bacteria > Pseudomonadati > Pseudomonadota > Alphaproteobacteria > Hyphomicrobiales > Rhizobiaceae > Aliirhizobium > Aliirhizobium sp. YIM B11859. The sequence continues at coordinate 313,156 of NZ_JBXHAY010000005.1, forward strand.
CGGTCTGCGGTTCCATTCGGAACGCCGCATGGGACTGGTCGGTGACCACTATACCGACCCGGCAACGCTCGCCAAGCTGCCCGGCAATATCGCCATCGGCCACAACCGTTATTCGACGACCGGCGAAGTGGCATTGCGCAATGTCCAGCCGCTGTTTGCCGAACTCGAAGTCGGTGGCATCGCGATCGCCCATAACGGCAATTTCACCAACGGCCTGACGCTACGGCGCCAGCTGATCGCCGGTGGCGCCATCTGTCAGTCGACATCGGATACCGAAGTCGTCCTGCATCTCATCGCCCGCTCGCGTTATTCCTCCACGGCCGACCGCTTCATCGATGCAATCCGCCAGATGGAAGGCGGTTACTCGATGGTGGCGATCACCCGCACCAAGCTGATCGCCGCCCGCGACCCCACCGGCATCCGTCCTCTCGTCATGGGCGAGCTCGACGGCAAGCCGATCTTTGCGTCGGAAACCTGCGCACTCGATATTATCGGCGCCAAGTTCGTCCGTGACGTCGAGAATGGCGAGGTCATCATCTGCGAAATCCAGGCGGACGGCTCGATCTCGATCGACGCCCGCAAGGCCGGCAATGGCCAGGCGGAACGTCTGTGCCTGTTCGAATATGTCTATTTCGCCCGTCCCGACTCCGTCGTCGGCGGCCGCTCCGTTTACGTGGCGCGCAAGAACATGGGCATCAACCTTGCCAAGGAAGCCCCGGTCGAAGCCGATGTCGTCGTGCCGGTTCCCGATGGCGGCACGCCGGCAGCCCTCGGTTATGCGCAGGAAAGCGGCATCCCGTTCGAATACGGCATTATCCGCAACCATTATGTCGGCCGCACCTTCATCGAACCGACACAGCAGATCCGCGCTTTCGGCGTGAAGCTGAAACATTCCGCCAACCGGGCGATGATCGAGGGCAAGCGCGTCGTGCTGGTCGACGATTCGGTCGTGCGCGGCACCACGTCGTTGAAGATCGTGCAGATGATCCGCGATGCCGGCGCAAAGGAAGTGCACTTACGCGTCGCCAGCCCGATGATCTATTATCCCGACTTCTACGGCATCGACACGCCGGACCGGGAAAAGCTGCTGGCCAACCAGTATGACAGCCTCGAAGCGATGTGCAAATTCGTCGGTTGCGACACGCTGGAATTCCTGTCGATCAACGGCCTCTACCAGGCCGTCGGCGGCGAGGATCGCAACGATGCCCGGCCGCAGTTCACCGACCATTATTTCACCGGCGACTACCCGACCCGCCTGCTCGACAAGGATGGCGAGGCTGTCGGTCGCAAGGTATCGCTGCTGGCCAGCAACGGCTGAGGCGAACGCCCGATGCAATGAAAACGGCCGCGCGGCAAATGCCGGGCGGCCGTTTTTGTGTCAGCCTGCGGCGAGCGCCTGTCGGCGACGGAGCGCAATGGCGATCAGCAGACCGGCACCGGCGGCAAACCCGCCGGCGAGATAGATGCTTCCATACCCTGCCCTGTCGGCAAGAAGGCCGGCAAGCGGACCGGTCAGGCCATAGGAGAGATCCTGGAAGGCCGAGAACCCGCCGAGTGCAGTCCCACGCAAATGCGGGGGGACGCGGCTCACCACTTCGCGACCCATGGCGGGAAAGATCATCGAGCATCCGAGCCCGGTCATGAAGGCACCGGCCAGCGCCGGATAGGGGCCGGCCGCCCCCCAGACGAGAAACTGGCCAAGCGTCTCGACCACCAGTGAGACGATCGCCACCGGAATGCCGCCGAAACGGTCCGGCAGATGACCGAACAGAATGCGTACCAGCACGAAGCCGACACCGAAGGCCGTCAGCCCGAGGCCGGCGAAACTCCAGTTCTCTTGGCGGAAATGCAGGGCGAAGAAAGATCCGATCGCGGCAAAACCGATGCCCTGCAGGCAGACGACCAGACCATAAAGCCAGATCGTGCCGATCACGGTTACAAGCGGCGGACGCTCGCGTGGCGGGGGCGGCGCGACGGCCGGGATGGGCCGGATCGCCAGCAATCCGGCAAGCGGCAGCATGGCACTGACGGCCATCGTTCCGGCAAAACCGATATGGTCGAGCAGAAGCAGACCGATCGGGCCGCCAAAGGCAAGCGCGCCATAAAGAGACGCCCCGACCAGCGCCAGAACCCGACCGGATCGCTCCGGCCCGACAAGACCGATGCCCCAGGAAATCACGCCGACCGCCACAAGGCTTTCGCCGAGGCCGATCGACAGGCGCCCGAGGACAAGAATGGCGAAGGCGACGGCCGGGTGGCTGGACACAATGCCGGATGCCAGTGAAACAAGGGCGCCGAGGATATAGAAAACCAGCCCGCGCTCCACCGCGACCTTGGCACCCCGCAGGTCGCTCAGTCCGCCGGAGTAACTGCGGGTTAAAATGGTCGACAGAAACGCGACACCGACACCCAGCCCGGCCCAACCGTTGCCGAGGCCGAGCGTTGCGGTGACATGCACGGGAATGACCGGCAGCGCGATGGCGACGCAGAGATAGGAGATGAACAGAATGGCGGCCAGCAGGTAAAGACGCCCCTGCTGCGGATCACTTCTCAGTTGGAAAGCCATGGGTATCCTCCTGGCTGTCCTCAAACGGCGGGCACAAAAAAACGCACTCCGACCGGTGAGGATCGATAAGTGCGTTGCTTGACGTTAGACGCTTACGACCGGATCACCGGCATGCAGTCTCGCTAATAAAAACCGCCGCCGGTGTCAACACCTCGGGCATGACGGTCCGCCTGCCGCATGACGGCAGAGAGGATTTCAAGGATGATGAAATCAGAAGATATGGCCGATACCGGCCGATTTCGTTGAAAAACTCGCTGGATTTGTCGTGCCTCCGCCCTTTCAGGTCGTTCGGACGGCAGATGGCGCGTTCTCGATTCCTGCGCCTGGACGCAGAGGCATCATTGATGCCGCCGTCAGGCGGCAATAGCGCCTTGCAGCGGTCTCAGTGGCCTCAGTTTGGCAAGCCTCCGCAGATTTTGGGCGGTTGCTGCAAGCAGGAATTCATCGCGGGCGCCGTATGGACCTCGCAGTCTTAGACGCGCCATCCGGAGAATACGCTTGAGGTGAGCAAAGAGCATCTCGACCTTCTTACGGCGATGGCGCGACTGCGCGTATTCGGGCGTGGCGGCAATCGCTCTTGCGATGTCACGGGCATCCTCGTTGATATCACGTGGCACCTTTCGCATTGGCATGTTCGGGCAGCAGCGATGCTTGAGTTCACATGCGTCGCAGTCAGCTTTCTTGGCTCTGTAGAGCCGCGTGCCTTCTGCGGTAATTCCTGATCTCGGCGTGTCGTAAGTTCGATGGAATTGCTTCAGTTCCTTGCCTGCCGGGCAGATGTAGCGCTCGTTATCGGCCTCCCAGGTGAAGTCGGACCGTGAGAAAGTCCCATCGGTCCTCTGCGACTTGTCGAAGACAGGGATGTGCGGCGCGATCTGCTTTTCCTTGACGAGCCAGGCAAGATTGTCGGCGGAGCCATAGGCGCTGTCGGCGACAACATAATCCGGCTTCAGCCCGAACCGGTCCTCCGTTCTCTGGATCATCGTCCGGGACGCACCGACCTCGGCTTGACGAATGGCACGAGTGGCCTCCACATCAAGGATGACGCCGTGATCGGTGTCGATCAGGTAGTTTGTTGCATAGGCAAAAAAGGCGTGCCCTTTATGGGCTCCGGTCCACTGAGCAGCGGGATCGGAGCGCGAGATGAACTTCGGCGTCACGGGCGATGCCGCGCCAAACGCAGCATCGTCGAGAACCGACAAATATTCTCGGACCGACCGGCTGGCTTCGCCTTTGGCTTCCCACTCCGCGCTAGGCACCGAGCGTTGCCTGTTGGCGTCGGCGGCGATGAGACTGGCATCGACGGCGAACCCTTCAGCTCCGACAAGACCCTGAGCCAGGCAGCGCTCCACCACGGTTTCAAACATATGGCGAAGGATTTCACTTTGCCGAAAGCGGCCGTGACGGTTCTTCGAGAAACTCGAATGGTCCGGCACCTTCCCGTCCAAACCAAGCCGACAGAACCAGCGATAGGCAAGATTGAGATGGACCTCTTCGCACAGCCGCCGCTCGGAGCGAATGCCCATGCAGTAGCCGATAATCAGCATCCGCATCATCAATTCCGGATCGACCGACGGCCGACCAGTGATGCTGTAGAACGGCTTCAACTGCGCTCGCACCCTATCGAGGTCGAGGTGTTTATCAATCCCGCGCAGTAGATGGTCGGTAGGAACATGATCATCGAGACAGAAGTCGTAAAAGAGCTGCGCCGGAGCCGTCTGACATCCCATCATCGCTTAGTCCTCCGCATATCGATGAGAGGATTGAATCACGCGCGCTCAGCGCAAGCAATGGGCGGCGGTCTCTTTACCTCACATGCCCGACAATCCGAATTGCGTTCTCGGAAGCCTCAAGAGGAAAGCGTTTTCCGGTGCTCTCAATAACAGCCCGGATCGCATCTATGTCTTGCGGCACAAGCTTGGCCGGAAGGTTGTTATCCCTCCGATATCTTACATCACGCGTAAACTCGATCCATTCAATTTCGACTAGCGGATAGACGTTAAGCGGCCACAGATCGACATAGGCGTGAGGCGGATACAGCCCCGGATGAACCGCTATCTCGAATTCCTTGTCGTCGCCAATAAACTTCACCGAACACGCGGCATCGATACCCGCTTCTTCGACCGCGCTGAAAAGCGCGCGCCACTTGGTATTAGACATCAAGGACGCTGAGTAGTTCTCCGCCGCAAACTTCTTAGCCTTCAACCGAAGCGCCATCATATCGACAGGTTGGCTCTTCCGCATGCCGCATCTCCAAGCGCGTCCGAACAAGGTTTCCGCTTTCATCTATAGCACAGTGGACGAATGGCATGAAAACGATGAAGGTGCGTCGCAAGGGATCGCAACCGAGTTTTTCAACAGTATCGGCCCTAAGTGGACGTGAAATTAAAGAATCGTTTTGATACTTATCGACCAGTTGGGAGCGATGAATTCGAGCGTTTCATCGCGAAAGTAAAATAGAAAATGTCGGGCATTTACAGTGTCGGCTGAGATGACCTCCCAGTCGATGTCGCCACCCAGAATGTCTTCTCCCACTACCTCGTAGAATTCGCCCCACTTGGGAGCTTGCTTAGCGTAACGACCCTCCCCAGCAAACCACGCATGGTCGTTGGTCGCATCCCAGTTCCAGCGACTGCAATTGCTGAAGCGAACCGTTGCCTCCTCCTTACGGCCGGTCTTCCGCTGCGACGGATTTAGTAAGAAGCTCAAGTTTGCTGCGCCGCCTTCGAAAACTACTGCGACCAACGGTGCATTAGGCTCTGCGCTCCAGTTGTCATTGAGTTGAACGAACTCCAGTTTTTGCATGCCGTATATCCTGCCCCGACGAAAGCGGCTTTTAGGGTATCAGATCATCGGTCTGCAATACTGACGCTTTGACCGCATGCACGGACGGTAAACCCTGGACGCGATGGCCGCAATTGGCGCATCTGCGACATGACGTGTGTCGGCCCGAAGCCGCCATCCAATTTCAGGTAGATAAGCGGCAACAGCCACGCGTCAAGCGCGACTGAGTGCAGATTATCTTCTGCTGGTCAGATTCGGCGAGAACCAAGGCTGCATCAACAATCGAATAACAAAGCCGGAAAAGCCTCCCACAACCAAGCCGAGGCCGAGACTCATTCTCAATGTGTCGGCAATTGCACCGCTGCTCCAAAAAAACCAGCATAGAAAAGCAGTCGTTGAGAAAAATCCGCACAAGACAGCACAGAGGAGCCCCGAACCGAGATGTTTCCGCAGTACCGCGAAAAGTACCCCACCACCAAACGCAGGCACCAAGCCAAAGCCATAAGCTAATGCAAGAAATGTTGAGGGTGATCGGCCTGAACTAGGGCTGCCAAAGTTTCCGCCGTCCAAGATTACCGGAATACAAACAAACAGGACACCCGGAAGCGGACCAACGATTACAGCTAACACAATCAAAAGCCAGGCCGGAGGTTCTTGTGACATTAGGCGTTCTCAACCATCTAACTTGAAGCGGGACTAGCGAAAGCGGCTGATGACTGCAATTGGCGCGAAACTGCCATTCACCCGTTACTGTTTGCGGCCCCGTCCCGAGGACTGTCGTGATTCCTTTGCGGAATCCGAAAAACCTGGAGGTTTGCTTTTTACCCAGGCAACGAATGTTTGCATCGCGGGTTCTTCGAGGATGGCCTCGATCGTCGAGAACTTCTTGGCGAGTTGGGCATCTGTAAAAGTCGCATGTATTTGGTCGTGACAGATACGGTGCAGGCAAACGGTTTTCTTGCCACCCTTGCTCTTGGGGACGAGATGATGCTCGTCCTGCTGATCATCCGGGATCACACGCTCGCACAGCGGACACATCACGGGCTCTGGCGCCGCCACGTCCCATGAAGCCAGTTCATCTCTGTTCTTGCGGGCCATCGGTCCATCTTTCTGAGCGCTGCAAGCCTTGCGTCCATTTTGCTTGGATCGATACGGCTCATTGATCTGCGCAGATATCGCTTCCCATCAAGCGGAGCAATGCTGTTTCAGATCGACTTTGGCTCGTGGTGTGGTCGGATATGGTCTTCGACGTTGGATATAAGCGATCGCGTTTCTGCAACATGGCTGTTATCGGCGCCAAGCAGTCAGGCCTACCTGCCATGTCTCCCCCCAAGCCGGACCAGTTCAATCGCACAACACCGTCACGCCAGCCTGCACGGCCGAGCATGGTTTTGGATTGTGGCAACGCCGCACATTTGCCGATATCGCCTTGGCGCTGCGGCCTTCCACACCTTCGAATATTTCAGCGGCGCGAGGTCATCCAGACGCCGACCAGCGTCACGGCGAGGCCGATGAACATTGCCGATGTCAAGGGTTCGGAGAAAATCAGCCATGCCCACAGCATGGTGACGGGAGGGCTGAGATAGATCGCGGCACTGACCTTGGCGACGGGAAACAACCGCAGGCTGGTGTAATAAACGGCATAGGCGAGAAAGGTTGCGACAAAAACCAGCCAGACCATGCCGAAGGCGAATTCGCGGGTCATCGGCGGCTCTAGGCTGCCCTGCGTCAAAGCACAGAGACCGAAGAGGACAGACCCCGTCAACGTCTGGATACAGAGGCTCTGATGGACCGGCATATGTCGGGTCCGGCGCCGTTTATGCAGGACCGAGGCGACGGCGAAGATCAACATCGAGCCGACGGTGATCAGGTAGGCCCAGATCGGAGCCTGGCCGAAACCGATGCTGTCGAAGGAGACGATCAGCACGCCTGCCACGGCAATCGCTGTTCCCAGCCATTGCCGGCCGATCAACCGTTCGCCGAGGACCGGTTGCGACAGTGCGGCGATTGCCAATGGCAGGAGATCGGCAATCAGCGCAACGAGGCCGGTCGGCACTTTCTGCTCGATCGCCAGTGCAAAACCTCCCAGATAAAGGAAGACGGCCATCACCCCGAACAGGGCTTGGTCCCTCACCGCCCGCAGGGTGATTTTCGGCCCGATCAAAAGCGCGAAGGGCAGAAGGATCATCCCCGAAAGCAGCGTCCGCCAGAACAGGAGCAGCATGACGCTTGCCTCTTCGCTGGCATAACGGATGCCGATGAAACCCGAACTCCACCCGATGATCAGCAGCGTTGCAAGCAGCGGCCACAACAGCGGGTGGCGGTTCACGGAGACAGGGGAAAGAGACGTATCGGCCATCGGATTCTCGAAAGGGGACAATCGCCAGACGCAGTAAGCCGATCACGCCCGATAAGCACATGACAAATTTCGATGGCACCATGACTTTTGTCGAAAATCTGTCATGACGGCGCCAGCCTGTGATATGTCTGTCTCCAACGATGGCTGGAACGGAGATGGCCGTGAAGGAACTGAACAACCGCCGCCTGGAAATCGATGCCCTGCGGGCGCTTTGCGCGATCCGGCATCACGGCGGCATCACACGCGCGGCCGGCGCGCTGGGCCTGTCGCAATCGGCGGTCAGCCACAAGGTCAAACGGCTGGAAGTCAGCCTCGACTGCGAATTGCTTGGCCGCAAATCCGGCGGCCCGATGTTCACGGCTGCCGGAGAGGACCTGCTCGATTATGCCGGCCGGATCCTCGGCCTGCATGACGAGGCGCTGCTCAGTCTGTCGAAAACCACCGTCGCCGGCCGGCTGGCGCTTGGGCTTACCGAAGATACGGCATGCACCGATCTTGCCCGCATTCTGGGGCGGTTTCGGCGGCTGCATCCCAATGTCAGCGTCCGCACCAGGGTGCGCATGAGCCTTGTTCTGCGCGCCATGCTAGAACGCGGCGAACTCGATGCCGCGATCATCCAGGTGTTCGACCATGAGGTTCGCCCCACCGATGTCGTGCTTTACCGGGAAGACCTGCACTGGGTGAAACATCCGGAACTGCCCCTGCCGGCGGACGGCCCCATTCCGTTCCTGTCCTTCGACGACGATTGTTTCTTTCGCCAATGGGCATACGATATCGGCCAGGACGATGCCGTCCTGGAGACGGTGTTTGAGTGTTCGAGTGCCGCCGGCATCGTTGCGGCGGTCCATGCGGCCATGGGCGTGGCACTCTTGAGCGACCGGCATATCCGTGGCGAGATGCATGTCATCGGCGACCGGCTGCCGAAGCCGCCAGCGCTTGCTTACGTCATCCGTCGCGCCCGCAAATCGCGCAACCCGGCGCTGGACAGCCTGGTCGGCGAGATCGAGCGGGATATCGGCCGGCATGGAAGCCTGGCGCTTGCCGGCTGACGAGGGCGGGTCGGCCAGCGGCTGCCGGAAACAGGCCTGCGGATTTGCCTGCATTGCCGGCAGACGCAAACAGATCCGGGCTTTCCTCAATCTTTTGCCGGAAAATCCACAGCAACGGTGACATCCGCCCAGGCCTCGAAATTCGCCTTCAGGGCGTCGAGGCGGGCATAAGCGACCTTCAGCGCAGACGCGCCCAGAAGCAGGCGAAGCGGCGGATCACCTGCCTCAACGGCATTGATGATGGCGAGCGCTGCCCTTGCCGGATCGCCCGGCTGAATGCCGGAGGCGGCACGGGTCGCCTTGCGGCGCTTGCCGGCGGTCTCCTCGTAATCGGCAATCGTCGTCGGAGCCTCGACCATCGAACGGCCGGCCCAATCGGTGCGGAAGGCGCCGGGTTCGACGATCACCACCTTGATGCCGAGCGGCGCGACCTCGTGCGACAGTGATTCCGACAGGGCTTCGACGGCAAATTTCGTTGCGTGGTAATAACCAGTGGCGCCGAAGGCAACGAGGCCGCCGAGCGACGACAGATTAACGATCGTGCCGCTTCGGCGCGCCCGCATGCCCGGCAGAACCGCGCGGGTGACATCGAGAAGACCGAAAACATTGGTTTCGAACTGGGCTCGGATGCCCTTATCCTCGCCTTCCTCGATCGCCGCCAAATAACCATAACCGGCCGCGTTGACGACGACATCGATCCTGCCGAAACGCGCCTGCGCCTCGGCGATCACGGCACGGACACTGGCCGGATCGGTGACATCCATTTTTGCGGCAAGCAGCCTTTCGGCATCGAGGCCACCGAAATCCGGCAGGGCTTCGGGTCGCCTTGCTGTGGCGACGACCGTATAACCGCGCTCGAAGGCGGCTTGGGCTATCGCCCGCCCAAGGCCCGAGGATGTGCCGGTTATCAACCAGACGGGTTTATCGTTCGACATGGGTATTTCCTTTCCGCTGCATTGGCTTCGGGTTCGATCCCGATGCAGGGAAAGGTAAAGGCCACAAGGCTGGCGGCTTAGATCGAAGCTGCCAAGCCTTTGCACGATCCTACCAAAAAGATCACGGATGCCCTATCTGTCGGGTGACGCACCGGAGCAGACGTGGATGCCCGCATGACCGCTCAGATGAACACCCAAATGAACACCTTGGCCGATGATCCCGAGCGGCGGCTCAAGAGCCTCGTGCAGTTTCACTGCAACGGGGCCAAATGGCCCTCCCCGATTGCCGGTGTCACGCTGTTTCGCAGCGATCAGCCGTTCGGTCCGGTGCGAAGCCTTTATGATCCGCGCCTGTGCATCGTGCTACAGGGCACCAAGCGGATCCAGATCGAGGACCGGATGATCGACATTGCGCCCGGCGAATGCCTGGCGGTGGTGGTCGATCTGCCCGTTTCGGCAAGCGTCATCGAGGCCAGCCCCGCAAACCCTCACCTGTCGCTGACGATCGATCTCGATCAGGCGGCGATCGCCGAATTGATCCATGCAGCCGGGCGGCACCCGGCCAAGGCGGCAAACAGTACCGCTCCGATCGTCGGCACCTCGATCGTCGGCACCTCGATCGGCGTCGCCACCGCGCCAGTCACCGGCGACCTGATGGAACCGGTCGAACGGCTGCTGCGCCTGCTCGAGCGGCCAACAGACATTCCCACACTTGCGCCTTTGCTTCAGCGGGAAATCCTCTACCGGTTGCTGCAGGGGGCGTTCGCGCCAATGCTGCGGGATTTTGTCGCCAGCGGTTCGCGGCTCAGCCGTATCGCGGGGGCGACCGCCTTCATCCGGCAGAATTTCGACCAGCCGGTGGAGATCGCCGATCTCGCCGAGACGGCCGGCATGAGCGTCACCAGCTTTCACCGGGCGTTCAAATCCGTCACCCATATGAGCCCGCTGCAGTTTCGAACGCGGCTGCGGTTGCACGAGGCGCGGCGGCGGCTTTCTCTTGAGGACGGGCGTATCGGCACTATCGCCTTCGATGTCGGTTATCGCAGCCAGTCGCAGTTCAATCGCGAATATCGCAAACTTTTCGGCGAGGCGCCGGGCGGCCGGAAAAATCCGCAGCCCTTGCGCGACGAGGATGCAGGACTTGCGCCTCCCCCTTGCCTGTGACAAGCCTCGAAGGCAAGGCATGAGCATATCTGTAAGGGCGAAAGACAAGATGACGATCGATCTGAAGGGCAGGATTGCGCTGGTCACCGGCGCCTCGCGCGGCATCGGCTATTTCACCGCGCTGGAACTTTCAAAGGCCGGTGCGCATGTGATCGCCTGCGCCCGCACCGTCGGCGGGCTGGAGGAACTGGACGACGCAATCAAGGCGGCAGGCGGTTCGGCGACGCTCGTTCCCTTCGATCTTTCCGACATGGAGGCGATCGACCGGCTCGGCGCCTCGATCTTCGAACGCTGGGGCAAGCTCGACATTCTGGTGGCCAATGCCGGCATTCTCGGCGTCATCTCGCCGGTTGCCCATATCGAGGCAAAGGTGTTCGACAAGGTGATGACCACCAATGTTACGGCGATGTGGCGGCTTGTTCGTTCGCTCGAACCGCTGCTGGTCAAATCGGATGCCGGCCGGGCGATCCTTTTGTCCTCAGGGGTTGCCACCAATCCGCGCTCCTTCTGGGGCGTTTACGCGATGTCGAAGGCTGCGGTCGAAACCATGGGGCGGATCTGGGCCGAGGAAATGTCGCATACGCCGTTGAAGATCAATCTCGTCAATCCGGGCGCCACCCGCACGGCGATGCGGGCGCAGGCAATGCCCGGGGAAGATCCGGATATCTTGCCCCATCCTTCCGAAGTGGCGGCTAAAATCCTGCCACTCGCCTCTCCCGAACTGACCGAAAGCGGCAAGCTGTTCGTGGTCCGGGAAAACCGGTTCGTCGATTACCGCCTGCCGGAATAAGGCTGGAGAGGACATGGGGTTGGCGGTGCGTCCGCCTGCCATCGGTCTGCACTGATTGCGGGCGCGAAACCGCTGCGCACTTTGCTGAAACTGATCTAGTTTGTTACCAACCGGCAGTCACCGGTTCGCCGTTACGGAGACCTCTCTTGGCATTCGACCACTTGTCGCTCGAACACCTGATCTCCCAATACGGCGTGCTTGCCGTATTTCTCGGCGCCGCTTTCGAAGGCGAGACGGCGGTGTTTTTGGGCGGGGTTTTCGCTCATCGGCATTTTATCAGCTTCTGGGAGGCGGCGACGGCGGCCGTCTTCGGTTCGTTTGCGGCCGATCAGGCCTGGTTCTTTGCCGGGCGCTATGCCAACCGGTTGAAACTCGTGCAACGGGCGCTGAAAACCGAGGCGGCGCAAAAGGTCAATCACCTGCTGGAAACACATCCGACCGGCTTCATCCTCGCCTTCCGGTTCATCTACGGCATGCGCACGGTGAGCCCGATCGCAATCGGGCTGACCTCGGTCCCGGCGGCCCGTTTCGTTTTCCTCAATTTTATTGCTGCGGTGATCTGGGGCGTGTCGATCACCGCGATCGGGTATCTGTTCGGCAATGCCGTCGAAACCCTGTTCGGCCGCCTCAGACTGCATCTTCACCTGTTGATCACGCTTGCCGCAGCCGTGGTGATTGCCGTCGCGCTTGCGTATTTCGTCCGAAGACGGATGCGGCGACCGACAGTTGGCCGATAAAGCGCGATCAACCGACTTCTTCACTCCGGCTTGGCCAATCCGATCCACTCAACCGGATTTCGTCAGGCGGATTTCGTCAGGCCGATTTCGTCAGGCCGGCGGCGACCAGCGCGCCAACCAGCAGGCAGGCATCATCGACCAGGCGCTTCGACAGCGCCGGATGTTCCTGGTCGAACTGGCGGATCGATTTCAGGGCATAAAGCAACATCCAGGCCCTCTGATCGATCTCCGCCGGCACCGATTTGCCGTCGATCAGCGCCAGGACCGCCGTCAGCTTTTCCAGCATCTGCCGGCGCAGGCCGGCGCGGCGCAGCGAACCGTCCTCGCGGGCATCGGCCAAAACCAGTGCTGCCGCCCTCTCCGTCTGCAATCCGCGCATCATCGCCACCAGCGCACGGGCAACATCCTGCGCCGAAGCAGAGGCTGCAATGGTCACCACCTTTTCAAGCTCGTCGGTCAGATGTGCACCGTAGCGATCCATGATCGCCTGGGCGAGCGCGTCCTTGGTCGGGAAAAACCGGTAGAGCGAACCGATGGCAGTGCCGGACCGGGCGGCGACATCCGACATGGTCACGGCGCGGTAACCGTCGGCTGCAAACAGGCCGATTGCCGTTTCGACGATGGCCGCCACCCGTTCGTGGCCGCGTTTGCGCTTCGGTTCCACCGCCTTTGGCGGCGTGGCTGTTGACATTTGCGAGGCAATCCTCAAATAGGAGTTATGCGAGTAGCCCCTCGCATAACATGATGCAGACCATTCGTCATCCTGTCGCGGCCTCCTGGCTCGCCATCATGCCGGTTGCGCCTGCAACTTGCCTTTGATACCCCCGCATATTCTATCCGAAAGACACCCATGCTCGCACTTGACCCCAAGACCACCGCGCTCGTTCTGATCGATCTGCAGATGGGCATATTGGCGATGAATACCGCCCCTTACGCCAGCGCCGATGTGCTCACCAAGGGCCGGCAACTGGCGGATACCTTCCGCAAGGCAAATGCACCGGTGGTTCTCGTCAATGTCGATTTTGGCCCGGATTTCGGCGATGCGCCGCGCGGCCTCACCGATGCCGCCGCCGGTCGCAACTATCCCGAAGGCTGGACGAAACTCGCCGATGGGCTGCAACAGCCCGGCGACCTGACAGTGACGAAACGCCAATGGGGCGCGTTCCACGGCACCGATCTCGACGTCAAGCTTCGCCGGCGGGGCATTACCACGATTGTCGTCGGCGGCATCGCCACCAATTTCGGCGTCGAGTCCACCGTTCGCGCCGGCTGGGAACATGGCTATAACATGGTGGTGGTCGAGGATGCCTCGACCGGCATCTCGAAGGATCTGCACGAAATGTCGTTCACATTCGTCTTTCCGCGCATTTCGCGCGTCACCACAACAGCGGATCTGACCCTTGGCTGATCGTTTCGCGGCAGATGGGCCGAAAGGCGGATGGCGGCAGCGGCTGACATCCTGGCCACCGGTGCGCTGGGCGATCCTGGCCGCCGGCTCGCTACTGATCTGCTGGCTCCTCGAACTCATCCATCTGCCCGCAGCCCTGCTGCTCGGACCGATGGCGATGGCGATCGTGATGGCCTTGTCGGGGATGAATTTCCGTCTGCCGAAACTGGCGTTCAGCGGCGCTCAGAGCGTCATCGGGGTGATGATCGCATCCAACATGCCGCCGTCGATCTTCGCCGAACTCGCCGACCAGTGGTATGTCTTCGCCATCGGTATTCTGTCGACTGCCGTTGCCGCCACCGCGCTCGGCGTGCTGATGGTCAAGGCCCGGATCTTTCCCGGCACGACAGCCATCTGGGGCTCCTCGCCGGGTGCTGCCTCGGTCATGGTGCTGATGTCGGAAGCCTATGGCGGCGACATGCGGCTCGTCGCCTTCATGCAGTATGTCCGGGTCGTCTGCGTCGCGCTTGCCGCGACGCTCGTTGCCCGGCTGTTCGGCGTGACGCCGGGTGAAGCAAAGGCGGTGGACTGGTTTCCGGTCCTGCCGCTTATCCCAGTGCTGGCGACACTGGCAATCGCCTTCGTCTCGGCCTGGATCTGCACCCTTCTGCGTTTGCCGGGTGCTCCGCTGCTTGGCCCGCTTGCGGCCTGCCTCATTGCCAAATTCGGCTTCGACATGCCGCTTGTCCTGCCGCCGTGGATGCTGGCGATCGCCTATGCCGTCGTCGGCTGGGCGATCGGCGGGCGGTTCACCCGCCAGGTCGTCGCCTATGCCGCGCGCAATTTTCTGCGCGTGCTCGCCTCGGTCGCCTGCCTTATGGGTGTATGCGGCGTGTTTGCCGCGATCCTGGTCCTGCTGACCGGCGTCGATCCGCTGACCGCCTATCTGGCCACCAGCCCGGGCGGTGCCGATTCGGTCGCCATCATCGCCGCATCGACCAATGTCGACGTTCCCTTCGTCATGGCGATGCAGATCGGGCGTTTCCTGTTCGTCGTGCTGACCGGGCCGGCGATCGCCCGCGCGGTTGCCAACCGGCTGCTCGGCGAACCGTCCCGGCCGATCGACCAAGCCTCTTGACCAAACAACCGGCCCACGCCATAAACCATGCCATGAACACGGCGATTTCCATTTGTGGGAAGATTATCCGCTAGCGCTTGGCGCTGGTCCGGCCGTTTTCGTCTCTCGAAAAGCCTTGAAGACAAACGCCCCGGTCCGGTACCGGTGGCTTTATGCCTTGAAGACCCTGGGAGAATTTTTCAATGAGCGTCACGCTCAAGCTCTACAATACCTTGACCCGCGACAAGACGGCGTTTTCGCCGATCGATGCCGACAACGTGCGCCTCTACGTCTGCGGCCCAACGGTCTATGATTTCGCCCATATCGGCAACGCGCGCCCGGTTATCGTGTTCGATGTCCTGTTCCGGCTGCTTGGTCATGTCTATGGCGACGGCCACGTCACCTATGCCCGCAACATTACCGACGTCGACGACAAGATCAACGCCAGAGCGCTGCGGGATTTTCCGCATCTGGCCCTCAATGACGCCATCCATGCGGTGACCGAAAAGACGGCGAAACAGTTCCATGCGGATGTTGCCGCTCTCGGCTGCCTTGAGCCGACCGTCGAGCCGCGCGCCACCGATAATATCGCCGAGATGATCGAGATCATCGAAAAGCTGATCGCCCGCGGCCATGCCTATGTGGCGGAAGGCGAAGTGCTGTTCGACACCAAGTCGATGAGCGATTACGGCCAGCTTTCCAAACGGCCGCTCGACGAACAGCAGGCCGGCGCCCGCATCGCCGTCGACGCGCACAAAAAGAACCCGGGCGATTTCGTCCTGTGGAAACTTTCCTCCAACAACGAACCCGGCTGGGACAGCCCCTGGGGCCGCGGTCGTCCGGGCTGGCATATCGAATGCTCGGCGATGAGCGGGCGTTATCTTGGCGAGGTGTTCGACATCCATGGCGGCGGGCTGGACCTGATTTTCCCGCATCATGAAAACGAGATCGCACAATCCCGCTGCGCCCATGGCACGCAGGTGATGGCAAATGTCTGGATGCATAACGGTTTCGTCCAGGTCGAAGGCCGCAAGATGTCGAAATCTGACGGCAATTTCATCACCATCAACCAGCTCCTGGAAACCGAGACGTTCGGTGGCCGCAAATGGCCGGGCGAGGTTCTGAGGCTTGCGATGCTGATGACCCATTACCGCGAGCCGATCGATTTTTCGGTGAAGCGGCTGGAAGAGGCCGAACGCCTGCTGGCGAAGTGGCCGGCGGTCGATCCGTCGGATGCGCAGCCATGCCCGATCGTGCTCGACGCGCTGTCGGACGATCTCAACACGGTGGCAGTGGTGCAGCGCATCCATGCTTTGGCGCAGGAAGCCAATGCCGACCGGACGCTGCTGCCGATGTTTGCGGCAAGTGCCGCGCTGATCGGCGTGTTGCCGAAAAAGACGGAAGTCGACGAGGCGCTTGCCGGGGCGGTCGATGCGCTCGTCGCCATGCGGCTCGAGATGCTCAAGGCAAAGAACTTTGCCGAGGCCGACCGCATCCGCGACGAACTGTCGGCCAAGGGCATCCAGCTGAAGGACGGCAAGGATGCGGCAAGTGGCGAAAGGGTGACGACCTGGGAGCTCAGGCGGTAGGCTTGGCGCGGTAGCCTTGCCGCTTGCGGGCAACCGGACCTATGATCACAACCGAGGCGTGAAGGAGAAGGACATGAGTGCAGAGCATCACGTCCATACCGGCGGGTGCCAGTGCGGCGCGGTTCGGTTTCGGGTCGACGGCAAGCCGGGCCAGTCGTCGATCTGTCATTGCCGCATGTGCCAGAAGGCGTTCGGCGGCTATTATGCGCCACTGATCTCGACGCGCGGCGCGGCATTCACATGGACACGCGGGGCACCGAAATATTTCCACTCGTCCAACCATGTGCGCCGGGGCTTTTGCGACAATTGCGGCACGCCGCTCACCTATGAGGCGATGGACGGAATTTCGCTTGCCGCCGGGGCCCTCGATGATCCGTCGAGCCTGCCGCCGACATTGCAATACGGGATCGAAGCCAAGCTGCCTTTCGTCGATCACCTGCATGCCCTGCCGGGACATCTGACGGAAGACGATCTCGAGGAGGCGCCATTCCTCGCCGATATCGCCTCCAACCAGCATCCGGACCACGATACCGACACCTGGCAGGCGGTTGCCGCCACCGGTGGATCCATAAAGGAGAATGACGCATGAGCGAGACGACAAATTCGGACGCCTTGAGGTCCGGCGGTTGCCAGTGCGGTGCCGTGCGCTTCAGGATCCATGGCGAACTCGGGCGCGCCTCAATCTGCCATTGCCGGATGTGCCAGAAGGCATTCGGCGGGTTCTTCGGCCCCCTCGTCAGCGCTCCGGAGGGAGGCGTCGAATGGACCCGTGGTGAGCCCAAATATTTCCACTCCTCAATCAATATAGACCGCGGGTTCTGCGAAAACTGCGGCACGCCGCTGACCTATCGTTATCCCGGCGGGCTGGAACTGGCGATCGGCGCGTTTGACGAGCGCGACGATCTTTCGCCGAAAATCCAGGTGAACTACTCCACCCATATTTCCTGGGTCACGACGATTTTCGACCAGCCGGTGCGCGATGCCGGCGAGGATGCGGTCAAGCAGGAGCAGATCATCTCCTTCCAGCATCCCGACCACGATACGGAAATCTGGCCTGAGAAAGGGCTGCACCTGTGACCGAAGTGCTGCGTGTGCTTTATCCCGCAACCGTCGCTTACGAGACCGGCACGCTCGATGTCGGCGACGGCCATGTGATCTATTTCGAAAGGCATGGCACGAAGGGGGCAAAACCGGTTGTCTTCCTGCATGGCGGACCAGGCGGCGGAATAACCTCGATCCAGTCGCGCCTGTTCGACCCCGCGCTTTACGACATTCTTCTGTTCGACCAGCGTGGCTGCGGACGTTCGACGCCACATGCCGGCCTGGACAACAACACGACCTGGCATCTGGTCGCCGATATCGAACGGCTGCGGGAGATGACCGGGGTCGATAAATGGCAGGTGTTCGGCGGCTCCTGGGGATCGACGCTGGCGCTCGCCTATGCCCAGACGCATCCGCAGAGGGTGACCGAGCTTCTGCTGCGCGGCGTCTATACGCTGACCAGGGCTGAACTCGACTGGTATTACCAGTTCGGCGTGTCTGAAATGTTCCCCGACAAGTGGGAGGCGTTTGTCGCGCCCATCCCAGTCGATGAACGCCACGAGATGATGGCGGCCTATCACCGCCGCCTGACCGGCAGCGACCGGGCCGAACAGATCCGCTGCGCCAAGGCCTGGAGCGTGTGGGAAGGATCGACGATCACGCTTCTTCCCGACCCGCAGCTCGCCTCCAACCATGACGAGGACCATTTCGCGCTCGCCTTTGCCCGCATCGAAAACCACTTCTTCGTCAATGACGGCTGGCTCGAAGATGGCCAGCTGCTGCGCGACGCGGCGAAACTCAACGGCATTCCCGGCGTCATCGTGCATGGCCGCTACGACATGCCCTGCCCGCTGAAATATGCCTTCCAGCTGTCGAAAGTGTGGACCGACGCGGATTTTCACATCGTCGAGGGCGCCGGGCACTCGGTTTCCGAGCCGGGCATTACCGACAAGCTGATCCGCGCGACGGACAGATTTGCGGGGAAAACGTAGCACCGGCCAAGGCAAGAGAGGAAGGGAGGAGCAGATGAGTGGACATATGACTGGCGGATGCCAGTGCGGCGCCGTGCGTTATGCGGTTGGTGGCCCGGTCGCCGACCGGGCGATCTGCCACTGCCGCATGTGCCAGAAGGCCGTAGGCTCGGTGGTCTGGCCGTTCTTTACCGTCGCGGCGACAGATGTCGAATGGACACGCGGGCGCCCCTCGCTTTATCGCAGCTCGGAAGCGGCAGAACGCGGTTTTTGCGCTGCCTGCGGTACACCGCTCAGTTTCCAGCCGATCGGCGAGGGCATGATCGACCTGTCGATCGGCAGCCTCGACGAACCGACGGCAATCGTGCCGGACAAACAGTATTTCACTGACAGCCGAATGCCGTGGTTCAACGCCATGGCCGGCCTGCCGGAACAGCCAAGCACGGCGACAGCCGAACAGATCGCGCGCCGCCGCCCTCACCAGCATCCCGATCACGACACGACAGAATGGCCGAGACCATGACCCGCGCCCCGATGACACGCGAACGCCTCTATCTCTTCGACACAACATTACGCGACGGGCAGCAGACGCCCGGCGTCGATTTTTCCGTCGAGGACAAGATCGCGATCTCGGCGATGCTCGATGAATTCGGCTTCGATTATATCGAGGGCGGTTATCCCGGAGCCAATCCGACCGACACCGCCTTCTTTTCGCAAAAGCGCACGTCACGGGCGTCCTTCGTCGCCTTCGGCATGACCAAGCGGGCCGGCATTTCCGCCTCCAACGATCCGGGGCTGGCAACCTTGCTGCAGGCGAAAAGCGACGCCATCTGTTTCGTCGCCAAGAGTTGGGATTACCACGTCAGGGTGGCGCTCGGCTGCTCAGACGAGGAGAACCTGCAATCGATCCGCGACAGCGTCGAGGCGGCCCGTTTTGCCGGCCGCGAGCCGCTGGTCGATTGCGAACATTTCTTCGACGGTTACAAGGCCAACCCGGATTATGCACTTGCCTGCGCCCGCGCAGCGTACGAAACGGGTGCCCGCTGGATCGTGCTTTGCGACACCAATGGCGGTACGCAGCCGGACGAGGTGCGGGCGATCGTGTCTGCCGTCATTGCCGCCGGTATTCCCGGCTCGTCGCTCGGCATCCACGCGCATGACGATACCGGCCAGGCGGTCGCCAATTCGCTCGCAGCGATCGAGGCCGGCTGTCGGCAGGTGCAGGGTACGCTGAACGGCATAGGCGAACGCTGCGGCAATGCCAATCTCATCACTCTGATTGCCACGCTCTGTCTGAAGGAGGCCTATGCCTCCCGCTTCGAGACGGCGATCGACCCGGAGCGGCTGGCCGGCCTGACGCGCCTGAGTCACGCTTTTGACGAACTGTTGAACCGCTCGCCGAACCATCAGGCGCCCTATGTCGGCGCATCTGCCTTTGCCACAAAGGCTGGCATCCATGCCTCGGCACTGCTGAAGGATCCGCGCACCTACGAACATGTGACGCCGGACAGCGTGGGCAATTTCCGCAAGGTGATGGTCTCGGACCAGGGCGGCAAGTCGAACTTCATCAATGCCCTCAAGCGGCGCGGCATCGAGGTCGCCAAGGATGATCCGAAGCTCGACCAGCTGATCTCGATCGTCAAGGAGCGAGAGGCCTCCGGTTATGCCTATGAGGGGGCGGATGCGAGTTTCGAACTGCTCGCCCGCCGGACGCTCGGCGTCATTCCCGATTTCTTCGATGTCGACGGTTTCCGGGTGATGGTGGAGCGCCGCTTCGACAGTTTCGGACGGGTGAAAACCGTGTCGGAGGCCGTAGTGAAGATCGTTATCGATGGCGAGCCGCATATGTCGGTTGCCGAAGGCGAAGGTCCGGTCAACGCGCTCGATCTGGCACTTCGCAAGGATTTCGGCAAATACCAGAACGAGATCGACGACCTTCTGCTTGCCGATTTCAAGGTGCGTATCCTGAACGGCGGCACCGAGGCAATCACCCGCGTGCTGATCGAATCCACCGATGGAAGCGGCGTGCGCTGGTGGACGGTGGGCGTGTCGGAAAACATCATCGACGCCTCGTTCCAGGCATTGATGGATTCGGTGATCTACAAGCTGATGAAGAACCGCCAGCTGGCGGGCAAGATCGCGGCGGAATAACAGTCCAACAAACCGCTGACTGCAACACCCGGTCAGCATAGCCGCGGCGGTCAGACTTTCGATCCGCGACCGGTCTTCACGCTTATTTCCGCAACACATCCGCAAGCGAGGCGACGGCGATCGCGACCGTCGTATAGGTGCCGTTCCAGGCTGCCGAGCGCTTGCCGATGTCGAGCAGTCGGGACTGGGTGGCGTCGAGCGCCTTGAACGCCTCGGCCTTGGTGGCGTCGTAACCGGCGGCCGTCGTCGGTGTGTAATAACGCCGGGACTTGAAACGGGGATTGGTGCCGGGGCTGACTTCCAACCTGTCCCTTGCATCATCGCGCTTGCCGGCGATGATCGGTGCGACCGCTGCCGCCCCTGCCCTCAAGGCTTCGCGCATCGGGCCGTAATCGCCGTGATAGGGCGCGCGCCGCGAGGTCAGTTCCAGGCCCTGGCGGACACAGTCGAGCCGGTAGACGGGGTCTGCCGCCAGGCATTCGCTGCGCACCGAGGCAATATCGCGCACGATGCTCTGTGTCAGAAGATCGTTCAACGTCTCATCATAGGCAGACGCGCCTTGCGCATCCTGCATGCGCGCATTCTGCCCGAAGGCCTGTGGTGCAAGACCTGAGACTGCAGCCAGAACAAGAACGACTTTTCGAACGGCCATAGCCCCCACCTTTGCCGGTTATCACGACGGGATGCTATCGCATCGATCCGCAAATCGGAATCGATTTCGGATCGATGCGACAGGAATGGACAAAGGTTTCGGCCGAAGCGCGACGCGATCCTTCGGATCGGCTCGCCGCGCTCCAGCCCATTGTTTCTGCTCATGCCGCCGTCCCGCAACCGGGGACGGCCTCCGGCATATTGCCCTCAGTGCCCGGACAGCGTCCGGTCGAGGAAATCTCCGATCAGCGGCGCCATCTCGTCGAGCTTGTCCTCGAGTGCAAAATGGCCGGTATCGAGGATATGGAATTCGGCATCCGGGAGATCGCGGAGATAGGGATGCGCACCTTCTTCGGGAAAGATCTTGTCGTTCTTGCCCCATACGATCAGCGTCGGCGGCTTGCGATCGCGGAAGAAAGCCTGGAACTGCGGATAAAGCGGTACATTGGTGCGGTAGTCGTAGAACAGGTCGAGCTGGATATCCTTGTTGCCCGGGCGGTCGAGCAGTGCCTGATCCTGCAGCCAGTTGTCGGGGCTGATGCGCGACACGTCCTTGACGCCATCGGTATACTGGAACTTGGTGATATCGAGCGTCACAAGACTGGACAAAGCCTCGCGATCCCTGGCCGCACCGCTCTTCCAGTAGGTCTTGACCGGATCCCAGAATTCCCTGAGGCCCTCGTCATAGGCATTGCCGTTCTGGACGATCAGGGCGGAGACGCGATCGGGATGTTTGAGCGCCAGCCGGTAACCGACGGGTGCGCCGTAATCCATCACATACATGGCATATTTCGTGGCGCCGATCTGGCCGAGGAGATTGTCCACCATGTCGGCGTAATGGCCGAAACTATAGGTGAATTTCGTGTGATCCGGCGCGTCGCTATGGCCGAAACCGGGATAATCGGGGGCTATGACCCGGTAGCGGTCGGCAAGCAGCGGGATCAGGTTGCGGAACATATGCGAAGACGTGGGGAAGCCATGCAGGAGCAGGACGACGGGACCGTCGGCAGGGCCTGCCTCCCGATAGAACATGTTCACGCCGTCAACGGTGGCGGAGCGATAATGCACCACGGCGGGAGCCGGACGCGCCGCCTGGATGATGTCGGCTGCGAGCGCCGGTGCGGCGACGAGCGGTGCGAGAGCAGAAAAGGACAGAGCAAAAGCAATCATCAATCGTTTCATTTGGGTTCTCCAACTGGTTGACAATAAATTCAAAAATTTCGACCCTGATGTCGGTCTTTCTCGGCCACCGACGTGAATGCCCGGCACAGCCGGCAAACAGGAAGACGATGGACCGCATAGAAGCGATGTCGATGCTGATCGCGGTTGCCGAAAAGGAGAGCTTTTCGGCGGCCGCACGTTTTCTCGATGTTCCGGTCACGACGCTGACCCGGAAGATTTCCGATCTCGAAGCTGCACTCGGCGCGAAGCTTCTTCTGCGCAGCACCCGCAATATCCGGCTGACCGACACCGGCACCACCTACCTTGCCGCCGCCCGGCGCATCATCGAACAGGTCGAGGAAGCGGAGCGGGAAGCCGCCGGCGAGTTCACCGCGCCGAAGGGCCGGCTGGTGATCACCGCGCCCGTCCAGTTCGGCCAGCTGCACGTTCTGCCGGTCGTCACAGACTTCCTCGCCCAGTTTCCGCAGATCGACATTTCTCTCATGCTGCGGGACCGGAACCTCCAGCTCTTCGAAGAGCAGGTCGACATGGCCGTTCGCATCGGCAGGCTGCCTGACAGTTCGATGGTCGCCACCACGATCGGCCCGATGCGGATGGTCATCTGTGCCGGCCCGCAACTGCTTGCCCAGTACGGTATCCCGCAAACACCAGAGGAACTTTCGTGCCTGCCGGCGGTCACCGTCGAAGGTCCGATCTCGCCCGCCAGCTGGCCATTTTACGACCGGCAGACAAACGCGCCCCTCCTCGTATCGATGACATCGCGGCTGTCGGTGACGACGGTCGATGCGGCGGTGCGCGCCGCCTGCCGCAATACCGGCGTCATCCGGCTGTTCCACTATCAGGTCGCCGATGCGGTGAAGGCCGGCGACCTGGAAATCATCCTTGAGGACTACGAAGCCGATCCCGTTCCCGTCAGCCTCGTCCATGCATCGCGGGGCCAGATGCCGCTGAAGATGCGCAGTTTCCTCGACTTCGCACTGCCCAGGCTGCGATCCATCTTCCCGATCGGCGGTTAGGCCGCGCCTGCCCTTTCCCGCAGGGTGGCATTTTCCGCTTCAAGCTCTCGCAGCCGCTCCTGCAGCGGACGGACGGCGTCACCGACCTCGCTCTCGGTGAAGCGCGGAGTGATGTGCTGCGGGCAGTTCCAGTCGAAGGCATCGAGCCGCAGCCGGAAGATCCGCTCGGCCCGCCCTCGATAATCAGCATCGGTCACCAACGCCGTCAGCGCCGGATCGGCGTCGAGCGAAAGCTTTTCGACATGGGCGTAGATCTTCAGCCGGGCACGGCGCGGATAATCCATCAGGAAAAGGCAGGCCTTGTCGCTGGCGGCCAGATTGCCGGTCGAAATATATTGCCGATTGCCGCTGTAATCGGCGAAGGCGAGCGTCTTTTCGTCCACCATCTTGAGAAAGCCTGGCGGGCCGCCGCGATGCTGGACATAAGGCCAGCCGGTTTCTGACACGGTCGCCATGTAGAAACTGTCACGCAGAGCGATGAAGGCCGCCTCGTTTTCGGTGAACCGGTCCATTTCGCGATGCCCGGAGAAATTCTCCCAGAACTTGTCGACACCCATTTGCGCCTGCGCGGCCCTGACGCTCGGCGTCGAGGCGATATCCATAAATCCGTAGGACATGATCGTTCTCCACGAAGAAGGAAGGTCGGAACAGGCCGATGTTTTTCGCTGGCCTGTCCGCTTCTGGAGACACTATGCCTTCTTTCCGCAACCACCATAATCGGGCGCTTTCGAACATCACCTCGCCGAAAAATGGGGAAGTGGTGGGCGGGACATCCGGCAATCACTTCCCTCGTAGCTGATCGCGTCGTCATGGGGCTTTTCGCGTTAATGCCCGCAATCGTGGCGGCATGGATGAGTTATCTCAATGCGAGCTTCACCGAAATGAATTGGCGGGCTGCGGGCCGATCCTGTATTGCGACCAGAACAATCAACAACAGAATGCCGGAAACACTGCAGGAAACGCGCTCATGGCTACCGAAAATGCCGCCCCCGTCATTCCCAACGAGGACACGCCGCGGGGTTTTGCCTTCGGGCTGACGGCCTATGTGTTGTGGGGCTTCCTGCCCTTTTATCTCAAGGCTGTCGGACATCTGCCTGCCCTCGAGGTTCTGGCCCACCGGGCGCTCTGGTCGGTTCCGTTCGCCGGCCTGGTGCTGATCATTCTTGGCCGCACGAAGGATGTTTCCGCGGCGCTGAAGAACCCGCGCATGCTGGGCATGGCCTGCGTCACCGCCACCTTCATCACCGCCAATTGGGGCATCTATGTCTGGGCGGTCGCCAACGACCATGCGCTCGATGCGGCACTCGGGTATTTCATCAATCCGCTGTTCAGCATCCTTCTCGCCGCGGTGGTCTTGAAGGAAAAGCTAGCGCGGCTGCAGAAGGCGGCGATCGCACTCGCGTTCGTCGCCGTCGCGATCCTCACCTGGGGCGCCGGCGGCCTGCCCTGGATTTCACTGGCACTCGCTTTCAGCTGGGGTATTTATGCGCTGTTGCGCAAAACCCTGCCGATCGGCCCCAACCAGGGGTTCTTTCTCGAAGTGCTTTTGATCAGCATCCCGATGCTTCCCTATGTGATCTGGCTCGAGGTGACCGGCCAAGGGCATTTCCTCCACGGTACCAATTACGATATGGGGATGCTGGCACTCTCCGGCGTTGTCACGGCCGGACCGTTGATGATCTATGCCAATGGCGCAAAACTGTTGAGACTGTCGACGATCGGTATCATGCAGTATATCGCGCCGACGCTGATTTTCCTCGTTGCCGTCTTCGCCTTCCACGAGCCGCTCAGCTCGATCAAGCTTGTCAGTTTCGTGCTGATCTGGGCAGCACTCGTGCTCTACACAATCGCCATGCTGCGGCAGTTGCGAGGCCGCTGATTGGCCCGCTGATTACAAGGACCGATATTCAATGCATATGGCAGACATACCCTTCGGCACCACCGACTGGTCGCAGATCGAACCGACGGAGCATAAGGGCGACACCGGCCATTCCACCTGGCGGACGCAGCATTTCGGATCGATCCGGGTACGGATGGTCGAGCATTCGCCGGGCTATCTTGCCGACCACTGGTGCGAAAAGGGTCATATCCTGCTCTGCCTGGAAGGTGAAATGACGACCGAGCTCGCCGATGGACGAGTATTCGTCTTGAAGCCCGGCATGAGCTACCAGGTGGCCGACAAGGCCGAGCCGCATCGCTCGTCGACCACGACCGGCGCAAAACTGTTCATCGTCGACTGAGAATTGCCTCCGACGTCATCCTCGGGCCTGTCCCGAGGATAACGAGAAAAACAGCACTGTCGTGAAATCAGGCTCAACTCGACGCAGCACCAGTGTGGCGCACGGATCGCCTCAGAGCTTGGAAATGACCGCCTCTTCGCCCTTGGACGAAGCGGTTTCTTCGTCACGCTCGATGATCGCCGGTACGATGTCGTCCACTTCGGAGATGACCAGCGGCTGGACGAGATGGGCGCGGTGGATGAAGCCTTCGGCGCGCATGTGGGTGACGAGCGACAGCATCGGATCCCAGAAACCGCCGATATTGGCAAATACCATTGGCTTTTCGTGACGGCCGAGCTGACCCCAGGTCATGATCTCGACGATCTCCTCCAGCGTGCCGATGCCGCCGGGCAGCGTCACGAACGCATCCGACCGCTCGAACATCTTGTGCTTGCGCTCATGCATGTCCTTGGTGACGATCAGTTCGTTGAGCTGGCCGAGCGAATGGCGCGTCGCCTCCATGTCGACCAGAAAATCGGGAATGATGCCGGTCACCTGGCCACCATTCGCCAGCACGCCGGCCGCAACTGCGCCCATGATGCCCTTGGTGCCGCCGCCATAAACGAGGCGGATGCCGTGTGCAGCAATCGATTTTCCGAGCGCGCGGCCGGCAGCGATATAGGCCGGATCACGGCCGGGCTGGGAACCGCAGTAAACACAGATGGATCGTATTGGCACAGTTTTCTCCGTCAGGCATTTCAACTTGCGCGGAGACAGGTCCGCGTCGCGCAAAATTGACGGGAAAAGCCCGCAAGAGCAAGGCTTTATGGTGTGAAAAGCTTGTTAATGCGGGTGGAACCGGCTAATCGGTAAAGTAGCGGAAACTCAGGCCCTGTGAGGCGACAGACGATGAACAACCGTGCCGGCTGGCTCGCATTGATTGTACTTGCCATAGCATCCTTGCTGATGATCTTCGTCGTAATGCCGAGGATCAACAAAGACGGCAAACCGATCGGCGAGGCGATAAACGCGGCTGGCAATGCGGTGAAAGACGCGGTGAAGGAAGGCCAGAAACCGGTCCAGGAAGAAACCGCCAAAGCTGCGCCACCAGCAACCGCACCGGCAGCCACTGCGCCAGCGACCAATGCACCGGCCAGCAGCGACGTATCCCAGACGGCCGCAACCGATATGCCGACCTTCGACGTGCTGCGCGTCGAGCCGGACGGTTCCGCCGTGATCGCCGGCCATGCCGCACCTCATTCGACACTCGAGGTCGCCAATGGCGATGCGGTGATCGCCAAGGTCGAAGTCGGACCGAGTGGCGATTTCGCCATCGTGCTCGACAAGCCGCTGCCGCCGGGCGACCACCAGCTGGTGCTGAAAGCGACGGCCAAGGATGGCAAGGTGACGACCTCGGAGGAAACCGCAACCGTTTCCGTCCCCGCCGACAAGAGCGGCAAGCTGCTCGCCATGGTGACCAAACCCGGCAAGGCGAGCCGGCTGATCGCGGTTCCGGAAGAAACCGGCAAAAGCGCTGCGACCGGCGGTACAGCATCAGCACCGACGACCACGGCCGCCGCACCGGCTGCGGCACCACCTTCCGTGCCTGCCGCTTCGGGTTTGAGCGACGTCGCATCCGCTTCCGCCACCGCCCCTTCTGCCGCGTCCACGGTTTCGGCACCGGCCCAGCCCGCCATGTCGGGCGAATTGCAGATTTCGGCGGTCGAGATCGAAGGCGCGAAAATCTTCATCGCCGGCATCTCCCGGCCCGGTCTCAAGGTTCGCGGCTCGACCGACGGATCGGTGATCGGTCAGGCACAGGCCGGCCAGGACGGGCATTTCGTCATCGACGGCAATGCCAACCTGACGGTCGGCGACCACCGGATCGCCGTCGAGACGCTCAGCGCCAACGGCCAGGTGATCGTCCGTGTCGAGGTTCCGTTCAACCGGCCGGCCGGCGACCAGGTGGCAGCCATTGCATCGCCCTCGCCGGCAAGCAGCGTTACAGCCATCGACGGCGGCGCTTTCGACAACCTGCGTAGCCAGGTGGCCAAGGCATTCTCGCTGCTCAAGGGCCTTTACGACGGCGGCAAGGTGCCGACGCTGGAAAACATGGCGGCCGCCCGCTCGGCAACCGGCATCGCATTGCAGACGCTTGCCGAATACCGTCTGCCTTCCGGTGCTTCGGTGAGCGCAACGGAAACCGTGGGCGTTACCGCACGGCATGCGGCCGCAGCGCGCCAGACGCTTGATGCGCTGCCGCGCGAGGTGGCAGCTGTCGGCGCGGCAATCGACGGCCTGACGAAGCTGATCGCCGAGACGGTCGGACCGGCACTGGCGCAGCAGTTCGGCGGGGCACCACAAACTGTTGCATCGTCGAATGGCACGTCCGGTACACGCACGATCGAACAGGCGCCGCTGACCCAGAGCGACCGAAGCTCCGTCATCATCCGCCGCGGCGATACACTGTGGCAGATCGCCCGCCGCGCCTATGGACAGGGCGTGCGTTACACGACGATCTATCTCGCCAACGAACAGCAGATCGCCAATCCGGACATCATCCAGCCGGGCCAGATTTTCGGCGTGCCGGAAGAATATCGTCCGGATTCGGAAGAGCTGCACCGCGAACGGATGATGCATCACAAGGGCTGAGCGCCATCCGCTCCATTTCGATCACGGCCGGCGGTTCCAACGACCGCCGGCCGTTTCGTTTCGGGGCTGTATTTTGGAACGCAGCGGATCTGCAGCCTGCCGAGGCGGGGATGATTGCAGCCCCTGCGAAAGAAGGGCGACTTCAATATCAGGCACTTGCCTTGGAAGAGATGCTTCCACCTTCCCCGTCTTTTTGGCCATATCGATAATGACGGCGTCATCGGATGGGAAACCGGGTTCGCGAACCGGTCGCATCACCCGGCTCGACAGGGCTCGGTTTCCGGTGATGGCCGTGACTTGAGATCCGACGGGAACTGACACGTCCCGTGCGATCGAACGAAGCGGCCGGGGCAGGCGGAAAGCCTGACATACCAAACCCCATATACCACCGCCTGCCCTCTTCCCTTTCAACCGAGCCGGCCCTGCCGGGGCGGACAAAGACAATTGCGCGCATCCCCGCCGCACCACAACTTGTGACTGTTGATCAGCTTCGCGCAGGACCGCGATGGCAGCCTTCCACCTATTGGAAATACCGAATCGATTCATGCAAAGCCGATATTCTTCGCGAGGCCATCATGATTTCCAGCATCAGTTCCACCCGGGTCTGGACACCGCAACCGACCTCGACAGCGTCCCAGAGTAGTTCGAGCGATCTCGGAGGCAATACATCCGGATCGTCGATCGCTTCGCTTGCCGGCCTGTTTTACGCCGACACATCCGAAGAAGATGATGATTACGGTTATGCGGCCGAGCTTTCCATGACGATGGCATCGCTGCAGCAGTCAGCGTCCGGAGACACGACGGATGCCGATGGCGACGGGTCGATCGACGACATTTCCTCGAACGCGTTCATGAAGGCGCTCGCCCAGAAGATCGACACACTTGAAGCCAGTGACGATACAAGGGACATGGCGGCGGCGATGCGCGAGGCGCTGAAGGCCGGCCAGCTTACCGTCACCGACGTTGTCGCCGGCGAGCAGGTCACCGGCCGCGAACCCGTCACCGCCGCTGCTGCATCCAGCGGTTCGACAGGGCAGGTTTCATCGTCTGACGTAACAACAGTCGCAACGTCTGAATGGAGCACGTTCCTGCGCGATACGCTGCTGCGTGATTCCCACGGACTATACGTGCGCAACGAGGATTTCAGCCATATCGACAAGGCGACCGGCGCAAGCGCTTATTTCGGCATGATCGGCGACAATAACTATTATCTGTCCTGGACGACGCCGACGAACGCATGACCCCAGCAACCTGACGGGCTTGTTTTGCCAATAAAGCCCGGCCTGCGCATTGCAACGGCGGCCTATGCCGCCTATGTGCCGGGGGCCGCGCCCTGATTGCGGTGCGCCCGGAGTTTTTCATGACGCCCAAGAAAAAGATCGTTTCGGCGGATGCCGGCAACCCGCTCGGCACGCTGGTCAACCTGTGGCCCTATATGTGGCCGAAGGGTCGCGCCGATCTGAAAGCACGGGTGCTGTGGGCAACCTTCTTCCTGCTGCTTGCCAAGCTCGTGCTTCTGTCGGTCCCCTATTTCTTCAAATGGGCGACGGATGCGCTGAACGGCAAGCTCGACATGGCCGGTCTGTTGCCGGCCTTTCTGCTCGGCGCCGTCATCCTTGTCATTGCCTATAACTTTACCCGCATCCTGCAGGTGGGTCTGAACCAGCTGCGCGACGCGCTGTTTGCCTCGGTCGGCCAGCACGCAGTGCGCCAGCTCGCCTACAAGACCTTCGTGCACATGCACGAGCTGTCGCTGCGTTTCCATCTAGAGCGCAAGACGGGCGGCCTGTCGCGGATCATCGAGCGCGGCACCAAGGGCATAGAAACCATCGTTCGTTTCACGATCCTGAATTCGATACCGACGCTGATCGAATTCCTGCTGACGGCGATCATCTTCTGGGCCGCCTATGGTTTCTGGTATCTCGCCGTCACCGCCGTCACGGTTGCCGCCTATATCTGGTTCACCATCAAGGCCAGCGACTGGCGCATCTCGATCCGCCGGACAATGAATGACAGCGATACCGACGCCAATACCAAGGCGATCGATTCGCTGCTCAATTTCGAAACGGTCAAATATTTCGGCAATGAGGAGATGGAGGCCAAGCGCTTCGATGTCTCGATGGCGCGTTACGAAAAGGCGGCAACCGAGGTATGGACCTCGCTCGGCTGGCTGAACTTCGGCCAGGGCGTGATCTTCGGGCTGGGTCAGGCCGTCATCATGATCATGTCGGCGCTTGCCGTGCAGCGCGGCGAACAAACGATTGGCGATTTCGTCTTCGTCAACGCGCTTCTGATGCAGCTTTCTGTGCCGCTCAACTTCATCGGTTTCGTCTATCGCGAAATCCGCCAGGGGCTGACCGATATCGAGCAGATGTTCGAGCTTCTCGAAGTGGAAGCGGAAGTCGTCGACCGGCCCGACGCCAAGGACCTCGTCTTGAGCGCAGGAGAGGCCCAGAAGGGCGCAATCGCCTTCAAGGACGTCAGGTTCTCCTACGATCCGGCCCGGCCAATCCTCAAGGGCGTTTCCTTCGACGTGCCGGCCGGCAAGACGGTGGCGATCGTCGGCCCGTCGGGTGCCGGGAAATCAACCATCTCCCGCCTGCTCTACCGGTTCTACGACATCCAGGACGGATCGATCACCATCGACGGCCAGGACGTGCGCGACGTGACGCAGAAGTCTCTGCGCGCGGCAATCGGCATGGTGCCGCAGGATACGGTCCTGTTCAACGACACGGTGGCCTACAATATCCGTTACGGTCGCCCCGGCGCTGCCGATGCCGAAATGCATGCCGCCGCCGAGATTGCCCAGATCGACAGGTTCATCAAGCAATTGCCGGACGGTTACGAGACGAAGGTCGGCGAACGCGGGCTGAAGCTTTCGGGTGGCGAAAAACAGCGCGTTGCGATCGCCCGCACGGTTTTGAAGGCTCCGCCGATCCTGATTCTCGACGAGGCGACTTCGGCGCTCGACACGACGACGGAACACGAGATCCAGTCGGCACTCGACCTGGTGTCGAAGAACCGCACGACGCTGGTCATCGCCCACCGGCTTTCGACGGTGATCGGCGCAGACGAGATCATCGTGCTGAGGGCCGGCGAAATCGCCGAGCGCGGCACCCATGCCGGGCTGCTGGCGCAGGACGGGCTTTACGCGTCGATGTGGAACCGCCAACGCGAGGCGACACAGGCTGAGGAACATCTGCGCCAGGTGCGCGAAAGCGACGAACTCGGGGTCGTCACACGCGGTACGCCGGCAGCGGAATAACGAGTCAAACGAGGAGGTTGGAACGTGCCCATCAGAAGACGGATGAACTATTCGGCAAAACGCATGCTGGTGGCCGGCACTCTCGTGGCGGCCTACCTGCTGACACTGACCTTCTGGGGTTCGCCGCTTCTGGCACTGACGACCTGGCTTGGCATCGTCGACCCGGCAAAGATCTGAAAACCGAGCGTGCCGAGCGGCGCGCGCCGGGCAACCGGGCCTGTGCCGTGAAGAATATCGGATGGATGGGGTCTTACCAGCCTAGACATGTTTCGCTCGCCTTCGGCGGGCATCTGCCGGGAGCCATCTCCCTGGACAGTTCCGCCTCAAATTTTTCGTCACGCGGCATCGGCGACGCATGAGTGCTGCGCTGTGCAATGCGCGGCCTCGCCGTCTTGCCGGCCGTGTAGGTTTCCGCGGCCGCGAAAAGCAGCCGGGTGAAATCCGGTGTGGAAATGCCGTCCGCACGACGCAACAGTGCAATCAGGGGATCGGTCAATACGTCTTCTAATGTAAGGTCGGGTTGCATGGTTTTGCTCCTCTTCAAAACCTATACACAGGCTGCACAACAGCCACGTTGCAAAACTACGGCCAAAACGGGGCATTTTCCATGTGGCAAAATCGCCAATGCCCCGTTCCGAACGATCACAACATGCGGCGGATGCTGGCGAAAAGCCCCGTTTTTGCCTGGTCCGTGAGCCTGCCGGGCAGCATATCGAAACCATGGACGGCACCGGCATAGACATGAAGGTCGGTTGCAACTCCCGCCTGCAGCAGGGCTCGGGCATAGGCCATGTCTTCATCGCGGAACAGGTCCAGCGCTCCCGTGACGATCACGGCTTGCGGCAGGCCCTGGAGATCAGTGGCCAGCGCCGGTGACAGGTAACCGAGTTGACCATCGTCGAGCGGTCCGCTGCCCCTCACCTGTTCCCAGCAGAACCGCAGGAAATCCCGGCCGACGACAAACTCGCCCGTCAACGGGTCATCCGACGGCGCCTGCGGCGTGGCAGTGCGGATATCGAGCATCGGATAAAGAAGGAACTGTGCCGCGAGCGGCACCTGACCGCGGTCGCGCGCAAGAAGCGCCAGTGCCGCAGCAAGACCGCCACCGCCGCTATCCCCCATCACCGCGATACGCTGCGGATCAACCCCGAGTTCGCCGGCATTGGCATGAAGCCAAAAGAGCGCTGCGTAACAATCCTCGAGCCCGCCGGGAAAGGGAGTTTCCGGGGCCAGGCGATATTGCGGGGCGACAACCATCGCTCCAGTCTCGTTCGCCAGCCGCCTGTGGGAGCCGGCCATCATGTCGGGCGTGCCGGCAACCATGCCGCCGCCATGCAGATAAAGGATTGCCGGCCGCAGTCCGTCAGCTGTTTCCGGACGATGCACGAGCAGGCGCAGATCCGGTTTTCCGGGCTCACCGATGATGATCCGTGTTTCATAATCGACAGGCTCCGGCGTCAGGGCCGCGCCCATGCCTTCGACCAGCCCGGAACGGAAACTGGAGAGCGAACTCTTCGTGGGGTCGATTGCGAGAAAATTCGCCACGGCTTCGCGCTGTTCAGCGTCGACAAGATGAAGGGTGGTCATGTCGGTGATCTCCATGTTATTATCACAACGACCATTCCAATAACATTGACACTCCGGAATTACAACAATGTCCATTGTGATAAATACCGCAAAGGGAAAAACGGCCCGTGGCCGTGGCAGACCGCGCGCTTTCGACCGCGATGCGGCACTGCAAAGCGCGATGGAAGTGTTCTGGGCGCATGGTTACGACACGTCATCGATGCCGATGCTGACCGAGGCGATGGGGATTTCCGCCCAGAGCCTCTACGCCGCCTTCGGCTCGAAGGATGCGCTCTATCGGGAGGCCATCGACCGCTACAAGGCAACGGTCGGCGGCTTCGGCATGCGTGCGATGGACGAGGAAAAGGATGCGCTTGCCGCAATGACGCGGCTGTTTCGGGATGCGGCGGTGGGGTTTTCCTCGCCCTCTCATCCGGGCTGCATGATCACAATGGCACCGGCCGGGGCGCCGGCCGAGGTACAAGTGGGGGCACCTGCGGAAAAGTCAGCCGATCCGCTGGTGGAATTCGGGCGTCAGTTGCGGGCGGAAAGCCTCGATCGGATCAGGCACCGGCTCGAACAGGGGATAAAGGAGGGAGATTTGCGGGCGGATACCGATTGTGCCGTCTGGTCGCGCCACATTACCGGAATCATCCAGGGACTTTCGATCCAGGCGCGCGATGGAGAAAACCTCGAAAGCCTGCTTTCCATCGCAGGCGTTGCCAGCGGCTCCCTGGCTGTCCTGCGAGCATGACCGGCGCCTTGCGACCAGTGCCAGCCTCAGTCGTATGAATGGCGAGGTCCGTGACCTGGTCCATTCGAAAACGGCACGTCAGCGGCGCGACTGGCCGAAGCGGTTGCGCTCGCGATAACGACGCTGGCTCCAGACGGTGTAGGCGACTGCAGCGATGACAATCGCTATGTCGACCATTGCAACGAGGCACCATGTAACGTTCATTTCACACTCTTCCGTTCTTCGACCAACACAAGATCACAGAAGTGCTAACACTCCGGGCTTACGCGCTTTGGCGACGCTCGACCTTGATATAAATCAGCAGTCCCTTGCAGCACTTTCATGACAGTACCGTGAAACACGAAGCAAAAAGCATGCCGTTTTGCTGCAATGCAGCAAAAACAGGATCACCTGTCGGAAAACCAACGCGCCAATCCCGCAATAGTTGCGAATAAAGGCGATTTGACAACCATGCAACAGCCATGAGTCGGATACGCGCCAGATAACGACACGCGAAAACCTGCCCGCAGACGGGGCAAAGCGCTGCTTTCAGGTGCATGAGACCGACAAATGAGGGCTTTCCAGGCTGCAGAAGGAACCGCATTGCCGGGAATATCGTTTTTCGATAGTCAGTGCCCACCGACATGGGCATTACGCCTCCAGATTACCCCTTCAGGGAGACACAGTTGATCAACCTCTTCGACACCATCCGCAACACGCTCGTGCCGATCCACAAGGAAGGCTATGTCTTCATTGCGATCTTCTTCGTCGTCTCGCTGATCCTCGGTTACTTCGCCGAACCGCTGTTCTGGATCGGCCTCGTGCTGACGCTGTGGTGCGCCTATTTCTTCCGTGACCCGGAACGGGTCGTGCCGCAGGATGACGACCTGATCCTGTCGCCCGCCGATGGCCGCATCAGCCATGTCGCCATGGTCGTGCCGCCGGCCGAACTCAATCTCGGCCAGGAACCGATGCTGCGTATCTCGGTGTTCATGAATGTCTTCAACTGCCATGTGAACCGTGCACCGGTGCGTGGCGAAGTGACGGTGATCGAATATCGCGCCGGCCAGTTCGTCAATGCCGAACTCGACAAGGCAAGCACGGACAACGAGCGCAACGGCCTCGTCATCGACAGCCGCCACGGCCGGGTGGGCGTGGTGCAGATTGCCGGTTTCGTTGCCCGTCGCATCGTCTGCTGGGTCAAGCCCGGCGAGCCGGTCAATGCCGGCGAACGTTTCGGCCTGATCCGCTTCGGCTCGCGCCTCGACGTGTTCGTGCCGCATGGCGGCCAGGCGCGTGTGTCGATCGGCCAGCTGGCGATTGCCGGCGAAACCGTGCTTGCTGAGTTCGGTTCGGCCAAGGGGCCGTCCCTCGGCCGCCGCAGCTGATAAAACCTGGAGGAGACGGAGCATGGATGTGCCACCAGCAGAGCAGAACCGCTCGACCGACGAGGCGCGCGGGCCGCGGCTGAGGGAAATCCCCATCCGGCTGATGGTGCCGAACCTGATCACGGTGCTGGCGATCTGCGCCGGCCTTACCGGCATCCGGCTCGCCTTCGAGGCGCGTTATGAGCTGGCGGTCGCCATGGTTCTACTTGCCGCCTTTCTCGACGGCATCGACGGCCGCGTCGCACGCCTGCTCAAGGCCACCTCGAAATTCGGGGTGCAGATGGATTCGCTCGCCGACATCATCAATTTCGGCGTTGCCCCTGCCCTGGTCTCCTACGCCTTCCTGCTCGACGGTGCCCGCTCGCTCGGCTGGATCGCGGCATTGCTTTATGCGATCGCCGCCGGCCTGAGGCTCGCCCGGTTCAACGTGATGGAGGACCGCGGCATCAAGGCGCCGTGGCAGTCGGAATTCTTCGTCGGGGTGCCGGCCCCGATGGGCGCCATGCTGGTGCTGCTGCCGGTCTATCTCGGGTTTATCGGCGTCGAGCGGACCCCGCTCTTCGTTTACGGCAGTGTCGCCTACACGGTTGCGATCGGTTATCTGCTGGTCTCCCGCCTGCCCGTGTGGTCCGGCAAATCGAGCAAGATCCGCCGCGACCTGATGTTCCCGATCCTGCTTCTCGTGGTGCTCTATGTGGCGCTGCTGATGAGCTATACGTGGGAAGTCCTTTCGATCACCGTGGTTGCCTATCTGTGCGTGCTGCCGTTCAGCGCCAGGGCATGGAAACGCCGCTTCGGAACGATCACCATCGAAGACGATGGCCATCACCTTTAGGGCGGGCGGACTTCGGAAATTCCTTGCTGCGACGCACTGAAATTGCTGCGTTGCAGCTCCTGCCTGCGACAAGTTGACACGCGTAGACTGACCTCATCGAAAACGGGCGGATAAGCCTTTATTCCGCCCGTATTGCCGGTGAATTGCCGGCGCCCGCAAATGCGGTAGATAGATTCTTGAGGACCAGACCGTGAGCAACACTGCCAAGACCAATGCCCCGGAAGCAAAGCCGGACGTCAGCGAACATTTCCGCCCGATCGGCCTGAAGGCCGTTGCGGCCGCAGCCATGATGCTGAAGCGCAAGCCGAAGCTGTCGCCGATCCGCTAGATCGTTTCACGCGTTCATGGAAACGCTGGGATAATCCAGCGCTTTGTTTCTCCGCAATTCCGGACGCGAAACCGCTCTGCACTTTCGCTGGAATTGCTCTAGGCGGCCTGGACCTCGGTCACGGCACTCCAAAGCAATCCGAGCGCCAATGCGCTCATAACCAGGCCGATCAGGCCGTCGAGCACCCGCCATGCGGCGGGTCTGGCAAAGACCGGTGCCAGCAGCCTTGCACCATAGCCTAGCCCGAAGAACCAGACGAATGAGGCAAGTGCCGCGCCTGCGCCATAGGCCACACGTTCGGAGCCTTCGAAACCTGCCGAAAGACTGCCCAGAAGCAGGACCGTGTCGAGATAGACATGCGGGTTCAGGAATGTGAAGGCGAGACAGGTCAGCACCGCCGCTTTCAGCGACAATCCCTCCGACCCACCGGCCAGCATGACGTCCGGCCTTGCCGCCCGCCTGAATGCGAGCGCTGCATAACTCCCCAGAAATACGGCGCCCCCGAGCGTCACCAAGAGGATCAGCGTCCTCGACTGCGAGACGAGCGCGCCCATGCCTCCGACACCGGCGGCGATCAGCACGGCGTCTGACGCTGCGCATATCAGGCAGAGCAGGAAGACGTGCCGGCGCAACAATCCCTGCCGCAGGATAAAAGCATTCTGGGCGCCGATCGCGACGATCAGCGAACCACCAAGGGCAAAACCGGACAGACCGGCAGATACGATGTTCATGAAGCTGGGATTCCGCAGGCAGGGGATTTTAGAAGAGCGACATCTGGGACGTGTCTTTTGCCGGTTTCGGCGGCTTGTCCTGAGGCTCGGCAACGGCAACCGGTTTCTGGATGTCCGGCCCCATATTGGAAACCTTGTTGACCAGATCGGAGACCGGGATCGCCTCGAAGAACTCGTCTTCAACGGGTTTCAGCAAATCTTCGACCTGGCGCGGTTCCTGGGTCTTGCATTCCAGCCAGCGATCGAAATCATCCGGCCTTATCACCACCGGCATGCGGTCATGAATGCCGCGGATGGCACGGTTCGCTTTGGTCGTCATGATCGCCGCGGTATCGACTTCCGAACCGTCGGCGGAGGACCATGTCTCCATCAGACCGGCAAAAGCAATGATGCCGCCATTCCTGGGGCGGATCCAGAAGGCCTGCGACTTCTCTCCGCTTTCCTTCGGCGGGCGTTTCCACTCGTAAAAACCGGAGGCCGGCACGAGGACACGGCGATGCCGCATAGCGGCGCGAAATGAGGCCTTGCCGATCGCAGTCTCCGACCGGGCGTTGATCAGCAGCGGGAATTCCTTCATGTCCTTGACCCAGCCGGGGATCAGCCCCCAGCGGGCGAGGAAGGCGGTGCGCTCCGGAAGGTTGGAACCCGGCTGGCGATCGGCCTGCATGACGACGAGAACAGGCTGCGTCGGCGCGATATTGAACCGCGCCGGAAAATCCGGCTCGAAATCGACGACGCTGACGAATTGAAGAACATCATCCGGCGAGTGGGTCAGGGCATAACGTCCGCACATGGAAGCCTAGATGGCACCGGCTATCAGCCCGGTCAAGCCGCGCGCACAACCGACGCCATGTCGGGCTGACCGCAATCATGCTGTCGAAAGCCGGTCATGCCTCATGCACTGCGCGGCCCGAACATGATGATGGCGCCGCCGATCAGGCAGACAAGCGCACCGCCGATATCCCAGCGATCCGGCGAGCGGGCCTCGATGGCCCAGAGCCAGAGCACCGAGGCGACGATATAGATTGCGCCATAGGCAGCATAGGCGCGGCCCGCTGCTTCCGCCGGCACCAGCGCCAGCGCCCAGGCGAACAGTGCCAGCGACACCATGCCCGGCGCCAGCCACCAGACCGGCTTGCCGAGCTTCCACCAGCCCCAGAAGGCAAAACAACCGGCGATTTCGGCAAGTGCCGCAAATGCATAAAGGAGATAGGTCTTCATCGGTTGCCGTGCATGGAAGATTGACCCTTCGGGACTTAGCATCGACATTGATGATCAGCAACGATGCGGTCAATTCCCGCTATCGAGCCTTGACGAAACGTAAGCCAAATGCTTACATTCATTATGATCAGGTCGTTCAGGAGCAAAGCGTTGGCGAGCTTGTTCGAAACGGGCAAGGCGAGCAAGATAGACGCCAAGATGCACAAGCGCATCCTGGTGCGCCTCGACCGGCTCGATGTAGCGGAACAGCCGCAGGACATGAACTTGCCGGGGTTCGACTTCCATGCCCTGCACGGTTTTGATCCAACGCGCTATACCGTCCACGTAAATGGGCCCTGGTGCATCACGTTCGAATTCGATGGCAAGGATGCCGTTCGTGTCGATTTCGAGCAATATCATTGATGGCGTGGCTGAGGTGGCAAAATGACCGAATACCAAATCAAGAGACCCATCGAGCGCAGTCCCTCTCATCCGGGAGCATTGCTTCAGGATGTCATCGCAGCTACCGGCAAGACCAAGGTCGAGATCGCCGAACTACTGGGCATATCGCGCCAGCAGCTCTACGACATCCTGCGGGAGCGCAAACCCGTCTCGCCAAATATCGCCGCCCGTCTCGGCAAAATGTTCGGCGACGGCGCGGCGATGTGGTTGCGGATGCAGGCCTCCTACGATGCCTGGCATGCGGAGAGAAATGTCGACGTCAGCAATATCCCGACGCTGACAGCCGCATAAAGAGGCAGTCGAGCCATGCCGTTTCCCCCGCAGGCCGCTTCTTCCGCCATTCTCGAGCGCGACGGCAGGTTGCTGCTGATCCGCCGGACGAAGCCACCTTCCGCTGATCTGTTTGCCTTTCCCGGTGGGCGGGCCGAGGTGGGCGAAACTCCACCCGAGACGGCGATCCGTGAATTTTTCGAGGAAACAGGCATCACGGCGCGCAATCCGGTGCTGTTTGCCACCTATGACCTGACCGGCGACAAGGATGCCGCCGGGGATGATGCACGCCACTTCTTCCTGTCCGTCTTCCGGGTCGAGGCCGATCGCGATGTCGTGGCGATCGCCGCCGACGATGCCGCCGATCCCGGGTGGTATACGGTCGAGGAAATCCGAAGGCTTCCGGTGCCGCCGAGCGTGCTCGAATGCGCCGAGAGGCTGGCGGCGATCGAAGACGGCGGGTAATGTCGGCTGCGGTCGAAGCGACCGCCGAATCACCGCTGTTCGAACGGGGTTCGCCCTTTTTTGAAATCAGCCGACCGGGCCCGCACCAAGGAATGCTGTTTGAAATCCGCCGCCTGCATCGCCCTGCCCCTCCTCCTTGCACTCGTCTCGCCGCTTGCCGCACAGACGGTGAAGAAGTCGGCTGCGGAAAAACCGGCGCCTTCACTGCAGGCGGACCCGGCCGAGACGGCAAGGCCGGCACCCTATGACAACCAGCTTTTACGGCTTGCCGAAGTGCTGGGATCGGTCAGTTATCTGCGGTCGCTTTGTGGTGCACCGCAGGAGGACTGGCGCCAGTCGATGCGGCAATTGCTGGATACGGATGCGGCAAACGAGGCGGCGCGACGGGAGCGGTTGACGGCTGCCTATAATCGCGGCTACCGGTCTTTCGCCGCAGTGCACGCATCCTGCACCGCGGCTGCACGCATCGCTGAAGAGCGTTACCGTAACGAAGGCGCAACACTTGCGACGGAAATCGCCTCGCGCTTCGGAAATTAGCGGATTATTTACCTCTTTCGTCAGGAGAGCGTGTCGTTTTGATAAAAGGCTGATAAAGTTCTTAACGGCGCAGTAAGCAAATCAGCCTCCGGGCTGGCACCGAGGGAAGTTATGAGTATGCATTCAGGCCGCAACGATATCGATGACATGATCGTCCACGAAAAGATGCAGGTCGCCCTCGAATATCAGAACGACGCCTGGGCTGACGGCCGTGCGGACGGTATCGAGCCGGAGATCATCGCCGACGCAGCGATCGTCTTCGCAATGCGTGAAACCATCCGTCTTCACGGCGAACAGGGCGCAGAAGCAATGCTCGAATCGCTGCGTGACCGGATGCTTGCCGGCGAATTTTCACCAGAACGTATCGTTCAATAAGACCGGGCATGCCCATGCGAACGGCAGTTCGTTCCAGATCAGTCATCATTCTGCTGCTGGCGTCAGCGGCATCGTTTTCCTGCGCCTCCATGGCGCTTGCCGTTTCCGACGGAAGGCTCGCACCTCAAAGCGATGGCCGGCAAGGCTCGGCCAGCGGCACCCAGCCGGGCGCCGGCACGCAGCAGGCGTTCGAAGGTGCAACGAGGCCGGGTCTCGCGCTCGACAATAACGAGATGGCGCAGGACAAGGTGCAAGGCACCCTGCCCGACAAGGCACCGGGAGAAAACGGTGATAGCGGTTCCGTTTCGACCGGAGCGGACCAGACCGGCGACAAGGCAAGCAGCGGGGCAAAGGGCCCGGTGGCCAACGGGGCGGCCGGCAGTGCGGGCGCGGCCGATCAGGTTCCTGCCGAAATCATCCGCGACCTTTCCGCCCTGCCCGCGCCGGTCAAGGCGATGCGCGAGAAGATCGTCGAGGCCGCGGCATCAGGCGATATCGAACGGTTGCGTCCATTGATGCAGAACCCGCTCAAGCCGCCGCAGATCATGAACAACGAGGCCG
Organism: Aliirhizobium sp. YIM B11859; assembly: GCF_057163345.1. Taxonomy (NCBI): domain Bacteria; kingdom Pseudomonadati; phylum Pseudomonadota; class Alphaproteobacteria; order Hyphomicrobiales; family Rhizobiaceae; genus Aliirhizobium; species Aliirhizobium sp. YIM B11859. The sequence goes on from NZ_JBXHAY010000005.1 coordinate 354,232, forward strand.
ACGATCCGATCGACACGCTGAAGAATTTTTCGGGCGATCCGGACGGGCAGGAAATCCTGGCGATCATTCTCGACCTTCTGGCGTCGGGGGCGGCGCGGATCGATGCCGGCACACCGGACGAGATGTATGTCTGGCCCTATTTCGTCGGCAAGCCGCTTTCCGAACTGACCCCGCCGGAACGGGTGGAACTGCTGAGAATCGTCACCGCCGGCGACCTGATGGGCATGGAAGAGAGCGGCAATTACAATTTCTACCGGCTCGGCATTTCGCCCGATGGCCACTGGAAGTTTATGGCCGGCGGCGACTGAGACCGGTTCGCAGCATCCCACTCCTGCTCCATCGTCATGCTCGGGCTTGCCCCGGGCATCTGCAACGCCGCAACCGCTTCGGCGTCGCTGCGTCCTCGGGACAAACCCGAGGATGACGGCCGCGAAGGCCGAGACTGTCCTCTTTCTTACTGCGCCATCGCGACAAGCCGGCCGCTTCCCGGCTGGCGGATGATATCCATCTGAACATCGTAGATGCGGGCAAGCGCGTCGGTGGTCATGATTGCGTCGGGCGTGCCATGGGCGATCATCCGGCCGGCGCGAAGGGCGACGATCTCGTCGCAGAAACGGGCGGCCATGTTGATGTCATGCAAGACCGTGATGATGCTGATACCTTTTTGCCGGCAGAGATCATGGGCCAGCGACAGCACTTCCAGCTGGTGGCCGATGTCGAGGGCCGAGATCGGTTCGTCGAGTAGAAGGCAAGCCGCATCCTGCGCCACCAGCATGGCAAGCCAGACGCGCTGGCGCTCGCCGCCGGAAAGATTGTCGACCATGCGGTCGGCAAACTTGCCGATGCCGGTCAGTTCGATCGCTTCCTCCACCTTCTGCCGATCGGCGTCGCCGAAACGCCCGAGCGCGCCGTGCCAGGGATAACGGCCGAGCGCCACCAGTTCCTTGACCAGCATGCCGGGGGCCGCCGGAGTGCGCTGCGGCAGGTAGGCGAGACGTCTGGCAAAATCGCGATTGCCCCAGCCATCCAGCGGCTTGCCTTCGAAAACGATCTTGCCGCCGCTCAGCGCCTGCTGGCGTCCGATCAGTTTCAGCAGCGTCGATTTTCCCGAACCGTTATGGCCGATCAAGGCGATCGACCGGCCGGCACCAAGCTCCAGCGTCAGCGGATGAAGCAGCGTCCGGCCCTCGACGGCGAAGGTGACATTGGTCAGCGATAGAAGCGGCACGGCAACATCCCCCGACTTTTGCTGGGCATTGTGGAGCATTTGGACTTTCCGCGGAGGTTCATTTTCGAATATGGAGATTTCGGCTCATGTTTGGCCAATTTATTTCAGGCGGTCAACCACAGGCCGCGGCCTGCTTTTCCGAAGAGACCCCCGATGCTTGCCCGTTTCTTTGCCTATTATCGCCCTTATAGAGCGTTGTTCATCGTCGATTTCGGTTGTGCGGTGCTGTCCGGCCTGCTGGAGCTCGGTTTTCCGATGGCCGTCAAGCTGTTCGTCGACCGGTTGCTGGTGACGCAGGAATGGCTGCTGATCGTGCTCGCTTCGGCAGCACTTCTGGTCTGTTACGCGGTCAATACCGGGCTGATGGTGGTGGTCACCTATTGGGGCCACATGCTCGGCATCAATATCGAGACCGACATGCGCCGCGAAGCCTTCAACCATATGCAGAAGCTGTCGTTCAGCTATTACGACAACCAGAAGACCGGGCATCTGGTCGGCCGGCTGACCAAGGATCTCGAAGAGATCGGTGAAGTCGCCCATCACGGGCCGGAAGACCTGTTCATCGCGATCATGACATTCATCGGGGCCTTAGCACTGATGATCTCGGTCAACTGGCAGCTTGCCTTGATCACCGCGCTGGTGGTGCCACTGACGGCCTGGGTGACAAGCCGCTACGGCGCGCGGATGAGCCACAACTTCCGGCGGCTGTTCGAGCGGGTCGGTGATTTTAATGCCCGTATCGAGGAAAATGTCGGCGGCATGCGGGTGGTGCAGGCTTTTGCCAACGAAAGCCACGAACGCAACCTGTTCGAACGCGACAACCAGAGCTATCGGCGGGTCAAGCTCGAAGCCTACAAGATCATGGCTGCCAGCACCTCGCTCAGCTACATGAGCATGCGGCTGACGCAGATGATCGTGATGATCGCCGGCGCATGGTTCGTGTTGCAGGGCGAGTTGACGGCCGGTGGGTTCATCGGCTTCCTGCTTCTCGTCGGCGTGTTCTTCCGCCCGGTGGAAAAGATCAATTCGGTGATCGAGACCTATCCGAAGGGCATTGCCGGTTTCCGCCGCTTCACCGAACTCGTCGATACTGCGCCGGATATCGCCGATGCGCCGGATGCGGTCGTGGTCGAAGCGCTCAAGGGGGCGATCGAATACCGCAACGTCTCCTTCGGTTATGTGCCCGACAAGCCGATCCTCAACGAGGTCAGCCTGTCGATCCGGCCGGGTGAAACGATCGCCTTTGTCGGCCCGTCGGGTGCCGGCAAGACGACGATCTGTTCCCTGCTGCCACGCTTCTACGAGATCGGCGGCGGCGCAATCGAGGTCGACGGCATCGACATCCGCAAGATGACCAAGACGTCGCTCCGCCAGCAGATCGGCATCGTCCAACAGGATGTCTTCCTGTTCGGCGGCACGATGCGCGAAAACATCGCCTATGGACGCCTCGGTGCCAACGATGCCGAGATCATGGAGGCGGCCCGCCAGGCAAGGCTCGAAGAGATGATTGCCGGCCTGCCGGACGGGCTGGACACGGTGGTCGGCGAACGCGGGGTAAAACTTTCCGGTGGCCAGAAGCAGCGCGTGGCGATTGCACGGATGTTCCTGAAAAACCCACCGATCCTAATTCTCGACGAGGCGACCTCGGCGCTCGACACCGAGACCGAACGGGCGATCCAGCGTTCGCTTGCAGACTTGGCTGTCGGTCGCACCTCGCTGATCATCGCCCACCGGCTGGCGACCATCCAGGGCGCCGACCGGATCGTCGTCATCGATGGCAGCGGCATTGTCGAACAGGGCACGCATCAGGAACTGATCGCCCGTCGCGGTGCCTATAACCGCCTGCATACGGCGCAACTGGGTGCGTGATTAAGCCCGGTTGAATACGGGCGTAAAACTTGATAAATTTGTGAAAGTTTTAGAGCAAGGCCGGGGCTACAGGGTCGGGACATGACGTTTCAGCCGAATATGCGCAATCAGATCGAGGGTTTTTCCGTCGTCGGAGGATTGCGCCGTCGATACTGGAACGGCATCACCGCCGATCTTTGGGATGTCGAATGCGCCAGCTATGCCGGCGGATATTATGTCGCCCGTGACCCGCGCCTGTTCATCCTGCTCGACCATCGCGGTCGTGGCCGGCCGGCGGTCAAGCGCTCTGCGCGCGAGGCCGGCCTGCCGCAGGATGCGAGCATGAGCCCAATCTCCTATATTCCGGCCGAGATGGATCTGTGGGTCGATATCAAGGATGTGCAATATGTCCGCCATCTCGACATTCATTTCGATGCGGATGCAGTCGGCCGGCGGCTTGGCGAGGATTTCGATCCCAACCGCCTGAAGGATCCGAAGCTCTTGTTTGCCGACAGCCGGATCATGGCGCTCGCCGAACTGATTGCCGCCGAAATCGCCAATCCCGACCCGTTGCACGATCTTTATGGCGACGGGCTGGCGCTGGCATTGCTGATCGACGTGATGAAGCTTGCCAGAACCGAAAGGCGCAAGCGCGGCGCGCTTGCGCCTTGGCAATTGAAGCGGGCAACGGAGTTTATCGAGCAACATTGCCTGCGCAGCATAAGGCTGGAAGAACTGGCGACGCTTGCCGGACTATCGCAATCGCATTTTTCCCATTCATTCAAGGCGTCGACCGGCATGGCGCCGCACGACTGGCAGATGAATGCGCGCATTTCGCGTGCCAAGGATCTGTTGAAAAACGGCGACGAACCGCTGACGGCAATCGCCGCGGAAACCGGCTTTTCCGACCATGCGCATTTCACCCGGGTGTTTCGCAAACATGTGGGCCTGGCACCGTCGCAGTGGAAAAAGTCACACTGCGCGTAAAACATGCGGGCGAATGCGCAAAGACGTTAACTTTGCCCAAAAACATTCAAGTCCCGTGCATGACAACAAGCGGGACAAAGAAATCTGAGTTAACCACTCATCTTATCATATGGCCGCATGAAAAGGCGGCGCGAGTGGGGCGAAGAATGAAAAAATCGATCAAGTCTTCCGTCATCAGGACGGGTCTCTGGGCGGGCGTAGCAGCCATCGGCCTCAGCGCCGGATGGGCGGCTCAGGCGCAGGATGCAGCAAGCAGCCCAGCGCTCGCACCCATCGTCATCCAGGGCGAAGGCCAGGAGAGCGGCACCGGTCCGGTGAAGGGTTATGTCGCAAAACAGTCGACCTCCGGTTCGAAGACGGATACGCCGCTCAACGAAATTCCGCAGGCCGTGTCCGTCATCGGTGCGCAGGAAATGTCCGATCGCGGCATCGTCAACAAGATCGATGAAGCACTCCGTTATACGCCGGGCGTTGACGCGGCGCCGTTCGGCACCGACCCCGATACGGACTGGGTCTATATCCGCGGTTTCGACGCGACGCAGACTGGCCTCTATCTCGATGGCATGCAGCTTTACGGATACGGTTTTGGCGCCTTCCAGATCGATCCCTTCATGCTGGAGCGCGTGGAAGTGCTCAAAGGTCCGGCATCGGTTCTTTACGGCGGCGGCAATGCTGGCGGTATCGTCAACGAAATCCGCAAGCGGCCGACCGACGAGCCCTATTATTACACCGAAATCGGCATCACCAGCGACGCCAACGCGTTTACCGGTTTCGACATTTCCGACAAGCTCGGCGATAGCGGCACGATCAGCTACCGCCTGACCGGCAAGGTTGCCGGCGGTGAGGGTTATTCGGATTACCAGAACGATTTCCGCGGTTTCATCATGCCGCAAATCACGGTTTCGCCGGATGAAGGCACCAAGATCAACGTCTGGGGCATGATGTCGAGCCTCGACCAGCGGCATACGGGCAACGGCTTCTTCCCGTATGAAGGAACGGTCGTCAACGCGCCGTTCGGCAAGATCGATCGCGACGCATTCCTCGGAGAACCCGGAATCGACAAGGGCTGGTATGCGCAGCAGATGATCGGCTACGATGCCGAGCACGAGTTTTCCGACGACTGGAAGATCAGCTCGGCGGCGCGCTACGGGCACCTGAAAAAATACGAAAACGCGCCTTACGCCTACGGCTATGTCAACACGACAGATCCGACCGATCCGGGCTATTACCAGATCAACCGCCTCGGCTTTACCGGTCGTTCAGAGGTCAATACCTTCACGATCGACAACCATCTCGAAGGCAAGATCGATACCGGCCCGCTGGAGCATAGCGTGCTGCTCGGGCTCGACTACAAATATTACCAGCTCGACAACGTCCAGGCGTCCACCGGCGCCACATCCATCGACCCCGTCGATCCGGTCTATGGTGCAGCCCAGCCGACAAACCTCGTCTACAGCAACCAGCTGATCACTCAGCAGCAGGTCGGCGTCTACGCCCAGGATCAGGTCCGCTTCGGCGATGGCTGGCTGGTAACGCTCAACGGTCGTTATGACTTCGTCCATACGGACACGGACAACCGGCCGACGGCCTACAGCGCTTCGAGCTACAGCTACACCTATGACGAGGGCAAGGCGAGCGGCCGCATCGGCGTTGCCTACGAGTTCGACAACGGCATCACGCCCTATGCCAGCGCCGGGACGTTCTTCAACCCGACCGTCGCCGTCAGCGCGACGCCGAACAACAAGCCGGAAGAAGGCGAACAGTATGAGATCGGCGTCAAATACGACCCGAGCTTCATCGATGGCTCCTTTACCGCCTCGCTGTTCCATCTCAACCGCCGCAACGTCGTGACGACCGATCCGGCAACCTTCCTCGCCGAGCAGATCGGCGAAGTGGAATCGCGCGGCATCGAACTTGAAGCCAAGGTCAATATCAACAGCAACTGGAAGGTCCTCGGCTCGTTCTCCTACACCGATCTGGAAACGAAAGAAGACATCCGGACCGACTTCATCGGCAAGAAGCCCTGGCTCATTCCGGCAACGACCGCTTCGCTGTGGCTCGACTATTCGGTTACCGAAGGTGCGCTTGAGGGCCTCAGCCTTGGCGCCGGCGTCCGTTACCAGGGCGAGAGCTATGCCGACCGCCTGAACCTCTACAAGGTACCGGATGCGACCGTATTCGACGCGGCCGTTCGCTACACCAAGAACGACTGGACCGCTTCGCTCAACGTCGGCAACGTGTTCGACAAGGAATATGTCAAAGGTTGCCAGGGCGTATCCACCTGCGGTTACGGCGACGCGCGTACTCTGACCTTCAAGCTCAGCAAGGTCTGGTAAGACAGCGGCCTCAAGTCGTAAGTTGACAACATAGGTAAAGATTATAAGGAAGGCCCGACGAGGGCCTTTCTTTTTGTCATCGGAGACCGATTTGCATCCTTCCGTCCCGCTCTCCCGCCGGGTCTTCATGACAGGCATGGCAGCACTTGCGGCAGCGTCTGCACGGCCGGGCATGTCTTTTGGACAATCCACCTCCCCGGCCGCCACCCACCCTCGTACGGCGACACTCGACTGGGCCCATCTGGAAACGCTGCTGGCGCTCGGTTCCAACGTCGTCGCGGCGCCCGAATTGCGGCAGTTCCGCGATGTTGCCGTCGAACCGGCAATGCCGGATACGGTCGCCGATCTTGGCCTGCGCGGCCTGCCCAATCTTGAAACGCTGTCCTTTGCCAAGCCCGAGCTGATCTTCAATTCGAACTATTATGGCTGGGCCGATCCGCTCATTTCCGGCATCGCACCGGTGCATAATCTGGCCATCTACCTGCCAGGCGAAGACCCTTACGTGATGGCGACACGGGCAACCGTCGAGGTCGGCAAGGCAATCGGCGTCAAGACCGCCGTCTCCTATGTGGCCGAGGTCAATCGCCGGCTGGACGACCTGCGGATCTCGCTTTCGATCGGCGACGGACGGCCGGTGCTTTTGATCAATCTCGGCGATGCCCGGCATTACCGGGTGTTCGGAGCCGACAGCATGTTCGGCTCTGTCCTGACCCGGCTCGGGCTCGACAATGCCTGGACGGGTGCCACCGCCTATTCCGCCACCGCGCCGATCGGCATCGAAAGCCTCGCCTCGATGCCGGACGCATGGATCGTGATGATCCCGCCGCATCCGCTCGATGCGATCGCAGCACTTGAACGTGGCGCCTTCTGGAACGCCCTGCCGGCGGTGAAGGACAAACGCGTCATAACCATTGGTTCGGTCAATCCTTACGGCGCGCTGCCGGCCGCGCGGCGGTTTGCCGAAGAAATATCGAAAGGTCTGACCGATGGCTGGAACGGTTAGCCTTGCCGCCCGCACCACGTCTCCCGCGCGCCCGGTGAAGACGATCGGGCTGATCGCGGCCGCCTGCGTTGCGATGCTGGCGCTGCTCATTTTCACCCGTCCGACCGTGCCGGGAGATCCGGCGACGGCGGCAATGCTCGGGCAGATCCTGCTCTGGGACAGCCTCTTGCCCCGCGCCGTGATCGCGGTCATCTGCGGCGCCGCTCTGGGCCTTGCCGGGGCGCTTTTGCAGCGGGTGCTGCGCAACCCGATCGCCGATGCCTCGACGCTTGGCATTGCCGCGGGTGCGCAGCTCGCCATGGTGGCGGCGCTCACCTTCCTGCCGCTGCTTGCCGGGTTTTCGCGCGAGATCGTGGCCTTTGCCGGTGGGCTTGCGGCGGTGTTTCTCGTCCTGGCGCTCTCCTTCCGGCGCGGGTTCGATCCGGTGACGGTAGCCGTGTCCGGTCTGGTCGTCAGCATGATCGCCGCCTCGATCACAATCACGCTCATTCTGGCGCGCGGCGAATATGCGATGTCGGTCAGCATCTGGGGTGCCGGCGCGCTCAACCAGCAGGACTGGCAGGGGGTGATCTCGCTCGCCCCGCGCCTCGCCATCGGTGCCGTGCTTGCCGTTTTCCTCGTCCGCCCGCTCAATGTGATGGCGCTGGACGATACGAGCGCCAGAAGCCTCGGCATGTCGATCATGGCGATCCGGCTGGCGATCCTGCTTCTCGCCGTGTGGCTGGCCGCCTCGGTGACGGCGACCGTCGGGGTGATTGGTTTTCTCGGACTGGCGGCACCGGCGGTTGCGAGGCGTCTTGGCGCACGCACCACAGGTCATGTGCTGATCGCAGCGCCGCTTACAGGTGGCGCGCTCCTCTTCTTGACCGACGGGCTCAGCCAGTTGCTCGGGCCGGGTTTTAACGATCTTGCACCGGCGGGGGCTGCCACCGCGCTGATGGGCGGGCCGGTTCTGCTGGCGCTTTTGCCGCGCCTGCATGCAAGTTCACCCGTCACGGCCGAGGCGTCTCCCACCGAATACCGACTTGCCCGGCCGACCATCTGGGTAATCGGCCTTGGTGCTGCGATCGTGGTTCTGGTGCTGACGGCGCTCACCATCGGCCCCTCGCCGACCGGCATGGCATTTTCGGTCGGGCCGGCACTGGCCGAACTCATTCCTTTCCGGCTGCCGCGCATTCTGGCAGCGGGCGGCGCCGGCGCGCTTCTGGGTGCTGCGGGCTTCATCATGCAACGGGTCACCGGTAATCCGATCGCCAGCCCCGAAGTGCTCGGTGTGTCGGCCGGCGGCGGTTCGGGGCTTGCGGCAACGCTTTATCTTTTCGGGTTCGGCTCGCCGGCGCTGATGCTTGGCGGCATGGCCGTCGGGGCGCTGGTGGTCTTCCTGATCATGATCGCGATTGCCGCACGCGGCGAGCTTTCGGCCGAAAGACTGCTGCTGTCCGGCATCGCCATGAGCGCGATCTCGATGGCGATCGTGACGATCGTGCTTGCGCAGGGCGACATGCGCTCCTTCGTGCTTTTGATGTGGATGGCCGGATCGACCAACCGGGCCGGTCTGTTCGAGGCCTGGACGGCGCTTGTCGCATTGGCCGTCTTCACCCTGCCGCTGCTCGTCATGAGCCGCTGGCTGACCATCCTGCCGCTCGGCGGGGTGGTGTCGAAAAGCATCGGCATCGGGTTGACCGCCTCGCGGCTGTCGCTTGCGGTCATCGCTGCGCTGATGACAGCGGTCGCCTCCTTCCTCGTCGGGCCGCTCAGCCTTGCGGGGCTGGTGGCGCCGCATCTGGCGCGGCTGATCGGGTTTTCCGGGGCACGCCAGCAGCTCTTCGCCTCGCTTGCGATCGGTGCTGCGATGCTGATCCTTGCCGACTGGCTGTCGCGCGTCGTCATCTATCCCTATCAGGTCCCGGTCGGCGTGTTTGCCGCGCTGATCGGCGGCCCTTACCTTCTTTGGCTTCTCGCACGCATGGAGAAACGATCGTGAACGCTCAAAATTTCCCCCACCGGGAGTTCATCCTCACCGGCATGGCCGTTCCGGTGGATGCCGACGACATGCTGGCGGAAATCTGCGAGCACTTCATTGATCATGCCGAGGTTTTGCGCGATGGCGACCATGTGACCCTGTCGAGCGAGATCGGCGAGGCGTATATTTCCAAGGTCAGCGAGCAGCTGGATATCCGCCTTGCCTGCCCGACCGCCGACATGCTGTCGATGACGCGGGCGATCATTGCCGAACATCTGTTCATGTTTGCCGGCGATGATCCGCTGGTGCTCGAATGGGCCGACCAGCCGAAGCCGGCAAAACTTTCCAACCTGAGCGAGATCACCATCGTGTCGGCGGAGAACATCACGCCGCGGATGCGTCGGCTGACCGTCTCCTGCGCCGACGCTGCCCGTTTCGACACGGTGGACGGGCTGCATGTGCGGCTTCTGATGCCGCCGAAGGACCGGGCGCCGGTCTGGCCGGTGACGCTTGCCGATGGCCGGATCGGCTGGCCGGAAGGCGAGGATGCGATCGCCGTGCGTTATTACACGATCCGCAGCATCGATCTCGATCGCTGCGAGATGACACTCGATTTCGTGCTGCATGAGGATTGCGGGAAAAAGATGCCGGGCGCGGAGTTTGGCCTTGCCGCCAGACCCGGCGACCGCGCCGGCCTGCTCGGTCCGGGTGCAGGCGGCATGCCGGAAGCGAAGGACCTGATCCTTGCCGGTGACGAGACCGCGCTTCCCGCAATCGGCCGGATGATCGAGCTTGCGACGCCGGAGATGCGCATCCATGCGATCATTGAAGTGGCGGATAGAGCGGAGGAACAGGTGCTCACCTGCGCATCCGCCGATTTTTCCATCGAATGGCTGTATCGCAACGGCCAGGATGCCGGAACGGCCGGATTGCTGGAGCCGGCGATTGCCGCGAGGCTCGATACTCTCGGCCCGGAGACCTTCGTCTGGGCCGCCTGCGAAAAGACCGAGGCGCAGGCGATCCGCGCGAGGCTGAAGGCGCATGGGCTGGGCCGGACACGGATGAGCGCCATCACCTATTGGCGGCGCGGGTATACGGATTGATCCCTTCGCTACCGCCGAGGTCTCGGCCTTGCGGCTTGCCCCGTTCGGCGTGAAGACTTATCTCAAGCGGATAAGAGGGAATCGGCTTTCATGACACACGCCTATCTTCCGACACGTTGCCTGATCCGTATCGCCGGCAATGATGCGCGCGACTTTTTGCATGCGCTGATCACCACCGATGTCGAGGGACTGACCGACCGCGAGGCGCGGCCGGGTGCGCTGCTGACGCCGCAGGGCAAGATCCTGTTCGATTTCCTGATCTGGAAAAGCAAAGACGGCTTTGTCATCGAGACCGACGAGAGCCAGCGCGACACGCTGGTCAAACGCCTGACGATGTACAAGCTGCGTGCGGCCGTCGAACTCGCCGCACTGCCCGACGAGGGCGTCACGGTGTTCTGGGCTGATGAGGCAGATAAGGGCGCGGTCGCCGATGGCGCATTTGCCAAGGCGGGCATCATGATGTCGCGCAGTCCCGGCCAACATGGCGATGGGGATGGCGATGCCTTGGCCTATCAGTCTCTCAGGATCGCGGCAGGGCTTGCGGTTTCCGGTGCGGATTTTGCGCTCTCGGATGCGTTTCCGCATGATGTGCTGCTCGACAAGAATGGCGGGCTTTCGTTCAAGAAGGGCTGTTATGTCGGTCAGGAAGTCGTTTCCCGCATGCAGCATCGCGGCACCGCAAGGCGCCGGGTGGCAACCGTGAAAGCCGAGACCGCCCTGCCCGCACCCGGCACCGAGATCACCGCCGGCGGCAAGCCGGTCGGTACGCTCGGATCGGTGTCGGACAGAGCCGGGCTGGCGATCGTGCGGATCGACCGGGTGGGTGATGCGGTTGCCAAGGGCGTGCCGCTTCTGGCCGGTGAAACGTCGGTGACGATCGAGCTTCCGGCATGGACGGGTCTCGCCTTTCCTGCGGATGCCGAAGGGGCCGAGCCTTGAGCACCAATGCCGGTGCCCGTGCCTGGCAGCGGATGTTGTCGGGCCGCAGGCTCGACCTTCTCGACCCCTCGCCGCTCGATGTGGAGATTTCCGACATTGCCCACGGGCTTGCCCGCGTCGCCCGCTGGAACGGCCAGACGCGCGGCGACCATGCGTTTTCGGTCGCCCAGCATTGCCTCGTGGTGGAAGAGATCTTTCGCCGCTGCAATGAGGGTGCCAGCGCCGATGCGCTGCAGATGACGCTGCTGCATGATGCCCCGGAATATGTGATTGGCGACATGATCTCGCCGTTCAAATCGGTGGTCGGCGGGGGCTACAAGACCGTCGAGGCGCGGCTGGAGGCCGCGATCCATATCCGTTTCGGCCTGCCGCCGCATGCCGCCAAGGATCTCAAGGTACAGATCAAGAAGGCGGATACGATCGCCGCCTATTTCGAGGCGACCGAGCTTGCCGGTTTCAACACGACCGAGGCGCGCAAGATTTTCGGCCAGCCGCGCGGCATCACGCGCGAGATGCTGCCGCTTGCCCCCCTGTCCGCCGTCGAGGCGCAGCAGCTGTTCATCGCCCGTTTCGAGGAAATCGAGGCCGAGCGTGCGAAAGTGGTTGCCTCGTGAGCTATATCGTCGTCTGCCCGCTTGCCAGCATTGCCGAGACTGCGGTTCGCCACAAGGCGCGGGAAATGGTGAGCCTGATTGCCGAAAAACAGGATTTTCATCGGCCGGGCGTGATCCGCGCCGAACGGCATCTGAAACTTGCGATGAACGATATCGGTTTTGCCGGCACCGGCGGGCTGATTGCGCCGAGCGAGGCGCATGTCGCCCAACTGATCGATTTCGTCCGTGAGTGGGACCAGACGGCGCCGCTTGTCGTGCATTGCTGGATGGGCGTTTCCCGCTCGCCGGCAGCGGCGGTGATCGCCATCCTCACGCTTCATCCCGAACAGGACGATCTGGAGCTCGCCCACCGGCTGCGCAAGGTCGCGCCGCATGCCACACCGAATACGCGGCTGATCGAGATCGGCGACCGGATGCTGAAACGCGACGGAAAACTGATTGCCGCGATGAAGTCGATCGGCCGGGGCGCCGAGACCGACGGGCGTGCATCGTTTTCGATAGCACTTTTGTAGCGGACTTCGCCAAGCGGTTGAAAATTCTATTATCTTTAGAGAAATAGAAAAACCTCCCGCATTTTCCTTGACCTCCCCGCCCGTAGCGCCAATTAGGGACGCAAGAAAAAAAGGAGTTCTTGCGGAATGGATCAGGCATCCGACTTCGTCGTCGCGACGCGAACGGCACTGGCCCAACTCACGGCGCTTGGCGTGCAATATTCCTTCTCGGTGATCGGCGCCGTCATTCTGCTGGTCATCGGCTGGCTGGTCGCGGGCCTTCTCGGCCGCTGGGTCTATAACGGCCTGTCGCGGATTTCCGGCATCGATGCGACGCTGTCGCAGTTCTTCTCCAATATCGTGCGCTATGCGGCACTGATCCTCGTCATCGTCATGGTGCTCGGGCAGTTCGGCGTGCAGACGGCGTCGATCCTTGCGGCGCTTGGCGCCATCGGCCTGGCCGTCGGACTGGCGCTACAGGGCACGCTGCAGAATATCGCCGCCGGTATCATGCTGCTGGTGTTGAGGCCTTTCCGGGTCGGAGAAAGCATCGAGACGGGTGCGGTCAGCGGCACGGTCGTCGATGTCGGCCTGTTTGCCACCGAGCTTCGCACCGCCGAGGGCGTCTACCGGCTGGCGCCGAACTCGACGCTGTGGAATGTACCGATCACCAATTACAGCCGGCTCGGCACCCGCCGTCACGAAATTACCATCGCGATCGGCGCGGACGAGGATGTCGACGGCACCGAGGACAGGCTGCTCAAGCTCGCTGCTGCCGACGAACGGGTGCTGAAATCGCCGGCACCCAGCGCATTCGTGTCGGAATTCGATGCCGGAAGCGCCAAGGTTACCCTGCGTTACTGGATCAATGGCAAGCAGTGGTGGGATGTCAGCCGCGACATGACCAAGGCGGCCAAAAACGCCTTCGGCAAAGCGACGGAAGGCGGGCCGGAGGAAGTCACGGCCTGACCGAAGAATTCCGATCCATCAGCGCGTCTGGCGCGTTCCGGTCCGAGCGGACCTCTGCAGCCTTTTAAGGGCGCGGACGAACCGGGGCCATGCGGGACTGATGGCAAGGATGTATCGGGTTCGGTTACGAGGACCGAACCCGATACCTTTAGATCGCTCTAACACCTGGACCGCTCCAGCACCGCTTCAGCTGTCCCATCATAACGGCGCCTTATTCCCCGTATTGCTGATCGGCTGTGGAGCCTTGCGGTCGGGGTCTTTCTTAACAGCGCCTTTCCTCTAAATTCAAATCGTCGGCGCGGAGGCTTTTGCTCAGCTGCAGAGAGCCGGCGTGGGGGAGTGAACGTGTATCTGATCGATATCCTGCTGGTCATCCTTGTGTTCTTCCTGGTGTCACAGAACCGGAAGATATTTTCGCGTGTCGACTTGCTGGAAAAGCAACTCGCCGAGGTAAAGAGGCTGATCGCCGAAGGTGCGGTTCCGGCGGCGGCCCTGTCCACCGAGGCAGACACCCAAGCGGCAGTCACCGGACCGGCCGAGGCGATTGCCTCAGCTAATGGCGATAACCTCGATATCGCCGCGCAAGCAGCCCCGGGAGAAGACCAAGGCGAGGATCAGGCCAAAACCGATGCGGCGCAGGCCGCAGCGGTCGTCGCTGCGAAACCCCGCCCCTCGCGGGAAAATCTCGAGAGTTATCTCGGTGCGCGCTGGCCGGTCTGGGTCGGCGGCGTGGCCCTTGCCTTCGGTGGCATTTTCCTCGTCCGTTATTCGATCGAGGCCGGTCTGCTCGGCCCGGCGGCAAGGCTGACGCTTGCTGCACTTTTCGGCCTGCTGCTGACGGCGGCCGGCGAGATCGTGCGGCGCCGCGCTCTTCCGAAGATTTCCGAGCTTTATGCCAATGCGATGATCCCGGGCGCGCTGACGGCGGCGGGCGCCGTGACCCTGCTCGGCACGGTGTTTGCGGCCTATGCCTTCTACGATTTCATCGGCCCCGGTACCGCCTTCGTGCTGATGGCGCTGGTTTCGCTTTCGACCGTGGCGCTGTCGCTGATGCATGGTCAGGCGCTGGCGGGGCTTGGCCTGCTCGGTTCGCTGGTCACACCGCTGCTGGTCTCGACCGACGATCCGAAGGTCAGCGCGCTGTTTCTCTTCCTCGGCGTCACCTGGCTTGCCGTCAATGCCGCCTCGCGCATCCGCGGATGGACGGTGGTGCCGGCGCTCGCCAATCTCGGGACGGGGCTCTGGGTGCTGACCTATGCGGCGATCGGTACCGATTTCGATCCGTTGCCGCCGACGCTGACAATGCTCACGATGATCGCCGGAACGATCTTCCTGTGGCCCGGATACCTTTATTCCGAAAACCGCAATTCTGGCTGGAAGGCGCTGCTCAAACGGCCGCCTTTAAAGATCACCCTGTCGCTGTCGATCATGGTGATGCTTGGGGCACTCGCGACCATTGCCGGCGGGCCTACGGAGGGTGTCGACCCGCTGTTTGCCTTCATCGCCCTCATCGCGGCGCTCGCGGCACTCGGTGCGAGCCGAGCCTACGGGTTCTGGGCAGCCACCGCCGCTGCAGCCGGGGCCGTGCTTGGCATCCTGGTCATGGCGCTGTCGCTGCTCGATTACGTGATGCCGGCACCGATCGAGGGCGGCGCTGCGCCGGTCGCGGCCACGTTCAGCCACCAGATCGCAGGCTTCCTGCTCATCGGCGCGATCTTTACCCTTCTCGGCTTTTCCTTCCTCAAGCGCTTTCGCCGCGACGAACCGGAATTTTCGATCGTCTGGGCGCTGCTGATGGGGGCGATGCCGGTGGCGCTCGGCTTCATCTCCTTCCTCAACTTCGGCAACTTCTTTCGTGACTGGACGCACGGGCTTTATGGCCTCGGTATCGGGATCGTCATGCTCGGCCTTGCCGACTGGCTGTTCCGCCGAAGCGAGACGGAAAAGCCGGACTGGCCGGCAAATATTGTCGTCGCCGGATCATTTGCAGGTTTTGTGCTGGCCCTGCATGCGCTGACCAACGGTATCGTCACGACGATCCTCGTTTCGGTTCTTGGTTTTGCCTATCTGATGACGCTGCGCATTCGTCAGTGGCCGGCGCTGCCTTGGATGATGGCGGCGGCGATCGTCATCGTCTTTGGCCGGATTGCCTGGCAGCCGACGCTGATCGGGCAAAACAGTCTCGGCACGACGCCGTTCCTCAATGCACTTCTGCCCGGCTACGGCATTCCGACGCTGCTGGCGATCGGCTCGGCGTGGCTCTTGCGCAACTCCGCCGATTTCCGTGTGCGCAACATCATGCAGGCGCTCGCCTCTTTGTCGGCGCTGATCACCATCGCGGTTCTGGTGCATCACGCAATGAATGGCGGGCATCTGTCCGGCGACATACCGACGCTCGGCGAACAGTCGCTCTATACGCTGATCACCATCGGCTTTTCGGGCATCCTGATGACGCTCGATCTTAAATCGCCCTCGCCGGTGTTCCGCTTCGGCTCGATGATCGCCGGCGTGGTGGCAACGGCCAACGTTCTGTCGCTGCATGTGTTTGCGCTCAACCCGTTCTTTTCCGGCGAAAACACCGGGCCGTGGCCGTTCTTCAACCTGCTGCTGCTCGGTTACCTGTTGCCGGCGCTTGCCTATGCGCTCACCGCCTATCTGGCGCGGCAAAGGCGGCCTATGCCCTATGTGGCGATGCTGGCCGTTTCCGGCGCCGTGCTCGGTTTCCTCTGGGCGACGCTTTCGGTCCGGCGTTTCTGGCAGGGCGAGAACCTTGCCGACTGGAAGGGATTTCTTTCGGGCGAGACCTATACCTATTCGGTCGTCTGGCTGGTCATCGGCGTCGGTCTTCTGGTGCTCGGCTCAAAGCTTGATGCCAAGAGCCTCAGGCTTGCCTCTGCCGGACTGGTGCTGATTTCGGTGCTGAAGGTGTTCCTGATCGACATGTCGAACCTCGAAGGCATCCTTCGAGCGGTGTCGTTCATCGGGCTTGGCGCGGTGCTGATCGGGATCGGGCTTTTCTACCAGCGGATATTGGTGAAGAAGGGCAACGAGCCTGAAACAACCGATTCCCCGGATACCGCCACATGACGCTTTCCCTTGCCTCCGCCTTCGGCCCTTTCGAGGCGCTTGCCGGCCAGCTTATCCCGCATGCGACGGATAGCGACGACGGCAGCCATGACATCGCGCATATCCTGCGGGTCTTCAAGAATGCCATGCGCATCCATGAAAGCGAAGGCGGCAACGGCGAGGTTCTGGCGGCGGCCGTGCTGTTGCATGATTGCGTTTCGGTGGAGAAGAACTCGCCCTTGAGGGCGCAGGCGTCGCGGCTTGCGGCGAACAAGGCGAAAGCAATCCTCTCCGGCATGGGCTGGGATGAAGAGGCGGTCGCTTCGGTCGCCCATGCGATCACCACCCACTCGTTTTCCGCCAATATCGCACCTCAGACCATCGAGGCGAAGATCCTGCAGGATGCCGACCGGCTGGACGCGATCGGCATGGTGGGAGCAGCACGCTGCTTCTATATTGCCGGAAGGATGGCATCCGGCCTCTACGATCCGGTCGATCCCCTTGCCAAGCAAAGGCTGCTGGACGACAAGAGCTTTGCCATCGACCATTTCGAGGTCAAGCTGTTCAAGCTCGCCGACGGGTTCCAGACCGCGGCAGGGCGGGCGCTGGCGACACAAAGGCATGAGCGGCTGCAGCAGATCCGGGACATGTTCCTCGATGAGATTTGACGGGGACGAAATTTGAGGGAAACGAAGATGCGTGTGTCGGAGCTGAACGTCTTTCCGCTGAAAAGCGGCCGCGGCATTGCGCTTACCGAAGCGGCGATCACGGCGGCCGGCATTCCCGGCGACCGGCAGATGATGGTTGTCGATCCGAAGGGCCAGTTCATCACCCAGCGGGAAATGCAGGCGCTGGCGCAGGTGGAGGTCGAGCCAAAGGATCTCGGTGTTCGCCTGGCGATCGAGGGTAAGGGCGAGATCATCGTCGCCATGCCGCCGGCCGAGCGGCGCATGGATGTGGTGATCTGGAAAACGCCGGTCGAGGCGGCTGTCGCCGATGACGGATCGAACGAGATCCTGTCGACCTGGCTCGGCCGCGAGGTGAAGCTGGTCTTCTTCGATGACCGCGCATCGCGCATCGCCAGCGAGGAATGGGCGGGGCCTGATACGCCCGTCACCTTTGCCGACGGTTATCAGGTTCTGGTGACCACGACCGGTTCACTTGCAGCGCTGAATGCCGACATGGCAAAACATGGCGAAGGTGCTGTCGGCATGGAGCGGTTCCGGCCGAATATCGTGCTCGACGCGGATGAGGCCTGGGCGGAAGACAATTGGGACGGGATCGAGATTTCCGGCATCCGCTTCGATTTCGTCAAACCCTGCGCCCGCTGCATCATGACCACGCAGGACCAGCAGAGCGGATCGCGCGACGTGGCAAGCCCGATGGCGGCGATGGGGCGCATCCGGATGTCGGCCGACCGGCGCGTGCCGGGGCCGCTATTCGGCTGGAATGCCGTGCCGCGCGGCACGGGCACGATCCGGCTCGGCGACGAAGCGGAAGTGACCTCGTTGCGCAACGCCTGGGCGATCAAGCGGCGCGCCTGATTTACTCCTTCATTCCGCGCAAGCCTTTCTTGCCAGAACCGGCTGCGACCTGCGGGAACGATGCCCTGAAATCCGGGATTTGATCGGCAGGCGTACCGCGGACCGGCCTTGCGGCCTTGACGCATGGCTGCCATGCACAATGGTCTGTTGTCGGCACGCGAAGGTAGCGGCCACAACGATTTCATTCGCAAAAATCAAGATTCGGGCCTTGAGTTCTCAACTGCGCTTTCTCGGCCGGAAAACGCTGAAGAGCTGTTCATGACACCACGCACCCAAGGCCTCGTCTTCGCGCTCAGCGCCGTGACGATCTTTGCCATACAGGACGGGATTTCCAAACATCTCGGTCAGGCCTATCCCGCCGTCTTCGTGGCGATGATCCGCTACTGGTTTTTCGCCGCCTTCGTGATGGCGCTTGCAACCCGAAATCCCGGCGGCATCCGGCAGACGGCGAAAAGCAGCCGGCTTCCGCTGCAGATCCTTCGCGGGGCGCTTCTGGTATTCCAGATCGTCGTGTCGATCTATTCCTTCTCGCATGTCGGGCTGGCGCAGACCCATACGATATTCGCCGCGACGCCGCTGGTGGTCGCCTGCCTGTCGGTGCCGCTGCTTGGAGAAACCGTCGGCTGGCGGCGCTGGCTGGCGATCGGCGTCGGTTTCCTCGGCATCCTTTTGATCATCGATCCGACCCATGCGAGCTTCGGCTCGAACATCGTCATACCGATCGCCTGCACCATCATGTTCGGTTTTTATTCGGTGCTGACGCGCATGGCGAGCCGCACCGACACGTCACAGACGAGCTTCTTTTATACCGGCATTGCGGGGGCGGCCGCGGTGACGCTGATCGGGCCGTTCTACTGGACGTCGATCGCCCCGAGCTACTGGTTCTGGATGGCGGCGCTGTGCATTACCGGGATGACCGGACATTACCTTCTGATCCGCGCCTTCGACGTGCTGGATGCCGTCGTGGTGCAGCCGATCTTCTACTGGCAGACGGTGCTGGTCTGTATCATCGGCACGTTCGTGTTCGGCGAAGTGATGACCTGGAACATGATCGCCGGCTGCATGGTGGTCATCGGTGCCGGCCTGTTCACCATCCTGCGCGAGGCCCAGCTCGGCAAGAAGCGCCCGCCTGTCCAGCCGCCGGGAGCGTTGTGACCAGCCTCGCCCGGCCCGAGAGCCTTTCTGCGAAACGCGAAACCACTACGCAGTTTTACTGGAACTGCTCTAGTTGAACAGGCTGAGGATGTTCTGGGAACCTGAATTGGCGATCTGCAGGCTTTGCACGGCAAGCTCCTTCTGGGTCTGCAGCGCCTGAAGCCGAGCGGAGGCTTCTTCCATGTCGGTATCGGTCAGGCGGCTGACGCCGCTGTCGATCTGATCCATCATCGTTTCGGAAAAATCCGTCGCAAGATCGATGCGTTGCTGCACGGACCCGAGCATGCTGGCGGTGGTGATCGACTGGTCGAGCATGAATTCTACGCCTTCCAGATATTCGTCGACGGTGAAGTCGTCGCTTTCGAGATCGATCTCGGAGAGGTCGAAGCGCAAGGTGAAGGGCGGATCGGGCCGAAACTGGCTGATATAGAAGGAGGCAGCCTTCGTGCCGTAACCGGGATAATCAGCCTGATCGGCCTTGAAGGTCAGCGAATTGCCGACTGTCGTGATCGACAGTCCGGCACCGGTCGTCACGACGTAATCCACTACCGTTTTGAAGTCGGCTGCATTGTTGATCATTCCATCCGTCGTTCCGAGCGCCGCGTCGACCGAAGGGCGGTCGATGACATAGGTCTTGAGATCCTCGTCATCGATGCTGAGATCGAAGGATATCGTGGCATCCACCATCACCTTGAAGGAGGTGAGGAAGGACATGCTCGCGGAGGGGATGAGATTGTCGTGATTGAGGATCGAGCCGGTATTGAGCCCGAGCTCGTAGTTGTTCTCATTGACCTCGTCATCATCATCGATATCGGGATCGAAGGTGGTGGTGATCCCGGAGATGAAAATACTCGACGCCAGATTGCCGGAGGTTTCCAGCGAGCGGATTTCATAACGATAGAGATCGGAAGAGGAGATGGCCTGGGTGCCGTAGACATCCGCATACTGATCGGCACCGGCATTCTCGAAGGCCTTCTGCATGACCGTGCGCAGCTGGGCAACGTTGTCGATCGCTCCATCCGTGGTGCCAAGTGCATCCCCGATGACGGACTTGTCGATGGTGATGTGGAAAGGCAGGCCAGTCGCATCAACGCTGTCGTCGATCAAGAGGTCGAACTCTACCGAATCGGTATCGCTGAAGGTGAGCGGACCGTCAAAATAATGATCCTCGTGCCCCTCGTGATAGAAATTGCTCGAATAGACGGTGCCCATCGGCATGTAATAATCGAGAATGTCCTTCTGGAGGATGCCGCCGCCGCCGAAATTCAGCATGCTGGTGGCGCGCATATCGATCTTGCTGGTGTTCACCGTCGTCGCGCCATTGCTGTCGCGGGTGAAAGAATCGACGACGAGATCATCGAAAGCGTTCATATCGTTGATATGTTCGCCGCCTTTGGTGTCGAGATAATTGGTGCCGCTGAAGCTCGAGGATTTGACGATATTGGTTGCCTGGTCGCTAAGCGCGGTGATCTGGTTCTGGAGCTGGCCCTTGTCGACGCTGTCCTCCTTGGCGGTGACAAGCGTCGCCTTGACGTCGGTCAGGATGTCGATGATCGCCTCGGTGCCGGCATAGGCGGTGTCGACCTTCGAAGCGCCGACGCCCAGCGCATCATTGGCGGCAGAAATCGCCTTGTTGTCGGAGCGCATCGTGGTGGAGATCGACCAGTAGGCGACATTGTCGGCTGCATTGGCCACCCGCAGGCCGGACGAGACCTCGTTCTGGGTGTTGTTCAATCCGGAGGAGACCGAGCGCAGGGTCTGAAGCGCCGACATAGCGGAAATATTCGTCAATATACTTGTCATGACCAGCCAATAAAAATCGATTGAAAATGGCGTCGTCATGAGCCGAATCGTGGAAATACCACATGCCCAAACTGGGCAGATATGGCTAACAGAAACTTAACAAACGGCAATAAGGCAGGATTCCTGCCCTTTCCGGACGGAACCGTACGATAGCGTACGATCGCTTCACCGGTCTGCATCGGCCTGGACCTGCGTCATCAAGGGAAGTGATGGATTAGTTTAGCAAAACTCGTTTAACCGAGGTCGCGGAAAGCAGTATAGGTTGCGTTCCGATTACCGGCTCGATGCGGGGAGATTTCGATGTCTGATACTGGGCGCCCATCCATCCCGCCGCCAATGCCATGGCTGATCATCACCGCCGGCGCGATGATCGCCTTGCTGACATTCGGTCCGCGCTCGGCAATGGGTTTCTTCCAGCTGCCGATCCTTTCCGACACCGGCTGGGACCGCTCGACCTTCGGGCTTGCCATGGCGATCCAGAACCTTGCCTGGGGGCTCGGCCAGCCGATATTCGGGGCGATCGCAGACAAATACGGCACCGGGCGGGTGCTGACATTTTCCGGCCTGCTTTATGCCGCCGGCCTGGCGCTGATGTCGACGGCGCACACGCAAAGCATCCTGCATCTCTCCGGCGGGGTGATGGTGGGACTTGCCGTCGGCGCCGGTTCGTTCGGCACCATCCTGTCGGCCTTTGCCCGCAATGTGACGCCGCAACAGCGCTCGTTTGCCTTCGGCATCGGCACGGCGGCGGGCTCTGCCGGGATGTTCCTGTTTGCGCCGCTCAGCCAGGCGCTGATCCTGAATTACGGCTGGTCGGACAGTCTCGTCATCATGGCGGTGATGATGCTCGCCATTCCGCTGCTTGCCATTCCGTTGCGCGGCAATTCGAGCTCGGGCCGTCAGTCGCAGGTGACCTTCCAGCAGACGGCCGGCGAGGCTCTCAGGGAAGCCTTCGCCCACAAGGGTTATCTGCTGCTGACCAGTGGCTTCTTCGTTTGCGGTTTCCAGGTCGCCTTCATCACCGCGCATTTCCCGGCCTATCTGCGCGATATCGGCATAGACGCCCGCTACGCGGTGATCGCCATGGCGCTGATCGGCTTCTTCAACGTCATCGGTTCGCTGTCTGCAGGGGTGATCGGGCAACGTTATTCGAAGCCCTATTTCCTCGCCTATATCTATATCGGCCGGTCGATCGCGGTGACGGCTTTCCTGCTTTTGCCGCAGACACCGCTTTCGGTCATCCTGTTTGCCATCGTCATGGGGCTGTTGTGGTTATCCACCGTGCCGCCGACCAACGGGCTGGTCGCCATCATGTTCGGCACGCGGCATCTTGGCCTGCTCGGCGGGCTGGTATTCCTGTCGCATCAGGTCGGTTCGTTCCTCGGCGTGTGGATGGGCGGTTATCTCTACGACCGACTGGGATCCTATGATCTGGTCTGGTGGTTCGGCGTGGCGCTCGGCATATTTGCCGCGATCGTCAACTGGCCGATCAGGGAGGCGCCCGCAGAGCGGCCGTCGGCAGTTCAACCGGCGGAATAGAGCTGCCGTTCGCCTTCAGCCGGTCTTGCGCTCCACAGTCACCGACAATGCCTTCAACGCCGCCTGGACGAAGCCGTCACGGGCGGCGTTGGCGGTGATGCCGCGCGGCTCGTAGACATGGCGATGCAGGAAGAACTGGGTGAGCCGGAAGGCTGCCGCCATGCTGTCGCGATCGGCCGCAGGCTTTACCCCCTCGCCCAGAAAACCCGGCAGCGCCAGCATGCGATCGGCATAGGGCATACCCGCCTCGCGACAAACTGCACGGCCGCTTTTCGGCGAGACATAAGTCAGGTTCTCGCGTACGCCGGTCGCCGCACATTCGGTGAGGTCCAGCCCGTAACCGAGATCGTTCAGGACGGCGAGTTCGAAACGGACGAAAAGCTCGCCGGCATCGGCCGGGTCGTCCATCGTATCGAGAATGACGTCGAGCGCATCGAACAGATGCGGATGGGGATCACGCTCGGGCAGAAGCCGCAACAGCGCGCCCATGGCCTGCACCCCGTAGACGGCAGTGGCGGTTTCCATCAGTTTTGCGGCGCGCAGGCGGATCGGCTCCAGCTTCAGGTCGCCGAGATGTTCGTCGAGCCTGGCACGCCAGACCGCCTCGACCCTGTTTCCCGGCTGCAGGACCGGCTGCATGGAGCGGGAACGGCCCGAACGGACCAGCCCCATATGGCGGCCGCGCTCACGGGTCATCAGCTCGGCGATGACGCTGGTTTCGCCATGCCGCTTGACGCCGATGATGATTGCCTCGTCCTGCCACTGCATCGATGCTTGAAGACCTTTTCGAAGTGATTCAGTTCTACCCCATAAGTGCTTCGAACTGAATCGATTTTGCGCTTTCGCAACAG
Organism: Aliirhizobium sp. YIM B11859; assembly: GCF_057163345.1. NCBI lineage: Bacteria > Pseudomonadati > Pseudomonadota > Alphaproteobacteria > Hyphomicrobiales > Rhizobiaceae > Aliirhizobium > Aliirhizobium sp. YIM B11859. Next base: position 377,671 of record NZ_JBXHAY010000005.1, read on the forward strand.
CCGCCGCAAAACTGCGATCAGGTGTCATCTGTATTGGAACAAACTGCCCGCCAGCGGAATTCTCCCGCCAACCGATAACATCGTCAGGGAGTTCCCATGAGACATACCGTTTTGGCCGCCGCAGCCTTGTCGTCAGCGCTTGCCGGATTTGTCCTGCCGCAACCGGCAGCCGCGCAGTCGCCGCAGCTCGAACAGGCCTGTATCGCGGTGGCGAAGAATTTTCTTCTGGTCTCGACGATCAAGACCGGGATCGTGCAATCCTTCCCGGAACTCAACCCGCCCGGCGCACGACTGACCTATTCAACCCGCGAGGATGCCAAGCCGACCGATTTCAGCAACGAGATCAATTGCGAATTCGACAAGCCGACGCCGCCCTTCGGGCTGACGCGTTTCTGCATATCCCAGACCTGCTATGGGCCGAATGAGCAAGAGCCGGACAATCGTCGACGCTACCAGGAAGTCAAGGCGCTGATGGATCGGGCCAAGTAATCTCGGTCCAGCAGAAATGCCGGCGGAGTGGGATAAACCTCTCCGCCAGCCTCCGTGAGGCAGACATCATCGCGTGAAACGTTCCATGTTTTCAGGAACGTTCCAGCTCACTGTTCCATACAATTCCCGACGCGAAACCGCTTAGGCAGTTTCGCTGGAACGGTGTCAGGCGCGACGCCCGAGAGCGCCCAGCGCCGAGGTCAGGTAACGTTCGGCAAGTGCATGCCGACGCCGCTTGGCGATCTTCAATGCCTCAAGGCAATGAGAGGTGAGCGGATCGGCATCGCTTTTGCCGAGGCCGATCTCTTCGGCCGTGACGGACCCGGTGTAGATCGACGGCATGCCTTCGCCGTTGCGCAGGCAACGGCCCTGGCCGGTGACCATGATATTGCGGCCGGCCGGGTGGCTGATGCGATATGTCTGGTGACAGGAATTGCCGGAGATGATCGTCTCGTGCAGCCCTTTTGCAACTCTTGGCATGTCGTCCTCCACGACATGTTTGATGACCTGCTCGATCGGCGCACCGATCTCGAGCTCGCGATGCGGGATACCGTAAATGTAAGCGAAAACGTGGTCGGCAAAAACCTTGTTCTCACTCAGATCCCAGCTGAAGAAACCGACTGCGTCCTTCAGATCCACGCCATTTTCTTTTTCTATATACCGGCTGGTGCCCATGCAGCTTACTGTCCTTGTGGCGTTTCCGTGCCAATCATGTCGCGAATTGATTGAATCGTTTTATTCGCGACTTCGATCAAAGTTCCACAGTTGCGCGATGTCAAGCGCGCTTCGCAGAGTTGCACAACCTCTCGCCGTTAAGATCGATCCAAACAGCCAAAGCGCGAACAAGTTCCCACGGAAGGAATTTTTGCCACTCAGTTCTTGGGGAAATCCAGGCCCATCTCGCGGAATCGAGCGGGATCGTCACCCCAATTTTCACGCACCTTGACGAACAGGAAGAGATGAACGGGCTGTTCGAGGATCTCCGAGAGTTCCTTGCGCGAGGCGGTCGAGATTGCCTTGATGGCATCGCCATTCTTGCCGAGCGCGATCTTTTTCTGGCTGTCCCGCTCGACATAGATGACCTGTTCGATCCTCACCGAGCCGTCCTTGCGCTCTTCCCATTTTTCCGTCTCGACATGGGACGAATAGGGCAGTTCCTGATGCAGGCGCAGGAACAGCTTTTCACGGGTGATCTCGGCGGCCAGCTGACGCATCGGCAGGTCGGAGATCTGATCCTCGGGATAATACCAGGGACCTTCCGGCAGGGTGGTGGCGAAATAGTCCATCAGATCCTCGCAACCGGAACCGGTGGTTGCCGAGATCATGAAGGTACGCTCGAAGGCGATCTTCTCGTTGGCGGCGGATGCAAGGGCGAGCAAATCCTCGCGCTTGACCTGGTCGATCTTGTTCAAAAGCAGGATCTTCGGCTGATGGACATCCTTCAGGCCTTCGAGGATGGCCTCGGCGTCGCCGCGAATGCCGCGCTCGCTGTCGATCAGAAGCGCGATCATGTCGGCATCCTTGGCGCCGCCCCAGGCGGTGGTCACCATGGCGCGGTCAAGCCTGCGGCGCGGCTTGAAGATGCCGGGCGTGTCCATGAAGACGATCTGGGCGTTGTCGTGGATGGCGATGCCGCGCACGATGGCGCGCGTCGTCTGGACCTTGTGACTGACGATCGACACCTTGGCACCGACCAGCCGATTGACCAGCGTCGACTTGCCGGCATTGGTCGCGCCGATCAGCGCCACGAAACCGGAATGGGTCGGGCCGGGATTCGTTGCGTCCGCACCGGGCTCGTTGTGTTCACCGGCGATGTTGTCGTCTTCACTCATCTTGTCCATTCAATCTTTGGCAGACGTATTCTGCCAGATGCCCTCGCGTTCGAGGATCCTCGTTGCGGCAACCTGTTCGGCTGCCCTCTTTGAGCGGTCGGTACCTGTTTCCGGTGCCACGCCCTTTATTTCGACCGTCACCGTAAAGCGCGGATCATGATCCGGTCCGGAGCGATCGTCCACCCTGTAGACCGGCGTCACGGCGAATTTCGCATGCGCCCATTCCTGCAGCTCGGTCTTGGCATCGCGACGGGCGGCATCCGCCTTGGTCGCCCTGTCATTCCAGTAGCGGAGAATGAAGGCGCGCGCCACCTCAAGCCCACCATCGAGATAGAGCGCTGCGATCAGACTTTCCACCACGTCGGCGCGAACGTTGAGCATGCGCTTGCCGGTCAGCTTCTTCACATCGGCGCCGGTACGAATGAAGCGGTAGAGCTCCAGCTGATCGGCCACCAGCGCACAGCTTTCGGCCGAGACCAGCTGATTGAGGCGCACAGACAGTTCGCCCTCCTCCGCCATATGGAAGGTGGTGAACAGGAGTTCGGCGACGCACAGGCCGAGCACACGGTCGCCGAGGAACTCCAGCCGTTCATAATTGGCATTCTTCGCCGAACCGGTGCTGGCATGGGTCAGCGCCCGGTCAAGCCATTGTTTGTCGACAAACTTGTAGCCGAGCAGCGTTTCCAGCTGGCTCACCTCGTCTGCCGACAAAGATTTCGGTTTCATCAGTAGACGCCCTTGAACAGGCGATCCCAGCGCATGTTGGACGGCCACTTCCAGATTTCACGGAAGGAGGTGTCGTTGCCGAGCGAGAAGAAGATCACGCTGGCGCGGCCGACGAGGTTTTCGGCCGGAACGAAACCGACATCGAAACGGCTGTCGAGCGAGTTGTCGCGATTGTCGCCCATGAAGAAGTAGTGGCCGGCCGGCACATCGAATTCCGGCGTGTTGTCGCCGCGCGAATTCGGAATCTGGTCGAGCGTGTCGTAGGTCTTGCCGTTGTCGAGCGTCTCGCGGAAGATCGGCACGTTGGTGCCCGGATCAAGCCGGTAATCGGAGGTAAAGCTGCCGTCGGCCTGTTTCGGCACGGGCTTGTCGTTAACGTAGAGAATGCCGTCGCGCATCTGGATGCGGTCGCCCGGAAGGCCGATCAGGCGCTTGATATAATCGATATCCGGCTGCTGCGGCAGGCGGAAGACGATGACGTCGCCGCGCTTCGGCTCGTTGAATTCCAGCACGCGGCCGGAAAACAGGTTCGGCGAAAACGGCAGCGAATATTTCGAAAAGCCGTAGGCGAACTTGTTGACGAAGATATAGTCGCCGACCAGAAGCGTCGGCATCATCGAACCGGACGGAATGGTGAAGGGCTGGAACAGAACGGTGCGGATGACCATGGCAAGCAACAGGGCCTGAATGATGACCTTGATGTTTTCCCAAAGAGCGTTCGGCTGCTTCGTATCGGCTTTATCGGACACGTCTATATATCTTTCTATCTCGGCGAGTGGCTGAACTGTCTAAACTCTTCGCAATGCCGCGGCAATGGCCCATGAGATTACGTTTCCTTCATGCGCGGCACGCGCCCAAAGCTTTAATGCATGGGAATGTCAGGCATTCGTCACAGGCCGGGCCTCGATGACGACAAAGGCCTGGGCGTAGGGATATTCGTCGGTAATGGTGATGTGGATGACGGGCGCGTGGCCGGCCGGCATGAGTTCGGCGAGCTTTTCGGCGGCACCGCCGGTCAGGGCCATGGTCGGCTTGCCGCCGGGCAGGTTGATGACCCCCATGTCCTTCCAGAAGACGCCCTGCGCGAGACCCGTGCCGAGCGCCTTGGAACAGGCTTCCTTGGCGGCGAACCGCTTGGCGTAGGAGGCGGCGCGGTTCTTGCGGCGGTCGGATATTGCCCGTTCGATATCGGTGAAACAGCGGTGGGTGAACCGTTCGCCGAAGCGTTCGATGGATTTTTCAACACGCCTTATATCGATGAGGTCGCTGCCCATGCCAATGATCATTATGCCAGTCCTGTCGTTTTCGAGCCGCCGCGTTCAGGCGGTCAAGCCGGTATCGCCTGACTTGATGCTCCGTGCCCTTTCCGTCAAGCGGCTGAGGCGACGATTGCGAAAACCACGCACGGCAAAATAGGTGGCGGCATAAAACAACAGGGCGCAGACGATGCCCGGCGGCAGGGAGCCGAGCAGCATGGGCTCAAGCACCGGGCCCCAGAGCTGCGACATGTCGAGATGGGCAAACAGGGCTGCAAGATCGATATGGCGCGATGTCGGCTCGCCGCCGAGCATGAGCTGGCCGAGTTCCCAGGTCAGCGGCCAGATGATCGGACAGGTGACCGGATTGGCAAAGGTCGTGCCGATCGCCGCGGCGATCATGCTGCCGCCGAAAAGCCAGGCCAGCGGGATGGCAAACAGAACATGCAGGCCGAGAAACGGGGTCCAGGCACTCAGCACGCCGATGGCGATGCCGGCAGCAACCGCATGCGGCGATCCGCCGATACGCATGACCTTGAGGCGATGATAACCGAGCGCACGGCGAAGCCCCCGTTTTGGGATGAACATCCCGGCAAGCCTCTGGCGCAGGGTGAGAGGTATGCGGCGGCGAAACGGCATTTGGTCAACCTGTCCAGTCGATCCGGACAGGACCGGCCCCATCTTGGCTCACTGATCGAACGATCCGGTATCCGAAGCCGACGATCATGGCGATTTTGGGGACAGCTATCCGCACGAAGCCCTGGGCAAGGCACGCAGGACGGTTCCATCCACAGGTGAGAAGGTCTTGTCCCCTCACCTGCTGCGAGCGCCCGGCGGCTATCGCCAGTGGCGCTCCGATCTGCAGAGCTTAGAACTGTGTCTTGCGGAACATGCCACGGTCAACCTGGCGCATGCGGTGCTCGAGGTCCAGACGGTCGCGGGATTCGTTGAGGTAAGCCATTTCGCGATCCTGGGCCGAAGGGACGCGCAGGGCGCGGGCAAACTTGCGTACAGTGTCAAACATTGGGGTTCTCTCGTTTAGCTACTCTTGTTGGTGCTAAAATACGATCTTCCGGGCTCCTTTACCAACCTCAGGGCCGCGATGCAGATTTGCGCCTGCTGCATGGCTCGTGCATTGATCGCCGTCAAATTGCCGCTAATCGGGAGCTTCGGCACCACTTTTACGCGATAATGCCCAAAAAAGAACCGCGAAGGCCGGCAAGCCTCCGCGGTTGGTCATATCGTCGCACCCATGGCGATTTAGCCGCCACTCGGTTTCATTTGGCTCAGAACTCTTCCCAGCTGTCGTTCTTGACGGCGAGTGCCGCATTGCCGGAGAAGGCGCCGGCCAGCTTGCGGCCAAGGGCGCGGGCCGGAGATGCCGCCGGTACCTCGTCGGCGCGCGCAGCGCGCGTGCCCTGCCGGAGCGTCTGCTGCTGCGACAGCTTGAACTGGGCAAGCAGCGTGTTCAGCGATGCGACGTCGCGGGCCAGACCATGGCTTGCAGCCGTCTGTTCCTCGACCATCGCCGCATTCTTCTGCGTATCCTGGTCCATCGTGTTGACGGCCGTGTTGATCTGCTGCAGGCCCGAAGACTGCTCCTGGGCGCTCTCGACGATGGCGGTCACATGGCGGTTGATTTCCTGCACTTCCGTGACGATCGTTTCCAGCGCCTTGCCGGTTTCACCGACGAGGTGAACACCGTTCTCGACCTGGTGGTTGGAGGCGGTGATCAGCGTCTTGATCTCCTTGGCAGCATTTGCCGAACGCTGGGCCAGTTCGCGCACTTCCTGGGCAACGACGGCAAAGCCCTTGCCGGCTTCACCGGCGCGTGCTGCCTCGACACCGGCATTGAGTGCCAGCAGGTTGGTCTGGAAGGCGATATCGTCGATCACACCGATGATGTTGCCGATCTCGCCGGAAGACTTTTCAATGGCTTCCATCGCCTTGACGGCGTTTTGCACCACTTCGCCGGACTTTTCGGCGCCTTGGCGGGTGCGGGCGACGAGATTGCCGGCCTCGGTTGCGCGGCGTGCGGCATCCTTGACGGTGGTGGTGATCTCTTCGAGAGCAGCAGCGGTTTCTTCCACCGAGGCAGCCTGCTGTTCGGTACGCTTGGCCAGATCATCGGCAGCAGATTTGATCTCGGCAGACCCTGCCTCGATGCTGCGGGCATTTTCGGCGACCTGTTCGAGCGCTTCCTGAAGCTTTTCGGCAGAGGCGTTGAAGTCGCTACGGACGCCATCGAGGGCTGCCGTGAACGGCTGGTCGATGCGGTAGGAGACGTTGCCGTCGGAAAGCTGGCTCAGGGCCTTGGCGAGATTGTCGACGGCATATTTGACGTCGCCAGCTTCGCGGGTCTTGGCGGCTTCGCGCTCGATACGCTCCTTTTCCGACAGGCTGCGATTGTCCTCGGCTTCCTGTTCGAGGCGCTGACGATCCAGCGCGTTGTCGCGGAACACGGCAACCGCCTCGGCCATCTGGCCGATCTCGTCCTTGCGGTCGAGGCCGTCGATTTCAGTCGCGGTTTCGCCAACGGCCAGCGCGGCCATGCGTTCACGCAGGCGGGCCATCGGGGACGTGACGCCTTTCTGGGCAATGATCATGGCGATCACGATCGCGACGATATTGCCCAGAAGCATGGTGCCGACGGCCCAGATGATGTTCGAAATGACCTGATCGGACAGTCTGTCGGCGCCATTCTTGATGAGATCGGACATGGCGGCGTTGTTTAATCCGCTCTTGGCGGAAAACTCGATGGTGATCTGCTCAAGCCTTGCGGACATGGCGTCGAAGGCTTGCCTGTCACCGGTGGCATGGGCCTTGATGAGTTCACCACCGACGGTCTTCAGCGCATCGACATCGGCCAGCAACTCGTTGATGGCGGCGGTCCGGTCGGGAACGATGGCCGGGATCTGCGCGAGACGCCCCCGCGCCCCGGTGATCTCGTTACTGAAGCGTGCGGCAAATTCGGTGAACTTATCGGACTGGGGATCCTGGGCGACTGCCCGGTTCAGCCAGTTGACGGCCGTCCACATGCCTGCGGCACCCCGCGGGCCGAAGGTCGCCGCACTGCTCTCGTTCTGAAGGAAACTGAAATAGGTGTTGTTTGCTGTGTTGAAGCGCTCGATGACGAAGGCCAACCCCGCCAGAGAAATAAGGCTCAGGATGGCGATCGCCATCAGGAATTTGGTTCTGATCTTAAGATTTTTGAGCATCCGATTTACCTCCAAAACGCGATGATGCCGCAACCTCCCTCAATGAGGGCGGCGCACGGCGCTGCAGTGCCGACCCCTGACGAAAGGATCGAAAAAAGGCAGGAGCCGTCGGCCGGCAGCACGCAAAAGCGGCTGACGGCAAGCGGCGCACATCATGCGCGCGTCGGAGCGGGGTGTTTCTCGAATGTCCCGGCGACAGGGTAGAGCCGTGACTTATAATAAAATCTTACGTTGTACCCTCGAAAGGCAAATTCATGACAAGATGTCGCATATTCGAACCAAACAAAACGGCCGCAGGCGGGGATGCCTGCGGCCGTCTTTCATCTCGCTATACCCGGCCTGAAATCGGGCCGGATCAGGCTGGTCTCAAAACTCTTCCCAGCTGTCGTTCTTGACGGCGAGTGCAGCATTGCCGGAGAAGGCGCTGGCCAGCTTGCGGCCAAGGGCGCGCGCCGGAGATGCCGCCGGCGTTTCGCTGGCATGGGCCGCACGAACGCTGTGGCGAGGTGCGTGCTGCTGCGACAGCTTGAACTGGGCAAGCAGCGTGTTCAGCGATGCGACGTCGCGGGCCAGACCATGGCTTGCAGCCGTCTGTTCCTCGACCATCGCCGCATTCTTCTGGGTATCCTGGTCCATCGTGTTGACGGCGGTGTTGATCTGCTGCAGGCCCGAAGACTGTTCCTGGGCGCTCTCGACGATGGCGTTGACGTTGCGGTTGATTTCCTGGACTTCGCCAACGATGGTTTCGAGCGCCTTGCCGGTTTCGCCGACCAGATGCACGCCGTTTTGAACCTGCTCGTTCGAGGCCGTGATCAGGGCCTTGATTTCCTTGGCAGCATTTGCTGAACGCTGGGCCAGTTCGCGCACTTCCTGGGCAACGACAGCAAAGCCCTTGCCGGCTTCACCGGCGCGTGCTGCCTCGACACCGGCGTTGAGTGCCAGCAGGTTGGTCTGGAAGGCGATATCGTCGATCACACCGATGATGTTGCCGATCTCGCCGGAAGACTTTTCGATGGCTTCCATCGCCTTGACGGCCTTCTGCACCACTTCGCCGGACTTTTCGGCACCCTGGCGGGTGCGGGCGACGAGATTGCCGGCTTCGGTTGCGCGGCGTGCGGCATCCTTGACGGTGGTGGTGATCTCTTCGAGAGCAGCGGCGGTTTCTTCCACCGAGGCAGCCTGCTGTTCGGTACGCTTGGCCAGATCATCGGCAGCCGACTTGATCTCGGCAGACCCTGCCTCGATGCTGCGGGCATTTTCGGCGACCTGTTCGAGCGCTTCCTGAAGCTTTTCGGCAGAGGCGTTGAAGTCGCTACGGACGCCATCGAGGGCTGCCGTGAACGGCTGGTCGATACGGTAGGAGACGTTGCCGTCGGAAAGCTGGCTCAGGGCCTTGGCGAGATTGTCGACGGCATATTTGACGTCGCCAGCTTCGCGGGTCTTGGCGGCTTCGCGCTCAATACGCTCCTTTTCCGACAGGCTGCGATGATCGTTTGCTTCCTGCTCGATGCGGATCCGCTCCAGCGCGTTGTCGCGGAACACGGCAACGGCTTCCGCCATCTGGCCGATCTCGTCCTTGCGGTCGAGGCCGTCGATTTCGGCGCGGGTCTCGCCGGCAGCCAGCGAAGCCATGCGCTCACGCAGGCTTGCCATCGGCGCGGTGATGCCCTTCTGGGCGATCATCAGGGCCAGGACGACAGCAACGGCAATGCCGATCAGCATGCCGACGATGGCAGTCTTGATGGTCGAGGAAACTTCAGCGGAAAGGCGATCGGCGCCGTTCTTGATGATCTCCGCCATGGCACCGTTATTGGCACCGAATTTCGGCGACAGGTCGAGGATGGCCTTGTCGAGATCCAGCGAAAGCGCGTTGACCTTGGCGGCGTCGCCTGCGGCATGGGCGGTCAGCAGGCCGTCACCGATGGACTTCAGCTTGTCACCACCGGCAACCAGTTCGTCAACGGCCGCCTTGCGGCTCGGGACGATCGCCGGGATCTGGGTCAGGCGATCACGCGCACCGGTGATTTCCTTGGTGAAGCGGCCGGAGAAATCCTTGAAGGCGTCGGACTTCGGATCCTGTGCCAGCGCACGGCTCAACCAGGTCGTTGCGGTCCACATACCGGCGGCACCACGAGGACCGAAGGTCGCCGCATTGCTTTCGTTCTGCAGGAAGTCGGAATAGGCGTCGTTGGCGCCGCTGAACTTGCTGGTGACGTAGAGCAGACCGGCGAGCGAAATGATGCCGAGGATGGCAATAACCATCAGAAATTTGGTTTTGATCTTCAAATTCTTGAGCATAGGGGGACCTTCTCAGAAAAACTGAAAGCGTGGCGCATGGCGGATGGACCGGGGAAATACAGGAACCGTCATTGACGGTGCACATCATGCGCGCAGAGGATCGACAGGCGATCGGGTTGTCCTGAGACAGGTTTAAAACCATTTTTATAAAAAAAATCTTACACTTGCCGCAATGCACTCTCGTTTTTGTCAAATTCCGGCGGAAGGCGAAAAACAGCCCCGCGGATTAACCCGACCTTAAGCGTCATGGCGGAAACAAGGCGCGCCCCATGTTGCAGCGCACAAGGCTCTGCGGCTAACAGGGGCTCAAGGCCATGATTGCCGCCTCCCGCAAATCGGGAAGATTGATATGAAATCAACGACTATTATCGAAGGACTCTTCCCGTGGATCTTAGCCGCCGCAACCTCATGACATTCGGTGCCGCCGCCGCAGCAACTGTCGTCACCACCAAGATTGCCTCCGCGCAGGCAATCGGCTTCACCCCCTCGCCGATCTATCCCGATCCGTCCATCCAGGTTCTCGACCCGAGCTTTGCCAAGTATCGCGTCGCCAGCGCCTCTCTGGAACAGGTCGCAACCGGCGCCCGCTGGCTCGAAGGCCCGGTCTATTTCGGCGACGGCAAATATCTTCTCGTCAGCGATGTGCCGAACAATCGCGTCATGAAGTTCGACGAAACCAACGAGACCTGGAGCGTCTTCGACGCCAACTCGAATTTCGCCAACGGCCATGCCCGCGACCTGCAGGGCCGGCTTCTGGCCTGCGAGCACCTGACGCGCCGCGTCACCCGCACCGAGCATGACGGCTCGATCACGGTTCTCGCCGACAATTACAAGGGCAAGAGGCTGAACTCGCCGAACGACATCGTCTGCAAGTCGGACGGCTCGATCTGGTTCACCGACCCACCATTCGGCATTGCCGGCGAATGGGAAGGCGACAAGGCGGAAGCCGAACTGCCGCATTCCGTCTACCGCATCTCGCCGGACGGCAAGCTCAACCTCGTCACCGATGAACTGAAGGGCCCGAATGGCCTGGCGTTTTCCGAAGACGAGAGGAAGTTCTACGTCGTCGAAGGTCGCGCCGCGCCCTACCGCATCATCTGGTCGTATGACGTTGCCAAGGACGGCTTTACGCTGTCGAACAAGAAGGCGCTGGTCACAGCCGACGACAATGGCGGCATTGACGGCTTCAAGGTCGATGTCGACGGCAATCTGTGGTGCGGCTGGGGTTCTTCGGGTGCAGCCGGTGCAAAGCCGGAAGACCTCAATGGCGTGAAGATCTTCAACAAGGACGGCAAGGCCATCGGCTTCATCAAGCTGCCGGAACGTTGCCCGAACCTCGTCTTCGGTGGCAAGAAGAAGAACCGTCTCTATATGGCGTCCAGCCACTCGGTCTACGCGCTCTTCGTCGAGACCCGCGGCGCCGTCTGATCACACCAACGCATAATTTCAGAACCAGAACGGGCCGGAGCAATCCGGCCCGTTTGCGTTTTGCGGGGGCAAGCAGAACGTCGAGCTAAAATGGGACGAACCGCGCTCAGCACCGTTCGAAAACACTGCGGGGAACCCTGCATTCACGCATAATCATGCACAATCATGCATATTGACATGCACGTTTATGCACGATACCTCTCACCGATGAACACTCATCTTCCCCTATCGCGCCGCGATGTGATCGAGGCGCGGCTCACGTCAGGGCAGCAGGTTTCCGCGGTCTCACTGGCGCAGGAATTCGACGTTTCCGAAGATGCCATCCGCCGCGACCTCAGGGCGCTTGCAGCGGAGGGCAAATGCCGGCGGGTCTATGGCGGGGCGTTGCCCCTGCCCGCCAGCGCCCGCCCGATGGCGCTGCGGGTGAGCGAGGATAGCGGGCGCAAAAGGCACTTGGCGCAGACGGCCGCCACGCTGGTCCGGCCTGGCGAACTGGTGTTTCTCGACAGCGGCAGCACCAATCTTGCGCTCGCCGATTGCCTGGGGAGCGACCTCGGCCTGACCGTCGCGACCAATTCCATAGACATCGCCGGGGCGATCGCCAGGCGCGACGATATCGAACTCATCGTGATCGGCGGCGCCGTCAATCGGCATGTCGGCGGCAGCGTCGACGCCTCGGCAATCGCCGCGGTCGACCTTCTCAACATCGATCGCTGCTTTCTCGGCGCCTGTGCGGTTTCGGCGGCAACGGGCATCAGCGTGCACGATCATGCAGATGCCGCCTTCAAGCGCGGCCTGTTGCGCAACAGCGCGGCATGCGCGGTGCTGGCCGCGTCGGCAAAATTCCTCGAACGGGCTCCCTACCGGATCGCCGGGGCTCAGGACATCGATGTTCTGATCGTCGAAAACGACCTAAACGAGGAGGAGGCCGAGACGCTTGCACATGCGGGCTTCAGCCTTTTGAGGGCCGAGCCCGTCTCCACCACAACCTGATCATCGCTTTAGGGACATGACATGACTTCTTCCGATCGGCCGGAAACCCGGCTGGCGACACGACTTGCATTTCTGGTCTCCGGTTTCGGCCTGGCATGCTGGGCGCCGCTGGTTCCTTTTGCCAAAGACCGGCTCGGCGTCGATGACGGCGTGCTCGGGGCGCTGCTGCTTTGCCTCGGCCTCGGATCGGTGGCGGCGATGATCGCCACCGGGATGCTCAGCGCCCGGTTCGGCGCCAAACCGATCATCATTGCCGGCGGCCTCGGCATGGCGGTTATCCTGCCGGTTCTTGCGGTGGCGGATAGTCCGGTCACGCTCGGCATTGCGCTTGCGGTGTTCGGCGGTGCGCTGGGCTCGATCGATGTGGCGATGAATATTCATGCAGTGGAGGTGGAGAAAGCCTCGTCGCGACCGCTGATGTCCGGCTTCCATGCACTGTTCAGCATTGGCGGCTTTGCCGGCTCGCTGCTGATGACCGTGCTGCTGTCGGCCAAGACGGGAGCGTTCACGGCGACGCTTGTCTGTGCTGCCCTGATGATTGCGGGCGTTGTCGTGGCATGGCCGCGGCTGCTCGATACGGCGCAGGTCGAGGATGCACCGCTGTTTGCCGTGCCGCGCGGCATCGTGCTTCTTTTGGCAATTCTCGCGGCGATCACCTTCCTGGTGGAGGGTGCCGTTCTCGACTGGAGCGCGTTGCTTCTAACGACGGCCGACCATGTCTCGCCGGAACATGGAGGAGCCGGCTATATCCTGTTTGCGATCGCCATGACGGCCGGGCGGCTGAGCGGCGATGCCTTGACCGCAAGGCTCGGTGACCGGGCGACGCTGTTCTGGGGCGGCATTGTGGCGATTGCCGGTTTCATCGTCATCCTGACAATCCCGGTCACGCTTGTGGCGATGAGCGGGTTCCTGCTGATCGGCCTCGGCGCCGCCAATATCGTGCCGGTGCTGTTCCGCAAGGGCGGATCGCAGACGGTGATGCCGGCGGGGCTTGCGGTCGCGGCGATCACCACGACCGGTTATGCCGGCGTGCTGCTCGGCCCGGCCGGTATCGGTTTCGTCGCCAACCATGTCGGGCTTATCGGTTCTTTCTGGATGCTCGCGGCACTCATCTGCATCGTGCCGCTGTGCGCCAGTGCAGCCACCCGTTCCAAACGCTGAGAGAGACCATGCGTATCGCCCATTCGGCCCTCTGGACCAAAAACCTCGACGCCGCCGCCTCGTTCTTCGAGCGTTATTTCGGTGCGAGCGTCGGCGCGCCCTATCACAGCAGGAGGCGGGAGGGGTTCGTGTCGCGCTTCGTGCAGCTTCCGGATGGGCCGGACCGGATCGAGCTGATGACCGGCCCCTGGATCCGTGACCGGCTGGAGCACCACCATGAAGGTTGGGACCATATCGCCGTTTCGCTCGGCAGCAGACAGGCCGTTGACCGGCTGGCGGAACGATGCGCCACTGACGGATGTCTCTCATCGGGTCCGCGCATGACGGGAGACGGTTTTTATGAAGCCGTGATCCTGATGCCCGACGGAATACCTGTCGAGATCACCGAATAGAGCCCTCTCTCTGGCGTCGGCGCCCCGGAAACGTTGCACGCTCCGGGCGGCAAAGGCCGGCGGCAGGTAAAACTGGCGAAAGCCGGGGTTGCCGCCAGTGCTTCGTGTTCATCGATCAGCAGATGACACCCGTTGTCAGTCGTAGATCCGCTTGACGGTCGAGATGCAGTCGAGATCCTTCAGCTGCGACAGGAGCTGGTTGAGCTGACGCACGTCCCAGACCTCCACCTGCATGAGGATGTCGGAAAAGTCCTCGGTGCGGTTGCCGCCCATGGTGAGCGTGCGGATATTGATGTCGAGACGGGCAATGGTCTGGGCGACGGTTGCCAGCGTGCCGGGCTCGTTGATCGTGTGCAGTTCGATCGTTGCCGGGAAACGCGACTTGTTGGCCTCGTCGAGATCCCAGCGGACGTCGATCCAGCGTTCCGGCTCGTCGTCGAATTTCTGCAGCGACGGTGCCTGGATCGGGTAGATGGTGATGCCCTTGCCTTCTTCCATGATGCCGACGATGCGGTCGCCGGGGACGGCGCCGCTTTGGGCGAAACGCACGCGGGTGTTGGACGACAGGCCGCGGATCGGCAGCAGCGTGGCGCCGAGACCGGAGGCCTGGGCATTTTCGGCTTCCGCCGGACCCTTGCCACCCGCTTGGGCCGGCAGCTTGAACATCATGCCCGAGGCGCTCGGCATGTTGAACCAGCCATCGTCTGCAGCAGGCTTAACGGTGACGCGCTCATCCTTGTAATCGGGGAAGACGGCGCGAAGCACGTCGAGCGAGGAAAGTTCGCCGCGACCGACCGAGGCGATAGTGTCCTCGACATCCTTGTGGGCGAGCCGGTGCAGAGCCGGTTTCAGCGCATCGCGCGAGAAAATCTTGCCGGCACGCTCGAAGGTGCGTTCCAGAATGCGGTGGCCGAGGCCTGCATATTGCTTGCGGATCGCCATGCGGGTGGCACGGCGGATGGCCGAACGCGCCTTGCCGGTGACGACAATCTCTTCCCATGCGGCCGGCGGCACCTGCACGCCGGAACGGATGATCTCGACCTCGTCGCCGTTGTTGAGACGGGTGACGAGCGGCATGATGCGGCCGTTGATCTTGGCACCAACCGTGGTGTCGCCGATATTGGTGTGAACCGCATAAGCGAAGTCGATCGGGGTGGCGCCGCGCGGAAGCGCAATCAGCTTGCCCTTCGGCGTGAAGCAGAAGACCTGATCCTGGAAAAGCTCGAGCTTGGTATGTTCGAGGAATTCTTCCGGATTGTCGCCTTCGGCGAGCGATTCGATCGTGTGGCGCAGCCAGGAATAGGCGTTCGATTCCTTCGGCAGAAGTTCGTCGCCCTTGGCGCCTCCCCTGCCATCCTTGTAGAGCGCATGCGCGGCAATGCCGTATTCGGCGATTTCCTGCATCAGCTGGGTGCGGATCTGCAACTCGATGCGCTGACGCGATGGACCGACGATCGTCGTGTGGATCGAGCGGTAATCGTTCTGCTTCGGGTTGGAGATGTAATCCTTGAACCGGCCGGGCACGACGCGCCAGCGGGTGTGGACGATGCCGAGCGCCTTGTAACAGCAGGATACGTCGTCGACGATGATGCGGAAACCGTAGACATCCGACAGCTGCTCGAAGGACAGCGATTTCGACTGCATCTTGCGGAAGACCGAATAGGGCTTTTTCTGTCGTCCCTTGACGAAGGCACCCTCAAGGCCGTTGGCGACCAGCAGTTCGCGCAACTCGTCCTCGATTTTCTTGATCAGGCCTTCGTTGCGGGCAGACAGGTCCGCCAGGCGCCGGGTGACCGTCTCATGGGCTTCCGGATTGATGTACTGGAAGGATAATTCCTCCAGTTCGTCGCGCATGTCCTGCATACCCATGCGGCCGGCAAGCGGTGCATAGATATCCATCGTCTCTTCGGAAATGCGCGCCTTCTGCTCGGCTTTCATGTGGTCGAGCGTGCGCATGTTGTGGAGACGGTCGGCAAGCTTGACGAGCAGCACGCGGACGTCATCGGAAATGGCGAGCAACAGCTTGCGGAGGTTCTCCGCCTGCTTGGCCTTTTTCGACACGAGGTCGAGGCGTTTCAGCTTGGTCAGGCCCTCGACGAGACGGCCGATATCCTCGCCGAACAGTTCGTCGATCTCGGCGCGGGTCGCCGTCGTGTCCTCGATCGTATCGTGCAGCAGCGCGACCGCGATGGTCGACTCGTCGAGATGCATGTCGGTGAGGATGGCCGCCACTTCGAGCGGATGGGAAATATAAGGATCACCAGAGGCACGTTTTTGCTGGCCATGCTTCTGCATGGCATAAACATAGGCCTTGTTGAGAAGAGCTTCATTGGCATCGGGCTTGTATTTCTGCACCCGCTCAACGAGCTCGTACTGCCTCATCATCCTGTAAGATACCCTCGATAGCGGGCCGAAGAAAAAGAAAATGGCGCGCCAACCGTCCGATTGGCGCAGCCATCATAGAATATTCAAGCAGATTAGGGCGAGAGAATGAATGTTCCCTTGCCCAGATGCCGCAATCTATCAGTAATCGTCACTCTTTTCCGGCGGAACGAGACCTTCGATACCGGCAAGCAATTCTTCTTCCGACATCTGGTCGAAATTGACGGTTTCCGGAGCGTCGTCCTCTTCGCCGTCGGCCGAGATCGACGCGCCGCTGATGGCCAGCATGGCGGCCGGATCGGGCTCTGGCTCGTCCACTTCGACATGCTTCTGCAGCGAATGGATCAGGTCTTCCTTGAGGTCGTCGGGCGACAGGGTTTCGTCCGCGATCTCGCGCAGAGCGACGACCGGGTTCTTGTCATTGTCGCGGTCGATGGTGATCGAAGCGCCCTGCGAAATCTGGCGGGCGCGGTGACTGGCGAGAAGAACCAGCTCGAAACGGTTATCGACTTTGTCGATGCAATCTTCTACTGTGACGCGGGCCATTGCCTGTCCTTTGCGGTCCTGAATTTCCGGAATTGATACGCCCGATACAGACATCGGGCGGGAAATTCAAGTTTTTCCTGACCCATGGCCGACCGGCAGGCCGAATTGTGAGCAATATGCTCGTTTCCAGCAGCCAAACCAAGATGAGAGTGATCTCCATCAAGGCCCCGCAAAAAAGAAATGCGCGATTGTCACCATGATCCGGCAACGGATTCAGGCGTGAGACGATCGGAAATCATGCGTCCGAACGGATCAAGCCTGTGGAATGAGACTAAAGTGGCCTGGGAGGAGGCCATTATTCAATCAACACGTGCTTGGAATATTGCGAATCGTGCCATAAATGACGGATATATGAATAGTTCGTAATGTAGAGAATTATTCCAATATCGTCGGTTCAACTTTTCGTTTTGCCGATAGGCCCGCAAACTGGGCAGAAAAAGGGATGGAGACATATGTTTGACCCGAGAGAGAAAATCGCTCTCTTCATCGACGGCGCAAATCTATACGCGGCTTCGAAGAGCCTCGGCTTCGATATAGACTATCGAAAGCTTCTGAAGGCTTTCCAGAAGCGCGGCTATTTGCTTCGCGCCTATTACTATACGGCTTTGATCGAGGATCAGGAATATTCCTCGATCCGGCCGCTGATCGACTGGCTGGACTATAACGGCTACAAGGTCGTGACCAAGCCGGCGAAGGAATTCACCGACAGTCTGGGCCGGCGCAAGATCAAGGGCAACATGGATATCGAGCTTGCCATCGATGCGATGGAGCAGGCGGAGACCGTCGATCACCTGGTGATCTTTTCCGGCGACGGCGACTTCACCAATCTGGTGGAGGCCTTGCAGCGGAGGGGTCGCAAGGTTTCCGTCGTCTCGACGATGCAGACACAGCCGCCGATGATCGCCGACGACCTGCGTCGCCAGGCCGACCATTTCATCGACCTGATGACGCTGAAGGCCGAAGTCGGCCGCGACCCGAGCGAGCGGACACCGCGTCCGGCCGAACCCGCCGAACCGGCTGATTCCTGATCGATCACGGATGGCGGCCTAAAAAGCCCAATCGTTCAAAGGCGCCGGAGACGGCGCCTTTTTCGTCGGAAGATCACCTATTCGTGCAAACTGGTCATGTGAGCTTCGTCATGCGGGCTCGGCTGAGACGCGGGCGTCATGGCCCCCCTCGCCTGCCACCCGCTCGCCAGAATTTGCCTTGGTCGCACGGAAGACGGCTTCGACGATGAGCGATAAAGGCAGGCCGATGAAGAGCGGAATGAAAAAATAGATCACCCGAAAGGCGACCAACGAGCCGATCGAGGCCTGACCACCCATCACGTGGCCGACCGTTGCCTCAAGTACGCCGAGACCACCCGGCGCATGGGTGATGAGGATCGCCACATTGGCAAGCACGAAGGCGGTTGCGGCCTTGAGGTAGCTGACATCGGCACCCGCCGCCATCACCTCGCGCAAACAGGCGGAGACGAAGGCGAAATTGATCGTGCCAATGACGATCTGGGCAATGGCGATCTTCCAGCTCGGCATTTGGAAGGTCCAGCTGCGGATCTTGAGCGGCGCACGCAGAAAAGCGGCAAGCGCCACATAGAGTGCGGTCGCGGCGAGGCAGCCGCCGCCGATCGCCATCACCACCTCCGGCTTCAGACGCAGCACGGCGGCAGCATCTGCCGGATTGGCGATCATGACAATGCCGGCCAGCACCGCCATGCCGAGCCCGACGGTGACACCGGAAAGAAGCACGATCTTTGCCACATCCTCGGTGGTCATGCCCCAATGGGCATAATACCGATAGCGTAAGGCACCACTGCTCAAGCCCGACATGCCGACACTCTGGCCGATCGACAGGGCGATGAACGAGGCAAGCGCGATTTTCGGATAGGGAAGATCGTTCCTGACATATCGCACACCGCACCAGTCAAAGCCGGTGAGGCAGAGATAGGAGGCAAGGGCAAAAAGAAGGGCGAGCGCAAGATTGACGGTGGGGATATCGCGGACCGACTTGACGATTTCGGCAACCGAATGCTCGCGAAAAACCTGGTAGAGCAACCATGCGGCAAGGCCGAAACTGACGACCAGCATGAGATAGGTGATAATCTGCTTTTTCGTCATCGCCCACTTGCCCGCATGAATGTGCGGGAGAACGGCGCGGGGCGAGGTTTGGTTCCGAAGAGCAAGGCGTTCGCCTTCCCCAGACAACCGGCGTCATTGTGTAAGTCGCCTTATTCACCGCCATTTGCCAAAAGCAATCCATCAAGGAGCGCTAAAAAGGCATGAGGCACGCCCGATGCGTGCTGACCAAAGTCACTTATCTGCGTCGATTGCTCCGAAAACCTATAAAACTCAGAGCGATTTTCGAATATCTCAATTGCAATCGAGTAGGTTGCCAACCACCATGAGAGACAAATCGTGTCCCAGTAGCCCTTGCCGCAATCGTTTGCGGGCCGATAGCGATCGGAGGCAAATTGGAGGAACAGCCGCGTTTTCACCATCGTTTGCGGATCGCAGGAACTTTGGTAATCAGCAAAGATGCGGTTGACGGTGGTCTCGATTTCCGACCACCCCGGCTGCGACATACGTCTCGTCCCGAGCTAACGACTGACTTTCCCCAACAAGCTTGCCCCGTCTACCCCAGACCGCTCAGCCCGTTTTCAGCAGGCGTGACTTTTGACGGTTCCAGTCGCGTTCCTTTTCGGTCTCGCGCTTGTCATGTAGCTTCTTGCCCTTGGCGAGCGCCAGTTCCAGCTTCGCCCTTCCCTTTTCGTTGAAATAGATTTTCAGCGGCACCAGCGTCATGCCTTCGCGGTTGATGCCGGTGCGCAACCGGTTGATCTCGCGTTTCGATAGCAGCAGTTTACGTCGGCGGCGGGGTTCGTGATTGAAGCGGTTGGCCTGCAGATATTCCGGCAGATGGCTGTTGATCAGCCAGATCTCGTTACCTTCGTCCGACGCATAGGATTCGGCGATATTGGCCTTGCCCTCGCGCAGGGACTTGACCTCGGTGCCGGTCAACATGATGCCAGCCTCGTAGGTATCGAGGATTTCATAGTTGAAGCGGGCCTTTCGGTTTTCCGCCACGACCTTGTTGACCACGCGCTGGCTGCCTTTGGGTGCCATCAGACGAATTCCATTTCACTTTGCAGACAAAACCCCGCCCAAAACCGATGAGCGGGGTTTGTTTCATATAGTGCGACCGGGGCCGATTGTGAAGCTTAAGCATCGACTGACGCCTCCGCCGAATACGCGCCCGTTCGGCAGGCTCAGTTGAGCAGGCCTGCATGGCGCAGCGCCGCATCGATCGCCGCTTCGGTCGCCGGTTCCAGTTCGGCAACCAGCGGGGAACGGACGGTGCGCTCCATGCCGCGCAGCCTGTTCAGGCCGTATTTGGCACCGCAAAGGCCCGGCTCCAGGAAGATCGCCTTGTGCAGCGGCATCAGACGGTCCTGATATTCCAATGCCTTCTTGTAGTCGCCGGCAAGGGTTGCCGCCTGGAATTCGGCACAGAGGCGCGGCGCGACATTGGCGGTGACCGAAATGCAGCCGGCCCCACCATGGGCGTTGAAGCCGAGTGCCGACGCATCCTCGCCAGACAACTGGATGAAATCGGTGCCGCAGCTGATGCGCTGTTCGGAGACACGCTCGATCTTGCCGGTCGCATCCTTGACGCCAACGATGTTCTTGTGTGTCGTGGCGAGCTTGCCCATCGTCTCCGGGCTCATGTCGATGACCGAACGCGGTGGGATATTGTAGATGATGATCGGCAGCGAGATGGCTTCGGCGATTGCCGAAAAATGCGCGATCAGGCCCTTTTGCGTCGGCTTGTTGTAGTAGGGCGTAACGACCAGCACGGCGTCTGCGCCGGCCTTTTCGGCATGCTGGGCAAGCTCGATCGCCTCTGTCGTGTTGTTGGAACCGGCGCCGGCGATGACCGGAACGCGGCCGCGGGCAACCTCGACACAGAGTTCGACAACACGTTTGTGTTCGTCATGGGTCAGCGTCGGCGATTCACCCGTCGTGCCGACCGGAACGAGACCGGAACTCCCCTCATCGATCTGCCACTCGACATGAGCCGCAAACGCTTTCTCGTCCACGGCTCCGCCTGCAGTAAATGGCGTGACGAGCGCGGGGATCGATCCCTTAAACATGCATAAACTCCCATGGCCGCAGTCCATGCTTCGGCCGTAATCAATGACTAATATCGGCACCATAAAGCGCAGCCAGATCGCCGACAAGCGCAAAGCTCACGGGTTTATGATGCCGACCGGCAGGTGATGATGCGTCATTTCTGAAGTATGGTAAGGTTCTGTTAATCAAGCCAGAGCCTAATGGGAAAACCCGATAGGGGTAGATGTCTTTCTCGCGAGTTGCCGGATGAAGAAGCCCGCTCTGATCCTCACCTTGGGATTGGGTGCCGCAAGCATATCGAGCCTGGCTCTGGGTCAGGCCGGAAGTCCCGTGGGCGGTGTCGTGCCGCTGCCTTTTGCACGACCCGATGCGCCGATCAGCATTCCCATGCCGGGTGAGCAGCGGTCGCGTACCCTTCCGACACCCGCGATGATGCCGACGCCGGAGATTACCGGCTCCATTCCGCGTCTCAACCGACCGCTCTCATCGTCCGCATTGAAGACCGGGCTTGATGCGCTCTCCGACAATGATGCCGCCGAGGCGCTGCTGGCGCGCGATAGCCTGCCGGACGGATCGCTTGACCGACGGATCCTGACCTGGGCGATCGCCAGTTCCGGACTTAAGGACGTGCCCTATCGCGAGATCGCCGCCGCCGAACGCGAGCTTTCCGGCTGGCCGGGAATCGGCGGACTGCGCGAAAAGGAAGAACGGGCCCTCTATCGCGAGAACCCGCCGGCTGCAGCGGTGCTCTCCGCCATGGGACCTTACAAGCCGCAGACGCCGGAAGGCGCGATGGTGCTTGCCCGGGCACAGGTTGCGACCGGACGCAATGCGGATGCGGCAAAAACGATCAACGCCCTGTGGCTCGCCGATGCGCTGGACACCCAGACGGAAGACAAGATACTGGGCGAATTCGGCGGACTGCTGACCGCTGCCGACCATCGGGCGCGGATGGATTACCTGATGTATCGCGGCCGCAGCGCACAGGCCAAGAGGTTCTCGGGCCTGGGCAATGCGCAATCGCTCTACAAGGCCTGGGTTGCGGTTTCGACCGGTGCCAAAAATGCCGGGCAACTGATCAGTGCCGTCGATGGTTCATGGGCAAGCGATCCCGCCTATCTTTTCGTCCGCATCGAATATGCCCGTCGTCAGGACCAATATGACGAGGCGGCAAAGCTTCTCGAAAAAGTGCCGCGCGATCCGGCAAGGCTGGTCAATGCCGGCGAATGGTGGAACGAGCGGCGCATCGTCTCGCGCGGCCTTGCCGACAACGGAGACTTCAAGGCCGCCTACCGGCTTGTCGCCAATAATGTGGCGCAGTCGTCGGTCGACCGGGCCGATGCGGAATTTCATGCCGGCTGGTATGCGCTGCGGGCGTTGAACGATCCGTCGACTGCGGAGACGCATTTCCGCAAGATCCTGGAGGCCTCCAGCCGGCCGCTTTCAGCCTCACGGGCGCTTTACTGGCTCGGCCGTTCGGCAGAAGCCGGCGGCCCCGGACAGGCGCGTTCCTTCTATGAACAATCCGCCCGCTATAGCGGCACATTCTACGGCCAGCTTTCGGCAGCACGCCTCGGCAGGTCGGCACTCGATGTCAGCTACCCCTCTCCTACCGCCCAGGACCGGGAGCGATTTGCCTCACGCGAGGTCGTGCGTGCCATCGCACGGCTCGATAGTGTCGGCCATGACCGACGATCGGCAGCACTCTATGCAGCACTTGGCGAACAGATAGACAGTCCGGGCGAGCTGGCGCTCTTGACCGCACGCGCCGAGGAACAGGGAGACCATGCGCTTTCGCTGCGGATCGGCAAGGCGGCGTTTTCGCGTGGTGTCGATGTGGCGGCGCTTGCCTATCCGCTCGGTGTGATACCGGCCGGAGCCGATATCGGCGGATCCGGCAAGGCGCTCGCCTATTCGATCGCGCGACAGGAAAGCGCCTTCAACCCCGCGGCCGTTTCAGCCGCCAATGCCCGCGGCCTGTTGCAATTGCTGCCGGGAACCGCGCAGGGCGTCGCCAAACGCCACGGGATGAGCTTCAAGGCAGACCGGCTGACCAGCGATGCCGGTTACAACGCGACGCTTGGCGCCCATTATCTAGGCGAACAGATCGATGCCTTCGGCGGCTCCTACATCCTCACCTTCATCGCTTATAATGCCGGGCCGAAGCGGGTGCCGGACTGGATTTCCCGTTATGGCGACCCGCGCGGCAAGCCGCTCGACGAGGTGATCGACTGGGTCGAGCGCATCCCCTTCCCCGAGACGCGCAACTATGTGCAGCGGGTGCTGGAAAACTACCAAGTCTACAAGACCCGGCTCGGCCAGAAAGCCGATATCGTCTCCGACCTGCGGTTCGGGCGACAGCCTTAAAATTTCGCAAGCCACGCGCTTCCGCCTGCATATTTGCAGCCGCCTGCAGCAAACAAACATTATCTAAAACACAAAAAAGCCCGGCAATGCCGGGCTTTTCCGTCTTATTCCGTAAGGAATTAGAACGTGCGCTGGAAACGGAGCAGGCCCGTCCAAGCGTCGTCGTCAACCGTCGCGTTGTTCCACTTGGTGTAGGCAACTTCCGGCTGGATGAGGAAGCCGGTAGCCGGCGTCCACTGCAGGTTGGCAGCAGCCGAGAACACGTCGCTCTCAGCGTAGGAAACCTGAACGTTTGCAGCGAGCTTGTCGGAGAACTTGTAACCGCCGCCAGCCCACAGTGCGTAGTCACCCCAGCCTTCGCCGTTGATGATTTCCGGAGCGTAGCTGTTGTAGCTGTCGCCGTCGGTGTTCCAGCCGCCCATAACGAAGGCGTTGAATGCGCCGAACGTGCCAGCGATCTTCAGCTTGACAGCGCCTTCTTCCATCGACTCGTCGTAACCGGCGGTCAGGCCGACCAGCAGCGTGCCGTTGTCATACTTCACACCACCGGCAACGTTCGGAGCGTCGCTGGAGTGATCGATACGGTCGCGCTTGTTTTCGCCATCGTCTTCGAGAGCGATGAAGGCCGAAATGCCATTGCCGGCATCGTAGGTGTAAGCCAGCTGGTTCACTTCCGACGGGCCGTAGTTGATGACGTCGTCGTTTTCGACATCGCCAGCGTAGTTGATGAAGGATTCATAGAGCGAATCCTGCAGACCAGCGGTGAAACCGCCGAGGCTGACAGTTGCCTGCATCAGACGGGTACGGGTGTTGTTGCCGTCAAGCGTGGAAACGTCGTAGCGCGGGTTGTAGTCAAAACGAGCAACGACGCTCGTCTTCAGCGCGCCCCACTCGGTGTCGCTGGCCGTGTCGAAATAAAGTTCGGCGCGGGTATTGGTATAGGTGCCGCCGTTGTTCGGGGAGTAGACGTCACCGTAGCTGGCGTCAAAACGAACGCGACCGCCAACCTTGAGGCAGGTTTCCGTGCCGGGGATGTAGAAATAACCGGTGCCGAACGCGTCGCAGACGCGGACGTATTCCATCGGCTCGGGCTCGGCTGCGACGATTGCATCGGCAGCCTGGGCGCCGGAAACAGCCGCCAGGGCTGCTACGGAGCCGAGAAGAACGCTCTTAATATTCATTGGAATCTCCAGATATACTTGTTGGATGACCCTGTCCCAAACCGTCCCCAAGCAGGGCTAGAGCCAAAAGGCCAGCGAGTCATGCTTTCCCTCGCCTAGAAAAATACGCCCCTCCCTCAAGAGCAACAAGAAAAATGGAGAAGCCTCCGTATTTGTCAGCGCAGTTCCAAGGCCTCTGTTACATAGTTGTCGCAGTGCATCACAAACCCGCGACCACGCTGAAGTTGTACTCGGACTTCTTCCTTCGCCGCCAAACGCAAAAAGGCCCGGCGATAGCCGGGCCTTTCCGCTTTAATTCCGTGAGGAATTAGAAGGTGCGCTGTACGCGAACGACGC